>NZ_WJBG01000194.1 GCF_009709555.1 Streptomyces blattellae | reverse complement strand
GGCCCGCGTCGCCGAGGAGCCCCTACGGACTGGACTCACCGCTCAACGGCGAGGACGCTGCCCTGGTCCGCCCCTACCTGGTCGCGTTCGAGGAGAGGCAGCGGCAGCGGGAGCGCCGCCTCGTCCTGGTCGTCTCCGCGGACTTCGGCGTCGACCTTGATCGGCAGATGGTCGGCGTGCGGGGGGCGGCCTGATGACCGGCACAGGCACTGGCACCAACACCGGTGCCACGATGTGCGGCGCCCGCCGCCCGGGGTGGGAGTGGCCGGACTACGGGCATCATCGCCTGCCCTGTGTCCTGGGGTACGGCCACGACGGAGACCACCGCGACGCCCTCGGTCACGCCTGGCTCCAGCGGCCCGGTGTGGTGGAGTGCGTGGCGGTGCTCCCCGATGCGGCGGGGGTCGCCTGCCTGCGGATCGTGGGGCATGACGGCCCGCACCGCGATGTCGCCGACCGGGAGTGGGCCGGTGGTGTGTGCGAGGTGTGTGGGTCGGCCGAGCAGCCGCATGTGACCGTCACCACGGGCAGCGGCGGAACTGCACGGCACCGGCAGGTCTGCCAGCGGTGCGCCCGTAGCGATGCTGCCGTCGTCGTACGTCGGCCCGTGCGGATGTGCGTGCGCTGCGACCGGATCACCGACACCCCGGTCCTCGTCTCCGAGGTGCATCAGAACTCCGGGCCCGGGTTCAGCGTGTACGCGTGCGGCGACTGTGCGCCCCACTTCCCGCCACTCCCCGACGTGTTCGACCTCTTGCAGGCCGGACGCCGGGATGCGGCAGGAGACCGGTGAGCGCACCAGCCGCCGAGCAGCTCGGGCCGGAACTGCATTTTCAACTCAGGTGGGTGTGGATCTTCCTGAGGCAAGTGCTGTTCAGCGTGCCGCCCGCATGGCATAGATGATGCCCAAGATGCCGACCGCGATCATTCCGCCCCCCAGCCAGGCCCGGCGAGCACCCCACACACCCGCGTCAGCAGGCCACACGGTAGCTGAGTCGGGGAGCGGCCGGTCGGCGTCCGGGATTGCGGCTGCGATCTCATCGATCCGGTTCTGGATCCGGTGTTGTTCAGCGTCCGTCAGCCCTTCGCTGCCCAGCTGTCTGCCGAGCCTGGCCACCTCATCGTTCTGGGCCTCGGTGAAGCCAGGCAGGTCGACCCTTGGGGACCCTCCTATGACGTAGCTGGGCACGCAATCCAGAGGTGTCCCGTTCTCGATGTCGAGGTACAACTCGTGTCCACCGCTGCATTCATCGCCAACTTGCTGGAACGCGACCTCGTACATGTCGCCGGCGCTGCGCTGCTCCAGAACCCCTATCGGCACGAACACGAGACCGGCAGCCGCGAGCCCGACGCCGCCGACCGCGGCGAGTGACGCCAGGAACACACGCATGCACACCTCTCCTACGAGGGCGGACCGCATCACCCAGCCACCCTGGTCCGATCCGGCACCCGAGGCTGGGACGATAGACGGGTGCCGCCGGGACCCGTCCCGTGGAATGGCGCGGGGACCGCGCCCGGCAGTGGGCCGCCTGACTTCTCACATGTCCGGGCCAGGCGCGCGCGTCGAGGGGAAGCTCGCCCGGTGGTCGGACAACTGGAAGTTCCCGCACACCGAGATCCCCGTGCGCAAGTACCGTGCGGTGGTCGTCGGTTATGTGGCCCAGCGCGCGGACGACTACGGCTGGCGGCTGCAAGACCCGGCACACCAAAGGCCGTTGATCGAGCTGAAGCTGAGCCGCGTCCATCCGGCGCAGGCACCTTCTTGATGGCACGCGCAACGGCTCATCGCAGTTACCCCCTTGCGGGTGGCGTCTTCCCACCCGTTAACGTCTGTGGCAGTGCGATCACCGCGACACGGGGGAGAGGCGACGGCCAGTGACTGGCTATTACCGGGTCGAGCTCGACTCGCTCAAAGCTCACCAGCGACCTCGGCGACTGCGCCGATGACCTGCGGGCAGCCATGAAGCTCCTCAAGGACTTCGGCCCCAAGAGCTCGGGATTCAGCGAGCTGGACGATGCCTGCGACGACTTCCAGGACTCCTGGAGTTACGGCATCGGCAAGATCGCCGACGCCACAGGGAAGATCACTGATGGGCTGGGCCGAACCAGCAAGGTGTACACGGCGCTGGAGCAGCAGATCGCAGAAGGGCCCCTTTCCCGACGAGGGCCGTCTGCTGCTGCTCAACCTGAGCACCACGGACGTCGAGGACCTGTATTTCTACCAAGCCGTGCTGGCCACCGAAGGCGTCCGGAACGTCCATGACGAAGTCGAGTACCGGTCCGAGCAGGTTCACCGCAAGGTCGACGAGATCCGCGACACGGCGGACAGGGTCACGAGCGCGATCAACCCCTTCGGATAACCATCATCAACTCCTCACTGACGACGCGGAAGCACATGCACCCACCACAGCCAAGCCCAAACCCGGACGAACTCACCTTCCTTGTCGATGACCCCGGCCCGCGGGATGAGGCCCTCGGAGTATCCGCCGACCTCCTCTACGTGATCAAGGACAAGCAGAGATCGCCCCTGGCGCGGATCTACTGGCGACCAGCCACCGCGCAGCTTCTTGTGCAAGACGCCCACGGGGGAGGAACTCTCTGCTCCGCGGTGGAGACATCTCCGGCAACCCATGATGTCTACACACCGGAAGGCGCCGCTCTGGCACGCGTGGAATTCCGCAGAGGAAGATTCCTCCCATGGCCACGACGCACTCGATGGACAGTGACGCTGCCGTCCGGGTCACGCATCACAGGAAAGAAGGGTACTTGGTACGCCTGGACCCTCTGTATCGGGTTTTTCCCCCTCTGGTTCCCGGCTGGCCTGGCGATGCGCCTGTACTCCTTTTGGGAAGGCGAATCAGAGATAGAGGTCAACTTCCCCAGGCGAACACGCTGGTACGGCCCCGCCTTTTCCCTACTCCTCGACTATCGTGGGATCAGCGAACCCGCCTACCACTTGAAGACGCAGCACGTGGACTATCGCCTGGCATTCGTCCTCGCAACCATCAAAACTCAGCAGGAAATGCCGAATACGGACAACAAGGCCTTTTCAACAACGTGATGGTTGCGGTGCGTGACGGCGTACGGTGATCGGGGCGGTGACCCGAGGTCGGATAGGGGTGAAGCCAGCCCCTGGCAGGAACAAGGGAACTGTCCTTCGGCTGACCGCACCCCTGATCAGAAGGAATTGCGGGATGAACAAGGACTGCCGTGACGAGATCCAGCCGCTCCTCCACTCCGGAGAGCGGCTGCTCGCGGTATGCGAGTGCGAGACGGCTCCTGGCGTACCGGAGCGGCCGGTCTGGCTACGGCAGCCGCCCCAGGAGTCAGAGCTGGAGCGCAGGCTCAAGTCCCGCCTTCCAGGGGCAGTGCAGCGATTCCTGCGTCCGCCCGAACCGAAGCCCGTCACCCGGTTCGAGCGGACGATGGAGGGTGCTGACCAGAAGACCGAGAACGCCCTCACCCGGGCGGCCCACGGCAAGGGCATGCACGGAGATTGGGAGAGCCAGGCCGGGCAGTTCCTGGTGACGCACTACACCGCGGGACGTTTGCCTGCCTCGACGTTGGCGGTCGCGTTCACCGACCGCCGGGCGCTTGCCTTCGCCGACCGCGCCAAGCTGTGGCAGTCCGGTCGGGCGTACGAACTCCAGTGGGAGGCCCCGCGCACCAGCGTTCTCGGAGTCCGTGCGAACCCCAAGGGAGTTCTCCAGCGAGGCCGATTCGAGCTCGTGTTTGCAGACGGTTCATGGATCGCGTTGGTGGCATCAGTGCCGACACAAGCGGAGCCGTTCGCCGCGCAGTTGAGTGGCTCGGGACCTTTGTGAACTCATGGTCCCGCAGCGGATTGGTGCTGGACGCCAGGGTAGGCGGAGGAGCGAACAGGCCTTGATGGAACCGCACTCAGCATTCGGCGGCGGCAAAGCAGGATGCGTAGGGGGAGCGCAGCGTCGAGCAAGC
>NZ_WJBG01000193.1 GCF_009709555.1 Streptomyces blattellae | reverse complement strand
CTAGGAGCGTGTCTCAGTAACGGGCAACCCGCCTATGGTTCGTGATCATTGGTGCGGGATGATCACGGTATGCATGGTGGGGATGGGCTGTTCGAGGTCGAGCCGGTCGAGAAGAAGCGGCCGATGGGTCCTGCGGTGGCGGTGGACAAGACGTTCCGGGCGTTCGACCCGCATCAGGTCCTGCTGCTGCCGCCGTCGCTGGATGACTGGCTGCCCGAGGACCACCCGGCCCGGTTCGTCGCCGACCTGGTCGACGAGGTGCTCGACCTCGGACCGGTCCTGGCGGACTACACCGAAAAGCGCGGCTACCCGCCCTACGACCCCCGGCTGATGGTGCGGCTGCTGATCTACGGCTACACCACCGGGGTGCGCTCCTCCCGGGCGATCGAGCGCCGCATGGCCGACGACGTCGCGTTCCGGTTCCTGGCCGCCGGCCAGGCCCCCGACTTCCGCTCGATCGCCCGGTTCCGCCGCCGCCACCTGGACGCACTGGCCGGTCTGTTCACCCAGTCGCTGCACCTGGCCATGCGACTCGGCCTGGTCAAGATGGGCCGCGTCGCGCTGGACGGCACCAAGCTGGAGGCCAGTGCCTCCAAGCACAAGGCGATGAGCTACGGCCGCCTGGTCGACAAGGAAGAGCGGATCGAGGCCGAGATCGCCCAGCTGGAAGCGAAGGCCCAGGCACTGCTGGCCGACGCGGAGGCCGCCGACGAAGCCGAGGACCAGGTCTTCGGCGTGGACGGCAAGGAGGTGGACCTGCCCGCCGAACTGGACCGGCGTGAAAAGCGCCTGGCGAAGCTGCAGGCCGCCCGCGCGCAGATCGAGGCCGAGGCCGCCGACAAGGCCCGCAAGCATGCCGAGGACAAGGAACGCCGCCGTCAGCAGCGCGCCGGCACCAGTGATGAGCAGGCCGTCACCGACGCCGGCGAGGCGACCGCCGCCAGGGCCCGGCCCAAGCCCAAGGCGCAGGCCAACTTCACCGATCCCGACTCGCGGATCATGAAGAACAGCGACGGCGCCTACATCCAGGCCTACAACGCGCAGGCCGTAGTCGACGAGGAACACCAGGTCATCACCGCCGCCGACGTGACGTGCAACCCCTCGGACGCGCTGAACTACACCCTGATGCTTGACCAGTCCGCGGCGAACACCGGCGCCCACCCCAAGCAGGCGCTGGTCGACGCCGGATACTGCTCGGAAGCCAACCTCGAAGCCGCCAAGGACCGCCAACTGGCCTGCGGCACCGACACGTTCATGGCCACCGGCCGACTGGCCCACGACGAGCAGGTTCCGCCCGCTCCACGCGGACGCATCCCCAAGGACGCCACGCTGAAGGAGCGCATGGCCCGCAAGCTGCGGACCAAGCCCGGCCGGGCCGCCTACGCCCGCCGCAAGGCCATCGTCGAACCCGTCTTCGGACAGATCATGACCTGCCACAACGGCCGCCGGCTCCTCCTGCGCGGCGAAGACGGCGCCCGCGGCGAGTGGCGACTGCTTGCCGCCTGCCACAACCTCCGCAAGATCTTCCGCCACGCCGGACCGACCGGCCTCGCCGCCGCGGCCGACTGACCAACCGGGCCGCCCCGGCCACCGCGGGCCGAAATCCCGGCCCGACCGACCCGCCCGTCGGCCCCACAGGCGCTGACCGGACCACCGCGACCGATCCCGCCGATCACGACCTCCCGGCCAGTTGCCCGTTACTGAGACACGCTCCTAGCCGGGTGCGTGCTCTCGCGCGACTTCCCGGCGGGCAACGTCCGGGAAACCCCGCTCGCCGATCTGCTCGGCGGTACGGCGTGGGCGCAACTCTCGGCAAGCGTTCCCACCCCTCGCGCCGCGTGTACGCCGGACGACTCGGGCGACTGTGACCCCGCGAACACCGAAGCCTGTGACCCCGCGTACTGACCTGGAAGGCTCGGCAACATGGATTGGGAGAGCAAGGCAAGCACCCTCGCGGACCAGGTGACCGACCCGGATTCACGGTGGCTCACCCCCGTGGCACGCGTCGCCCGTCACGAACTGGTCCCGCGCTGGTGGGACGTGGACGACTCGGGCCGGTGGATACTGCGCGACGGCGCGAGCGAGCCGGACGCGTGGATGGAAGCCGCGTACGCGGACCGGTCCCTGATCACCAGGGTTGGCACGCTGCACGCCGACCATGCCGAGCCCGGAGACCGGCCCGAGGGACTGCCCACGTCGTCCGCCACCATGCCGAGTCTGGTCGTGCGGATGCTGCGACACGGGCGACTCGGGGACGGGCTGTCCCTGCTGGACTTGGGCACCGGAGCCGGCGGGCTCACCGCGTACGCCTGTCACCGACTCGGGGACGAGCACGTGACGAGTCTGGACGTGGACCCGTACCTAGTCAGTGCAGCGCGGGACCGGCTCGCGGGCATGGGCTACCACCCGAAGATGATCGCAGCGGACGCCACCGAGGACGTGCCGGGCTCGTATGACCGCATCGTGTGCACGGTCGCCCTCGCCCCCGGTCCGGGACTCCGCGCGGTGCTCACTGCACTGGAACCCGGCGGACGCATCGCAACAACGCTCGCGCGCACGTCCCTGATCATCACCGGATGGAAGAACCGGAACGGGGACGTGGTGGGGCAGGTGGAACGGGACATGGCGGGTTTCATGCTCACCCGGTCCGGCGACGACTACCCGCCCGCCCTCGCCGAGCTGTTCGTCCTCGCCCGTGAGTCAGACGGGGGCGAGACGAGCACGGGTCGCTATCCCGTGGTGGACGTGGCGAACGCGTGGGAACTCCGGTCCATGCTGGAAGTCACCACACCGGGCGTGGAACTCGGATACGAGACCAGCGGGCGGACACGAACCGCCTACCTGGTGCACCCGGACGGATCATGGGCACGCGCGTCCGCCGAGTGGACCGACCCGCCGGAAGTACACCAGAGCGGCCCGCAACGTCTGTGGGATGCCCTGGAACGCATCCGCAACCGGCTGAACGCGGAAGGCGCGTTGCCGTTGCTCGGTGCGCGCGTCCGCATCACGCCCGATGGGGTGTGCCATCTGTCCCGTGGGCGGTGGCGCGCATCCATGGGGGCGCGATAGCTCCGGCACTGCGGACGCTGCCCTGACAGTCCGCGCCCGCCTGCGCAACACTGCAGCCGCACATGCCACGTTGACGCTACTGGGGTGGACATCGCGCCACCCGAAAGCGGGTCAGGTGATATCCGGCGCGACATGGTGGTGACACCCGGGCAGGGCGCAGTCTTGGGCATCGCCGCACCACAGGGCGCGGCGATCGCCCGCCCCTTCCTCCGTGAGGGGCGGCCAGCCCTCCCGAACCCGAGGCGTGACGATGACGATGATGACGGCCCCATCCCCTGTACGTCAGGCAGAACCGCATCCCGAGTACACACAAACCTTCGTGTGCCTGCCGGAAAGCGTCTCGCTCGCCCGAATGTCGGTCAGGACCACCCTCACATGCTGGGATCGCGACTCCATCACCGATGATGCTGAACTCATCGTGAGCGAACTGGCCACCAACGCCCTACGGCACGGCAGCCGGGCCACGGAGGACGGTCCTGGCCACTTCCGTCTCACCGTGGAACTCCCCACCACGCACACGGTGCGCATGACGGTGAGCGACAGTTCACCCCGCCGTCCTGTGCGCCGCACTCCAGGCAACGACAGCGAACACGGCCGCGGCCTGGCCGTCGTCGCCGCGCTCTCCTCGCGATGGGACGCAGACACCGGACCCGCAGGCGGGAAGCGCGTGTGGGCGGAACTGACCGCATGACCCATACGCAGAACGCCGCAATCCGCGAGATCTCTGCCCGGTTCCGTCGTCAGCGTCCTCACCGCCCTCCGCGTTGCCCTCCCTGGCTCGCGGTGATCCTGGATGCGCAGATCGATCACCTGCGCATACGACGCGACCGTCCCGCACTCCCACCCCGCGCCCTACCCGAGATGGACACCGCCGTGCACCCGGCCCCGGCGCGCGCATGCCGCCGCAGACCCCGCACAGCACGTGATCTTCCGCCCCACCCCGGACGCACCCGGGCGGCTGGCACAACCCCGTGGCTGCGCGGCATGGGTCCGGACACCAAGACCCCCGGTCGTCACCGAAGGACCGGCCGGACCGGGGGAAGGCTGGCACGTCCCCCGCAGGGCCGCCCGCCCGTGCCCCGTGCGCAGGCCCGGGGCGGGCGTCCACCCAACCCGACGGAAGGCCAGGTGAGTTGATGAGCACGCCGCCCAAGCAGCCCATCCCGGGACCGGACCCGCCGGGCGGTCCCGGCACACCCCCCGCAATGGCCGCCCCGACGAGCCGACACAGGAGGTACCACCGTGGGAAAGCACCAAGGCCCTCCGGCCCCGATCCAACCCCCGCCCCCGCCCTCGCCGCCGTCCCCCGACGGCTCCGGCCCGCCCGGTGACGGAGGCCACCGAAAGTGACCAGCACGCAGCGCCAGGAGCGCCCCGGCCGTACGCGGCTGGGGCGCCGCCTCATGGGGACCGGCGCCCTCACCTCGGACTGGGCACCCTCATTCGCGGCCGTGGACCGCGCCGCCTTCCTGCCGGATCTGATGTGGCCGTGGGACATGGCCACCGCCACGGCCGCCATCATCGACCGCGCGCAGGATGACGCCGCCTGGTACGGCTATGCCGACACGGACATGCCGATCGTCACCCAGTGGGACGACGGGCAGCACCGAGGAACCGCACCCGGACACACGCCGACCAGCTCAGCCAGCGCGCCGAGCGTCGTGTACGGCATGCTCCGCGACCTGGACGCGGACACCGGCATGCGCGTGCTCGACATCGGCACCGGTGTCGGTGAAACCGCCGCGCTCCTCGCCCACCGATGCGGCTGGCGAAACGTCTTCACGGTCGACGTGGATCCCGCGGTGTCCCGCCGCGCCCGTGAATGCCTGTGCCGCCTCGGCCTGTACGTGACCACCGTGGTGGGCGACGGCGCCTACGGCTACCCGCCCGCAGCCCTCTATGACCGGCTGCTGGCCACCTACGCGGTGCGCATCGTTCCCACCACGTG
Organism: Streptomyces blattellae; assembly: GCF_009709555.1. Classification (GTDB taxonomy): domain Bacteria; phylum Actinomycetota; class Actinomycetes; order Streptomycetales; family Streptomycetaceae; genus Streptomyces; species Streptomyces blattellae. Next base: position 66,182 of record NZ_WJBG01000193.1, on the reverse strand, counting down.
GATCACGCAGACCCGTCCCGGCGGCGTGATCGTCGTCCCATGGGGGACGTACTACAGCAACCGTGACGCCGTGGGCCGCCTGGTGGTGAAGGACGGCGCGGCGTCGGGGCGCTTCACCCGGGCCGTGGAGTTCATGAAGGACAGACATGGCCGTGCCCCCTACCCGGACCATGACGAGTACGTCACCGACTGGTCGACTGCCAGCAAGCGCACCGCCGACCTTCCGCCGACGGAACTCGACGCCGCGCGGTATGCCCTCGGCCTGGCTGTGCCGGACTGTGCTCACACCGCCTACGCGGAGCCGGACGGCACCTCGGCCGCCTGGTGGTACAGCTTGCGTGACCGTTCCTGGGCCGCCGCCCGCTGGCCCGACGAAGGACCGGCGATCGTCTACCAGCACGGCCCCAGGCGTCTGTGGGACGAGGTAGAGGCCGCGCACCGCTGGTGGGAGGTTCGCGCACGTCCTTCTGTCGAGCAATACGGACTCACCGTCGACCCGTCCGGCGCTACGGTGTGGCTGGACGAGCCGGGCCAGCCGGTACCGCAGACGGCGGCCCGTTAGAAGAGGCGCACCGTGGGACCCGAGGATGAGCCGCTGGAGGAGTGGGCGGCCCGGCGGGAGCGGCGCCGGGCCGCCGACCGGCAGGTCACCGGCGCCCGTCGCGCCGTCCCGCTCGCCCCTGGTCCGAAGGCGTCCCACGTCGACCCGGACGGCCCGAGGGCCTTGCTGGAGTGGGACGGACATATGTGGGCAACGGTCGGCATCGCCCCGAACGCGGGCGCCGCGCGCGAATTCCTCGGCCATGCGCCACAGCCTGAACCCGAGTGCGGGCCGGACGCCCAGGCCTCACCGCCTTGCCTCGGGCCGTGCCGGGGACGGCACCGCAGGCCCGCACCGTCTGCCGACACCCGCCCCCCCACGCCTGACACCCTGTCAGGAGCCTTCACAACTTCGGAGCCCTGGGCTATACAGAGGGCGCCGTACTGGAACGCGTTCTAGATGGGCGGGTTCCGCGGCCCCGTGATGACCTCGGTGCGGCCGACGGTGCGGACGGCCGCGCCGAGGTCTTGCCCTCCGGTCATGTCAGGAGTCCCATGCCCATCGACGCAGCCAAGGCGCTCGCCGCCGAACCCCGTTCCGGCGAGATCGCCTGGGACCACAAGGACGTGCAGCTCTACCACCTGGGGGTGGGCGCCGGTGCGAATCCCGACAAGGAGACCCCCGCCACCGACCCCGACGAACTGCGCTACACCCTGGAATCCCGGCTGCACGTCCTGCCGAGCTTCGCCACCGTCGCGGGCAGCGGCTCGCCCGGCGTGATCAGCAGCCTGTCCATGCCCGGCATCGAGGTCGACCTGGCCCGTGTCCTGCACGGCGGCCAGTCCCTGACCGTCCACCGGCCGATCCCGGTGCAGGGCACGGCCACCGCCACCGGCCGTATCGCCGCCGTCTACGACAAGGGCAAGGCCGCCGTCCTCGTCATGCGCACCGAAGTGACCGACGCCGAGGGCCCGTTGTGGACCAACGACGCGCAGATCTTCGTACGGGGAGAAGGGGGATGGGGCGGCGACCGCGGGCCGTCCGCGCGCCTGGAACCGCCCGCCGGTGAGCCGGACAAGGTCGTCGAGCGGCCGATCCGCGAGGACCAGGCCCTCCTCTACCGCCTCTCCGGCGACTGGAACCCGCTGCACGCCGACCCGGAGTTCGCCAAGGTCGCCGGGTTCGAGCGGCCCATCCTGCACGGGCTGTGCACCTACGGCATGACGCTCAAGGCGGTCGTCGACACACTGCTCGGCGGCGACACCGCCCGCGTGCGGTCGTATGCCACACGGTTCGCCGGGGTCGTCCACCCGGGCGAGACCCTGCGCATCCGCATGTGGCGCCAGGAGGCGGCAGCCGCCGTCCGGGTCGCCGTGAGCGCGGTCGAACGGGACGACGCGCCCGTGCTCGCCGACACAGTCGTCACCATCACCCAGCACCCGTGAGCACCGTCCCGCACCCGTCAGCACCCGTGAGCACCGTCCAGCACCCGTGAGTCAAGTACTTCCGAGGGGAGCCGCACCATGCGCGCAGCCGTACTGCACGAGATCGGCCAGGACAAACTCGACGTCCTCGACGACATCGAGGCGGTGGGCTTCGGCCCCGGACGGGTCAGGGTCCGGGTGCGGGCCACCGGGCTGTGCCACTCCGACCTGTCGGCGATGAGCGGCGTCCTGCCGCAGCCGGCACCGTTCGTGCCCGGCCACGAGGGCGCAGGCGAGATCCTCGAAGTCGGCGACGGTGTGACCGACTTGAGCGTCGGCGACCGGGTGGTCCTGTGCTGGCTGCCCGCCTGCGGAACCTGCCCCGCGTGCCGGCGCGGGCAGACCGAGCTGTGCCTGGCAGGGTTCATGAACGCGGGCACCCCCAACTTCAAGCGCCCCGGCGGTGACGTCTTCGGCATGGCGGGCACCGGAACCTTCACCGAGGAGGTCGTCGTCGACGCCCGCTGCGCGGTGCCGATCCCGGACGACGTGCCCTTCGACATCGCCGCCCTGATCGGCTGCGGGGTGACGACCGGGCTGGGCGCGGCCCTCAACACGGCCGATGTGGAGGCCGGTTCGTCGGTCGCCGTGATCGGGTGCGGCGGGGTCGGTATCTCGGCCGTCCAGGGCGCTCGGCTCAAGGGCGCCGCCGAGATCGTCGCCGTGGACCCGGTCGCCTCGCGCCGTGAGGCCGCGCTCAAGTTCGGTGCCACGAAGGCCGTTTCGCCGGACGAGCTGCCCGACGCCAAGCAGCAGGCCACCGCCGGCGAGGGCTTCGACTACGTCTTCGAGGTCGTCGGCAAGGCCGCCACCGCGCGCACCGCATACGAGAACACCCGCCGCGGCGGCACCCTCGTCGTCGTCGGCGCGGGCGCCATGGACGACTTCCTCCAGCTCAACATGTTCGAGCTGTTCTTCGACGAGAAGCGGATCCTGCCGTCCCTGTATGGCGGCGGCGACGTCCTGCGCTCCTACGAGCGGACGATCTCCCTCTGGCGTACCGGCCGGATCGACCTGGAGGGACTGATCACGCACCGCGTCCCGCTCGCCGACATCAACGAGGCCCTCGACCAGATGCGGACGGGGACCGCGCTGCGCACCTGCATCGAGATCTGACCCCCTCCCGCGAAAGGACCTTGATGTCACTGCCACTTGAGGGCCTGTCGGCCGTCGTCACCGGCGCCGGACGCGGCCTGGGCCGGGCCGAGGCGCTGGAGCTGGCCCGGCTCGGCGCGGCCGTCGTCGTCAACGACTACGGACAGCCCGGCCGGGACGGCTCCGGCGAGGCGTCCGCCGCCCCCGCCGAGGAGGTCGCCGCCGCGATCCGCGAAGCGGGCGGCACGGCACTCGCCCACACCGGGGACGTCGCCGACTTCCAACAGGCCCGCGCGCTCGTCGAGTCGGCGGTCGAGGAGTTCGGCAAGCTCGACATCCTCGTCAACAACGCGGGCATCCTGCGCGACCGTATGGTCTTCTCCATGACCGAGGACGAGTGGGACTCGGTGATACGGGTCCACCTCAAGGGCCACTTCAACACCACCCGCTTCGCCTCCGCGCACTGGCGCGAGCGGTCCAAGGCGGCCGGGGCGCCGGTGTACGGGCGGATCGTGAACACCTCCTCGGAGGCCTTCCTCGCCGGTTCCGCCGGGCAGCCCAACTACGCTGCCGCGAAGGGCGGAATCGTCGGCCTCACCACCTCCACGGCCCTCGCCCTGGCCAAGTACGGCGTGACGGCCAACGCGATCTGCCCGCGCGCCCGCACCAGGATGACGGAGGACGTCTTCCCTGACGCATCCGGCGCATCCGGCGCATCCGGCGCATCCGACACATCCGGCGCATCGGCCCCCGGCCTCGACCCCCTCGCCCCCGAACACGTCGCCCCCCTCGTCGGCTACCTGGCCTCACCGGCCGCCGCCCGCGTCAACGGCCAGCTGCTCGTCGTGCACGGCGGCATGGTCGCGATCGTCGAACGCCCGCGGGTCCAGGCCCAGTTCGACAGCAAGCAGGACGCCTTCAGCTACGACGAGCTGGACGCCGTACTCACGGCGCACTACGCGGACACGAAGGGGGAGACGTTCGCGGCGGCGGAGGTACTGGGGCTCAAGCGCCGGTAGCCCGACCGGACTCCCCAGCAGGCGACGGCAGGCGACCCCATCCCCTACGCCCCCCTACGACAACGGCCCCGCCCGTCCAGCGGACGGGCGGGGCCGGTCGACGTACCGTCAGGCAGCAGTCTCGGTCTGCTGCTCCACCGGCTTGCGGTGACGGCCGCTCGGTGCCGTCTCGCGTTCGTGGGACGAAACCGGGCCCCTGTGCTTGCCGTGACCGGTGTTCTGCTCGGTGTCGGCGTGCGGCTGGGTCGTAGTGGCGTCGCTCATCTGAAGAATTCCACCCCGTCAACATGATCTTTCTTACAGCCGGGCGAGTGTAACCGGCACACCACGCACCGAATCCAGCCGCACACGCCAACCGCCACTACTTCGTTACCTGGTCGCCATACGATCGTGCAGAGGCGCCTCTTGGAGGGGCACCGGGCGCGCGGCGACGGGCTCGGACGGCGGCTCGGACGGCGGCTCGGACGGGGACTCGGACGAGGGCTCAGGCGGTGGGGAATCCGCCGGTACACGCGGAGCGGAGTCCTCCGGTACACGCGGAGCGGAATCCGCCGGTTCCTCCAGCAGTGGCTCCCGCACTTCCAGTGCCCCTCCTGCCCCTCCCGCCCCTCCCGCCTCCACCCGAGCCACCCCGCACGCCACCACCCCCGTCGAATACGGCAGTCGCAGCACCCCGTCGCGGCTGAACAGCCCCGCCCCCGCCAACCACCCCTCGGGCCCCGGAAGATGACGTACCCGACGCTCGCTCGGCCGCCACAGACCCAGCCAGCTGCTCACCGGACCGTCGATGCGGAGCGCCACCGCACAGCTCTCCGGCATCAGCATCTGCCCCGGCTGGACGGCGAACGGGGTGACCGTGCAGTCCGCCACCCGCAGGCTCTCCGGGAACCGCACCGGCAGCGTGCTGCCGAGCACCCCCCAGCCCAGCCGGGCCTGCCCCGGAGAGGGCGCGTCGGAGCTGATCAGCAGCAGCCCGCTGTCCGGGTCGGCGAGCAGCAGCCGGTCGTCGCTGTCCGCGGCGATCTGCAGCAGCGGTGACACCTCGCCGCCGCGCTCCAGGTCGACGACGACGGTCTTGGTCCGCCCGCCGGTCTCCCGGTCGAGGGCCAGTATCCGCCCCGTACGGTCCAGCCACACCCCGCCCGAGCAGCGCCCGGGGATCTCGGCGAGCTGCTCGGGCCCGAAGGCGCCGCCCGCCACCAGCCACACCGTGCTGGAACGCCGGCCCACGGCGAGGGCGTACGCCTTGTCGCCGCCGGGCGCGGGCGGCAGCAGCCGCAGCCGGGAGCCGGGGACCGGGCACTCGACCGCGCCCAGCGGCAGCTCCCCGGTGCCGGGCCCGGTCGGGTACAGCAGCGAGAAGACATGTCGTCCGTCCGCCAGGCGCCGGATCAGTACCCGGCCGTCGCTCAGCGGTTGCACCTCGGTGCCGGGTTCCTCGGGCTGGTTGCCGGGCAGCGGCACGGCGTACGGCTCGGGTCCGTCCAGGGTCCAGCGCTCCGGGAACAGGCAGTCGCCGTGCGCGGCGAGACGTGCGGCATAGCAGCCGTCCACGGTGATCGTGCACCCCGCGAGCGGGGCCGGGTCGTCCTCGTTCTCCGTGGTGGGTTCGATCACACAGGCCGTCATCGGTCGGTCACCTCCGGTGACGAAGCTAGTTTTCGCACGCACTGACGGGGGACCGCCAGGCTCCCGCTTCACACATAAGGGTGGCCGCGAATCGATTCGCCTGAGGAGACGGGGGCGGATGTGCTGGACGGGGAGAGCGACCCGGGTGGGGCCCCGGTGCAGGTTCAGTGGCGCAGAAGCTCCAGGTAGCCTTTAGCGCGTGCCCCGTCTGTCTGAAGTCATCGCCGCGCTGGAGAGCCTGTGGCCCGCCGAGCGGGCCGAGTCCTGGGACGCGGTCGGCACCGTCGTGGGCGACCCCGGCCAGGATGTCTCCCGGGTCCTGTTCGCGGTCGACCCGGTCCAGGAGATCGTCGACGAGGCGGTGAAGCTGGACGCCGACCTGCTGGTCACCCACCATCCGCTCTACCTCCGCGGTACGACGACGGTCGCGGCGAGCCACTTCAAGGGCCGCGTGGTGCACACCCTCATCAAGAACGACATCGCGCTGCACGTCGCCCACACCAACGCCGACACCGCCGACCCGGGCGTCTCCGACGCGCTCGCCGGCGCCCTGGACCTGCGTGTCGTACGACCGCTGGTGCCGGATCCGTCCGATCCGTCCGGGCGCCGGGGCCTGGGCCGGGTCTGCGAGCTGGACCACCCGCTGCCCGTGCGCGAGTTCGCTCTGCGGGCCGCCGAACGCCTGCCCGCCACCGCGCAGGGCATCCGCGTCGCAGGCGACCCCGAGGCGGTCGTACGGACGATCGCCGTGAGCGGAGGCTCGGGCGACAGCCTCTTCGACGAGGTGCGTGCGGCCGGTGTCGACGCCTTCCTCACCGCGGACCTGCGACACCACCCGGTGGCCGAATTCATGGCGGCCCGCGCCCACACTCCTCTCGCGCTGCTCGACGCGGCGCACTGGGCCACCGAGTGGCCCTGGTGCGAGCTGGCCGCCGCCCAGCTCGACGAGATCTCCGACCGGAATGGCTGGGACCTGCGTGTCCACGTGTCCAGGACGGTCACCGACCCGTGGACCAGCCACTCCCCGTCAATTGGAGCCCCCAACTGAACGCCGCGCCCGCAGACCAGATCCGACTCCTCGACGTCCAGGACCTCGACGTCCGCCTCCAGCAGCTCGCCCACAAGCGGAAGTCGCTCCCCGAGCACGCCGAGATCGAGTCGCTGACCAAGGACCTCACCCAGCTGCGCGACCTGCTCGTGGCCGCGCAGACCGAGGAGAGCGACTGCGCCCGCGAGCAGACCAAGGCCGAGCAGGACGTCGACCAGGTGCGCCAGCGCGCCGTCCGCGACCAGCAGCGCCTCGACTCCGGCGCCGTCACCTCCCCGAAGGACCTGGAGAACCTCCAGCGCGAGATCGCCTCCCTCGCCAAGCGGCAGGGCGACCTCGAAGACATCGTGCTGGAGGTCATGGAGCGCCGCGAGTCCGCACAGGAGCGGGTCGCCGAGCTGACCGACCGGGTCTCCTCCGTCCAGTCGAAGATCGACGACGCGACCGCCCGCCGGGACGCCGCGTACGAGTCGCTGGACGGCGAGGCGGCCTCGGCGGCCAAGGAGCGCGAGGTCATCGCCGGATCCGTCCCCGCCGAGCTGCTGGGGCTGTACGACAAGCTGCGCGGGCAGCAGGGCGGCATCGGCGCGGCCAAGCTCTACCAGCGCACCTGCCAGGGCTGCCGCCAGGAGCTGTCCATCACCGACATCAACGAGATCCGGGCAGCCGCGCCGGACACGGTGGTGCGGTGCGAGAACTGCCGGCGCATTCTGGTGCGTACGTCCGAGTCCGGGCTGTAAGGCGCTCACGTCGTGCGGGAGTTCATCGTCGAGGCCGACGGCGGGTCGCGGGGTAATCCCGGGCCCGCGGGTTACGGGGCCGTGGTGTCGGACGCGGCGACCGGGGAGACGCTGGCGGAGGAGTCCGAGTACCTCGGCATCGCGACGAACAACGTCGCCGAGTACCGGGGGCTGTTGGCGGGGCTGCGCGCCGCGTACACCCTCGACCCTGCCGCCACCGTGCACGTCCGCATGGACTCCAAGCTCGTCGTCGAGCAGATGTCGGGCCGCTGGAAGATCAAGCACCCTGCTATGAAGCCGCTGGCCGCGGAGGCGGTCCGGGCGTTTCCGCCCGGGCGGGTGACGTACGAGTGGATCCCGCGGGAGATGAACACGCGGGCGGACCGATTGGCGAACGAGGCGATGGACGCGGGGACTTCCGGTGCTGCGGACGTTGCGAAGGCCGATGCCGATGTACGCGCGGGTGCCGACGTACGCGCCGATGCCGACGTCCGTGCCGATGCCGACGTCCGTGCCGACGCCGACGTACGCGCCGATGCCGACGTCCGTGCCGACGCCGATGCCGACGAACGCGCCGCGCGCAACGTGGCGACGACGCCCACCGTCGGGTGGGGTGCGGCCGACCTCGGTGCGCCCGCCACGTTCGTGCTGCTGCGGCACGGCGAGACGCCGCTGACACCGCAGAAGCGTTTCTCGGGGCGAGGCGGTACCGACCCGTCGCTGTCCGACGTCGGCAGGGAACAGGCCGAGCGGGTGGCGGACGCTCTCGCCCGGCGCGGGACGATCCAGACCATCCTCGCGTCCCCCCTCGCCCGCACCCGCGAGACCGCCGGAATCGTCGCCGCCCGTCTCGGCCTCGACGTCGGCATCGAGGACGGGCTGATCGAGACGGACTTCGGCGCCTGGGAGGGCCTCACCTTCGCCGAGGTGCAGCAGCGCCACCCCGACGACCTGAACGCCTGGCTCGCGTCCCCGGACGCCGAACCGACCGGCGGCGGCGAGAGCTTCACGGCGACGGGGACGCGGGTCGCGGCCACGAGGGACAAGCTGGTGGCGGCGTACACGGGTCACACGGTGCTGCTGGTCACCCACGTCACCCCGATCAAGACGCTCGTACGGCTCGCCCTCGGTGCCCCGCCCGAGTCGCTGTTCCGCATGGAACTCTCGGCGGCCTCACTGTCGGCGGTGGCGTACTACGCGGACGGCAACGCGAGCGTGCGGCTGTTCAACGACACGTCGCACCTGCGCTGAGCGCCGCGGCCTCGCGGGCCAGCGACTCGATCCGCGCCCAGTCCCGCGCGGCCACCGCATCGCCGGGAAGCATCCAAGTGCCGCCCACGCAGCCGACGTTGGGCAGCGCCAGATACTCGGGAGCCGACGCGAGCCCGATCCCGCCGGTCGGGCAGAACCGCGCCTGCGGCAAGGGCCCGGCGAGCGCCTCCAGATACGCCGTACCGCCCGCCGCCCGCGCCGGGAAGAACTTCATCTCCGTCACGCCCCGCTCCAGCAGCGCCACGACCTCCGACGTGGTCGACACCCCCGGCAGGAACGGCACCCCGGACGCCCGCATCGCCTCCAGCAGTACGTCCGTCCAGCCCGGGCTCACCAGGAACCGCGCCCCGGCCGCGACCGCTCGGGACACCTGCTCCGGCGTGATCACCGTCCCCGCGCCGACCACCGCGTCCGGCACCTCCCCGGCGATCGCCCGGATCGCGTCCAGCGCGACCGGCGTCCGCAGCGTCACCTCGATCGCGGGCAGCCCACCCGCGACCAGCGCCCGCGCGAGCGGAACGGCGTCGGCGGCGTCCGGTACGACGGCCACGGGGACGACGGGGGCGAGATCAAGGAGGGAGGCGCTCATGCCCCACATCGTGCCGCCGGCGAACAGTATGCGCAACGCGCGTTGCGCATACTGCAATAGACACTCCGGGGACCTAGTGAACCTCGTCCACCAGCACATCCAGCGCCCACGCCACCCCCGCCCGCCCCGGCGGCTCTGCCTCCACCGCATACCCCAGGTCGCGCAGCGCCTCCACCAGCTCCGCCGGCCCCTTCGGCGCGGCCCCGGCCGAGAGCAGACTCCGTACGATCCGCCCCTTCGTCGCCTTGTTGAAGTGGCTCACCACCTTCCGCGTAGGCGCATGCAGCACCCGCACGGTCGCCGTCCTCCCGGCCACCCCGCCCTTCGGCTTCCAGGCGGCCGCATACGCGGAGGACCGCAGGTCCAGCACCATCCCGTCCCCGGCGACCTCGGGCAGGACGGTGGCCATCGACGTACGCCAGTGCGCGCCCAGTGCCCCGAGCCCAGGCAGCTTCACCCCCATCGAGCAGCGGTACGAGGGGATCCGGTCCGTCACCCGGACGGCACCCCAGAGCCCCGAGAAGACCAGCAACGAGCGCCCGGCCCGCCGCTTCGCCCCGGTGTCGAGGGAGCCGAGGTCCAGAGCGTCGTACAACACCCCCGTGTAGATCTCCCCGGCGGGCCGCGCCCCCGCCGTCCTCAGCTCGGTGTTCTTCGCGACCTCGCCCCGCAGCCCCTCACTCAGCCCGAGCACCTCGCGCGCCTTCTCCGCGTCCCCCGCGCACAACTCGACCAGTTCGCCGAGGACCGCCTCCCGGGCCGGCGTCAGGCCGGGCAGCGACAGCGACTCCAGCTTCAGCGGGGCGCCACGGCCGGAGGCGGCCTTGCCTTCGGAAGGCGGCAGCAGGACAAGCACAGGTTCTCCTTCGGATCGGGCTTCGCGACAGCGTACGGCGTCGGATACCTGCGGATGCCACGCCCTCACCCCGGCCCTACGCTCGGTGTCATGCCCCGCCGCCACATCCGCGTGACCGGCGCCCCTGAAGCCCCCCTCCGGGCCGCCCTCACCGCGCTGCGCACCGAACTCGGCGTCTCCGCGAGCTTCCCGCCCGAGGCGGTCCCGGCCACTCCCGAGGCGCCCGACCACGACGCCACGGACATCCCCCTCTTCACCATCGACCCTCCCACCTCCAGCGACCTCGACCAGGCGATGCACCTCTCCCGCCAGGGCACCGGTTACCGCGTCCGGTACGCCATCGCCGACGTCGCCGCCTTCGTCGTACCCGGGTCACCACTGGACCTGGAGACCCACCGCCGGGTGACCACGCTGTACTTCCCGGACGAGAAGATCCCCCTGCACCCGACGCTGCTCGGCGAGGGCGCCGCCAGCCTCCTCCCGGACCAGCCCCGCCCGGCCGCCCTGTGGACCATCGACCTCGACGCGGACGGCCGCACGCTCGCCGTCGACGTCCGCCGGGCCCTCGTCCGCAGCCGGGCCAAACTGGACTACGCGGGCGTGCAGCGGCAGATCGACTCCGGTACCGCCGAAGAACCGCTCGCACTGCTCAAGGAGATCGGGGAGGCGAGGGAACGCCTGGAGATCGATCGCGGCGGCATCTCGCTCACCGTGCCCGAGCAGGAGATCACCGAGCACGACCACACATACGAGCTGAACTACCGCGCCCCCCGCCCCGCCGACGCATGGAACGCCCAGATCTCCCTGCTCACGGGAATGGCGGCAGCAGACCTGATGCTGGCCTACGGCACCGGCGTACTGCGCACCCTCCCCACCGCCCCCGACGGCGCCGTCGGCCGCCTCCGCCGTACCGCGCACGCCCTGCACATCGACTGGCCGCACCACGTCTCGTACGCGGCCCTGATCCGCTCCCTCGACCCGCACCGCCCGCACCACGCGGCGTTCCTGCTCGAATGCACAACCCTGCTGCGCGGCGCCGGCTACACGGTCTTCCGTGACGGCGCCCTCCCCACCATCACCACCCACTCCGCGGTAGCCGCCCCCTACGCCCACTGCACGGCCCCCCTCCGCCGCCTCGCCGACCGCTACGCCACCGAGATCTGCCTGGCGTCTGCTTCCGGAGGCGCCGCGCCCGACTGGGTCCTCGCCGCCCTCGACACCCTCCCCAAGCAGATGGCCGACGGCACGCGGAGGGCGGGCCAGGTGGAGCGCGCCTGCGTCGACATCGTCGAGGCCGCGCTGCTGAAGGACCGGGTGGGCGAGCAGTTCGACGGGTACGTGGTGGACGTGGAGGAACACCGGCCCACGGCCGGAAAGGTCCAGTTGGACTCCCCGGCCGTAGTAGCCCCCATCGAGAGCACCACGGCTCCCCTCCCCCTCGGCGAACGTCTCCACGTCCGCCTCATCCAAGCGGATCCGGCGGCGGCGAGGGTGCGGTTCGCGTGGCCGCCGCCTGCGTGATCGCGTGCTTCGTCGCCGCGGCAGGGTCAAGCGAGCCCTGTCCTGACGGTGACCGTGATCGTGGGCCACGCTCGACGGAACGGATCCCGATCTCACCTACAGGTGATCAGCCGATGTCCCCAGTCGCATCCGGCCTCTTCGGGGGCGCCGACTCCTGGATGCCCTGCGAGGGCGTCGCCATGGTGCTGGAGGTGACCTCCACCAAACCGCAGTCCGACCGCGAGGCCAAACGCCCTGTCACGCCCGCGGCGGCATCCCGCTCCATCTGCTGGCCGACCGCGAAACCTCCCAGGTCACACTCTTCAGTGACGCAAGGCAGGACGACTACCGAGAGCAGTGCACCCGCCCCTTCGGCAGACCGCTCACCCTCCCCGAGCCCTTCGCCTGCGAACTGGACACCGCGGACTTCCTCTGATCCCCTCGGGATGAGGGGGTGCAAGGTGAGCACACGGGAACAGGCCCGCTGGACCAGGGCGCGGCTCGGCCGCTGCGGCCCGCCCTTCTACCTCCTCACCGCCGCCTTCGACCGCCACGTCTACGCCCCGCACGCCCACGAGGAGTTCACGGTCGGTGTCTGCGTCAGCGGCGAGGAGGTCATCGACTACCGAGGCGGCCGCATCCGCACGGGCCCGGGCTCCATCGTCGTACTGGCCCCCGGAGAAGCACACACGGGCGGCCCGGGCACGTCCGACGGCTACGCGTACCGAGCGCTGTACGCCGAGCCGTCCCTCCTCACGGAAGGCACCGTCGGCGGACTCCCGCACTTCCGCGAACCGCTCCTCGACGACCCCGAACTGGCCGCGGCCTTGCGCCTGGCTCACACCGAACTCAGCGCCTGCCCCGACCCGCTGGAGGCGGAATCCCGCCTCCCCTGGCTCCTCACGGCCCTGGCCCGCCGCCATTCCACGGCCCGCCCGGCGGATGACAAGGTCGCGGGCGCGGCGCGCATAGCGCGGGAGGTACGAGAGCGCCTGGCGGACGAGCTGCGGACCCCGCCCTCCCTCACGGAACTGGCCGCCGGGCTGGACCTCTCCCGCTACCAGCTCCTACGGGCCTTCCGCACGGCGACGGGAATGCCGCCGTACGCCTGGCTGGCCCAGCACCGCGTGCACCGGGCCCGAGGCCTGCTGGAGTGCGGGCTGCGACCGGCCGAGGTAGCGGGGTCGGTGGGCTTCGCCGACCAGGCGCACCTCACGCGCTGGTTCCGACGCGTGCTCGGGGTGACACCGGCCGCGTACCGCAACAGCGTTCAAGACGGCGGACGCTGAGGCGGCCGAGACTGCGCGCATGACTGCACGTGGCTGGTTCCTGTTCTCGGTGATGAGCGTGGTGTGGGGCATCCCCTACCTGTTGATCAAGGTGGCGGTGGAGGCGGATCTGTCCCCGTCGATGGTGGTGTTCACGCGCTGCGCCTTGGGCGCCGCACTCCTGCTCCCCTTCGCCCTGCGCCAGGGCGCCCTGCCCCGGACGGTACGTCTGCACTGGCGCCCGATGCTGGCCTTCGCCTGCATCGAGATCATCGGCCCGTGGTGGACCCTGACGGACGCGGAACGGCACCTGTCCAGCTCGACGGCGGGCCTGCTGATCGCGGGCGTGCCGATCGTCGGGGTCGCCCTGGCCCGCTTCTTCGGGGCGGGGGAGCGGCTTGGGGTGAGGAGGGCCGCGGGCCTGACGCTGGGATTGGCGGGGGTGGCGGTCCTCACGGTCCCGCATCTCACCGGCGGGGACGCGCGGTCGCTGGGGGAGCTGCTGCTGACGGTGCTCGGCTACGCGACGGCACCGCTGATCGCGGCGCGCTGGCTGAGGCAGGTCCCGACGCTGCAGCTGACGGCGCCGTGCCTGGCGCTGGCGGCACTGGTGTACGCACCGGCGGCGGCGATGACATGGCCCTCGTCGGTCCCGTCGCCTTCGGTACTGGCTGCTTTGGCCGGCCTGGGTGTGATCTGCACGGCGGTGGCCTTCGTGACCTTCCTGGAGCTGATCAAGGAGGTGGGTCCGACGAGGGCGATGGTGTTCACCTACGTGAACCCGGCGGTGGCGGTGGCAGCGGGCGCGGCCTTCCTGGACGAGCAGCTGACGGCAGGGGTACTGGCGGCCTTCGCCCTGATCCTGACGGGCTCGGTACTGGCGACGGCGGCCGGACCGGGCAGGACCCCACGCCCGTTGCTACGCCGCCCCGGGAAGCAACCCCCGGACACCGGACCCGGACACCCAGCCGAACCGAGGCGACGCGCGAGCCCGGTAGCATGGTCCACACGGCAGACGAGCCGGGCGGACGGCCGCGTGGAGTCCCCCTCACGGGGTGCTTCCCGAGGAACGTCCGGGCTCCACAGGGCAGGGTGGTGGCTAACGGCCACCCGGGGTGACCCGCGGGACAGTGCCACAGAAAGCAGACCGCCGGGGACCGTACTCGTACGGCCCCCGGTAAGGGTGAAACGGTGGTGTAAGAGACCACCAGTGCCCAGGGTGACCTGGGCAGCTAGGTAAACCCCACCCGGAGCAAGGTCAAGAGGAGCCGCCTCTTCGGTAGAAAGGGCGACTCTGCGCGGACGTTCGAGGGCTGCCCGCCCAAGTCCGCGGGTAGACCGCACGAGGCCGGCGGCAACGCCGGTCCTAGATGGATGGCCGTCTCCCCGGCCGCCGCGAGGCGACCGGGCGACAGAACCCGGCGTATAGCCCGACTCGTCTGCCTTTATGCTGTTTTCGCAGGTTATGCCCGCTATGAATGCCTTGGCGGGTGTCTGCTGGGGTCGATTCGGGTCGAATTCCCGGTGGGGCAGCGCGAGACAACTCGTGCGTGTACGCCGAGTATCGTCGATCCCGTCTCGGCCGCAGGGGGCGGATTGGGAATGTTTCCAGCGTTTTGCTTGCAGTGGAGCACAGCCGGATGCTCGTGGACCGTGAGAAGGGGCCTTCGGCCTTCTTGACGGGGGTGTCGGTCTGCCTCGGGGGCGCCGGTCGGCGTTCGCAGCACCGGTTCGGTTGTGGTTCGTATTCCCGGCGGACCGGTGCTGCTCGGGGTGGAGCTTCCCCATGGATGCGGCAGTTGGGGGTCATCTGGTTGCGTTGATCAGTGCCGGATGCCTCCGTGCCCCGATTCTGACCCCACACATCCGTTTGCGGCGTCAACATATGCACGCCTATGCCTCGTGCTCAGTGCCGTGTACGGTGGATGGTATGAGGGACGACACTGGATCCGCTGCTGCGCCCTTGGTCACTGGGGCTGAGATTGCTCGGCTGGCGGGAGTGACCAGGGCCGCCGTGTCCAACTGGAGGCGGCGCTACGACGACTTTCCCGCCCCCGTGAGCGGTGGGGCGGGCACCCCTCTCTTCTCTCTTCCCGAGGTCCGTGCCTGGCTTGCGCAGCAACGAAAGGGGCAGGATCTCTCGGACGATGTGCGGCTGTGGCAGGCCTTGCGCGGAGCCTATGGTGACGACATGGTCAGCGGGCTCGCATTGGTTGCCCGGTTTCTCACCCGCGGTGCTGTACCGGGGCTGGACCCGGCTGTGTCGGAGCTGCTGACCCAGCTTGCTGCGCGTGAGTCGGCGGCACACGTGATCAAAGCGCTGACTGAGCGGTTTCTGGATTCGGCGCGTCGGGCCGGATCTGATCAGGTGACGTCCCCGCGGATTGTCCGGGCCGTGAGTCATTTTGTGCCGCCGTTGCCTGACGGCGGCACCGTCTTCGATCCAGCTTGTGGCATTGGGTCGTTGCTCTTCGCCGTAGGTCCGCTGGTCGGCTCCCGCCGCTGTGGGCAGGAGCTGGATCCCAGCGCTGCTGAGTTCGCGCAGTTGCGTGCCGACCTGATTGGGCTGAGGGACGTGTCCGTGGCGACTGGCGACTCCCTGCGCTCGGACAGTTGGTTGAACCTGCGTGCGGACCTCGTGGTGTGTGATCCCCCGGTCGCCGAACCCGACTGGGGGCGTGAGGAACTGCTGCTCGACTCGCGCTGGGAACTGGGTACGCCGTCCCGCGCGGAGGGGGAGCTGGCGTGGCTTCAGCACTGTTATGCGCACACTGCCCCAGGTGGCCACGTCCTGATCGTGATGCCTGCGTCGGTCGCTTATCGGAAGGCCGGGCGCCGCATTCGCGCCGAGATGGTGCGTCGGGGGATCCTCAGCCAGGTTGTTGCGCTTCCGCCGGGCACGGCAGCATCACACAAGTTGCCGGTCCATCTCTGGCTGTTGCGTCGGCCGTCGTCAGCCTCGGACGCCGTGTCCGTTGTCCGCATGGTGGATCTGACAGCCAACGATCCTGAGGATTCGTTGGAACCTGCGCCCGAGCAGATCGTGGACGTACCCCTCGTCGAACTGCTCGACGACATCGTCGACCTCACACCCGCAAGTCATGTACGGGCGTCGCACCGTGATTACTCCGCCGAATACGGTGCCATCCGGGAGGAAATCGAGGAGCAGCTGAGCGCGATGGCCAGACTTCTGCCGGCGCTCGGCGCAGAAAAGGGCGGCGATTCCCTCGACTCTGCGACCGTGAGTCTCGCGGACCTGGGCCGTGCGGGACTGGTCGATCTGGGCGACGACGGACCCACCTCGACGAGCGAGCAGTTGGACGAGGACTACCTGCAGGGTTTTCTCCGCAGCGCGGCCAATACGCGTCGCTCCACCAGCTCCAGCGGTACCTTCCGCTTGGACGCGCGAGGCGCGCGCATCCCCCAGATGGCCATTGGTGAGCAGCGTCGATACGGAGCCGTCTTCCGTCTGCTCCAGGAATTCGAGGAGCGGGTCAAGAAGGTGTCCCAGCTCGGCGAGCAGGCGGCCTCACTCGCCCGTGACGGTCTCACCAGTGGGGCGCTCACTCCGCCCCGCGAGGACGACTGACATTTCGCGCTTCAGCTGTCTCAGGCCCCCTGCGGCAGGAAGGGGCTCGGCGTGCCACTCCACGAGACGTGCAGCGCCTCGCGTGCCCGGGTGCACGCGACGAACAGCAGGCACCGCTCCCGCAGCATGTCGGTCTCGTGCTGCATCCTGTCCACGTCGGCCGGGGTGATCTCCCGGGCAAAGGGCACTGCGCTCGCTGTCACACCAAGCACCGCCACGCACCTGAACTCCAGCCCCTTCATCGCGTGCATGGTGGCCAGTCGCACGCTGTCCACGTCCGGCCCGGGATTGTCCTTGACGCGCACCGTGGGGACGCCTGCGTCCGTCAGCCTGTCGGCGACTCGGTTCAGCAACAGGTTGAATCGAGCGCATACGGCGATCTCGGCGGGTCGGACGCCCTGCGCCATCCAGTCCTCTATCCGCTTCACCAATGCCGCGACCTCGTCGTGCTCTGTCCTGTGTCCTGTGACGTAGGGGGTGCGGCCGTGCAGCAGTGAGCGGTAGCCGACGAGGTTGTCCGCTCCGTCGCCGGCCAGATCCTCGACGGTGACGTCAGAGAGGATGCCGGTCGACCAGGACAGGATCTCCTCCGTGCTCCGGTAGTTCACCCGGAGCCTGCTCGACCGGCCCGTGACGGTGATGCCGAGCGAGCCCAGTGAGACCCGTGAGTCGTAGATGCGCTGATGCGGGTCGCCTGTGATGAACAGGTCGTCGGGGCCGGGCGTCACAGCCGCGCGCACCACCCGCCACTGAGCAGGGTGCAGGTCCTGGGCTTCGTCGACCACCACATGGTCGTAGCGGTAGATGCCCCCTTCGGGGGCGTCCAGCAGTCGCGCGGCTTCCGCACATACCTGCAGGTGGGTGCAGACGCCCTGGGCTCCCAGGTCGGATGTGAAGCGTTCCACGGCGCCCCAGACCTGATCCCGCTTTGCAGGCTGAAGAGGGGTGCCCCTGCCCCGGCGTGCCGCGCGCCGGTACTCGTCGGCGGTCCGGATGTCCTGGGCGAGGATGACATGCCGGTATTCCTGGGCCAGGAACTGTTCCGTCCACGGCAGGGCCAGCTGCTTGCGCACCCGCTGCCAGACCTGGCGCTCCTCCCGGTCTCCGACGGGTGCGGGTGCCTTCCCTCGGAGCTCGGAGATAACGCGGTGCGCATAGGCGTTGACGGTCGTGACATCAACGCGCTCCAGCCGCTCCGCGTCGTCGAGGAGCAGGGCCAGGTTCTCCCGCAGGGCAGCTGCAAGGGCTCCGGTGTACGTGGTCAGCAGGATCCGGTGGTCCAGTGAACGGGTCAGGAGGTGCTTGACCCGGTGCAGAGCCGCGACCGTCTTGCCCGTGCCGGGTCCGCCGGTGACCTGTGCGGGACCTCCGTACGACGTCCGGTAGGCCACACGCCGCTGGGAGGGGTGCAGGAAGACCCGCCAGGCGGCGAAGGGCTTGTCGAGGATGTCGGCCAGCTCCTCCGGCCCGGTGACCAGGGTGATGCGGCTCGATGTGTTGGCGATGGCGGTGGCAAGGTCCTCGGTCGCCTCGGGCGCCGCGTCGGTGGGCCGGCGAACGGCTACGACATCCCGGTAGACCTCCTCCGGTGTGAAACCCTCCGCGAGAAACTGGAGGACCTCGAACTGGTCTTCCGGCAGCAACGTGCCGAAGGCTTCGAGCTGCGCCTGGTCGGTGATCGTGCGAACCGCACGAAGCACCTGGTCGTCGATGCCGAGTTCGCGCAGCACGGTGTCGGAATGCCGGGCGAAGAGCAGCTTGGGCGCCACGGCCGCTGCCTTCGCAAGCGCCGGGGTCAGCTGTTCGATGGCGACGACGTTCCGGACTTCAAGGCCCCTTGTCGCGGTGTTGACCGTGTAGAGCCGCTTCGCCGCCCAGGTGTACGCATCGTCATGCGGCACGACGTTGAGGAGCAGGAAGACGTCGCTTGAGTCGTCGGGGGCCAGGACGACTCCGCGCCAGAAGTCGTTGATGCGGATGGTCCGCATCCTCGGGTCCCGGGCCTTGTCCACCGATTCCAGGTGGATGCCCTTGTCCGAGTGGAGTTCGGCGACCGTGAGCTGCTGGAACTTCGCCATGGCCTTGCGCACGCCGGCCTTGACGGGTTTTTCCAGCACGTCGTAGCTCTCCCAGAAGCTGTGCGCGAAGGCGAGCTGCGGCATGGCGGGACTCCTCACTCCGTGCCGGACAGGGTGCGTTGATCAAATGTGCGAGCCTCGGGCGATCCGTTCGGCCAACTCCCGTACAGATGAGAGGAGGTCGGCGGGAGACCGGTCGAGGTCCAGCGCGTGCTGCTGGAGCGTGATTCCCGCGCGGCGGACGCGGTGGGCGGCGTGCGGGGCGTTCCCCTTCGCGTAGATCAGGTGCCCCTTGGGCAGCCCGAGGGCCGTGCAGTAGGCGAGCATCTGGTAAAGGTCGGCGTCAGGGAATCCCTCGGGCTTCTCCGCCTTGTATTTGGCGTCGGCCACGGCGAGCGGGCGACCGTCGTCGCCGTACCGAACGAAGTCGGGCCGCATCCGGACGGCGTTCTCCTCGTCCAGGTGCACGCCCCTGGCCTGGAGAGTGCAGTGCCCGCCGTACGGGGCCAGGGCCTCGCGGAGTGCCACGCAGACGAAGTCCTCGAAGATCTTGTTCATGTCGAGGAGGAAGCCGTCGACGGCGATGTTGCCCGGCAGGTGGTCCACGGACGAGCCCCGCAGGACAGTCTCGGCCAGCCGCAGCGCGGGCTGATAGCGGGAGTTGAGCCTGCTGGGCCGCCATGTGGGCAGCTCACGCCCCCGTACCAGCGGCTCGACTTCGGTCATCCGTGCCTGATGATGGCGGAGTTTGCGGCGGACGTCACCGGGGACGCGAGGCAGCCGGAGTAGCCGGTCGGCTGCTGCGCGCAGCAGCCGGTTCTCGGGGATGTCGGTGGTGTACTCGTCGTAGGCCACCTCGACCGGCAGGACGCGCCCGTGGCGGCGGCGGATCTGGTCGGCTTCGCGGATGCGCCCGCGGACGACGAAGGCGGCCTCCTCGGTGTGCCGGTAGCCCTGGAGCACCCCCTGGCGAAGCGCCCGTTCCAGGGCACGTTCGTATGCGTGGGCCAGAGCGGGAAGCACCTCGGCCTGCTCCGTCACGTGCACCTCTCCTTCCCTGTGGACCGCAGGGTTCAGGGCGTATCCGATCAGGAAGAAGAGCCTGGCGACCGGAACTTTGGGTGTGATGCGCAGGACGAACGGTCCGTGTCCGGGCGCCTGAAGAACCAACGCCCCGACCTTGCTTCCGGCCCGCAGCCGCCATTGCCCCGGCAGATACGGGTCGGGCGTGGCGTCCACGATGCGGGAGGCGGCGAGCGCCCGGCCGATCTCGTCCGGCAGCGCCCGCGTGAGCGCCGGGGCGTACTCGACGAGTTCGACGACGGTCACGAGACCGGCCCACTCCCGTCGTCCTGCTCATCCGGTGTCCCGGTGCGTCCGACCGCCGTCCGCAGGGTCTGGAGCCCGTACCGCCTTTCGGTGTCGACGCCCTCGCCGTAGTGGTGCTCCTCCAGCAGGGGCAGGATCTTGGTGCGCCAGGTGCGTTCCAGTCCGCCCTCCCGGTAGACGCCCTTCTTCATCAGGTAGGACGGGCCGATGAGGAAGTCGGGGTCGTCGATGCGGGCGTTGAGCGCGTCGAGCAGGTCCGCCGGCTCGACGTCCCGGTCCTGGGCGTGAAGCCAGCGGCGCAGCAGCCCGCGGGTGGGCTCGGTGCGGGGCGACAGTTCGACGAACGCGAACCTTCTGCGCATCGCCGCATCGACCAGCGCGATGGAGCGGTCGGCCGTGTTCATGGTCCCGATGACGAAGAGGTTCGGCGGCAGTGCGAAGTCGTCACCGGAGTACGTCAGCCGCACCGACTTGTTGCGGTACTCCAGCAGGAAGTACAGCTCGCCGAAGACCTTCGCGAGGTTCGCCCGGTTGATCTCGTCAATGACCAGGAAGTGGGGGACGTGCCGGTTTCCCTCGCGCGAGGCCAGGTCGGCGAGTTCACGCAGCGGGCCCGCGGTCAGCCGGAAGGCGACCTCGTGTGTCCGCGGGTCCTCCCTGGGCCGGAACCCCTCGAAGAAGTCCTCGTAGGCGTACGAGGGGTGGAACTGCACCAGCTTCACCTGCTCCGGCCCGCCTCCCAGGAACTCGGCGAGCTTCAGCGCGAGGTACGTCTTGCCGGTGCCCGGTGGCCCGTACAGCACCAACTGCCGCTCATCCCACAGCAGATCCCGGAGCTCGCGCAGCCACTCCACATCGTGAACCAGCAACTCGTCCGCGAGTTCCTGGTCCGGCTGCGGGAGTTCGAGTCCCCGGCGGGCCGCGATCGCCGGCACCTCGATGCTGGGATCGCGATCTATGGCCTCCGCGTCGTCGGCCAGTTCCTCGTCCGTGAGCCCGAGCCCGTCGACGAGAGCCTGGACGGCCGTCAGATCGACCACGTCGTGTTGCACGGATAGCTTCTGCTGGAGCGCCTCGGGCAGTTCGTCGTACGGGTACCCCGTGCTCTGCCACTCGACAGGACGCCGCAGATTGGACCGCCCGCCCTCGGATGCGGTTTGTTGCACGGATCCGGTGATCTCGCCGACATAGAGGCGCCCGCCGGAGATCGTGCACACGGTGTCGCCGGGTTTCATCCAGGACAGGAAGGCATACAGCTCCTCGACCAGCTCCAGTTTCTGGTTGTACGTCGCCGTGGTCCCGTAGTCCTCCTCGACGAACGCACGCAAGCGCTCCTTGCTCACCCCCTGCCCGACTCCCTGGCGCAGGCGTGCCGCCGAGAGCGACACCCGCCCCTCGGGCAGCCAGAGCCTCTGGACGAGGTCGGCTCCCGACACATTCGAGCCCCGGACGAGCCAGGCCCGGTTCGGTCCCGACCGGACGCCGTCCATGAAGTCCGCGAGCGGGACACCGGCCTCGGTCTTCCACTCCTCCCAGCCGTTGCGGGGGGCACCGACCAGGAGTTCCGCGGCCGAGGACGGGGACCCACACTCGACGTCTTCGGCGAGCTCCAGCCACTCCGGCCAGCGCTCGGAGGGACGGATCACATCCTGGGCCTTCAGTTCTTCGCGCCGCCGGTAGGTGCCGCTGAAGTGCTTGGGAAACGAAGGCATCACGTGGGCGCGTGCCGGTGATCCCGCACGGATGAGGAACCTCCTGCTGCCGTTGGTGCCCTCCGCGTCCAGCAGGACTCCCCTCGCCCGGTCGATCTCGTCACCACCGGGCAACCGCAACTGGAACTCGGGATTCTCCGTCGCACCAGAGGAGTTTCCGTATTCCTCGCTCACGCCCACCCCTCGACTGGCAAGATCCATGGCCCATCGCAACGGACCCTATCCACGTGAACACGACGACGGCTACGTTCAGTATTCGGCGGACACGCCCGACGTCGTGTTTCGCTGCCGTACTTCTCCGGAAGGCACCACCCAGGCATGAGACTCCACGACGACCTCACCATCAGCCGGAGCAGCGGACGGACGGCGAAGTCCGGGGAAACCTGTTCCGGGGAGCAGTCGACCGGCGTGGCCGCCGAATGGCAACTTGCTCTGCCGGGCCGCCCGCTGTTGACCGTCCATGACACCAGGTGGGACAACGGCGAGCGGGATCTCGTGCTGTACCAGCCGTCCCTCGTTCCCGAGATGCCGGCTCCTCTGTCCAATCTGCACAACAGACGACGGGCCGGGATCGAGCCGGCAGCCCTCCGTCGGGGGCGATTGCGGATCATGGCCTGGCTCGCCGTACCCGGTGCCCACGACCGTCCTTCCTTCCGGAAGTCGCTCACCACTGCCGCGCTCGTGGCCGACTGCGGCTCGGACCGGATCCGTGATCTGACCGACAGACCAGGCGTGAGCCTGGAAGCAGCCTTCGACGAACCGGACCTTCCACCGGTGGACATCGGGGAGCCCCAGGATTTCAAGCCGCTCCAGCATGCGCTCTGTTTCTCTGAAGGGGACGACGAGACCCCTGTCCTCGCCTTCACCCTCTTCCGGGTCATCCCCACACTCCGCCACATCGGTTGGCTCCAGTAGTGCATCGTTCCTGTCAGGTCAGGGTGTTGGTCAGGTGGGGACCGATGTACCCGATGTAGATGCCGTGCTCGGCGCGGGCGCCGTCGTAGTAGTGCAACCGAGGCGCGATGGTGTTGCCTCCGCCGATGCGTATGTGTGCCCCCATGAACACCTTCCGCGCGGGATCCACCTGCTCGGGCACGGGGAAAGTGCGTTCCCGGCGCCAACCGGCGTTGCTCTTGACCGACTTGGACTCGTCCCGGACGACCTTCCGGGGCGAGATCGTACGCACACCAGCGGGGGCGTCCGAGCACCATTGCTTAAAGTCGCAGCCGGCGCGTCCTGCGGTGGCCTCCTCGGCGAAGTCCCGGAGCGCCAGCAGAGCGTCCCAGGTCATTCGCACCCACGAGGAGCCGTACGCCTGCGCGTCGAGTTCGAGGGTCACCTTGGAGGAGCCGGTGAAGTGCAGGTGGGGCAACTCATCGATACGGCCGAGGACCTCCTCGAAGGACTCCGGGACGTCGTCCGGCATGGCGACGGGCGTGTATGCGGCCTCACCAGCGCCGACGACCACCAGTCGCTTCCGCAGGCCCAGTAGCTGTGCCCGTGCCTCGTGCAGTTCCCGGTACTGCTCGTCGTACTCGGCGATGAGCAGGGTCTCGTTGTTCTCCGCCTTGCGCAGCTCGTGCTTGAGATCACGGATCTCGTCGGCCCGGACGCGCTGCTCCCGCCCCGCCTCCTCCAGGATTTCCAGGAGCGCCTCATTCTCGACACGCAGCCTTTCCAGCTCGGGGGCCTGCGAGTCGTTCCTGGCGCGCGTCCGCATGACCGGCAAGGAGTCCAACTCGGCCGGCAGCGGAGTGCGGGCCGCAAGCCGCTGCGGTAGTTGGGCGAGGATCCGTCGGGCACGGGCGGGGTTCTCGGTGATCACCTGGCGGGACATCACCCGGTGTCGCTGTCCGTCGGCGGGCCAGGCGGGGTCGAAGCCCGGAAGGTAGGTGCGGACGCCCCCGCCGTAGACACGGTGGTACTCCAGGACCCGGTTGAAGCGAACCTCCGCCTCGGGCGCGAGGGCGTAGAGAACGGCCAGTCCGGCCAGCGGGCGGACCAGTGGGTCCACTGTTTCCTCCAGCCAGGTCTCGAAGTCGATCCCGTACGGGGTGCTGGCCACCACGATCGGCAGGCGCCGGGACTCGTCGCACAGCTCGTCGACGACGGCCTCGACGTCCTCTGCCTCGATGACCTGGGGCTCGGCCGTCACATCTGCGAGGCCGTCGCGCGCGTCCAGGACGCCGAGAAGGCTGCGGGCGAGCCGGGGTGTTTTCGCGGGCACGGGCAGGGCGTCGGGGTCGTCCGGGAGGTGTTCGACGTCCAGCTGAACCCTAGTGGGGTCTTCTCCGGCCTGGCGGATCAGCAGGGTCGTCTGCCAGGTTCCGCCGGGGAGGGTCTCCCGCAGCCGCCAGCGCCCGTACGCTCCGGCCCTTCCGGTCGCGGAGTCGTGGTCGAGGGTGACCCCGCGGGCTATTTCGTTGCGACCCTCAGCGAAGGCAGCGACGTCATAGTTCTTCGGGGACTCCTTGAGCCAGAGACGCAGCCGGTCGTCGACCTGCGCGCCGGTTCGGACGTAGTCGAGGCCGCTGGTGACGACCATGCGGTAGCGGCGGGTGTCCAACAGGAACTCCTCGCGTTCACTGATCAACGGGCATGGACGAGCGGTGGCTGGGGGGCGTCTGTGTGTTCAGGAGACCGGTGCGTGAACGGTGGGCATCGTCGTTTCGGGCCCCGCTCCCAGAACCACCAGCAGATCGGTGACCTCCAACAGCCGGGTGTGGATCTCCGCCGGGGCCGGGGGCAGTTCGTACGTCCGGTAGTGGCACGCCGCGCTTAGCGCCGACCAGGTGGTGCGGCACCTCCTGGCGGTGTCGTGGCCCGCGTACCACTCCAGGCACAGCATCCGGTGCTTGCCGATCCGGGTCATCGACGGGGTGATCCGCCGCCAGTAGGAGTCCAGGGCCTGGTCGAGTGCCATGCGGAGCAGGACCGCGGCGGCGCGGGCGCGCAGGCCAGGGGCCAGCGTGTGCACCGTCCCCGGTGGCGGCCGCAGGAGACGTCCGGCGGCGGTGACGAGGGCTTCCGGAGACGCGGTCACCGGACACCTCCGGCGTTGCCCGTGGTGCTCGTCCCACTGGTGGCCAGGCTGCGGCGGATCGCCGTGGCGAGCGCCTTGGTTCGGGTCACGAGCGCCTTGCGGTCGTCGACCGTCGGCAGGGGCGCGTGTGCGCCCGAGTTGAACGCCTCGACCAGCGCCCAGCCTCCGGGACGGAGCCGCTCGACGGCCTCACGGGCGGACTGCCGCTCGTCCCCGAGCAGGGCGAGGGAGACGTACTGCTTGGTGCGGTCCAGGGACGCGACGCGCTCCTCGATGGCCCGCAGACCGAGTCCCTCCTCGTCACGGAGCCTGCGCCGGGCGGTCTCCAGACACGCGGCCTCCATCGCGACCCGGCACATCGCGGGCAGTACGTGATCGGCCACTTCCGGAGGCAGGTTCGGGTCCATGGAAACGGCCCGGGCCTCGGCGAGCGCCTGCTCCACCGGGTCCGTGAGGGTCTCCACGCCGACCACCGAGTCGGTCTGCCGGGTGACTCGCAGGACGGTCGCCTCGATGCCGAGGTGGGCGATGGCCTGCTGGAGCCTGGTGTCGTGGGTGAACACGATCACCTGCCGGTCGCGGGCGCACGCGTCGAGCACCCGGGCCAGCCCCTCGACCTTCTCCGGGTCCATGGACTGGACGGGGTCGTCGATGACGAGGAAGCCGAACGGGCTGGCCTCGTGCGTGGCACGCGGGATGAACAGGGAGAGCGCGAGGGAGTGCAGTTCGCCCTGGCTCATGACGCTGTAGGCGGGAGCGTCCATGTCGTCGACGGACACACCGAGCTTCACACTTCCGCGGTTCGGTGTGCCGGCGAGGGTCACGGAGCCGAGGGTGACGCTGCTGTGCTCGCACAGCTTCTGCCAGATCTCCTGGGAGCGCTCCGCGTACGGCCGCAGCCGCTCGTCCCTGAGTTCGTCGAGGATCGGCCGCAGCCAGTCGCGGGCCTTCTTCGCGTGCCGTCGGCCGGTTTCCGCGGTGTCCGCGGCCTCGGCGGCGGACAGCCACTCGGCGAGCCGCACCGCGAGCGGCTGCCAAGTGCCGTCGTGCTCGGCGAGTCGCCCGGCAGCCTCCTCGCGGACCTGGTGGCAGGCCTCGTGCAGGATCCTCGCGGTGCGCTCGGCGCGGTCCGCCAGTTCTCCGGCATCCGTGACGCCACGGAACAGCGCCCACTCACGCCAGAGGTCGGCGAGCGGCGACGCCTCCCTCTGCAGGAGGGCGGGGACGGGATGGATGAGGTCGTGGACGGCACGCACCGCGACGGCGAGGTCCCGGCGGGCCGCCTCCGCGCCCGCGGCCTCGGTCTGGAGTCGTTCCACCTCCGCCCGCGCGTGCTCGGCCCACGACTGGTCGAGGCGGTTCTCGCTGCCGCACACGGGGCAGTCGGGGCTGTCGGACCGCCGCCGGTGGTCGAGTGCCGCCTCCAGGAGCCGGGCAAGCCGTCGGGCGTCCTCGGCGCTGCCGAACCGCGCTTGCTCGGCGGTGGCGGCGGCCTCCCGCAGCCGGGCGACGGCCCCGGTGACCTCCGCCAGGTCGGGTCCGGCGAGGCTCGCACGCTCCCGCAACCGCGCGAGTTCGTCCGCGTCGGCCGGGGAACGGCCCTCCAGCAGGGCACGCACCCGGGCCGAGTCGGGCGTACGATCGGACAGAGCGGCGGCGGCCTCGCGCGCCCTGGGGTCGTCCACCAGGTTCAGCTCGACGAGCAGCTCCGCGGTGAGCGCGTTCCTTCGCTTGACCATGCCGTCGTACTCGCTGTGCGCGTCCTTGACTCGCTTGTCGAGTTCGGCCAGCAGTTCGAGCCCGAGGAGCTTGAAGAAGGCGTCGTGGAGTGCGCTGAGCGAGCCGTTGATCATCGAGCCGAGTTCGCTGTAGGGGAGGAAGGGCCGGGCCAGCTCCAGCGCGCCCGCGTCGACGACCTCGTCCAGCTTGAGCTCCGCGCCGTCCGCCCCCTCGACCTTCGTGCGGGCTTCGTCGACCTTGGCGCCGTACCAGGTCCGTCGCACGGTGGCGGTCTCACCGCGCTCGCCCACGGACAGCTCGACGGAGACCTCGGGGGTGACGTCGGGGCTGTGCAGGTTGCGCCAGCCCTGCTTCCAGTCAGTGGTCCGCTGGCCCTCCCATCGAGAGTTCCGGGCGGTCAGCGCGGTCTCGGCGGCCTCGGCGAAGCTCGACTTGCCGGAGCCGTTGGGTCCCGCGACGACGACCAGGCCGGGGCCCGGCGGCAGTTCGAGCGTGGTCCGCGGACCGATGCCCCGCCAGCCGGCCGCGGTGATGGACCGCAGATGCACGGGCCCGGCCCGGCCGCCGCTGTCCCTGACCTGCTCGTCAGGAAGCAGCTCACGCAGCAGCTCCCGCACCTCGGGCACGAGGCCGGAGTTGTCCAGGCGCGCGAGGAGGAGGCCACGGACGGAGGAGTCGGGCACGGACGGAGAGGTCGGCGTCGAGTCGAGGGATGCGGGGGTCTGTTCGGTCATGCTCGTTTCCTTGTGCCGGGCGCGGCGCGGGTGTGCGGCGCGACGGGTGGGGCGAAGCGTTGCCATGACGAGCATGACGCCCACTTGTTAGCGACGTCAACAGGCTTATGGGATCCGCTAAATTCGAATTTGTGTATGCATGTCGCAGATTTGATCGAGCATGATGAGGGTGCCTTGACCGCTGCTGCCCCGCCCGGATCCGCACCCGCCGGTCTCGGCTGTCAGGCGGAGCCGTCTCTGGTGTCGGGTCCGGATTCCAGACGCTTCAGCCAGGCGTCGAGGTGGGGACAGGTGATGCGCAAGGCGTCCAGGCCGAGAAGCTCGACGGCATCGGGGCCGTCCACGACCTTGCGGTAGGCCGGATGGGCTCTCAGGATCCGCTTCGACGGCGCTGTGTCGGGACCGTCGTTGACGAGCTCGGGGCCGCCCGCGGCAGCGACATGGGACCGCAACACGTCGGCCAGCCTGGGCGAAGCGACCAGCTCGGCGAGCTCGTTCGCGGCGGCGAGCACCCACGCTTCCGTCTCGTGCAGGACGAGGAAGGGCAGGAACCGCTGGTCACCGATGACCCGCGCCATCGCCTCCTCGACATGACCGACCCGGGCGTACGCGTCAACGGCCGGGGCGTCGGAAAGTCCGGGAGTGTCGGTGGGCAGCCCGTACAGGTCGAGCATCGTGGTCACCGTGTCGACGGCCGAGTTCCGCAGCAGCGCCCGGATGTCGTGCTCGATTTTGGGCCACCGGCTCACACCACCTTTGTCGTGCGGCCGACCGGCGGCCCGCCGGGTCTTGAGCGCAACGGGGGTGACCCAGACGTCCCGCACGATCAGTTCCGGTTGGAGGACCTGCTGCACCAGGCGCTCCTCCGTCGCACCCTCCACCAGTACGTGAACCTGACGCATCGCCTCGACCTCACCGCTCCTGCTCGGGCCGGGGACGACCGCCCAACAGGTTCTTCAGCCACAGGTCGCCGAGCGAGTAGCTGTCGAGCCAGGCTGCCAGTGCCTCGGGATCGGGCCGGTGCAGCCTTGTCGAGCCGTCCACACGCTCCGCGACGACGAGTTCGTCGAGCCCGAACTGGTCGACCAGGGTGACGGACTGGGTGGCGGCGAGAATCTGGCTGTGGGCGGAGGCCGACCGGAACAGCTCAGCCAGAACCGTGATCGCGAAGGGGTGCAGACCCAGCTCGGGTTCGTCGAGCACGAGCAGCGCAGGCGGTCGCGGCTGGAGCAGGAGGACAACAAGGCAGATGAAGCGCAGCGTGCCGTCGGACAGTGCGTCGGCTGGGAACACCGTGTCGGACCCGAACTGCTTCCACCGGAGCAGCACGCGTGCCGCCGCGTCCTCGGAGAGGACGAACTCACGGAAGAAGGGCGCGACGGAACGGACCGTACGCACGATCTGCTTGCACTCCGCCGGATGCTCCTCACGCAGGCGCAACAGGAACGCCGCGAGGTTGCGCGCGTCCGGGTGCAGGACCTCCGTGTCGGAGGCGTATCCCGGCTGCTTCACCGGAGCGCCGGGGGTCGTGTCATGGAAGTGGTAGACGCGGCAGCCTCGCAGTATCTCCAGCGTGTGACGGGCCACACCGCCGGCTCCGCGCGGTCCCTCTTCCGCGACCTCGGCGAGTTTCGACTCGCTGTGGCCCCGGCCGATCTCTTGCTTCAGCGGCTGCTCATAACGCGCCTTGTCGTGGAACTCCACCACCTCACGGCCGAAGACCAGTTCCCCCCGATGCGAGGGAACCAACGTCGCCTCATAGGCGTTCACGAGATCGCTGTCGTCGGCCTCCACGCGCAGCCCGATCCCAGCGGATCCCTTGGCCACGTCGTGAAGCATGGCCACCGCTCCGCCACGCAGCCCGACCTCCATACCCAGCTCACCGTCGGCGATGCGCCCGAGCAACTCGACGGCCTCGATGAAGTTGGTCTTGCCCGCGCCGTTGGGGCCGACGAGCACGGTGACCGGGCTCAGGGCCAGCTCGACCTGTGCGATCGACTTGTAGCCGCTGACGGTGATGCGTCGAACCCTGCGTGACATGGTCATCAATGTATCGAGGTATCGGAGTCAGGCACTGGCGCGTGGCGTCGACGCCTGGTGTGGTGGGCGGGCGACGATCACCAGTCGGCCCAGAGCAGTGCCGACCTGATCCACACGGCCGCCTGGTGCGGGGATGCGTGCGTGTCGACACCAAGGACGTGGATGCTCCCGAGTGAGCCCTGCGGTCCACTGACCCGGAGGACTCGGTGGGAGTGCCCACCGGAGCACGGGTGGACGATCACTGCGCGCGGGCCGGTGCTCGGGGTGTAGCCGGCGCTGTAGGTGAGGAGTTGGTGGACGTCGCCGGCGCCGACGCCATAGCGGTCGTAGCGCTTGTACTTGGCGTCCACCGGCAGCAGGGTGCGCGCGGACTGGTCATGACCCGGAAGGCTGAGCAGGACATCCGGCCGGAAGGCCGAGGTACTGCCGAGGTCGCCCCGGACGGTGATACCCGTCGCGCCGCTACTGAGGACGGTGCGCCCGCCGTGTGGGGCGGTGGCCTCGGTGGTCAGGCGCCGGACGACGGCCTCCCAGAGGGCGGGCATGGGCAGCAGGAGGCCGTCCGCCGTCATGCCGTCGTCGGTGAGGAGGCCGGTCACGCCTCCGCCGCGCAGCAGCAGGCGGGCCCAGGTGTGCGCGGTGCGGTAGCGGTTGTTCAGGCGTGTGTACCGGGTGCGGTCCAGGGCGCGGAGCGCCGCGTCGGGGGTGGGAGCCTGGGGGAACGCGTCGGCGATGGCGTGGAGGTCGCGGACCAGGTCTGGATGTGTGGCCAGGGTGCGGGCCACCCGCAGTGCGGTTCCCAGGACGCGGTTGTCCTCGATGTCCGTCTCCCGGTCGAAGGTGCGGACGCGCAGTTGATCGAGTTGCCCGTAACGGCGGGACACCTGGGCCGCGATGTCGAGGCGTCCCCGCAAGACCGGTTCCAGGCTCTGGCGGCGTACGTAGTCCCGGCGCAGCCCCTCCCGCACCAGTTGCTCGCACTGCTCCAGCAGGGCCGCGGCCACGAGGTCGGCGTAGCCTTCCGGGCCGGTGGCCCAGCGCCGTGCCGTCGCCGGGAGCGGTGTCGGCGTGCCGAGGGCGTAGGCGAGCCAGCTCATGAGCTGCTCGCCCGGGATGGCGAACTTGGGCTCGATGACCAGGCGGATGCGGTCGAGCACCAGGATCCCGACGGTCGCGTCGGCCTTGAGCCGCCACCCGGCAGGGGCCTGGTCCAGGCTGAGGCAGCCGCGCGCCTGGAGGGCACGCAGCCGCTCGACGTCCCGAGGCGTGAGCTGGTCAGCCCCCAGCAGTACGGCTCCGTACTCTGCGAGCCGGACTTCGGTGGGGTCAGGCATCGGGGCCCGGCGTGCCGCTGGTGAACTCGGTCGCGAGCGCGGCGGCGAGGTCCGGCGGCGACATCAGCGCGGGACGTCCGGTGTCCGCGTCGACGAGGCCGCCGAGGATGCGGTGCAGCAGGTCGGCGCGGCCGAGGCAGTAGTCCTCCAGGAGTGGGATCACCTCGTGGTGGAAGGCGGCGGCCAGGTCGTCCTCGGTGGCGATCGGCTCGCCGTCGCGCAGCAGGTAGGCGTGCCCTATCTGGTGGTCGGCGTCGAGGTGCCGGGCGATGCGGGTGTTGAGGGACTCGAAGAACTCGGCCAGGTCCAGAGGGCCGACGGTGCCGGAGACGGCATCCGGATCAGGGCCGACCGGGAGGAAGGCGAAGCGGCGGCGTACGGCGGCGTCCAGGTGACTGATGCTGCGGTCCGCCGTGTTCATGGTCCCGATGATCCGCACGTTCGACGGCACGGAGAAGGTGCGCCTGCTGACGGAGAGGGCGAGGGGCAGGCCGCGCTTGTCGAGTTCGAGCAGTGTGACCAACTCGCCGAAGATCCGCGGCAGATCACCCCGGTTGATCTCGTCGATGATCAGCAGGAACGACTCGTCCGGGCGAGCGGCGGCCTGGGCGCACAGGCTGTGGAACACGCCGTCCGTGAGCGCCAGGGTCAGCCCTGGGCCGGTGGCGCTCAGGTCAGGCTTGAAGCCCTCCACGAAGTCCTCGTAGCCGTAGGACGGGTGGAAGGTCACCATGTGGATCCGGCCGTCCCGCAGCATCTCGGCCTGGGCCGCGGCCCGCCGGCCCGGCGTGGAGTTGAGCGCGTCCGCACGACCGGCGAGGGCCAGGGCGGCACCGAGTGCGAGCCTGGTCTTTCCGGTGCCGGGAGGCCCGTGCAGGATCACCTGGCCCTTGCGCTCCAGCGCCTCCAGCACGCCCGCGACATCCTCGGGCAGTGTGACGGGGCCGTCGGTGTACGGCCCCGCGGAGTCCGTGCCCGCGTCGGCGAGACCCGCTGTGATCCGGGCGAAGAGCGTCGGCTGCACCTTGGCAAAGGTGGACCGCCAGCCGTGCTGGGGTTTCGACAGTTTCCGGGCATGGGAGACGTCCCAGGACACCGGGACGATGTGCCGGAACTCGGAGTGGTCGGCCTCGAAGCGATAGTTCCCGCTGACGGTGCCGGTGGCCAGGACCTCGTCCATCCCGCGGTTGGCCACGATCCGGTCCCCCGTCTCCAGGTCTCGGAACGCCAGCAGCCGCCGGGCAAGCGTCAGGCTGCCCCCGCTGCTGCGCGGCCAGTGCGCGTCAAGCGTCTGCTTCAGCTCGGTGTCGCTCTGGTACTGGCCGAGGTCGCCGAGCTCGTCCCACCCGACGCGGATCACCCCACCGTCACGGCACTCGTCCCACAGCCGTCCGCGTTCACCGGGGGCGATCTTCCAGATGGTGCGCTGCTGCGGACGCGGATCGAACCTCTCGTACAGGAAGTGCATGACTTCCTGCCCGCTCCATCCATCGAACTCGGCACGGGATCGTACGAGTTCCAGCAGTCTGCGGTTGCTGTCCCAGGCGGGTGCGTCGCTTTCAGCGGCCCCGTCCAGCAGCGTGACGAACTTGCGCAGGTGCTCGCCGGCGTAGATGGGCAGGAAGTGCTCGGGGAAGTAGGTGGCCAGCGACTTGGTCACCAGGGTCTGCCCGTAGCGCAGCGCCTCCAACTCGTTCACCGCCTCGAAGTCCCCCGCGGCCACGGCCTCGAAGGCCCGCACGAACTGTCCCCGCAGCTCCTCCCACGAGTCCTGCGGCTCCATCCCGCGCAGCGGAGCGGCCACCCGCCACTCGCCGGAGTTGTGGTGGTACATGATGTGCTTCGCCGCGCTGCCGCCCTTGATGCTGCCGAGGTTCGGTGTACCGAACTCCATCAGCCGGCAGTACGTCGGCCCGCTCCCGGACTGCCCCAGGGCATACCCCGACAGCGGCAGTGTCGCCCATTCCTCCAGGGGGAACTGCGCGAGCACCTGTTTGCGTTCGTCCTCGGCGGTCGTCTCGGTCTCCGGCGCGCTACTCCGGTCGAATGCCGCCGCTGCCGCCCGTAGGTCCATTTCGTCCGCCATGAAGGTCATCATGCCGGATCATCGGCATTCTGGGCGCCATACCTGGGCAGTTGAGGGCGAGCTTGAAAGAGGTTCAGGATCGCCGATAGTGCCGGGAAGGGGACGGCTGGGTGGGCCCCCTCCCGCCCAGCCACTACCAGGATTCCAACTCCCGTGTGCCCGGTGCCTCGGCAGGCAGGAGTGCCTCACGGGCACGGGAGTTGAGGGCGGTCAGCCGACCGGTTGCCCGGTTGAGGCAGAAGGCGAACGCCTTGGCCTTGTCAGCGAAGTCCGCCGCCGGGCGGGTGAGGCCGGCGCCCGTGATGACGATCAGGCGCTTGGGCAGGTCCTCGCCGGCTGCCGCGGCCAGGCCGTTCAGCCGCTGTATCTCGGAGGCCGACAGATCCTTGGTGGTGCTGCGCCACTCGATGTGGAACGCGTCGGACTCGATCGGGACGTCGGCCTCGCCCTCCAGCAGATCCGAGAAACCGAAGGTGGTGAGTTGCTGGAGGACCGCTTCCGTGATCTCACGTGGGGTGAGCGGGCCCTGGCGGCGTTCCGGCAGTCCATTCTGTGCGGGCTCGTCCACGAACTCGGTGAAATCCTCCGCCCACTCGGGGAGGTCGCTCTCGACAGGCAGGTCCGCCAAGAGGCTGTCCTGCAAGGCGGATCTCGACTTCCCGGCGGTTGGCGTGCCGTGCCGCGGCGGATCCCAGGGCGGCTCCGTATCCCAGGTTTCCGGCCCTTTGCAGAGCAGGTCGGCGATCTCCGCCACGGAGACGTCCGTGCGTGGCACACCAGGAGTGGGTGAGGGCCGGCGGTCCAGGCACCAGCCGAGCTCGACGCGGCCCCAGCCGCCCCACTCCGGCCTGTGCAGGTCCACGAACCAGCCGAGGGTGGGCTTGAGCGAGACGCGGACGAACGCCTCGGGGAACTCGGCCTCCGTGAACGACTCGTCGCGTTCGCCGACGATGTCGAGCTTCGGCGACAGGCGCGGCCCGTAAGCGAAGTACCGGTTCCCCGCGGCCACGCGCCGCACCCGTACATCCCGCGCGTCGAGGAGGTCGGCCAGTTCGGTCATCTCGGACGGCTCGCTCTCGTGCCAGCACCAGGGGGACGCGACCGGCTCCCCGGTGAGATGGGCCGAGGCGTGGGCGTGTACGGCGTCCACGAGTACCTCGTCGGGGGTGTCCAGCGGCCAGAGGGACGGCTCGCTGTCCAGCACCGGATCCATCACCGCCCAGACGATGGCGTGATCCATACGTACGTGCGCCAGGGCGACCGATCGACCACCGGACAGCGCGACCTTCAGGAGCATCCGTCCCTGCGAGTCGTCGAAATGGACCCGGTCGGCCAGCTCGGGATGACGTTCACGCAGGGCCTGTTCCAGGCTCTGGAAGTGCACGTGCCTGCCGAAGGCGGCGACCATGTCGCCGGGCGGGAAGGGCAAAGGACACACTCCTGTCAGGCCGGGCCGCGCGCTCGACGGGCGGCGGGGTCGTGATCCGTCGTCGGAGCGTAGGCCGACCTGCTTCGCTCACTCAAAGGTTTTGCTGGTGCACAAGGGGAGTTGGCCGTTCGATTGGCTGGATAGCGTCGCTGGTCCAGTTCGTGGCTGAGAGCGGCATCCGGCCATGTGGACCGCGGAGGCAGAGACCGAGGTCGGACCGTGACGAACCGCGGCCAGTGGCTCTGGCAGGAGTTCATGCGGCTCGACCGGGCCGCGGCAGAGGACCTTCTCGGCTGCCCGATCCCGATCGACGAGCGGACCTACGGCATCGGGCTGGCAGACCTCGAACCACTGCTGAGGCAGTTGCGACAGCGCAAGGAGACTGCCGAGCCGCTGGCCGAGGTACCTGTCGTCAATCAACACAAGATCGAATACAACCGTCTCACCGACGATGTGCGAGAGACACTCGTCAAAGCGCTGCGGCACAGCTACCTGGTCGACGAGTACTACGACGGGATCACCCGGGTGGACGAACACGACTTGGTGGCCCGTGGATTCCGGATCTACTTCGACCAGCTGCGGGAGACGGCCTCCGACGCCGAGGAGCTGTGGCTCGGACTGGAGCAGTATGTGGTGGGCAACGCGCGAGTCACCCACCGCGCCACATGGGCGGCAGCCGTTGTCATCGCGCACTTCTTCGAGCGCTGTGACGTCTTCGACGTGCCGCCGTCCGGCTGGGCACCGGCGACCACTGGGGAGGTGTGACGTGCTCACCCCGACGAAGGGAATCGCACCCGACCGCGCGTTGCTGGCCGTCGGTGCGCAGATCCTCCTCGCCCTCGACCAGCCCCTCACCGTCAGCCAGGCCTGGGCGCGTTTCAAGGAGCAGCGCGCGCGGCTCGGCCATCACTCCCCGGTCTCGTTCGAGTGGTTCGTACTCGGTCTGGACATCCTGTACGCGCTCGGCACGGTTGAGCTGCGGCGGGATCTGCTCGTACCGACAAGGAGCGAGGATGCTGCGCCGACTCTCCGCTGACCACGGTTCCTTCCGTACGGTCACGTTCCGTCCGGGAATCAACCTCTTGGTCGCCGACACGACCGAGACCTCACGCGAGACCGACAGCCGCAACGGCACGGGCAAGTCCAGCCTTGTCGAGCTGCTGCACTTCCTCCTCGGCGCCAATGCGGGCAAGAAGAGCCTCACGTCCCGCCGTCCACTCCAGAGCATCACGTTCGCCCTGACCCTGGACTGGCCCGGCAACGGGCAGGTGACCGTGCAGCGCAAGGGCAGCGATCCGGGTTTCGTACGGCTCGATCCCGACATCCGGCACGACTCCGACAGCCTCTTCGACGTCGTAGGCCCGGCAGCGATCCCGACCGCGGAGTGGAATCGGCTCGTCGAGCAGGCTCTCTTCGGCCTGGGCCCGGACCATCCGGGGATCTCCGGGCGGACGATGTTGTCCTTCCTGATCCGGCGCATCGCGGCCAAGGCTTTCAACGACGCGGTCAGAACCTTCCCGCAGCAGTCGGAGGCGGAGGCCACGGCCAACCTCGCCTATTTGCTCGGACTCGACTGGCGGCTCGCCGCCGAATTCCGCGAGCTGGCGGCGCGGGAGTCGACCCGGCGACAGCTGAGGAAAGCCGTGGACGACCCGGTGTGGGGACGCATCGTCGGCAGCGTGGCGGATCTGCGCGGGCAGATCGCTCTGGCCGAGAACGAGGTCAGCCGCCTCAAGGAGCAGATCGGTTCCTTCCGGATCGTACCGGCTTACGAGGAGCTCAAGAACCGGGCGGACGACATCAACCGGCGGATCCGCGCCATCCCCAATGAGGACATCACGGACCGGCGCAATCTGGAGGACCTTCAGAAGTCGGTGTCGGAGGCCGCCGACCCCGACACCACCTACCTGGAGCGGGCCTACCAGGAACTGGGAGTCACGCTCGGTCAGCAGGTGCGGCAACGGTTCGACGACGTACAGGCGTCTCACGCCTCGGTCATCCGCAACCGCCGCCGCTATCTGACGGACGAGATGAACACCATCCAGCAGCGTCTGGAAGCCCGCAGACGCGAACGGGAACAGCTCGGCGAGGAACTGGCTTCCGTACTCAAAGCCCTTGATGAGGGCGGCGCCCTGGAGGCTCTGACCGCCCTTCAGCAGGCGCTGGCCCAGAAGCAGGCGTCCGTCGATGCGCTCAAACACCGGTACGAGGCAGCCCAGGCGCTGGAGAGCAGCGCCCGGCAGATCACGGCGAAACGGGCGGAGCTGCAGGAAGCCATGGCCACCGACCTCGACGAACGGCAGGCCCAGACGCGGGAGGCCATCCTGCTGTTCGCCGAGTACGCCCGCAGACTCTACGGACCCGAGCACGAGGCCTACCTCGCCATTCAGTCAGGGACGAACTCCCTCAAGATCACGCCGTTCATCGACCGGGGCGACAGCCGAGGCATCGGCAACATGGTGATCTTCTGCCTCGACCTCACGGTCGCGGTCATCGCCCGCCGCCATGGACGCGGCCCCGACTTCCTGGTGCACGACAGCCACCTCTTCGACGGCGTCGATGACAGGCAGATCGCCGCCGCGCTCACGTTGGCCGCCGAGGTCGCCGAGGAGGAGGACATGCAGTACATCGTCAGCCTCAACTCCGACGACCTTTCCAAGGCGGTCCAGCGCGGCTTCAGCGTCAAGGACCGTGTCATCGACCCACGGCTGACGGATGCGAGCGAGGAGGGCGGCCTCTTCGGTTTCCGCTTCTGAGTTGGTCCGGCCGGCAGGAAGGAGACCTGCTGGCGTGTGCCATGCTGTGGCGGTTTTCGGAAGGGGAGGGTGAGATGACCGAGAAGCCGCTGACGCACAAGCAGGCGCTCGCCGCGGTGATCCAGGCGCTGGGAGGCACTTGGGACACGGAACGCGCTGTACTGGCCCTGCGAGTTGCTGGGTATCGGCCGGCGGACGACGAAGCCGCGGGCAAGGAGGCCCGCCGCAACCTGCGCGAGCTCGCCCAGGACGGTGTGATCGTGAGGCCGGATCCGGAACAGGCCGTGTACCGGCTCGCGTAGACGTCACCGCGGGCGCCGGCGCTGCCGAGGTTCGGCGGGGTCGAACCGGTGATCCGGTCAACGAGAGGGCGCCGACCGGGCCTGCGTGAGCAGCGCGGGCGGCACCGCGCGGAACGAGCAGGCGGCCACGGGCCGGTCGAACTTCGCCTCGGGCCAGTACCCGTACTGGCCGTCCGCCACTGCCAGGGTCGGGGTGTAGCCCAGGCCGTACAGCGCGTCGGCGGCCTGGGCCATGCGGTGGTGGGGCGACCTCGATCGACTGACGTCGCGGAGCCCAGGCGTACGCACGCGAGCGCGGTCGTGTAGCCGGTGCCGGTACCGATCCCCGCACCGTATGCCCCTCTTGGAGGGCGGCTGCGAGGTGACGTTGGGGTATCAGGTCTCCCGGTGCCCGCTCAGAACAGTGCCAGACCCTCGCCGCTGGTGTCCGCGATGACCGGCCGGGACTGGGCAGGGAGGCCGTCCAGGCGGTCAGGGCCAGCTGCGGCGGCCACGGCAGGGGCCGTCTCGGCCAACCAGACGCGGAACCGGTCGACGGCTTCGCGGTAGGGGACTTGTGCCAGGACACGGTGCTCGCCGGAGGGGCAGCAGTCGACGGCAACCGTGAGCAGGCAGGAACGGGGCGCGTTCTGACTGCCCGTCCAGGACACGCGCAGGATGCCGCAGGGAGTGCGCCCGCGGGGGGCGCGGTGGGTCGGGCGCAGCGACCGGCAGGCTATGTGGGCGGTCCATGCGGCGAGGTGCGGCAGGGGCAGGGTGGTGCGTGCGCGGCAGCCGGGGCAGCGGTGCCAGTGGCGGAGCCAGTCGTCGGTGTCCGTGCGGAAGAGGCGTGTGTAGCGGTTCGCCACGCGGATGTCGTTGGTGTACAGGTGGTCGGGGCGTTCCAGTGTGTTGCAGGACTGGCATACGGGGGCGCGGACGTAGTCGTGTTCGTGGCAGTGGTCGAGAACGGCGGCGGGCACGGTACGGCAGACGGCGCACGCCCACTCGGCCACCCTGCGGGAGGTACCGGGCTTCCTGCTGAGCACCGAGTACAGCTGACCTTCCAGCTCTGCGTTGTACGGGCGCGGTGAGGCGGTGGGGCCCTCGGGGCTCGTCGTCTGCCGACCGTCGGCGTCCCGGGCCTGCCGGGGGTGGGAGGGCGGCTCGGTGACGGTTGCGCCTGCCTGGCGGGTCCGCGCGGCTCGCACCCACTGCGTCTCGGCGTGCTCGGCCGCATCCAGCAGCCTGACCACAGCGCGCGGCAGCCACCACGTCCGCTGCGTCCCCTCGCGGGTCTGCTCCACGAGCATCTGTCGCCAGTCGATCCCCGCCAGATGGTACGGCCGGCCGACCTCACGTCGTGCTGCCCGCTCGGGGCCGCCCAGTTCCCGCAGTTCCCCCGCGATGCGTCGGCGCCAATGCAGCGGCGTTTCCTCGTCGCACTCCCGCCTCGGCGCCCCGCGAAACGGACCGATGCAGACCAGGTCCTGCCGGTCCATCCCCACCGCGTTCAGTTCTGAGGCCGCCCGGCGCACCTCGATCTCCGGAACACTCCACTGACCGCCGCTCGCCCTCACCGTCGCCACCACACGGCCGCCGAGCAGGACGTACCCCACCCGGGCACGAGCAGGAGAGCGGGTGAACGCCCCGAAAGCCGTCGGCACAGCACTGCCGGCCGTCAGATCGACCCACAGGGCGTCCGCGGCGCCCAGGGTGATCAGGCCGTCCGTGCGACCGGGCATGACACGCTCCGACATACCGACAGGCTAACGGCGCCAACGCGCCAACGGATCTCCAAGCGCCTGGGGCAGCCGGGCCGCCGCCCGCAACTCAGACGTCGGAGTTCAGGAGACAACCCGCTCGGCGCGGGGCGGGCCCGTCTCTGTCGGCCTTGGGCACGCGTCCGGCGACCGCGCCAGGTCAGCGGAGGTCGGGTCCGCCCGCCGCGGCTATCTCATCGAGCAGGCTGATCTCCTCGTCGTCGGCGTCCGGGACATCCGAGCCGTCCGGGCTGCTGTCGGGGAAGGAACCGGCTGCCTCGTCGTCGGCGAGATGCGGGTACTTCTCCAGGAGGAACCGCCGCCGGTACGCCATCTCGGCAGCGTCGACGATCCCCTCCAGAGTGGCCCAGTTGAGGGTGCTTCCTACGACTATCCCGAATGCGGGTACGGCCTTGCCGAGCCCCTTCTTGGTGAGGCGGGTACCGAACGTCTTCGCGAACTGTTGGGAGACCTTGGTGACCACCGAGTCGTTCAGGACCTCCCACGTCTTGCCGCGGAAGAGTGCCTGGGTCAGCCGAGAGATGTCGGCCATCGCGGCGTTTTTGGCCGTGGCCGAACTCGCTGTCCCGATGTTGACGACAGACATCACGAAGAGCTTTTCGGCAGGCTCTTCGGGGTCGTAGCCATGGAACAGCGAGACCTGGCCGACGGCGCGGGACGCGAGTCCGAGGACGGCAGCGGTATCGGCGGCGAAAGCGCCCGCGATCGCACCTCCCGAAGGCGCTGCCGCGGCGCCGGCCGAGGCGGCGATGACGAGCTCTCCTCCCGAGATCACAAGTCCCGCACTCGCTCCCGAGAGCGCAGCCGCGGCCGGGTAGTACCAGCTCGCTCCCCGTCCACGGACAGCGTCAATCTGCTGGAGATCGAGGCGGCGCAGGTCAGAGAGCGACGCGACGTCGTGCCCGCGCTTCTGGTGGAGCGCTACCACCCGCTTGGAGGAGAGTCCCGCTCGCGAGACTCGTCCCACCGTCCGGCGTATGGACTGCACAGCAGTGCCGCTCCAGTCCGGCAGGGCGTCGGCGGCCCCGCGCGCCCCGGCGCCGACCTTCTGAGCGCCTTTGGCGACGAATTCCTGCCCACGTGAAACCGCCGATTGGGCCCGCGGGTGCTTCTCCAGTTGCTTCGCGGCACGCTTGCCGAGCCCCGTGACGCCGTTGGCCACATGCTCACCGGCGTTACTCATCGCTCGTGACAGTGGGCGGCCCTTGAACTGCTGGATGGCACGCCATTTCTCAAGCTCGTAGTCCGAGGGAAGCCGATCCGGCTGCTGTGGGTACTGCGGGTCGCTCATGGTCCGTGGCGCTCCTGTCTCTGGGGCGAGCTGTCCGGCGGGGGGACGGGGGCCGGGTGAGGGACGAGGTGGAGGTCAGAGGCCTCGGTTGTCCGCCCCGGCCGTCGTGTCCTCTGCCACTGCGCCCCTGTCGTCGCCGTATGCCGCGTCCGTGGGGCGTGCCATCGCGCCCCCTCACGTTCGTTCGCCTGCCGGGACCGTAGCGCGTCGACGGTGACCATGAGGAGTGAACGGGTGACTCGCGGCGGTCAGTTGGGCGGGGAGTGCCCGTCAGCTGGTCTGGTGACTCACCTCCGCCCAGACGGTCTTGCCGCCTGGCGGACGCGGTTCGGCGCCCTAGCGGTCGGCCAGGGCGCCGACCATGAGCAGACCGCGGCTCGCCTCGCCGTCCGTCGTCGAGTCGGCCGGTACGACGGGGAGTTGCCCGCCCTTGGCGTCGGTGACCGCGATACGGAGAACGCCGGTCGTGGTGTCGAAGGTGAGGGCGAGCCGGAAGTCGCGGCCCTGGACGCGACCGTGCAGGGCCGCGTTGACGGCGAGTTCGGCGACGATCTGCTCGGCTCGCTCGGTCACGTCGGGTGACAGGCTCCAGGCGCAGAGCTGGGTGGTGGCCAGGAGGCGGGCGAGGCGGGCTCCTCGACGGGTGGAGGACAGGAGCTGGGCGAACGTGGCCACGGTGCCCGGTGGTTGGGGAAAGGTTGCGCTCATGAGGCCACCGTGGCGGGCGCGTGGGGGCGCGTTCCAGGAGTGACGCCCGTACGGTGCGTCAGCGTACGGACACATTCTGTGGCCGGTACGCGGCGTCTTCCGCCACGCTGGGTGCCGTCGGGCGTGGGGGCGACGGACAGTGCGTGTCGCGTGTACGGAACGGGAGGTGACCGCGTATGACGGGCGGCATCGACATCATGACCGACGGCGGCGATGGGGAGCCGGCCGACGGCGAGCCGGATCGCGAGCCCGCCCCTTCGGACAGCCTGCGGACCTGGGGTGCCGTCCAGCAGGCGCTGCGCGAGCACGCGGGGTACAGCAGGGCCGAGTTCGCGGGCCTGGTGCGCTTCTCCGAGCACACCGTGGAGTCGGTGGAGCTGGGTCGGAGGATGCCCGACGAGTCGTACGTGGTGCGGCCGGAGGAACTCCTCGGGAACACCGGGGCGTTGCGGAAGTCGTCGAAGTACGTGACGCGGGGGCGGGGGGATGTGGGACTCGCGGCCTGGTTCCGGGAGTGGGCCCGGCTGGAGCGGGTGGCGGTGAGTCTGTGTACGTATGAGTGCAGGCTGGTGCCGGGGTTGTTGCAGTCGGAGGGGTATGCGCGGGCGGTGTTCGACAACAGCATTCCCCTGCTGTCGGACCAGGACTTGGAGGACCAGCTCGTCGCGCG
This sequence comes from Streptomyces blattellae, assembly GCF_009709555.1. GTDB lineage: Bacteria > Actinomycetota > Actinomycetes > Streptomycetales > Streptomycetaceae > Streptomyces > Streptomyces blattellae. The sequence continues at coordinate 24,537 of NZ_WJBG01000193.1, read as the reverse complement.
GCTCGATCGGCAGAAGCTGCTGCGCGCGCGGCACAACGTCCCCTTCAGCTTCATCGTCGAGGAGCATGTGCTTCGGCGTCGGCTCGGCGGGGTGGAGGTGATGCGGGGCTTGTACGACCACGTTCTGGGAACTGACCGCGCCTCGGAATGGGACGTTGCAGATCATGCCGGTGGACACGGAGTTCCATGCATGTCTGGATGGCCCGGTGCGGCTTCTGGAGACTCCGAAACGGCAGCGGCTCGGGTACTCCGAAGGGCAGCAGAACGGGCGCGTGATCTCCGACCCGAAAGAGGCGAGCCTCCTCTACCAGCGCTATGACACACTGCGCTCGCAGGCCCTGAAACCCAAAGACTCACGGGGTCTGCTGGAGCGACTGCGAGGAGAGCTATGAGCACATCGGAACTCGCCTGGTTCAAGTCCAGCTATAGCGGCACCCAGGGCGACGACTGCGTTGAGGTCGCCATCGCCGAACAGGCCGTCTGCGTACGGGACTCCAAGGATGTGGCACGGCCTCACTTCGCGGTCGGGCGTGAGGAGTGGACGCGGTTCGTGGGGTTCGTGGCGGAGGCCTGACCGGTGCGCGCGGTGGTGCGCTCAGAAGATCTTGCAGAGCGTCATCGCGCGCATGTCGACCTCGCTCGGCGATCCGAGGATGGAAGTGCGGCCCACGTAGATGGTGTCCCAGTTCGAGGTTCCGACCGGGCATGTGCCGGAGCTGAGGAGCAGGCCGCCGGAGAGATCTGAACCCAGGGTGCTCGCGTCCGGTACGTCCAGGGTGGCTGGCTCGGCGGAGGCGCCGGGCTCTCCCTGGTCGCCCTTGGCGCCGCGCTCGCCTTGCAGCCCCTACTCGCCCTGGGGCCCAGTGGCCGGGCCCTGTGCGCCAACAGACCGGTCGCGATGGAGTAGGCGCCGGCCACTGCCTCTGCCGCGCTGGACAGTACGACGACGGCGGCCGTGGCGGCGATGCCGATTGCGGCCCGACGGCGGTTCATTCTCATGCTTCTTACTTCGATTCAGCGGTGCTTGAGGGCTATGCATCGTGAACACGCGGCGGGAGTTGAGAGCATTCGCCCTTGAAGGCCGGGGTCGGCGATCCGCCTAGCCACGGCCGCCCTCATGGACTGTCGCCTCGCTAGCGAAGCCACTATTACCGACATAACGGGATCAACCACCAAATCCGAGAGAAAGCGGCCCGGCATGTCTCGCCCCCAACCATCATCGGACAAGGTTGGAGGTCGTTGCGCGAAGCTTCCCGCCCTTCTTGTTGATTATCGCAGCACGACGCATCAGTTCCTTCTCTTTCGTATCGTAGACAATTTCAACAGCTTTTGCGAAATGCTCGATTCCGTCCAGAACCCAAGCCAACGGCATGACCTCACTCTCATGACTACCTACATTGCCAATCCACTTCATGGCCATCAACTGATCGGCAGCTGAAGGGTTCTTATCTCGAAATAGTTCGATCCGGGCGTGTGTCGTCAACCTCTTCTTGCGATTTCCCTGCGGAAACTTGCGTACCCCTTTATGGTCCAGAATGCAGTCGATGGCTGATCTAATCCTATTTGCTGATGCGCTGGGATCGGAAAGTAGCGAAGCGGAGGCCGCAGAGATCATGGGCTGCAGACCTGCAGGAGCGCCATCGGGAAGTTCAATCAGAGGGAGTTCAGGCAGTATGTGTTTGACCTTGTATGCGACGAGGTACGGGTCCTCTTCAGATCCCGAAACGTTAGCGGGGCCCCAGTCATACGTCCAAGAGCCCGCCACAACGTATCTGTTACCACACGGGGTCCGGGGACACTTCAACTCACCGTAGAAAAATCCGCTAGCATCTGTAGGGTCCCAGTCATCGGTATTTCTTGCAGCCGCGCTCGTAGCACTCTCGAACTCATTTATCTCGGGCTCCAAGGTGATTTGCGAGCACAGCGGGCACAGCAAGGCGGGCCATTCGCTAAATGGTCCTGCAAGTTTTTCGAACTTGCCCCGTTCGAACCTCTCCCCCACCGCGTTATCCTCTTTCTGTCGATAACTTCCTCACGGCACGGCACAAATCTGGACTAACCGAGGCTTAGCTGCTTAGCCTCGGTGCCGTAGCGTCGGCGAGCTTGGAAGTACGGCAGCAATGTGGTGGGAATATTCGGCTTCTGTCCCTGCAGAAGCTGCTGAACCGTCACGATTTGAACCTTCGGATATTCCTTACCGTTGACTGGATAGCGGTATATGCCGGAGTGATTGGCCGCCTCATGCATCGCGCGTGTGGGCTCCTTGAGGCAGATGAACACCCCCATAGCAGCCTTGCTGGACTCAACGGCCCCCATCAATTCTCGGATGTGAATGGGGCCGGTGCCTCCTCCCTTGACGGACACTATGATCCTGTGTGATGTCCCTCGGGCGTCGATAGGGATTCGAATCACACCGTCTATTCCCTTGTCTCCAACCTGTTTTTCATTGGGTTGGCCGTCAACGAGCATGACGCACCACCGCTCAAATTCAAAAGGTGACTGTTGGAACAGCCGTTGCGCAGCGCTGACATCCTGGGGGATCCCGAGGATGACATAGTCTTCCTTTATGGATTCCCCATACGTATGCCTGAGACGAGCATCGATTAGATCGACAGCTAGCGTAGTGATGTCGATTCCAATCCACCGCCGACTCAGTTTTTGCGCTGCGTCCACCGTCGTTCCGCACCCAGCGAAGGGGTCAAGAACAATGTCTCCGGGTTTAGACGCGCACTCGATGATGCGACTTAGGAGCGGCACCGGTTTTTGCGTCGGATACCCAAGGCGCTCGGCAGCACGAGCGTTGAGTGGAGAAATGTCTGCCCAGACATCACCCAGCGGCTTGCCCCTCTGCTCATCCAAGTACCTTTTCATGCGGGGGACGCGCCCCGGTGCGGTCTGCACTACGAGTCCATCGGCGTAGGCTTTCTCCATCCTATCTTTGGTCCAGCGCCAAACCCTAGTCACGCCCAAGAATTCGTACGTCAGATTTGGCCTGTCTGGATTCGGATTGATGAGGCTAGTAAGCTGATATCGACGCCCATTCTCATCAGTTTGAGAATACTTGCTGAGCGTTTTCTCGTCGAGTTCATGCTCCTCGTACGGAAGGAAGAGAGACTCTTCGTTCCAAAGGGCATCCTCACTCTTTCCGTAAGCCAGGATTACGTCATGGTTGGACGGTAGCCTTCGGGTCATCAAAGCCTTTGCCTGCGTCCGCTGCCAGATAATCTCATTGCGGAAGTTCGTCGGACCGAAGACCGCATCCAGCAAAATCTTCAAGTAGTGGCTTGCTGTAGGGTCGCAATGCAAAAATAGGGAGCCCGTGGGCTTCAAGACGCGATGAAGTTCAATCAATCGCGCCGTCATCATAGTCAGGTAGGCCAGCACGTCATTTTCACCGACCAGTTTCCGAACCGCTTCTAGCGCATCCTTAGTAGCGATAGATGTGCCACTTTCGAGGATTTCGTTGAATAGGGCTTCCGTTTCGTAACTCCAGACCCAGGTGTCTCCGAATGCCTCAATTTGAGCAGGTGACTCATCGCCGCTCTTCTCTTTAAAGAGCACATTGTATGAGCGATTCGAATTAAACGGAGGGTCGAGATAAACGAGATCAACCGAATCCGATGGGATACTTTGCCGCATGACCTCAAGATTGTCACCGTAGAACAGCTGATTCGGCTGCGCTGCTGCTGGAGAGGGGCTGGTCCTGGTCATAGCGAGATCTTGCCAGACAAGTAGCCCACCTGCACGACCTGTGGACAAGACTCTGATGCATCGCGTGGCTGCCGTTTCAGCAGGAGGGCTTCGGCGAGACTCCTCGCAAGATCAAAGTCAGGTTGTTGAGCAAGTCGCACGGGGTGCAATGAGCGGAACCCTCGCATGTGGAGCTGGTTGGTGTGCACGGTTGGGCACCGGTGCGGGCGAAGAGAGTCGTGGCACGCTGTTCCAGTCAGGAGAGGAGGGCCGGTCTCGGCCCGGCACCGGCCGACCTGACCGCGAGGGCGCAGGCTTGCGGCCGGCCGGAGGGCGAGGCTGAACTTCAAGGGCTTCGAGCCGGGCTGGAGATGAAGCAGTGGCATCGCTCGTGGCGACGCCAACTGACCGGCGGGCACCGCGGCCGCCAGGAGATCGCCGTACGCCAGATCGCAGCCACGAAGGCGATCTGGCCTGCGGGGACGGCAAGGGCTGGCGGCGCCAGGCGGGACGCGTTGCGTCCCGTTGACGTGATCAGCTGGAGTGGCGAGGGCCGTGGCCCGGGGGCGGGGTAAGCGTAGAGATGTAGTTCTCGCTGTCCACGAGGGGGTTGATGAGACTCACTCCGACTTCAGCCATGCGGTCATACTCGTTGAGGATCAGCTCCCTAGTGCAGTAGTTACCGTATTCGGCCTCGTCCTTGCGGCGGACGATGGAGAACGTGTCGAGGATGTAGCCGACATCATCGCGGGGGATGCCGTAGAGGTGGAAGAAGAGCGCGTCCAGCTCGGCTCGGATCACCTGGCGGCGAGGTGCGTCCCAGCGGTAAGGGGTGCCCGTGTCATTCAAGTCACGCGCGAACGGCGCCATGTCATTTGCCGTGTAGGTCAGTTCGAGCACACGAGGAGTGATGAAGGAGGTGTGCCGGGCTAGCGAATCCGGGGTGGCGACAGGCAACTGCTCCCAGATGAACTTGCTCATGCTCGTACCACCGATCTTCTGGCGGCTCACGTAGTCAAAGACAAAGGAGGCTTGATTTGCACACAGGGCGGCGACAAGTTCGGGTCCTGCGGAAGAGAACATCAGCGGGAACTTGTTCCCAACAGCGTTGCGTGGGATGAAGGAAGGAACCGCCGTGCGCTCATTGGTAGCGCTTGTTACATAGCACCAGCCGAACAGCCACTCACAATTCCATTGTGCTGCATTCAGTTTATCTTCAACGACTGATGATGAAACCCAGTGGGACGGAATCGCTAGTCGTTCGGGATCCTGCAATTCTCGGGTTGTCAGGTAGCGGGGCTGATTCTGGCGCTGCACAGCCGTTTCGCTTTTCACGACGTCTGCCGCTCGATGAGTGAAGAAGTCGATCATCTTGGCTTCGTAGAGCGGCAACATCTTGGCTGTGTCGCGAACAAAAGAGTTCCCGATCAGTGTCCATCCGTCCCTCGTAAGCTCTTCGCGGTTACGGAAGATGTCCGAGTCGTGGGACATGTCGAACAGCCCCGGCTTAAAGGAAATTTCCCACGGGTTATCAGTGGGCTTCGCAGTCTTGACGAGGACTGGAAATCTGCGATAGATGCCGAGAGTAATTTCGGCATCGCGACGGGACCGAAATACTGGACAATTCCCGGTGTTTGGGTTTAGAAGCGTGATCTCCTCCGGCGTCAGCGTGAACACCTTTTCCGCGTCGTCCAGTTCGGTCGGGTCATGCAGGAAGAACGCGAACCGTGCCGCCGGTTCGGTAAGGGATCGGCCAGTGACCGACAAGATGCTGAACTTCATCCGGGAGTCCACGGCCGGGAAGAGACCGGCGCGATTCTCGAAGTCGTACAGCGCCGAGATCGCGCGACTCTGCACCAGGTCCTTGAAAAAGTACTGCGTCCGTGCATCCGTGGCGATCCCTGTTGGCGCGATAACTCCTGCTCGCCCCTTCGGCCCGATTAGGATGCGATCCGTCTCTGTGAAGACGGCGTACGTGTTGAGATTCCCCTGGCCTGTCAGCGGAACTCGACCTGAACGGCGAAGGAAGTGACTCTCGGCATACACCTTCCGCTTGCCCGCCTGGAAGTCTTCGTACAGCGGTAGTGTGTCTGGGGATTCCCTCAACGCATCGATCATCTTCTTGCGGACGGCAGACCGGGACGCTTCGGCGATCTCCGGCGCCTGCTTCGTCGCGAAAAATTCCTGTTCCCGGAATTCCACACTGTCCCACGGCGGATTGCCAACTACGCAGTCGAAGCCTCCGGCCCACCCGGTCGCCTCTGAAACACCTCGGCCGTCCTCCGGTACCGAGAAGACCTCGGGGAACTCCAGATGCCAGTGGAAGAAGGTGTACTGCTTGCGCAACCGCCTGATCTCGCCCTTGGTCTCCGACGCGACCCCCTCGCCGCTGGAGTCCTCCAGCGCCTTGAACACCCCGTGCGTCACCGCACGCGGAGCCTCCGGCGTCTTCAGCCACACGAACGCCGCGCACCACGCGTCGGCGACCCGCAGTGCGCGCTGGTACTCGGACGAGGCGACCCACTCTTCGTACGCCTCCTCCTGGCTACGTACGTCGGTCAGTTCCTCGGCCTGAGCCAGGGTGATGGCCCGAAGCCCCCGGCCGAACACGGTGTTGGTGACGTTGACCGTCTCCTCGCCGATGTCGAAGAGGCTGCCCTGGCCGATCCGTTCCTGCTGGTTGGCCTTCTCCAGGGCCTTGGCGTGCTTCTTGTCGTCGCCCTCGGTGGCGATGAAGGCGTCGTCCGGAATGCCGTCACGGAGCAGCTTCGGGGTCGCCCCGATGAGCCCGTTGCCGTGCTTCACGTGGGCGTCCAGGAAGCTCAGCGGCTTGCCGGGCTCCAGTGCCTCCAGCCACAGGGACACCTTGGCCAGTTCCACGGCCATCGGGTTGAGGTCTACTCCGTAGATGCAGCGGGCGATAACCTCGTGCAACGCGTGGCGGACGGCGTCCAGCGTCGGCTCCGGGTTGCGTTCCCGGACCGCCGCCACCTGCTTGGCGATCCGCCGGGCCGCCGCCACGAGGAAGTGGCCGGAGCCGCACGCCGGGTCGCAGACCGTCAGGGACAGCAGTTCGGTCACGATCGAGTCCGCAGGGTCGGGCGCCCCCGCGCTTGCCGCCGCTTCCTCGCCCCGCTTCACCGCGTCGTCTATCACCGGGTCCAGCGCGGAATCCAGCAGGCACTCGATGAGCGACGACGGCGTATAGTAACTGCCTGTCGTCTTACGGGTGTTGCCCGCCACCTCGACCAGTTCGAAGGTGCGGTCAGCGGCGCTGTACTTCGGCTCCAGTTCCAGCAGGGACTCGTAGACGGAGCCCAGCTCCTCCGCGTCGAGGTGCCGGTAGTCGACCGCCCGCCAGCGGCCCGCACTTCCGTCGCGGACCTGGGACAGGTGGCGTACGGCGGTCAGCAGGGCTTCGTTGGATAGCTTCAGGCCGCGCAGCGGGGCGTCCGCGTCCGTGTCGTTGAACAGGCCCCCGAGGCCGGGCAGGCCGAGTTCTGGGCGGCCGTTCTCGTCGCCGAGGGCCGTGAGGACGATGCGCAGCGCCTCGTACAGGTCGCCGTGTGCCGTGCCGCGACGCTTCCGGGCGTGGGCACGCAGCCGGGCCGACGAGAAGTACGTCTCGTACCGCTCACGCGCCAACGCGTCCGCGTCCGGCGACAGCAGCGCGTCGCGGTCCTCGGCGACGAAGACGAACAGCAGCCGGTAGACCAGCCGGAGCAGGGCGGACCGAAGTTCCCTGGGGTGGACGTCCTCGCGCAGGGCCCCGTTCCCCGGATGCCGCAAGAACCCCGTCCCCAGCGCCGTGATCGCCTCCTGCACCCCCTTCCGGAGCTGGTCCAGCGCACGCGTGCCTGAGGCGATGGCCTCCGTGCGCCACGCCTCCAGCGGGCATGTCGAAGGAGCCGCCCCCTCCGCCACCTCGAACCGCGAGGCGTGCAACAGCCGGTACAGCAGGACGAACTCGCTGAACAGCTCGCCGTCGAAGATGGCCTCAAGGTCGAACTCGACGTACGACGCCGTCGCCAGCGCGCTGGAGTCGCGCAGCAGCCGCAGCTGGCGGCCGTTGGTCAGGACGCCCCAGAGGTGGGCCTCCGTGCGGTTCAGGCACTCCTGGACCATCGACTGGGGCGGGACCGTGCCCGCGCCGCCCGGTCGCTTGTCCAGGTGGGCGTTCCATGCGGTGAGGTGGATCAGGGCGTGGTTCCAGCGGTGGCTGACCGGGAACCGCTTGTCGGGGTCGCTGTCGGCGGGGATGCCCGATGCGCCGACCGGGGTCAGCAGGCCGAAGCCCAGCTCGGCGAAGAGGGGTTCGAGCCACTGGGTGATCGCGAGGCCGGTCGGGTCGGCGCGGACCTCGGCCTCGGGGTCGGCCGGCAGCTTCTCGCGCAGCTCGCGCCAGGCCGCCTTCAGGTAGTCCCAGTGGCGTTCGGCCTCGTCACGGACCGACCGGGCGCCCACGACGCGGTAGTCGGACGGCGCGGAGCCCTTGATGTCCTTGCCCTCCGAGATGCGCAGCAGCATGTCGGCGGGGAGCAGGCCGCCGACCGTGTGGACGGCGGTGAAGACCTGGTTGCGGGTGGTGGCGGACATCAGGCGTGCTCCCCCGGGGCGGCAGCGGTGGTGGTCGCGGGCAGGTAGACGTATGCGCCGAGCACGTCGGCCGGCTTCTGGGCGGTGACCCGCAGGCCCCGGACGATCTCGTCGGAGGCACGCCGCACCCGGCGGTGCGAGTCGTACAGCTCGCCCGCCAGTTCCTCGCTGTACTGCTCCAAGTGGTCGGTGACCTCTGGGAGCTGGTCCAGGATGCGGGTCATCGTGCGCTCGCCGAAGTACGGGTCGGTGTTCTCGGACGCCTCGGCCTCCAGCAGGGCCAGTGCCGCGTCTTGTGACAGCCACGCCGCGTTCCTCGGGGCGCCCTGGAAGGCCAACAGGCGGGCGTCCTCGGCGACGAGCTGCTTCTCGCCCTGCCGGGACGGCAGCGTGAGGTGGAAGCGGTAGCGGACCAGCAGCAGGGTCGCACGGGCGGTCACCGCCGTCGTGGTGATCACTCCGCAGCGGCGGGCCGGGCGGCGGCCGTCGGCCTGGGTGTCCAGGGCCGCGTTCAGGACGTGGGAGGCGAGGGCGCCCACCACGGGGTCCGTGCGGACCAGGGCCGCCTCGCCCCGGGCCACCGCCGACGTCGTACGGAACGGGATCGGTTTGCCGTTCTCGACCAGGCCGGCGCCCACCACCGGGGCCAGCGCGTCGCGCAGGCCCGCCGGGGTACCGCTGACCTCGGCCGTGAAATCGCCGGAACCGGAGCCCGAGCCGTCGCCCGCCTCCACCACGTGGGCTTCCAGCGCGGCCAGCGAGTGGCGGACGAAGTCCTGGACCTCGTCCGCGCGGCCGAGGGTGTCGCGGATGGCCGCGACCTCGCGGGCGACCTCCTCCGGGTGGATGGCCCGCTGGGCGAACTTGGAGCGGGAGGTCGTCTCCTGCTCGGCCGCCGACTTCCAGTCCGTCTCCAGCTTCGCCGCCTTGGCGTCCAGCGCTTCGAGGGCCTCCAGGCCGAACAGGCCTTCCTGCTCGCCCTGTTGGCCGCGCAGCAGCAGCCACTCGACGATGGCGTCCGTGACCGCCGTGGACGACTCGTCGGGGACGGAGACGGAGATGCCGAGGTCCTTGCGGATCTGGCGGTGCTTCTTGATGAGGACTTCGAGGACCTTGCCGTCGATGCCGTTGTCGGCGCCGTAGAGGGTGATGACGCGGACCTCGTCGCGCTTCTGGCCGTAGCGGTCGACGCGGCCTTCGCGCTGGTCGTGGCGGGTCGGGTTCCAGGCGAGGTCGTAGTGGACGACGGCGTCGAACCAGTGCTGGAGGTTGACGCCCTCGGAGAGGCAGTCGGTGGCGACCAGCACCCTGCGGGCCGCCGTGTCCTGGCCCGCCTCGGCCGCCAGTTCCTCGATGCGTTCCACGCGTTGCTGCGGGGAGAGGGTGCCGGTGACGGCCTTGATGACGGTCCGGGCGCCGAGCTTGCCCTCCAGGTGCCCGGCGACGTACTCGGCGGTCGGGATGTAGCGGCAGAAGACGATCGGGTGGTAGCCGTCGGCGAGCAGGGCCTTGAGGTGCTTGACCAGGGACTTGAGCTTGACGTCCTCGGCCGGTCCCTCCAACGCCGCCGCCCGCTCGGCGAGTTCGGCCAGCCGGGCGCCCGCGCCCTCCACAGGCGTGCCGTCGGTCTCCGCGCCGGGGGCCACGTCCAGGCCCTCCAGGGTGTCGTTGTCGGCGGAGTCGCGGGTGAGCGGGGCGCCGAGCCGGTCGGCCTCCTCCGCGCTGGCGGCCGCCGCGGCGGCGGAGCGGGTGCGCAGGGTCTGGGCGGCGGCGCGCGGGGAGGAGACGAGGGAGCGCAGCAGGGCGATCGCCGACCACCAGGCGATCCGGGTCTCGCGCTTGCCCTGCTCGCCGGCGGCCTCGACGCGTTCGCTCGCGTAGGCGATGGCGTCCTCCAGCAGGGCGCGGTACGCCGGGGACAGCTTGTATGTCTCGTCCTTGAAGTAGCGGTCGGAGGGGAACGCCGTGCGCTCGGCGAGGCTGTTGTCGCCGAGACCGTCCTCCTTGGTGAGGTACTGGCGTACGTCGGCCCGCTTGCGTTGTACGAAGTGCCGGGCGAGGAGTTCACGGCCGCGCGTGGAGTCCATGTCCACGGTGGCGAGTTCGGGCCGGACCAGGCCCAGCAGGTTGCGGAACGCGGACTCCTTGCCGCTGTGCGGGGTGGCCGTGACCAGGAGCAGGTGGCGGTCCTCGGCGGCGGCGATGCGGCGCAGCAGTTCGTAGCGCAGCTGGTTTTGCGTGGAGGTGTTGTCGTCGGCGGCGACGCAGGTATGGGCTTCGTCGACGATGACCAGCTCGGGGCAGTGGCGGACGAAGTCGTCACGGTGGCGGGTGGACTTGATGAAGTCCGTGGAGACGACGACGTTGGGGTGCTTGTCGAAGAGGGACTGGCCCAGCTCCAGGCCGCGCTCCAGGCGGGAGACGGTGGAGGCGAGGACGAGTTCGGCGTCGATGCCGAACTTGGTGCGCAGTTCCTCCTGCCACTGCTCGGCCAGCGCGGGCGAGCACAGCACCGCCAGCCCCGTCGCCTCGCCCTGTGCCAGCAGCTCGCTCGCGATCAGGCCCGCCTCGACCGTCTTGCCGATGCCGACGTCGTCGGAGATCAGCATGCGGACGGTCTTCTGCCGTAGCGCCATCAGCAGCGGTACGAGCTGGTAGGCGCGGGGCTCGACGGCGATGCCGGCGAGGGAGCGGAAGGGGCCCGCGCCGGAGCGGAAGCCGATGCGCAGCGCGGAGCGGAGCAGTCCGGCGGCGCGGGCGTCGCCGAGGTCGGTCGGCGAGGGCGGCGCGAACTCGGCGCCCGTCACCTCCTCGAAGGTGGGGAAGACGGCGGCGATGTCGTCGTCCGAGCCGCCGAGGGGGCGCAGGACGAGCATGTCGGGCGCGCTCTCGGGGAGTACGACCCATTCCCGGCCGCGGGCCGTCACCAGGGAACCGGCGGAGTAGGTGAGCGTCATCGGGGTCTGGTCCTCTTCCCTCCGCCCCCGGTGGTGGGGGCGTGTCGGTGCGGGTCGGCTGTGTGGACGGTGGACGGCCGGCCGGTCAGGGCGCCGGGTGGCCGGTGCCGAAGTACCGGCCGTGCCGGGCGGCGATCGCGTCCCAGTCACCGTCGTGGGGGAAACGGATGACGTCCCAGTTCGCGTCGTACAGGCGTTCCTCGGCGTCGGCGTCGCGCGTGGCGTCCTCCTCGGCGTCGGGGTGTTCGACGAAGACGGCGAGGTTCACGCCCGGCATGCGGTAGACGAAGTCGGGCACCGCGTTCGCCTCGGTGACCAGGGTCTGCGCCTCGTCGGGCAGGCGCAGGCCGCACTCTTTCAGCCAGGTAACGAAGGTCCGCTCCAGGGGTGTGGAGGCGGCGGGCTCCGCGGGGGCGTCGTCGGCCTCGGCCTGGGGTGCCTGGGTCACTTGCTGGACGAGCCGTCGGTGCTGCTCGGTCGGCGACTCGCCGCGGGACTCCGGCTCGGCCGTGGCGGAGGCCAGGCGCAGCAGGAGGTCTCGCACCGAGTGGCGGTCGATGGCGGCGTGGTCGAGCTGGTTGCCGTAGGTCAGCAGGCACTCGTAGCAGCCTCGGGCGCACGGGCGGTCGGGGTGCGGTCCGCCCGTGTCGTTGCCGTGCTCGTCGAAGTGGCAGATCTCCAGCGCCTGTTGGGCTGCCTTCGCCAGTGCGCCGGGCTCGGACTGGAGGCGGCGGAGCACGCCCGCGCCGCCCTCGGCGGCCTCCATGAACAGCAGGCGCTCGCGGGGGCCGTCGTCGGGCGGCAGGAGCTCGCTGCCGAGTTCGGAGTCCTCCAGCTCGAACGCGGTCTCGATGCCGCGCTCCAGGGCGTACATCAGGGAGATCGCGACGGGCTCGTCGAGCGGTTCGTCGAGGGTGAGGACCAGGATGTTGCGGCGGTCCTCAACGTACGGGATCACGCGCTTCTTGCGGCGCTTCTCGTTGCCGTCGGCGTCCACGACGGGCATCTCGCTGGAGTCGCCGGAGGCCTCGGCGGCGTCCCGCTCGTTCATCCAGCGGCCGTCGGCGGGGTCCAGCCAGTAGCCGGGCGGCTCGTTCTCCTTGGCGCGTAGCCGGCTCATGTTGGTGATGCGGACGGTCGCCGAGTCGCCGTACGAGAGCGTCGCCAGCTGGCCGGCCGGGTCCGCGACCTCGGCGTCCTGGCGGCCCCTGCGGGCGCCATGGTCCTGGAAGCGGTACGAGATCTCCAGGCGGAAGCCCGCCCTGCGCCGCTCCTCCTCGTCGGAGGAGATGCGTTCGCGGCGCTGGGTGTAGACGGTGTGCAGCTGGAGCAGGCCGTACAGGGCGGCGCCCAGCGTCTGGCCGCACATCTCGCAGCGGTCGGCGCGCTGCTGCGGGTCGTGGTGGTAGCCGCAGTGGCCGCAGCGGCGGGCCTCGCCGGTGACGATGTCGCCGGAGGCGTCGGGCGGCAGCTGGATGCGGGTGACCTGGTAGCGGGCGCCCTCGTGGTAGATCAGCGCGCCGGGGCCGAACTCGCGGATGGCGAGGAACCGGGGGCGCTGGAGGTAGTCGCCGTCGCCCTGGCGGCGGCCAGTGGTGGGGATGTAGGCGGCGAGCGGCAGACGGGGGAAGGAGTAGCCCGGCAGGAAGCCCTCGGAGGCAAGGTAGCGGTAGGGGTTGAAGTCGGAGAGGACGGACTTGCTGTCCGGGGTCTCGTTGCGCAGCAGGGCGAGCTGGGTCTCCGCCTCGTCGCGGCGCCGCCGGGCCTGCCGGCGGTCGCCCTCGGTGAGCGTGAAGTCGTTGCGGCGGCGGTTCTGCACGTACTGCTCGGTCAGGGCGGCCCGGAACAGGTCGCGCCAGCGCTCGAAGGCCAGATTGAACCGCTCGGGCGCCGAGCGCACCCGGTCCTCGATCCACTTCTCGTCCCACCAGGTCGTCCGGGCGAACTCGGGCAGCAGCGGACCGAGGACCTGGTAGGCGGCGGCCACGGTACGGGCCTGGGCGCCGGGGTCGGCTGCGGCGGCCTCGATGTCGGCGTGCAGGAGGAGCGCGGGGTCGGGTCGGCCGGCGGACTCGTCGAAGGTGGTGTCCAGGACCTTGGGGATGGCCCGCCCCAGCGCGATGCCCGTCTCGGCGAGCCAGATGCCCTGGAGGTGGGACAGGACGAGGTCCTCGTTGGCGAGGTCCAGGCGGGGCGGAGCGACTGCGCCCGCGACCATGCGCGCGGAGCGGCGGAAGTAGTACTGGTCGTGGCTGTTGCCGGTGGCGCAGTACGTGGTGACGAGCGCGGGCTGCCCGCTCCGGCCGGCGCGCCCGCTGCGCTGCGCGTAGTTGGCGGGGGTCGGCGGGACGTTGCGCATCATGACGGCGTTGAGCGAGGAGATGTCGACGCCCAGCTCCATCGTGGGGGAGCAGTAGAGCAGCTTCAACTCGGCCTTGCTGAAGGCCTCTTCACGCTTCTCGCGCTCGCCGGGGTCGACCTGCGCGGTGTGCTCGCGGGCGAACAGGCCCGCCAGGTCGGCGGCGGCCTGCTGGTAGAGGTCGCGGAAGAAGGTGTTGACACGGGGCCCGTCGCCGCTGGCGTAGGTGCGGGTCAGCGGGTCGTGGGCGCCGGTCTGTCCGCTGCCTGCGCGCCAGATGAGGGAGGCCGCCGAGACGCGGTACCCGGTGAGGGCCGGGCCGGAGGGGGCACGGAAGCGGCCGGAGCGCTGCGGCGCCTCGGTGATCTCCGTGACGAGGCCAGCCTTCGCGAGGACCTTCAACAGTTCCTCAATGACGAGTTGGAGGTCGTCGGTGTCCAGGTCGCGGAAGCCGGTGTGGGTGCGGCGCAGGTACTTGCCGTACTTGCCGCGCGCGGAGAGGAAGAGGCCGGAGCGGTCCAGGCCGGGTCTGGAGGGGCGGGGGTATGCGGTGCCCACCTTGGGGCTGTCGCTCTTGGTCAGGACCCACGGGTCGACGAGACGTTCCTCGCTGGCCCGCTGGAGCGAGTCGAAGTCGTCTCGGAAGTACTGGACGTCGATGGCGAGCGACCGGCGCATCTCGTCGAGCAGGGTCCGCACGATCTCGGCGCGCAGGGCCGGGTCGGCGTCCCGGAGCGTGGCGTGCGTGTCCTGCCAGCGCTCGTCCCGCTCGGCGACCCACTGCAGGTCCTCGTAATCGATGGTGAGCAGGCCGGTCTGCTCCAGGTTGGGCATGGTGATGCGCCAGCCGCGCTCCAGGTCGAGGTAGAGCCGGAACGCGATCACATCGCGCAGGGTCTTGGCGGCGGCGCGGGCGAGCGCGGGCGGCAGGTCCGACTGGCCGGTGTAGTCGGCCGGTTCCAAAGCAAGGGCGTTCGCCACGGTGGAGGCCAGCTCCTCGTGGTGGACGCCGTCCTCCCCGGCGTCGAGGGCCGCCCGGTACAGCGCGCCTCGCAGCTGCGTGATCTGGACGAAGTCGTTGAAGTGGCCCGCCTGGAGGGAGGCGTCCTGCCGGTTGTCGACGAAGGTGAGCAGCTTGCGCGCCGCCTTGTCGAGCGCCTCAGGGGGAACCGCCTTCAGGGAGCGGACCACGGACGCGGAGATGAGGGAGGTCGCCGAGGAGCGGCCCTCCTGGTCCAGGGTGGCCAGCTTGGCGAAGTCCTTGCCGCGCGTCTGTTCGTAGGCGACACCGCAGTGCAGGCAGAACAGGAACGGGGAGGGGATGAAGGCGGCGTGCAGCTCTCCGCGGCCCTCGGCGCCGTACGGGTCGACTCTGACCGCGCGCGGGACACGGTCCCGGTAGGACTTCTTGATGGTCTCCTGGCCGCGGTCGTCGATCTCCAGCCAGGACTCGGGCAGCCGGCGGTCGGCGATCGCCTCGTCCGGATTGAGCGGCCACGGGCGGTCGGGGTCGACATAGAGGTATCCGTCGCCCTGGCGGCCGCCGGTGGCGGCGGTGTCCCGGCGGGGCTCGTAGCGGACCTCGCGGTCCTTCTCCGTCCGCCACACGGTCAGGTACTCCTGGCCGCACTCGCGGCAGAAAGCGAGCGGCATCAGCAGCTTGCCGCCGCTGTCGGGCTGGACGCGCTGGTAGTCGCGGGTGAGGTGGCGGCTCACCTTGTCCTCCAGGGTGACGTACACGGTGTCGCTCTTGGAGAGGAACTGGTGCAGCCGGAACGCGAACAGCGGGCGTTCGGTGACCGGATGACGGGCCTGGGACCCTGCCTCCAGCGTGTCGCGGAGGGCCTGTGCACACCGGTCCACCGGTACGCCGCTCACCTCGGCGAGTTCCGCGGCGGCGTCCTCGATCTTCGCGGGCTTCTGCCGCACCAGGCGGCCGGTCACCTCGTCCTCGGCCAGGCCGAAGCGCGTCTCGATCCAGCGGGCCAGCGGGTCGCGGACCAGGTCGGCGTACGCGCGCGGGGCGGTCGGAGCCGTGAGCCGCTCCGCCGGGACCGCGTCGGGGGCGGGGTTGGTGGCCCGGACCAGCGTCTCACCGATGACGTGCTCGGGCCGGACGGTGGTACCGAACAGCTTCGAGGCCACCTCGGCGACGACCTGCCGCTGGTCCTCCCACGTGCCCTCCGTCGACATGGTCGCCGAGGTGCCGACGCACTGGAGCCGGTCGGCCCGGCACGCCTGACGGACACGCCGGACGAGCAGCGCCACGTCCGCGCCTTGCCTGCCGCGGTAGGTGTGCAGCTCGTCCAGGACGAGGAACTCCAGCCCCTCCGCCATCGAGATGAGGCTCTTGCGGTCGTCCGGCCGGGTGAGCATCAGCTCCAGCATCACGTAGTTCGTGAGCAGGATGTCCGGTGGGTTGTCGCGGATCTCGCGGCGCCGGGTGTCGTCCTCCTGACCGGTGTAGCGAGCGAAGGTGACCGGTTCACGCCCGGCGCCGTACCCGTCGCGCAGGTACTTCTCCAGCTCCTTCAGCTGGCTGTTGGCGAGGGCGTTCATCGGGTAGACGATGATCGCCCGTACCCGCTTGCGGGCGGCGGGGCCCTCGGCCTCGCGCTCCCGGAGCACCTTGTCGACGATCGGCACGATGTAGGACAGGGACTTGCCGGAGCCGGTTCCGGTGGTCAGGACGTACGAGACTCCCGTGCGAGCGGCGTCGACGGCCTCGCGCTGGTGCCGGTGCAGGGTGAGCGGACGGCCGTCACAGACGGTGCCCCCGTGCGTCTTCCCCGCCTGGAAGATCCGCGCGCACTCCGGGTGCAGCACCTCCCGGGTGGCCAGTTCGGCGACGGTGCCGGCAGAGGCGAAGAAGGGGTTCAATGATAGCCACGGGTCGGGCCACTGGGACTTGGCGTTCAGGTCGTCCTCGACGAACGCCGCGATCCGGTCGTCGCGGATCACCGTGCCGCCCTCGGTGAAGTCGCGGTAGTCGTCGATGAGTTTGCGGTGGACACCGAAGACGTCCATGCCGTCACCGGCCGACTGGCGCGGCTCGCGGGACGGAGCTGACGGGGAGCGGCCCTGCTCGGGCAGAGCGGCGGGGGCCGGGCCCTCGGAACGCATCTCCAGGAGACGACACACGGGATCGAACTCGCCCCAGGCGGGCAGTGTGGCGTCCTCGACCACGAAGGGCAACAGCGCCTCTCGCACCGCGACCGCGTCGGCGGGGCGGTCGGCCGGGTCCTTCGCGAGCAGCCGGTCGACCAGCCGTGCCAGCGGTTCCGGCATGTCGGAGCGGATCAGACGCACCGGGGTCGGCGGCTCGTGGACGTGCTTCTCGCCGAGCTCGTACGCGGACTCCCCGACAAAGGGCGGGACGCCCACCAGCATCTCGTACAACACGCAGCCCAGGGCGTAGAGGTCGGCGGCCTGCGTGACCAGCTTTCCCTGGAACTGCTCGGGCGCCATGTAGCGGGCGGTGCCGACGGTGACGCCCGTGCTGGTGAGCTGGGTGCCGTCGGGGTCGTCGACGATGCGGCCCATGCCGAAGTCCAGGACCTTCACCAGCCCGCCGCGCGTCAGCATGACGTTGCGGGGCTTCAGGTCCCGGTGGACCACCTCCACGGCGTGGGCGGCGGCCAGCCCGTCGGCCATCTGCACGCCGATGGCGGCCACCCAGGGCACGGGCAGCTGGGGCTCCTCGATGACGAGGTCGGCGAGCGGATGGCCGTCCAGGAACTCCATGGCCAGGTAGGGCAGATCGGGTTCCGTACCGTCGGCGCGGTCCACACCGCCGTCGATCGTCCGGGGCAGGTTGGGGTGCTTGAGCATGCCCATGATGCGCACTTCGCGAGCGAAACGCTGCACCGTCTTGTCGTCCGCCCCGGTGCTGACGTGCGCGCCCGACCGACGGCGCAGAATGAGCTTCACGGCAACGATCCGGTCGGCGCCTGCCTCGGCCACCTGCAGGTCCTCGGCCCGGTGGACCTCACCCATGTTGCCCGAGTCAATCGCCCCCAGCAGTCGAAACCGACCGGCGATCGTCTCCCGTTCCACGGCCCACTCCTCTGCCTTCTTCCCGCGACCCCATCGGGCGCGCGGGACTCCCCACGGCGGCTCCGGGCGCCCTGTGTGGCCAGGAAACACCTTCGGCTCGGGCATCGTACACGAAACAGGCCGAGGCAGCCACCCGTGCGACCTGTTGACGACGTCAACGTGCAATCCAATCGGGCCGAGTGCGCAGAGAAAAACTGCGTCAAGCTTCCATCATTGTGCAGCTACCGTGCGCTGATGCCGCATGGCGAAAGGTTGCCCACCGGCTCCTCCGGCGTCAGAACAGGTGGGTAGCCCTTGGCGCGCAGCCAGCCATCGAGGGCGAGGGCGATATGTCGCCGTGAGGCATGTCGTGGGCCGCAGCCCTCGTCTAGCTTGAGTACGACCGCACCATCTGATCAATCACGCAACGTCATGATCAGTTACTGGCAAAGACTCGCCGTTGAGGTATCGGCGATCAGCGGTGACGAACGTGCGCTCGGCCGCGTCGTACATTGCGTACGTCCTGGTCGGCGTAGTGGCTGAGGGTGTTGCGGAGTTCGGCGAGGCTGTGGTTGACGGCGGTGAGATGAGCGACGGGGGTGAGCGCAGCGTGGTCTCCTGGGCGAGCCGTCCGGTGACGTTGAAGGTCCGGCCTCGTGTCGACCCGCCAACGCCGTAGATCACCGAGACGGAAGTCGGTGCGTCCCTCCGGTCTCGGCTTTGTTCACGACCCTGACGCCGCCGAGGACATCGCTTCCTGCGCACAGGCCGACGGCCCCGGTATCGCTCCCTGACGGCCTCCATGATCTGTACGTGTTCACCCCGCCCCGGAGGGCGGGGTGAGCGTGAAATCCAGCCTGAATGCGGCACCCTGGCAGGCCGAAGCCCCCATAGACGTGCCGCGCCGCGAAGCCGCTGTTGAGAGGTCTGACTGGTGGGGACGCCTTTGCCTACATGTAGTAGGCGTAGCGGGTGGCGATGCGGGCATCGGGTGGGACGTGTTTGAGGATGGAACCGACTCGGTAGGCGGTGCGCAGGGTGAGGGGGTCGCGTTCGTCGAGTTGGGCGTTGTTCCAGTTCATCTTGGTCAGGGCGAGGATGTCGGTGCTGGCGGTCAGCAGATCCGTGCCGTGTGTTGCGGGCCGGATCAGCAGTGGCTGGGGGACGTACAGCCCGGGGTAGGTCCGGAAGTACGGCACTGAGCCGCGGGTGTACAGGAGCAGGGAACGGGCGTCCAGTCGGAGGCTGGTGCCGCGCAGCGATGGGAGTTGGCCGGTGCGGTACAGGCGCGGGGCGCCGCGCCGCTGGATCCACAGCAGGTCGACATGGTCGATGTCGCGCAGGTCTGCTGCCTCGTGGAAGCCGTCGATCTCACCTGTGGTGAAGTTCGAGGTCTTGTGTACGACGATGCGTGCAGGCTGGTGGCCGTGGGTGGTGCGGTATTCGGCCAGGGCGTCCAGCAGCAGTTGCCGGGCGTCGGAGAGTGTCAGGTGGGGCTGGCGGTCGGTCTTGGAGATCTGCGCGGTGCCGCCGCGGACGACGACGCCGTCGCCGCGTTCGTTGAACACCTGGGCGACGGCGGTGTGCAGCTCGTTTCCGTTCGCTGTGCGGTAGAAGCTGACTCCGACGTAGCAGGTGGCCAGGTCGGAGCTGTGGCGCTGCATGCGCCAGGGAGTCCCGCCGGCCTTGTAGTACAGGGCGGAGTGCAGGTTCCAGGCCCGGGTGGCTTCGTCCTGCAGCGGACGGGTGGTCTGCCCGCTGGTCCTGGTTGGGATCCCGGTCCAGGTCTCCTTGCGCATCAGCTGCAGGGGGGGGCTGACAGCGTGAGCGCGGTGGCTTTGAGCTGGTCGTGGAAATCGGCTCCGGCCTCTCGCTCGTCCTGTCCCTCCTCGTGGTCAGGCGCCGCCTCCTCCGACGGGGGATGGTCTTCTCTGTCCTGGAGTTCTTCAGGGCGGGCGCAGATGATGACCCGGCAGCGCCCGGTCTCGGCCAGAGACCGGGCGGCGTCGGCGTAGATCTCGACCGCGTCGGCGGTGGCGGAGACGGTGTCGGCGCGGGCCAGGCGGCGCAACTGGCGTTCGGGGATCTCGCGGACGAGGGCGTCGTCGAAGACCAGCTCGGCGCCGAACGGGGAGTCGGAGCTGAAGCCAGGGAAGGGCTGGTGAAGGTTCTCCTGCCCGGGTTTCGTCTCCTTGGCTTCGATGTGGTCCTGGCAGCGACGCAGCCAGCTCCGGATGCCGTCCACCGCACGGGCGGGGCCGACCAGGGCGATGGGGATCTGACGGGGTCCGGTAGGGGAGTCGGCGTCGGCCGGGCCGAACACGCTGATGCCGTAGCGGGGATCGATGTGGCGGTTTCCGGCCCGGAACTCCAGTTCCGGCTCGTGCAGCACCGGTGCTTTCATTGCGGCAGCTCCCACAGTCCCTCGGCCAGCCCATGCACGCTCGGCTTCGGCGCGGGCTCTTGCGGAATCCAGACGCTTTCGTCGATGGCGGCATCACATTCGAGCTTCAAGAGCTGGCCGAATCGGATGCGCTCATCACGGCTCCTGAACAGGGTGTCCTCGCCCTGCAGATAGTCGGCCCAGGCGCGTACGAGCTGATAGACGGCGTTGTTGCGTTCCAGCCGCTTGATTTTCTGGACGTACTCGGCGTCGTACAGCGAGTCGCGCTGGCCGTCGATGGTGAAGTGGTAGGTGGGGTTGATCTCCAGGTACCACTGCCCTCCCCAGCGCCGGAAGTACAGGCCAGCAGCGTAGTGACGACAGAAATTGATCTTGGTTGTGTCGTCCTTGCCGAAGTACGGGGTGAAGAAGGTGCGTCCGCGGCTGCCGCGGTAGCGGCCTTTGATCTTCCGGTGAGACCGGTCCGGCGGGGCCTGCATGTAGACGACCTTCTTCGTGGGATGCCAGACCAGTTCGGGATGGTGGGCGGAGCGCAGAGTGAAGTTCAACAGGGAGACGAAGCGGCGTTGCAGGTCGGGGTCCTCAGCGGTCGCCCATTCCTGAGTCGGGATGGAGGTGACCGGCCCGTCGCACAGCACGGCGAGCGGGCCCTCGTCCAGTCGGCACAGTGAGAAGATCCGTCCGGCAGCCAGGACGAAGCCGCTCTCGAACTGGTTGCCGTTCGAGCGCATCCGTTCCCAGGCATCGCCGCGGTCACGACAGGGGGTGGACGCTTCGTAGATGAGCGGAGCGAAGCCCTCGACGGTAAGGAGGTTCGAGACCAACTGCTCGCTTCCTTCGAGCCGTGGCAGCGGCTCGCCGGCCGGCACGCCCATGGCTGACAGTTGGCTGAAGGCATCGGGGTCGAAGCGGTCCGCGGTCTTGTCGAATTGAACGACGCGCCGTGCCTTGCGTTCAGCGTCGGCGAACCAGGTGTCGACGCGCTTCCACCATGCCTGTTGGATGCGCAGGTCGACGCAGATGAGCACGACCGGTCGGCCCAACCGAAGCCAGTAGTCGATGTGGTCGGCCTTGCACGGGAACTTGAATCCGGTGTCGGTCTCGCCCCGAAATCCGGCTTCTGTGGCCTTCACCTGGGCCAGGACGGCGACGCCGGTGACTTCCAGGTCGGAGTCCACGAACTCGATCTGACCGTCGACGGCGAAGTCACGTTTGGTGTCGTTCCACACGTGGCCGGCGTCGGAGACGGCCTTGTCGACGAATGCCTCGCCCCGGTACCCAGCCCGCTGCTGGACGCTGCGCTTCGGCATCTGCTCAGTGATCCGAGAAGACTGCAGACTTACGCCTCGCAGTCTGACTGAATCTGAGAGGCCGACGTCGCGTGCTGTTGTCCCACCCCATGCAGTGATCCTCCGTCGTTCCCGCGTGGTCCGAGTCAACTCAGGATATGAGGGACCACTGACACGGCAGCTGTAAGTCTTGATCGTCTGGCTCTGGTCATGTGGTCGCCGCCGCGGTGATGTTGTTCCATCGGCGGTGGGCCTCAGTAGCCTGGTGCCGGTGGTGACGGCGCCAGGCGGACCAGTGCAGGACGTGCTCGAGGTCGCGGCGGGGCGTGGGGAGTGCGGTGATCCGCAGGACGGCCAGGAGTTCGCGGTAGCTGGCCGGGGCGAGTTGAAGGCCGTGTTCGGTTCCCTCGACGGTGCGGGTGGCAGCGTGGGTGACGGCGAGGACGGCGGCGGCGAACAAGCTGATCAGGCTCCAGCGCATCCAGGAGGTCCAGCAGGTCACCTGGCCCTGGTCGAGTCCGGCCAGGCCCTTCGCGCCTTGGAAATCCTCCTCGATCTTCCAGCGGGTGCAGATGATGTTCACGAGGACCGCGAGGCTGACGGGGGTGGTGGAGTGGCAGCGGTAGAAGGACAGTTCGCGGGTGTAACGGTGGCGGCGCACGACGAGGAACGCGTGCCCGGCCTCGTCCCGGTCCACGGGGGCGTCGTCGGCCAGGACGTCGATCAGGGCCCAGTCGTAGTGGCGGTCGCCCTTGGTGCCGTTGCCCGTACGTCGTCGCATCCAGGCCCTGGCCGGCACCTTCGCCGCCAGCTCAGTGGCGCTGAAGCGGCCCACGGCAGTGCTCGCGCGATGGTCGGCCCTGACCGCCAGGGCGTAGTCGAAGTCCAGAGTGCGGGCGGTGCGACGCAGCTCCAGGCTGCCGTAGACCTCGTCGCCGGTGAACCAGCGGGCGGGAAGGCCGAGTTGACGGGCGCGGTGAAGCATGGCGGCGGCCAGCTGAGGCTTGGTGGCGAAGGTGACCTCGTCGGGCACGTGCCGCAGCAGCCTGCGCTCCTCGTCTTCGGCCCAGGCGGCGGGCAGGTAGAGCTCGCGGTCGATCAGGGCGTGACCGCGCGGCGAGGCGTAGGTGAGATGGACGGCGACCTGGCACAGACCCACCCCGCCAAGAGCGCCGGAGTACTGGTGGGAGGCTCCCACGCAGTCGGTGGAGGACTTCTCGTCACCCGTCTCGTCGACGATCAGCACGGCTTCGTTGTCGGCGAGTTCGGCCGCGACCCAGGCGGCGAGACGGTCGCGGGCCAGGTCATGGTTCCAGGCGCCGCGCGAGAGGAAGTGCTGCAGGCGGTGCGGCCCGTCGTGCCCGAGCGCCTCGGCGAGGGTCCAGCAGTTGCGCCGCTCCAGCTCCATCAGCATGCCCTGCGTCATCGCCCGGCCCAGCATCCGCGAGTCCCGGCGCGGGAAGCAGACGGCCACCGCCGCCATCAGCGACCCGAACGCCGCCGTCCAGACCCGCTCGGCTATCGTGGCCTCCACGGCCACCTGGTTCTTGATCGTCTTCACACACGTCAATGATCACGGTGGCCGTTCCCGTGTCCGCGGCCACCCCCACCCTGACCTGCACGGACGCCTCAACGATCAAGACTTACAGCTGCCGTGACTGACAACGACGGGTGTGTGCCTGCGGGAGGAGAGGCCCCGGAGGCTTGGGGCCTGGAAGTTCCGAGGCCGGCCGTTCGTTTCACCCAGAGTGCGCGGCAGTGGGGCCGGCCGACTGTTCAGCCTGCTTCGGATGGCGTCCCTTGTCGTGGTGTAGCCGATCACGGTTAGGGAGTGCGCCGGGGGCGTGTGTCGACGTGGCTTCCGCTCCCTGCCCGTAGGGCGGGCCACCGTGCAACTCTCCGTAATGAACGGCCAGTTCAACGCGGGAGGTGCAGGGTGGCCCTGTCTCAGCATGACCTACTCCGGTTGTTGGAGTCACTACGTTCGGCGGACGGGCTCGAACTCGTCCGCGGTGTGGCCGAGCGGATGCTCCAGGAACTGATCGAGGCCGAGGCCACAGCCCGGATCGGCGCGGAGTGGAACGAGCACACCGAGACGCGCACCGCGCTTCGCAACGGCCACCGCGACAAGACGATCAGCACCCAGGCCGGCGACCTGGACCTGGCGATCCCCAAGCTGCGGTCGGGGAGCTTCTTCCCCGCGCTGCTGGAGCGACGCCGCCGCATCGACCAGGCTCTGTATGCGGTCATCATGGAGGCCTACGTCCACGGCGTGTCCACGCGGTCGGTCGACGACCTGGTCAAGGCCCTCGGCGCGGACACCGGGATATCCAAGAGCGAGGTCTCACGGATCTGCCAGGACCTGGACGGCCAACTGACCGCGTTCCGTACCCGTCCCCTGGACCACCTCCGGTTCCCGTACGTGTACCTGGACGCGACCTACTGCAAGGCCAGGGTCGAGCACCAGATCGTCTCCCGGGCCGTGGTCATCGCCACCGGGATCACCGAGGACGGCGGCCGGGAGGTGCTGGGCGTGATGGTCGGCGACAGCGAGACCGAAGTGTTCTGGACCGAGTTCCTGCGCCACCTGCGCGAACGCGGTCTGACCGGGGTCCGGCTCGTGATCGGCGACCACCACTTGGGGCTGGTCAAGGCCATCCGCAAGGTCATGCTCGGGGCCGCCTACCAGCGCTGTCGTGTTCACTTCCTGCGCAACGTGTTCAGCGTGATCAACAAGGATGCGGCGGAGATGGTCGCCGCGACGATCCGCACGATCTTCGCTCAGCCCACCGCCGACGCGGTCCGCACCCAGCTCGACAGCGTCGCCGACATGCTCGGCAAGCAGTTCCCGAAGGTCAAGGAGATGCTGCTGAAAGCGAAGGACGACCTGACCGCCTTCGCCGCCTTCCCGGAGCGACATTGGAAGAAGATCCAGTCCACCAACCCGCTGGAGCGGATCAACCGCGAGGTCAAGCGCCGCACCGACGTCGTCCAGGTCTTCCCCAACGATGACGCGCTCCTACGGCTGGTCACCGCCGTGCTCTTCGAACTGCACGACGAGTGGATCGCCTTCCCCCGCCGCTACCTCCCCGAGGGAAGCATGGACCAGCTCTACCCCGCCGAGCGCCCCGAAAGCGCCCCCGCGCTACCCAACACCACCAACACGACCGCCGGATGATCGGCTACACCACGGGAAGGGACACGACC
>NZ_WJBG01000192.1 GCF_009709555.1 Streptomyces blattellae | reverse complement strand
GTGTTTACCCGGTTTTGTTCGTGGATGCCATCAACGTCAAGATCAGGGACGGGCAGGTCGCGAACCGTCCGGTCTATGTCGTGATGGCGGTGACGGTGGACGGGACCCGCGACATCCTCGGCATCTGGGCCGGCGACGGCGGAGAGGGCGCCAAGTACTGGCTGCACGTGTTCACCGAGCTGAAGAACCGCGGCCTGGACGACGTGCTGATGCTGGTCTGCGACGGGCTGAAGGGTTTTCCCGAGGCGGTGGAGACCGTCTGGCCTCGCACGATCGTCCAGACGTGTGTGGTTCACCTGCTGCGGAACTCGTTCCGATATGCGGCCCGCCAGGACTGGGACAAGGTCGCCAAGGCTCTCAAGCCCGTCTACACCGCGCCCAGCGAGGACGCGGCGACGGAGCGGTTCCTCGAGTTCCAGGAGACGTGGGGCCGAAAGTATCCGGCGATCGTGAAGCTGTGGTCGGACGCCTGGGCCGAGTTCGTGCCCTTCCTCTCCTTCGACGTCGAGATCCGCAAGGTCATCTGCAGCACGAACGCGATCGAGAGCGTCAACGCCCGCATCCGCAGGGCCGTCCGGGCCCGCGGGCACTTCCCCAACGAGGCCGCCGCCCTCAAGTGCATCTACATGGCGCTGATGAGCCTGGACCCGACCGGCAAGGGCCGCAAGAGGTGGACCATGCGCTGGAAAGCACCCCTGAACGCGTTCCAGATCGCCTTCGATGGCCGCCTCACCCCGAGCAACAACTGACCATCAACAACCAAGATCAGCCGTTAAATTGACACACCCCAACATGGACCGGGTGATGGGCGGACGCGCCGTGCCGGAAGACATCATGGTCGTCCGAGGCACTGGCTACGACCACCTCCTCGAAAGGGTGGACATGTTGTCCGACCTTGAGGGCACGATCGTCAAGGACGATGGGTTCACCTCCACGTCGCTCGGTAAGACCGCAGCTTTCGACTACCAGCCGATGATCATGCACCTACGGGTGCCGCAGGGCACACCCGCGCTCTGGATCGACCACATCTCCGTGAACAAGGGAGAGCGGGAACTGTTGCTTGCTCGCGGTTCGGACGTCAAGGTGACGCGCGTCTTCCAGGACACGGCCGGCAAGTGGCACCTCTACGGAGAGGTTTTGCCGAGGCTGCCGTAGCAGACGGCCCTTGGCAGGCGCGGGAGAGGGCCGTCATCGCACATCAGGCGGACATAGAGAAACATGGACTTCATGAGCAACGAACAACCATTGCCCTCGCGTTTCGAGGAAGACTGGCAATTCAAGCACGTGGCGGGCCCAGCGAAGTACAACCGTCATACCGATGGGCCGGTCACGTACCTCAGTGTCGCCGACCGCACCGGCACCGTCATCGGGTACGTGTGGGCCAACGACAGGGACGGTGCGGCCGGCTTTGTGGTGCCGCCGGGACTTCCGCCCAACGCTGTCAACGCCGGTGCCAGGTGGGGGCGGGCTCTGCGCGACGGCAAGGCCCGGGAGCTTACTCCCACGGCCCTGCTCGCCGAGCTGGCACGAGGCATGAACGACAGTGAGCAGAGCCACGTCGTTCCGGGCTCCCTCGCCGAGGCCCCGACGCTTGCCGCACTCAGAGAGAGGGCCTCGGGTGGCTGACCCCCGGTCGGCCAATCCGCGCTTCGCAGAAGATTTGCAGTTCAGGGAGAAGCCGGGTGGTCCGGCGCGCTACCAGGACTGGACCGAGAACCCGGTGCAGTACTTCACCGTCGTCGACAAGGAGAACGGCTCGATCCTCGGGCATCTCTGGGCCGGTGACGAAGACGCCGCCGCATATGAACCACGGGAGTCGGGTGGCCCTCGCGCGGTGAACGAGGGCGGCTTCTGGATCCGGCGGCTGCGCGATGCCAAGAAGCGGTGCCTTCTGCCGTCCCAGGCCTTGGCCGAGTTGTACGGCACCCCAGAGACTGCTGGCAAGGGTCGCCCCCTCCCAGGCTCCCTCGCCGACGCCCCGAACGCCGCCGCGGTCGAGGCCCTCGCCAAGGGTGCCTAGCGAACAGTCGGCCGACCCGTGTCCGAACGAGGAACTACGGCTTGTGGAGGTAGTGGCCGACCGGGCCTGAGCAGCATGATCAACCCCGTGCGCTACATCACCGTCACCGCTCCCGACGGAGAAGTGATCGGCTACGCCTGGTGCGATGCCGATGACGTCGAGTGGATGTACCGGAAGGCGAGCAGCAGCAGCGCCAACGAGGCCGGGATGGAGTGGTACGGCAGGATCCGTGAGGCTCGGGAGCGTGGCCTCACTCCCCTCGGCGTCCTCAATCTGCTCAGCCGGGAGCCCGGCGGCGGGCCGGTCAGCGACGCTCCCGACAAAGCCGCCGTCGAAGCGCTCGCCTTCACCGTCACCCCGGCCGACCGTCGGCGCCTGCTCGCCCAACTCGACCGTGACGACACGGAAGCGTGGCAGGAACTCGCCGACGCTTTCGACGCGCTCACGGACGAGGACCGGGACGTGAAGTGGGGTGGCGGGAACAGGCTGCCGAGCGGTGCCACCCATGTGGCGTTCCCGCTCTACAGCGAGCGGATGCGGCGGGCTGTTGCCGCACTGGACGGTATCGGCGTCGTCACCCCCGAGTACCGGTGGATGGGCAACCCGATGCCCGAACTGCCGGAGGACGGCCGACTGCATCCCGCCGACGCCATGCGTGCCGCCGCGGCGATCGTGCGCGGGGAGCGGGTCTGCGACGGGATGATCGCCGAGGCCGCGGAGAGTGGGTTCCTCGACGCCATAGCCACCTCCCTCCGCGCCTGGTACGCCGACCCTTCCACCGACCGGCCCGCACCCGACGACGATCCGGCCGTCGAGCAACCCGCCACCGCCCCACAGCCGAAATCCCCCGACCCCGCCCCCTCCGTGTGCAAGTTCTGTGGAGGTTCCCCCGCCGCAGACGTCACGTTCCGAGCCCACCGAGGCCTGATCGTCTTCATGGGGTTCAAGAAGATGGCCGGCCCCATGTGCATGACCTGCGGGCTGGCGGTGTACCGGGCCCTGACCACTCACACGCTCTGCGTGGGCTGGTGGAGCCCGTTCTCCCTCCTCCTCTTCGCGCCGTTGACGCTGGTCCGCAACCTCGTCGCCGTGCGCAAGGTGAAGAAGCTCCCGGCACCCGGGCCTGGCCCCGACGGCCCGCGCTACGACCCCGGTGTCCCCATCCGCCGTCGGCCGCGCGCGTACGTGGCGCTCGTCCCGGTGCTGGGGGTGCTGGTCATGATCGTGACGGGGCTGGCAGGAGGGCCGTGACGATGGCCGGGAGGTGTCCGTACCCCGGCTGTACGCATGGCGCGTCCCTGTCTTATGTTGCGGAAACTGCGTTGCGGACACGAAACAGGGGGTATCGCATGCCGCAAGACCTGGGTCCGGCCGAGGTCGAGGCCGTCGCCCGTGCCGCGCACGCCGGGCAGACGGACAAGGCCGGACGGCCTTACGCCGAGCATCTGGCGGCCGTCGCCGAGGGGGTGCGAGCCAGGGGCGGGGGAGACGAGCTCATCGCCGCCGCGTGGCTGCACGACGCCGTGGAGGACGGGGTGCTGAGCGAGGAGTGGCTGGAAACGGCCGCACTGCCGCAGCGCACGAAGGACGTCGTGCGGGCCGTGACCAAGCGCGCGGGCGAGGAGCAGGAGGCGTACGCGCGCCGGATCCTGGCCACCCCGGGCGCCCGGCTGGTCAAGGCGGCCGACCTCGCGCACAACGCCGACCCCGGCCGTCTCGCCGTACTCGACGAGCACACCGCCCGGCGGCTCACGCACAAGTACGCCGCCATGCGGCAGCATCTCGGCCTCGCCCCGGGCGACTGACCCCTACGCACAAGCAGGACGACGACTGGACGACTGAATGGCACGGGACTACGACAGCCAACTGCTGGAGTCGGTGGCGGTGCGCCGGCGCCGGATGCGTGACGCGCTGCTGTTCGGCGCGCAGCGCGGGCGGCGGACGGCGGACGAGCGGTTCGGCAAGATGTTCGCGGGCATCGCGATCGCGGCCGTACTGTGCGCCGGATGCGTCGGCTGGTCCTTCCTCCAGTCCACCTTGGACGAGCAGAGGGCCGAGGAGAAGCAGCAGCAACAGCAACAGCAGCAGCTGTACGTCCCGACTCCCAGCGCCTCACCTAGCGGTGCCGGCGGCAAGGGCGCGGAGAAGCAGTGAGTACGGCATCCATGGCCGACGTGACCACGTCAGCGCACGCCGATGGCCGAAACGACGCGATGATAGGTTCCGGTGAGTGGTGAGCACAGCAACGGCGTTCCGGACCCAGCTCAGCAGGGTCACTCTGATCGGTGAGCGGCGACGCGCCGACCTCGTGCTGCCGTCGGACACTCCGATCGGCCAACTGCTCCCCGAGATCCTGCAGTTGCTCGACGACCGGGCCGCGTCCCGGCCGGCCACCCGGCAACTGCTCACCTCCGACGGCTCGGCGCTGCCGCACGACGCCACGCTGTCGTCGGCGGAGGTCCCCGACGGCGCCGTGCTGCGTCTCGTCCGGGCCCACGCCGCACCGCCGGCGCCGGTCGTGCACGACGTCACCGACCAGGTCGCCGACGACCTCGACCTGCGTGGCTGGCGTTGGCGTCCCGCCGTACGCCGTCCCGCCGCCGGTGTCGCCACCGTGGTGTTCGCCGTGATCGCGGCGCTGCTGGCCCGGCGCGAGTTCGCGCTGGAGTCCGTCGCCGCCGGGCTCGCGGTCGTCACCGCGGTGTTCCTGGTCGCCGGTGCGGCGGTCGCGAGGATCGGGCAGGGCAACCGGGGGCTGGCCACCGCCCTGCTGCTCGCGTCCGGCGCGCTCGGCGTGCTGACCGCGTGGACCGCCGCCGACGCCTACGACTGGTCCTGGACCGCCCGGCTGGCCGGTGTCGCCGCCGCACTCGCGCTCCCGCTCATGCTGCTCGCCTACTGTTCGCCGCTCGGCCGCGGCGGGCTGATCGGGGCCGGGGCGATCGTCGGCGTGACCGCGCTGTGGGAGGCCGTCGCCCTTGTGCAGGACCGGGGCGACAGGATCGGCGCCGTGATGGCCGTGGTCTCCCTCATCCTGCTCGGGCTGCTGCCGAGGCTGGCGTTGATGGCCTCGGGCCTCACCGGGCTCGACGACAAGCGCTCCTCGGGTACGTCGGTGAGCCGGCACGAGGTCGCCAACGCCCTCGCCGCCACCCATCGCGGGCTCGCCCTCGCCACCGTGGTCACCGCCGCGTCGGCGGCCGCGGGCGGCTGGCTGCTGACCACCGGGGAGGAGCCGACCGTCTGGACGGTGTCCCTCGCCTCCGTCACCGCCGTCGTGCTGCTGTCCCGGGCGCGGGCCTTCCCGCTGCTCGCGGAGGTCGTGGCGCTGCTCGGGGCGGCGGCGCTGCTCGTCGTACGTCTCGCGGTGCTGTGGCTGGACCAGGCGGAGGGTGCCGGCGCGCTGGTCCTCCTCGCCGCGGCTGCACTGCTGCCGCTGCTGGCCCTCGCGGTGGAGCCGCCGGAGCATATGCGGGTACGGCTGCGGCGGTTCGCCGACCTGATCGAGTCCCTCGGCGTGATCGGGCTGTTCCCGCTCGCCATCGGGGTGTTCGGCATCTACGGGCAACTGCTCAACAAGTTCTGAGGCTTCGAAGATCCAGGCGCCGCCGCACCGTCGTTCCGGGCGGACGACAAGGCGGCGGCGTAGCGGGAGAGAAGGGCGACATGCCGAGTGGGGACAACTGGCAGAACGACGTGCTGCGCGACCTGAGGGGCGGCACGGCCCGGCAGCGTGCCCCACAACCTGGCGCAGAGCCCCAACCGACGCCTCAGCAACCGGGCGCAGAGCCCCAACACCCCCAACACCCCCAACAGCCCCAACACCCCCAACAGCAGCCACCTCAACAACCCGGCCCCCAGCCCCAACAGCCTCCCCAGCAGCGGGAACAGCAGCCGGGCCCGCCCCCGCAGAACGTTCCGCCGCAGGGCCAGGCGCCTGCCTACGGCCACCAGCAGCAGGCCGCCCCCGCGCAGCCGCCGCAGCCGCCGCAGCCGCAGCCGCCGTACGGCCACCCACAGCAGGGATACGGTCGGCAGCAGCCGTACGGCGACCAGGCCGCCGCCCACCAGCAGCAGCCCTACGGCCACGGCCACCTTCAACAGCAGCCGTATCCCCAGCAACAGCCCGCACCCGCCCAGCCCCAGCAAGTCCCGCAAGCCCAAGCCCAAGCCCAAGCCCAGGCCCAGTCGCAGCAAGTCCCGCAGCCCCAACCCCAATCTCACCCCCACCCTCAATCCCACCCCCACCCCCACCCCCAAGCCCAACCCCACCCCCAAGCCCAACCCCAAGCCCCCGCCCCCCGCGCCCGCTCCCCCCGCCCCACCCCCGACTCCCGCCCGGTCGTGGACGAGAAGCTCGCCTCCGCCGGTCGGGGCCCGCGGCACGGGGAGCCGTTCAGCACCCGTGCCCTGCGTGCCGTACGCCGTGCCGTTTCCTCCTCGGCCGCGCGCGAGGTCGCCGAGATCACCGCGACCGCCGAGGTGCTGCAGCAACCGGTCACCACCGGCCGGCAGATCGCCGTCACCTCCATCCGCGGCGGCTCGGGCAAGACGACCGTCGCCGCCCTGCTCGGCACCACGTACGCCCACTACCGCCAGGATCCGACTCTCGTCGTCGAGGCCGATCCGGCGCTCGGCTCGCTGCCGTTGCGGCTCGGCGCGGAGAGGCTGCGCTGGACCACCGGCGACCTCGCCGACGTCGTACAGCCCCAGATGTCGCTCCTCGACGTGACCGGCTACCTGGTCCAACTTCCCGACAACGCGTGGCTGTTGCCCGGCAGCCAGGGGCAGGTCGGGGCGATGCTCGACACCAAGGCCTACGAGCGGGTGATGGTGTCGATGCGCCGCTACTTCGGGGTGACGGTCGTGGACTGCGAGACGATGCCCGCAGAGGTCGCCCGCACCGCGCTGTCCGCCGCGCAGGCCCGCGTTCTCACCGTGCCCGCCACGCTGGAGGGCATCGCCAGCACGCGGGCGGTCCTGCAGTGGATGCACGGGCTGCCCCGGGACATCACCAGCACGACCGTGGTCGTGCTCACCGAGACCGTGCCGCACACCGGTGTCGACGTCGACAAGGCCGCCGAGCAGTTGAAGGCGACCGGGGCGAGCGTGCGGACCCTGCCGTACGACCGGCATCTGGCGGCCGGGGGCGTCATCCGTACCGACCTGCTCGCGCGGGACACCAGCCAGGCGGCCACCCGGCTGGCCGCGGAGGTCTTCCAGCTCTCCCAGAAGAGCCGCTGAACCAGCCCCTGCACGAAGGGAACCTGAGGACAACCGAGGGCGAGGACGATGAGCACCCGACTGATACACCGGCCGGCCCGCACCACCCGGCCCCCGGCCTCCCCGGAGTCGCGCACCATCGAGGCGCCGCCCAACCTGCCCGACGGCAAGACGGGTTCCGTCGCGACCTCACTGCTGCCCGTCGCCGGTGTGATGTCGTCCGTCGTGATGATGACGGTCGTGCGTAACAGCCAGTTCGCCGCGCTGGGCGCGATCATCCTCGTCGTCACCATCGTCGGCTCGATGGTCCTGCTCTTCTCCCAGCGCGGGAAGGCCCAGCGCACCCGCCGTAACCAGCGCGAGGCCTATCTCTCCTACCTGGAGGACACCCGGGAGGAGCTGTCCAGGGAGGAGCGGCAGCGGCGCGAGAGCACGGAGGTGCTCAACCCGCCGCCGGACGCGCTCTACGACATCGTGCGCGACCCCGCGCGGCTGTGGGAGCGGCGCCGGACGGACGCCGACTTCCTGCGGGTCCGGGTCGGCACCGGCGAGATGCCGGTGCGTGACCTGAAGGTGGGCCAGCCGAGCTCCTCCGTGCTCACCCCGCCGGACGAGTTCATGCTGAACGAGGCGTCCGCGCTGGTGTCCCGCTTCCGCGTCGGCACCGAACTCCCGCTCACCGTCCCGCTCGACCGGGTCGGCAACATCAGCGTCATCGGCAGCCGCGAGGACACCCTCCGGGTCGCTCGCGCGCTGCTCGTGCAGACCGCCGCCACTCACGCGCCCGACGACGTGGCGATGGCGCTGGCCGCGCCCGGCGACCGGATCGCCGACTGGGAGTGGGCCAAGTGGCTGCCGCACCTGCTCGACACCGAGCAGTTCGACGGCCCCGTCGCCGCCCGCCGCATCGCGCCCTCGCTGCCCCAACTGGCCCGCCGGATCGGGCCCGAGCTGCGCCGCCGCGCCTCCTATGCGGCCGAGGTGCGCCGCGGTCTGTCCGGCAAGGACGCCCTCGCCATGACCTCCCGGCTGCTGGTCGTGGCGGACGGGCACGGCGGTGACGCGATCGACCTGCCCCGCCCCGATGACGCGGTCGGCCTGCGCGACATGAGCGTCACCGTGCTGCACCTGCTGGACCAGCGGATCCAGGAGCCCGGCAGCGTGGGCGTGCGGATCACCGTCGACGGCGAGCGGATCGTCATCGAGGACCTGCGCATGCCGGAGCCGATCAGCGCCCACGGCACCGTCGACGAGATCGGCATCCCGTTCGCCGAGGGCCTCGCCCGGATGCTCGCCCCGCTGCGGCTGTCCGCCGAGTCGATGGCCGACGCGCCGCTCTCCGGCCCCGTCGACTTCGCCGAACTGATGGGCGTGGACGACGTGGCCGACCTCGACCTGGACCGGATGTGGGCGCCGCGCGGCGAACGGGCCTTCCTGCGCGTGCCCATCGGCATCAGCGACTCCCATGAGCCCGTGCTGCTCGACCTGAAGGAGTCCTCCGAACTCGGCATGGGACCGCACGGCCTGTGCGTCGGCGCCACCGGCTCCGGCAAGTCGGAGCTGCTGCGCACCCTCGTCCTCGCCCTGGTCGCCACCCACCCGCCGGAGGACCTCTCCCTCGTCCTGGTCGACTACAAGGGCGGCGCCACCTTCGCCCCCTTCGCGGACCTCCCGCACGTCGCCGGTGTCATCACCAACCTGGAGAACCAGGCCGGCCTGGTCGAACGCGTCCACGCCTCGCTCGCCGGCGAGGTCAAGCGCCGCCAGCAGGTCCTCAAGAACGCGGGCAACGTCGCCGACATCGGCCACTACGCCGCCCTGCGTGCCGAGAAGCGCCCCGACCTGGAGCCGTTGCCGCACCTGTTCGTCGTCATCGACGAGTTCGGCGAACTGATCACCGCCAAGCCGGACTTCATCGACCTGTTCCTGTCCATCGGGCGCATCGGCCGCTCCATCGGCGTCCACCTGCTGCTGTCGTCGCAGCGCATCGAGGGCGGCAAGCTCAAGGGCCTGGACACCTACCTGTCGTACCGGCTCGGTCTGCGCACCTTCTCCGCCGACGAGTCCCGTACGGTCCTGGACACCACGGACGCCTTCCACCTGCCCCCGCTGCCCGGCTTCGGCTACCTCAAGGTCGACACCAGCCATTACGAGCGGTTCAAGGCCAGCTACGTCTCGGGCGCCTACAGCGGCCCCGTGCAGCTGCAGCGCGACGCCGAGGACACCGGGCCGCTGGCCCTGGAGTACGAGGCGTACAACACCCTCGGCGACGACGGGAACGCCGTGCCCGACGAGCCGCAGATGCGGCGCCGGGAGACCGGGCCCACCCAACTGGGCGTGCTCATCGGCCAGTTGGAGGGCGCCGGTGCCCGCCCGGTACGCCAGATCTGGCTGCCCCCGCTGCCCACCGCCATCTCCCTCGACAAGGTGGCCGGCCCCGTGGAGGTGGGCGCGCGCGGCATGCAGCTCTCCCGCCCGTCGCCCGACCACCGCCCCCCATCGAGCGCTGCGCGCGCCCCTGTCGATGGGGGCCCGCTCCAGGTGCCGCTGGGCATCCTCGACGACCCGGCCAAGCAGTGGCAGGGCCAGTGGTACCTGGACCTCACGCTGTCCGGCGGCCACGCGGCGGTCATCGGCGGCCCGCAGTCCGGCAAGACCACCCTGCTGCGCACCCTGGCCCTCTCGCTGGCCCTGACGCACACCCCGCAGGAGGCCGGCATCTACGGCCTCGACCTGGTCGGCGGCGGACTGCAGGCCCTGTCCGGGCTGCCGCACGTCGGCGGGGTCGCCGGACGCGCCGACCGCGAGCGCGTCGCCCGCACCATCGACTCCGTGCGCGCCATGCTCGACCAGCGCGAGGAACTCTTCCGCATCCACACCATCGACTCGCTGGAGCAGCTGCGCACCCTGCGCGCCGCCGGCCGGGTGCCCGAGCTGGCGTCCACCGAGATCGTGCTGCTCATCGACGGCTTCGGCGCCCTGCGCGACGACTTCGAGGAACTCGACGACGCGGTCACCGACATCCTCAAGCGCGGCGGCGGCTACGGCATCCACGTCGTCGCCGGCATGCTCCGCTGGAACGACGTACGCATCGCCACCCAGTCACAGTTCGGCACCCGCGTGGAGCTGCGTCTGAACGACCCGAGCGAGTCCAGCATCGACCGCAAGCTGGGCGAGACCCTCGCGCCGGAGGAGAAGGGCCGCGTCCTCACCGACGGCAAACTGTTCGCCCAGGTCGCCCTGGCCCGCACCGACGGTCTCGCCGACACCGCCGACCTCGGCGCGGTCCTGGAGCGCACCGCCCGCCGGCTCCGCGCCACCTGGACCGGCGAGGTCGCCCAGCCGGTGCGGGTGCTGCCGCACGTCCTGGAGCCGGAGCTGCTGCCCGGCCCGGCCGGCGAGCCGCGCCGCGTCCCGATCGGCCTCGACCAGACCAGGCTGGCGCCGGTCCTGCTCGACCTGTTCGAGCACGACCAGCACCTGATGATCATGGGCGACAGCGAATGCGGCAAGACCAACCTGCTCAAGGTGATCGCCCAGGGCCTGATCGAGCGCTACGGCGAGGAGGAACTCGTCTTCGGCGTCTTCGACCCGCGGCGCGGCCTGCGCGGCGCCATCCCGGAGGAGTTCCGGGGCGGCTACGCCTACAACTCCAAGCTGGCCGCCGGCCTCGCCGTGGGCATCGCCGGCGAGCTGGAGAAGCGGCTGCCCGACGAGAGCGCGGACACCGAGGCGCTGGAGCCGGGCAGCTTCTCCGGCCCGCGGATCGTGATCCTCGTCGACGACTACGACGTCCTGACCACCGCGGGACAGCAGCCGCTCGCGCCCTTTGTGCCGTACATTCCCTCGGCCGTCGACATCGGTCTGCACTTCGTCCTCACCCGCCGGGTCGCGGGTGCCGCCCGCGGCCTGTACGAGCCGTTGCTGCAGGGCCTGCGCGAATCCGGCTCCTCGGCGCTGGTGATGTCGGGGGACCGCAGCGAGGGCCGGCTCTTCCCCGGCGTGTACGCCAGTGCGCAGCCGCCCGGCCGCGGGGTGCTGGTGCGCAGGGGCGAACCGAACCGGCTGATCCAGACCATCTACGCGGGGACCAGGTGAATCCATGACGAAGGACGTCGTCACCCTCACGAAGAAGATGCCCGACCCCCTGAGCGTGCTCGCGGGGCTGCTCGCCGGAGGTCCGGACCGGCTCGTCGGTGCCGAGGGGGAAGGCGCGGTGGTCCAGCTCTGCGACGAGCGGGGCCGCCCCCTGGTCTCCGTCGAGGCACCCCTGCTCGTGCAGGTCGGGGGCGAGGCCGAGCGGCTGCTCGGAGCGAGTGCTCCGGAGGTGCCGTACTGGTGGACCGAGGCCCGCGCCACGACCGGCGTCAAGGAGGCCGAGCAGCTCGCCGGTACCTTCGCCGCCCGGCTCGCCACGCTGGTCGGCGGCACCGTCTGGCCGCCCGAGGCCGCCTGGTCGCTGGCCGTGGTCGACACGGACGGGATGAGCGTGGCGCCGGTGCCGGCCGCCGCCCAGCCGGCCGTGGACGTCCTCACCGACAAGGTCGCGGTCATCATCCAGGACCGCCCGGTCGTCGCGATGACCGCCTGGCTCGCCGACGCCTTCCGCGCGGCGGCGGACGCCGGGCTCGGCCTCCAGATCGTCACCCCCGCCGGCTCCCGGCTCTCCCCGGCCGTCCGCAACAGCCTGCCGGGCTGGCCTTCGCGCTGGGTGGTGCAGGACGAGCGGGACGGCTACTACGACGGCCTGTCCGGGGCCGTCCT
Source organism: Streptomyces blattellae (assembly GCF_009709555.1). Taxonomy (GTDB): domain Bacteria; phylum Actinomycetota; class Actinomycetes; order Streptomycetales; family Streptomycetaceae; genus Streptomyces; species Streptomyces blattellae. The sequence goes on along the minus strand of NZ_WJBG01000192.1, from coordinate 32,727 downwards.
GGAGTGGAACAACGGCCTCTTCGTCACGGTCGTGCCCCCGGACGCGTCCAGCGAGGACCCGCGCACGCCGGTGGCCGCCACCTTCAAGGAAGGCCTCGCCGCACAGGGCGACAACGGCGAACGCCAGCTGGCGATCTCCTTCCGCACCGTCCATCCGGCCGACGACCGCCTCGTCCTCGGCGGCGCCGTGGAAGCCGTATGGCGGGAGATCACCGGTGAACCGCCGGCCGGCTGGGGCACCGAGGAGCCCGCCAACCTCCCCTGGTCCCCGCGGCAGTTGACCGACGTGGCGTACGAGCGCTCGCCCGCGCCGACCTGGGGGGTGGTCGTCGGCACCCCGGAGCGCCCGGGTATCGCGACCGTGCGCATCAGCCGTACCGAGGGCGGTGTGGAGGAGGACGTGACCATGGCATTCGGCTACGGCCCCGGCGAGCAGCCCGCCGACGGACGCCGTACCGGCCGCCGCCGAGGCCCTCGCCACCCGGCACGACCTGCAGTCCATGCTCGTCCAGGTCCGCCGCGCCCGCCGCGACCTGTCCGTCCCGCCGCACTTCGAGGGCCCCGGCGTGCCGTACGCCTTCGTCCTGGGCGCCGAAGAGGTCCGCCAGATGCCCGGCGACCGGGCCCGCCGCACCCCCCTCGCCGAGCCCCCGCGCGAACTGGGCCCGAAGACCCGTCCCGCGCTGTACTACCCGCTGCCCGGCGACCCGTCGGACCTCTCGGCCTGGCAGGACTTCGAGCGCCTGATGCGTCACCTGAAGGGCAACTGACCCCAGAGGCGCGGGACGGAGCCGACACGCGGCTCCGCCGGGTGGGCGCGAACAACCGCGGACGGGTGGCCCGTACTCGCCGATGAGCTGTTCGTGGCACCCCGGCAGGCGTCGTCAGCCGACGGCCGCGGCTTTGTCGCGGTGGCGTTCGACCCTAGGGGCGCGGGAGGGAGCCGACACGCGGCTCCGCCGGGTGGGCGCGAACAACCGCGGACGGATGGCCCGTACCCGCCGACGGGCCGTCCGTCGTACCCCGGCAGGCGTCGTCAGCCCACGGCCGCAGCCTTCTCACGGTGGCGTTCCCGGGCCAGCTCGGCCGCGTCCCGCTTGAACGCCCACTCCATCTTCGGCTCCATGGCGAACCGGAAGACCCGTCGCACCGGTGCAGTGCAGAGCAGGGTCACGGCGGCCGCCGCGAGGACGGACACGAAGATCTCGCCGAGCGGCCGGTGCAGCCAGGCGTGGTCGAACCAGCCCTGGTAGTCACCGGCCTTGACCAGGAATCCGTGCAGCAGATAGCCGTACAGCGTGCCCGCGCCGAGCGCCGTGAACCACATGTGGCGGCGCGGCACCCAGGCGAAGAAGCAGGCGGTCAGCAGCATCGAGCAGCCGAACATCGTGAGCACCATCACCGGCCCGGCCCACCAGGGCGCACCCAGGTTCTGCGCGGCGTCACGGTGGTAGAACCACGCGGTGTTCATCCGCGGCACCGCCCACCAGCCGACCACCAGCGCCGCCGCGAACACCGGAACGGACGCGATCCGCACCGAACGCCGGCGCACCAGCTGGAAGTGCTCGGCCTTCATGCACAGCCCCAGCACGAAGTACGGCAGGAACTGCAACACCCGCTGCAGATCGAGGTCGTTGCCGATCTCCGGGCTCACCGACGCCAGCATGGCGATGCCGAGCGCGACCGGCAGCGGCCGGCGCACCAGCTTCCAGATCGGGGTGGTCAGCCGCCAGACGAACAGCGCGCACAGGAACCAGGTCAGATACCAGGGGTCGAGAAGACTGACCTCCTGGCCGGGATCGCCGGCGACGACACGCTTGAACAGCGGATAGGCCGCCTCGAAGAGAATGTACGGCACCGCCACACCGGTGATCAGCCGCTTCAGCCGGTCCGGGCGCATGTCGAAACTGCGGGAGAAAAAGCCGGAGATGACGATGAAGGCCGGCATGTGGAACGCGTACACGACCGAGTAAGCGGCTTCCAGGATCCGGCTGTCGCCCTTGAGCGGTTCCCAGGAGTGGCCGATCGCCACGAGCACGATCGCCAGATACTTGGCGTTGTCGAAGAAAGCGTCGCGCTGCTGTTTCTGCTGTCTCCGCGGTCCTCCCGCACTCGGCGCTCCCGGTGCCGGGGACTGATTCGGCGGGAGCGGCGCTCGGTTGTGACCGCTGGTGGAGGACGTGGCAGCGTGGAACATCTGAGGCACCCTAGCGTTTCCTGTGGGCCCTCGTAAAACCCGGACGTCATTCCCGCTTTCCCGGCGCGACCAGCCGTGTTACCCGGAAGTCGGCCTGGCGGACAGGGTGACGGTGAACACAGTGATCCGCTTCTCCGGGGCGCCGCAATGTCCGCTTCCGCTGCCTTTGCGTGCAGGAAATCGAATTCCCTGCGAACGCGTTGTGTGGACAACGAAACGAACCGGCCGAATTCCTTGCGGAGTTGACCGGTGAATTGTGTCGCAACCTGTGACAGAGGTGTGAGTTCGTACGGACGGATCCGGACTTGTCGGATAGGGGTGTGGCGGACGATACGTCACGGACCGCATACCGGGGCGCTGTTGGTGGCACGATGGTTCTGGCGGGGGTGCCGGGGCTGCACCCCAGGCCGGGAGAGTGCAACCGACCGAGGGTGTGATCAGCTGTGGCCATTTCACTGTCAGTGGTGCTGCTTTTGGGGATCGTTCTGGTGGTGATGATCCGGTCGGGGAGTATCAAGACGGGTCCCGCGCTCGTCGCGCTCCTCTTCGGCTTCTTCCTGGCCTCGACCGCCAGCGCCGACGACATTCAGAACTTCCTGGACGACGTAGCCGCGACCATCAGCGACATCCAGTTCTGACCGGCTGACCTCGGCACGGATCGCCGGGCAGGACCCGGCTTTCGGCGACATGGCTGGCCGACGCGGACGAACTCCGTCGGCCACGCCCTGTACGTCGCGTCCGGCGTCCGCTCCTTCTCCGACGCCGACGTACGCGACCCGAGACATGCAAAAAGGCCCGATTCCGCGGAACCGGGCCCTTACAGAGCGGGCGACGGGAATCGACCCCGGGCATGCGGGAGTACGCGTCGCTCTCTGCCCCGCTTCCTCCATGGTGGTGGCCGTCTTGCTCGCGCCAGGATGTGCGCGTTGGAGGATCGAGCCGAGGGCAGCACATGCTGGGGTCTTGGAGCGCTGCTGCAGGGGTGCGCGATCGTGAGCGTCTTCGGGTGTCCGTGGCTTCTGTGGGGCGTGCGCAAAGATCGTGAGTTTTGGCGAACGCGACGCCGCACCACTGCCGTTGTGGAAGAGCGGGTTTTCAAACCGGGCGTGTCCAAGCCGTCATCGGCCGTCGTCAAGTACACCACCGAAGTCGGCCGGACGCTCACCGGCAACGTGCTTCTCGACACCAGGGCTCCCTTGATCGAGACCGGTGACCGGTTGGACGTGTATTACTCGGCAACGAGCCCTTGGTGGATCACGAGCGGTTCGTCCCAGGCCGGGCGGGACAGCCCCGGTGGTACTCGGAGCTCTTGGTGTTGGCCGCGCCGGTGGCTTTCACCGTCTTGACCGTTGTCCTGGACTAGGTGTTTCGGGTCGCCGCGCCGGCCCAGGGGCGCGCGGGGGGTGCGGCGGACCGATCGGAGCCCCTGAAGCGATCAGGGCCAGGCGGAGGAATCATCCTCCGACCTGGCCCTGAGTCGTTCAGAGCGGGCGACGGGAATCGAACCCGCGTAGCTAGTTTGGAAGACTAGGGCTCTACCATTGAGCTACGCCCGCACGCAGGTGCCGCAGGTCGGATGGCCGCGGCACTGCAGGCATCGTAGCGGGTCCGGGGCCCTTGCCGCACACCCCGTAATTGCGGGAGCCGCACTGCCTGCGGGCATGTACCCTACGTGTCGCACCAGACGGGGTGTGGCGCAGCTTGGTAGCGCGTCCGCTTTGGGAGCGGAAGGCCGTGGGTTCAAATCCCGCCACCCCGACCACGTACTTCGATCGGCACCGATCACGTCGCATGATCGCCTTTTGGGGGGCTCGGCGGCTGCGGTTACTATGCAAGCTGCGCGCCCGTGTGCCTCAGCAGTGAAGAACACTGGAACCTCGGTGAAGAACACTGAAGCCCTCCGGGCGGCGAATCCGCCGGACCAGTCTGGCTCCGGCAGAAACCAAGAAGTCAGCCACAAGGAGACCGAACCGTGAAGAGCGCCGTGGAGACCCTGAACCCGACCCGGGTTCGGCTCACTGTCGAGGTGCCCTTCGAGGAGCTCAAGGACAGCCTCGACGCGGCGTACAAGAAGATCAACCAGCAGGTCACGGTGAAGGGCTTCCGCAAGGGCAAGATCCCGGCCCGCATCATCGACCAGCGGTTCGGCCGCGGTGCGGTTCTGGAGGAGGCCGTCAACGACGCGCTGCCGAAGTTCTACACCGACGCGGTCAACGAGGCCGAGATCGACGTCCTGGGCCAGCCCGAGGTCGACATCACGGAGCTGAAGGACGGCGAGACGCTGAACTTCACCGCCGAGGTCGACGTCCGCCCGGCCCTGGAGATCCCGGACTTCTCCGGCATCGAGGTCGAGGTCGACGCCGTCGAGGTGACGGACGACGACATCGAGCAGTCCGTCGAGCAGCTCCGTGAGCGCTTCGCCTCCACCTCCCCGGTCGAGCGGGCCGCCGAGGACGGCGACGTGGTCACCATCGACCTGGAGGCCAAGGTCGAGGGCGAGGTCCTTGAGGACGGCGTGGCGAGCGGTGTCTCCTACACCATCGGCTCCGGCGAGCTGCTCGACGGCATCGACGACGCCGTGAAGGGCCTTCAGGCCGGTGGCGAGGCCACCTTCACCTCCGAGCTCAAGGGCGGCTCCGCGGCCGGCAAGGAGGCCGAGGTCACCGTCAAGGTCTCCCAGGTCGCCGCGCGCGAACTCCCGGAGCTGGACGACGACTTCGCGCAGCTCGCCTCCGAGTTCGACACCCTCGACGAGCTCAAGGCCGACAGCCGCAAGCGCCTTGAGAACATGAAGCAGTACGACCAGGCCACGCAGGCCCAGGAGCGTGTCCTGGAGAAGCTGCTGGAGCTGGTCGAGGTGCCCGTCCCCGAGAAGCTGCTTGAGGACGAGATCAACACCCGTAAGCACAACCTGGAGCACCACCAGCTCGGCCAGATGGGCCTCGACCTCGCGAAGTACCTGGAGATCCAGGGCAAGACCGAGGAAGAGTTCGAGACCGAGACCCGCGAAGCAGCGATCAAGGGCATCAAGACCCAGTTCGTGCTCGACGCGCTCGTCAAGCAGGAGAAGCTCAACGTCAACCAGGAGGAGCTCACCGAGCACCTCATGCGCCGCGCCGCCTCCTCGGGCATGTCCCCCGACCAGTTCGCCCAGGCCGTCGTCGAGGGAGGCCAGGTTCCGCTCCTGGTCGGCGAGGTCGCCCGCGGCAAGGCCCTGGCCGTCGTGGTCGAGAAGGCCACGGTCAAGGACACCAACGGCGAGATCATCGACCTGGAGGACGAGGACGAGGACGAGGACGAGGCTGAGGCTGAGGCTGAGGCTGGGGCCGAGCAGGCCACGGAGACGGCCGAGGCTCCGGCCGAGGAGAAGACCGAGGGCTGAGCCGCACGGCACGCCTGACGGACGTAGGACGGGCCCCGAGACGCGCTGGCGCGCTGACTTCTCGGGGCCCGTCGCGCTTGCAGCCAAGGGGCGCGGGGCTGTGGCATATGCGGCTCCGCCGCGACGGGGGTCCTCCATGCTCGTCGACGCGCCCGAAGCCCCCACAGCGCTACGCCCCCGGCGAACAGCCCTCACTCCGGGATTCCCCGGAGGGACCAGCGCGTTAGGGTCCATGAATACGAGGGGAGTGGAGTTCCCGACCCGGCTCCAGCCCCGCAGGGATACGTGAAGACGGCCCGGCGCCGTCGTAAGACGAGCAGGTGGATACGTGACGAATCTGATGCCTACCGCCGCCGGCGAGCCTTCCATCGGTGGCCTCGGCGACCAGGTCTACAACCGGCTGCTCAACGAGCGGATCATCTTCCTCGGCCAGCCGGTGGACGACGATATCGCCAACAAGATCACCGCGCAGCTGCTGCTCCTTGCCGCGGATCCGGACAAGGACATCAATCTGTACATCAACAGCCCCGGCGGCTCGATCACGGCCGGCATGGCGATCTACGACACCATGCAGTTCATCAAGAACGACGTGGTGACGATCGCGATGGGCCTCGCCGCCTCCATGGGTCAGTTCCTCCTCAGCGCGGGTACACCGGGCAAGCGCTTCGCGCTGCCGAACGCGGAGATCCTGATCCACCAGCCGTCCGCGGGACTCGCGGGCTCGGCCTCCGACATCAAGATCCACGCCGAGCGGCTGCTGCACACCAAGAAGCGCATGGCCGAGCTGACGGCCTTCCACACCGGCCAGAGCATCGAGCAGATCACCCGTGACTCCGACCGGGACCGCTGGTTCGACGCCGACGAGGCCAAGGAGTACGGCCTCATCGACGATGTCATCACCCACGCCGCGAGCTTGCCGGGCGGCGGCGGCACCGGGGCCTGATGCCCCCGAGGGGTAAAGCCCCCGAGGGGCCCGTACAGCCCTTATGGGGCCCGTAGCGGCCCCGCACAGCAGCCCCAAGCCGACCGCCTCAGCCCTTCTAGGAGACAGACAGTGAACGACTTCCCCGGCAGCGGCCTGTACGACCGCGCACGCGCCGAGAGCACGGTGCCCGTCGCCGAGTCCCGGTACGTCATCCCCCGCTTCGTCGAGCGCACCTCGCAGGGCATCCGCGAGTACGACCCGTACGCGAAGCTCTTCGAGGAGCGCGTGATCTTCCTCGGCGTGCAGATCGACGACGCCTCCGCCAACGACGTCATGGCGCAGCTGCTGTGCCTGGAGTCGATGGACCCCGACCGGGACATCTCGGTCTACATCAACAGCCCCGGTGGTTCCTTCACGGCGCTGACGGCGATCTACGACACGATGCAGTTCGTGAAGCCGGACATCCAGACGGTCTGCATGGGCCAGGCGGCCTCCGCCGCGGCCGTTCTGCTGGCCGCCGGCACACCCGGCAAGCGCATGGCCCTGCCGAACGCGCGCGTGCTGATCCACCAGCCCTACAGCGAGACGGGCCGCGGTCAGGTCTCCGACCTGGAGATCGCCGCGAACGAAATCCTCCGGATGCGCTCGCAGCTGGAGGAGATGCTGGCCAAGCACTCCACCACGCCGATCGAGAAGATCCGCGAGGACATCGAGCGCGACAAGATCCTCACGGCCGAGGACGCGCTGTCGTACGGCCTGATCGATCAGATCATCTCGACCCGGAAGATGAACAACGAAGCCGTCCGCTGACGCGGAAGGCTGTATCGTCTGCCGCTCCCTGGCACGGTTCGGCACTGTGCACGACAAAGTGCGCGTCGAAGTGAACCGTGCCAAGGGGGGCCCGAACGAGGGCCCCGGCAAGGTACCGTCGGACATAAGGCAGCACCAGGAGCCGCTGGATCCGAAAGGGTCCAGGCGTCTCCCAGGCGAAGGGGAAGCACACCGTGGCACGCATCGGTGACGGCGGCGATCTGCTCAAGTGCTCGTTCTGCGGCAAGAGCCAGAAGCAGGTCAAGAAGCTCATCGCAGGCCCCGGTGTGTACATCTGCGACGAGTGCATCGATCTCTGCAACGAGATCATCGAGGAAGAACTCGCGGAGACCAGCGAGGTCCGCTGGGAGGAACTCCCCAAGCCGCGCGAGATCTACGAGTTCCTCGAAGGCTATGTGGTCGGCCAGGAAGCCGCCAAGAAGGCGCTCTCAGTCGCGGTGTACAACCACTACAAGCGCGTCCAGGCCGGTGAGAACGGCGGCGCCCAAGGCCGCGACGACGCCATCGAGTTGGCGAAGTCCAACATCCTGCTGCTCGGCCCCACGGGCTCCGGCAAGACCCTGCTGGCCCAGACCCTCGCTCGCATGCTCAACGTCCCCTTCGCCATCGCCGACGCGACAGCGCTGACGGAGGCGGGATACGTCGGCGAGGACGTCGAGAACATCCTGCTGAAGCTCATCCAGGCGGCCGACTACGACGTCAAGAAGGCCGAGACCGGGATCATCTACATCGACGAGATCGACAAGGTGGCCCGAAAGAGCGAAAACCCGTCGATCACCCGCGATGTGAGCGGCGAGGGCGTCCAGCAGGCGCTGCTGAAGATCCTCGAAGGCACGACGGCCTCGGTGCCGCCCCAGGGCGGCCGTAAACACCCCCACCAGGAGTTCATCCAGATCGACACGACGAACGTCCTGTTCATCGTGGGCGGCGCCTTCGCCGGTCTGGAGAAGATCATCGAGTCCCGGGCGGGCGCGAAGGGCATCGGCTTCGGCGCGACGATCCGCTCGAAGCGGGAGCTGGAGGCCAAGGACCAGTTCGAGGACGTCATGCCGGAGGACCTGGTCAAGTTCGGCATGATCCCCGAGTTCATCGGCCGCCTCCCCGTCATCACGAGCGTCCACAACCTGGACCGCGAGGCCCTGCTCCAGATCCTCGTCGAGCCGCGCAACGCCCTGGTGAAGCAGTACCAGCGCCTCTTCGAACTCGACGGCGTGGAACTCGACTTCGAACGCGAGGCCCTCGAAGCCATCGCCGACCAGGCCATCCTCCGCCAGACCGGCGCCCGTGGCCTGCGCGCCATCATGGAGGAAGTCCTCCAGGGCGTGATGTACGAGATCCCCTCGCGCAAGGACGTCGCCCGCGTCGTCATCACCGCCGAGGTCGTCCACTCGAACGTGAACCCGACGCTGATCCCGCGGGACGCGCGGGGGCGGGGTTCGGGCGAGCAGAAGTCGGCGTAGCCGCCGCGCACGCACAAGGCAAGGGGCCCCGGTCAGCCGACCGGGGCCCCTTGGCGCTCGTCGACGGGCGCTCGCGGCGTCAGGCCTTCACGCGGATCTCGTCGCGGAGCTTGGCGGTGATGTCGGCGGCGACGTCCTTCGCCATGTCCTTGGTGGTGTCACCGGGGGAGACCATGGCCATGGTGCTGTAGTCCGCCCAGGCGCAGAACCAGTCGGTCTTCTGCTTCTGCGTGGCCGGGTCGGTGCCCTTGGCCGCCTGGCACTTCATCACCGCACCGTCGATGTCGACCTCTTCGGGCTCGCCGACCATCTCGGTCTCCGGGGCGGCGGTGCTGTCCGAGGACGAGGAGCCCTCCTGGGCCTCCTCCTTGATCAGTGCGAAGAACTCGTCCAGGGACGCCTCGGGATCGGCGATCTCACCGTAGGCGCCGATGTAGGTGATGCCCTTGGCCGTCGCGAGCTCACTGGGGTCGGGCGCGGTGGAGGGGTCGCTGGGGTCGTAGTCGCTCAGGTCCGCCGTCGAGTAGATCCCGGACACCGCGGTGCCGTTCTCGACGCCGCTCTTCGCCAGGTCCTCCGCCGTGTCCGTGCCGGAGCCCTCGGAGTCCTGGGTGAACAGCTTGTACTCGCTGAGCACCGTCTCCGGCGCCGTCAGCTTGTGCGCGCCGTCGTCCTCGATGCCGCCCGCGCCTCTGCTCCCGCCGATCGCGAAGTACGCGGCGACACCGATCGCCGCCACGACGGCCACGGAGCCGATGACGATGCCGATCCGCTTGCCGCCGCCACTGTTCGGAGCGGGCGGCTGGGGCATGCCGTAGGGGGCTTGGCCGTACGGAGCCTGGCCGTACGGAGCCTGGCCGTACGGGGGCTGTTGGCCGTAGGGAGGCTGTCCGCCGTAGGGCGGCTGCTGGCCGTAGGGAGGGGGCTGAGGGGTCTGGGGCGGGACTCCCTGAGGAGGCTGCTGGGGGTAGCCATAGCCGGGCTGGGGGGCCTGCGGCTGCTGGCCGTACGGACCTGGCTGGCCGTACGGTCCGGGCTGCTGGGGCTGCCCGTCGTACGGGCCCGGCTGGTTGTAGCTCATCTCTGGGTTCCCCTCCAGAATGCTTATGTGTTCCTGACATCCTGGCCGAGGCACAGGGAACTCATGGCGTCGGGGTGCGCAGTGTTACAGAACAAACGCGTTTCGGGACACGCCCGCGACACCCCTAAACTGAGCGGGTGACCGAGAACGCTCAGCAGCAGCCACCAGCGCCCGACACCGAACTGCCGACCCAGTACGCGCCGGCCGATGTAGAGGGGCCGCTGTACGAGCGCTGGGTAGATCGGGGTTACTTCGAGGCGGACGAGAAGAGCGACAAGCCGCCGTACACGATCGTCATCCCACCGCCGAACGTCACGGGCTCGCTGCACCTCGGGCATGCCTTCGAGCACACCCTCATCGACGCTCTCACCCGTCGCAAGCGCATGCAGGGTTACGAGACCCTGTGGCAGCCCGGTATGGACCACGCGGGCATCGCGACGCAGAACGTCGTCGAGCGCGAGCTGGGCAAGGAGGGCAAGTCCCGGCACGACCTCGGCCGTGAGGCTTTCGTCGAGCGGGTCTGGCAGTGGAAGGCCGAGTCCGGCGGGCAGATCAGCGGACAGATGCGGCGGCTCGGTGACGGTGTCGCCTGGTCGCGTGAGCGCTTCACCATGGACGAGGGCCTGTCCCAGGCCGTTCAGACCATCTTCAAGCGGCTCTACGACGACGAGTTGATCTACCGGGCCGAGCGCATCATCAACTGGTGCCCCCGGTGCCTGACCGCCATCTCCGACATCGAGGTCGAATACCAGGACGACGACGGCGAGTTGGTCTCCATGAAGTACGGGGAGGGGGACGACACGATCGTCGTCGCCACCACCCGCGCCGAGACCATGCTCGGCGACACGGCCGTCGCCGTTCACCCCGAGGACGAGCGGTACAAGCACCTGGTCGGCAAGCTCATCAAGCTACCGCTGACCGACCGTTCCATCCCGGTCGTCGCCGACGAGCATGTCGACCCCGAGTTCGGCACGGGCGCCGTCAAGGTCACCCCGGCCCACGACCCGAACGACTTCGAGATCGGCCAGCGGCACGACCTGCCCGCGGTCACGATCATGGACGAGCACGCCGTCATCACCGCCCACGGCCCCTTCCAGGGCTTGGACCGCCTGGAGGCACGCTCCGCCATCGTCGCCGCGCTGCGCGCCGAGGGCCGGATCGTCGCCGAGAAGCGGCCGTACGTCCACTCCGTCGGCCACTGCTCGCGCTGCAAGACCACGATCGAGCCGCGCCTGTCCATGCAGTGGTGGGTCAAGGTCGGCCCGCTCGCCAAGGCCGCCGGTGACGCGGTCCGCGACGGCCGCGTCAAGATCCACCCGCAGGAGATGGAGAAGCGGTACTTCGACTGGGTCGACAACCTCCACGACTGGTGTATTTCACGGCAGTTGTGGTGGGGCCACCGGATCCCGGTCTGGTACGGACCGAACGGTGAAGTCGTCTGCGTCGGCCCGGACGACGAGACCCCGACCGGCGAGGGCTGGCACCAGGACAGCGACGTCCTCGACACCTGGTTCTCCTCCGGCCTGTGGCCCTTCTCCACCCTCGGCTGGCCCGAACAGACCGAGTCGCTCGCGAAGTTCTACCCGAACTCCGTCCTCGTCACCGGTTACGACATCCTCTTCTTCTGGGTCGCCCGGATGATGATGTTCGGCCTGTACGCGATGGACGGCACCCCGCCGTTCCACACCATCGCCCTGCACGGAATGGTCCGCGACCAGTTCGGCAAGAAGATGTCGAAGTCCTTCGGCAACGCGGTCAACCCGCTGGACTGGATGGACGAGTACGGCAGCGACGCCCTCCGCTTCACGCTCGTCCGCGGTGCCAACCCCGGGATCGACGTCCCGATCGGCGAGGACTGGGTCCAGGCCTCCCGCAACTTCGCCAACAAGATCTGGAACGCGACGCGCTTCGCGCTGATGAACGGCGCGACGGTCGAGGGCCCGCTGCCGGACCCGTCGCAGATGTCGGCGCCGGACCGCTGGATCCTCTCCCGGCTGGGCGAGACCGTCGCGGAGGTCGACGGGTACTACGAGGACTTCCAGTTCGCCAAGTTGTCGGACGCCCTTTTCCACTTCGCGTGGGACGAGGTCTTCGACTGGTACGTGGAGCTGTCCAAGACGACGTTCGCGGCGGGCGGCGTGGCCGCGGAGGTCTCGAAGCGCGTCCTGGGTGAGGTCCTGGACGTCACACTGAGGCTGCTGCACCCGGTCGTTCCGTTCGTGACGGAGGCGCTGTGGACGAGGCTGACCGGCGGTGAGTCGGTGGTCGTCGCCGACTGGCCGGGCGACAGCGGCTTCAGGGACCCGGCGGCCGAGCGGGAGATCAGGGCGCTTCAGGAGGTCGTGGTCGAGGTCCGCCGCTTCCGTCACGAGCAGGGCGTCCAGACCGGCCAGCGGGTGCCGGCCCGTCTGAACCTGGCCGGCACCCCGCTCGGCCCGCACGAGCCGGCCATCCGCCAGCTGCTGCGCTTCCAGCCCGAGGGCGAGGGCTTCTCGGCGACGGCGACGCTGCCGGTCGCGGGGGCGGAGGTCGCGCTCGATCTCTCCGGCGCGATCGATGTGGCGGCGGAGCGGAAGCGGCTCGCGAAGGATCTGGCGGCGGCCGAGAAGGAGAAGGCCCAGGCGAACGCCAAGCTCGTCAATGAGGCGTTCCTGGTGAAGGCGCCGGATCATGTCGTGGAGAAGATCCGGGTGAGGCTTGCCAAGGCGGACGAGGACATCGCGCGGATCAAGACGCAGCTGGATCGTCTGCCGCCCGCGTAAGGGCTTCTACGTCGCTGTAGGCCTCCGGTGCTGTTGGGGACCGGGGGCCTACAGCACCTCAGGGGCGCGGGGAACTGCGCGACCAGCCACAAACAGCCCGCACCCGCCCGATGACACAAGGCACCCCACTCCGTAGGCATGCTGTCAGTCCCCGTCCGTAGACTGACCCCGTGAGTGACAGCGACCCCCTCGACTCCTTCGACGAGATCATCGCCACCGAGACCGACCGCGACCCCGACCTCGCGGTGATCGAGGCAGGCAGCCGCACCCTGCGCACCCAGGGCGGACAGCCGCAGGCCGGCGTGCCCACGCGCCCCCAGGACCCCGAGGTCGACAAGGCCCTCCGGGAGGTCGAGGCGGAGCTGGCGACCCGTTGGGGCGAGACCAAGCTGGAGCCCTCGGTCACCAGGATCGCCGCACTCATGGACGTCCTGGGCGAGCCGCAGCGCTCGTACCCCTCGATCCACATCACCGGCACCAACGGCAAGACCTCCACCGCCCGCATGGTCGAGGCCCTGCTCGGCGCCTTCGAGCTGCGCACCGGCCGGTACACGAGCCCGCATGTGCAGTCGATCACCGAGCGGATCAGCCTGGACGGTGCGCCGGTCGCCGCCGAGCGGTTCATCGAGACGTACCGGGACATCAAGCCGTACGTCGAGATGGTCGACGCCCAGCAGGAGTTCCGGCTGTCGTTCTTCGAGGTGCTGACGGGCATGGCGTACGCCGCCTTCGCGGACGCGCCCGTGGATGTGGCCGTGGTGGAGGTGGGGATGGGGGGCTCCTGGGACGCCACCAACGTGATCGACGGGGACGTCGCCGTCGTCACCCCCATCGACCTCGATCACACCGACCGGCTCGGTGAGACGCCCGCCGCGATCGCCGGTGAGAAGTCCGGGATCATCAAGCAGGACGCGACGGTCATCCTGGCGCAGCAGCCCGTCGAGGCGGCCCAGGTGATGCTGAAGAAGGCCGTCGAGGTCGACGCCACGGTGGCCCGCGAGGGGCTTGAGTTCGGGGTGGTCTCGCGGCAGGTCGCCGTCGGCGGGCAGCTGGTCACCCTGCGCGGGCTGGGCGGTGAGTACCCCGAGGTGTATCTGCCGCTGCACGGCCCCTACCAGGCGCACAACGCGGCCGTGGCGCTCGCCGCCGTCGAGGCGTTCTTCGGCGTGGGTGCCCGGCGTCCCGACCCGCTCGACATCGACCACGTCCGCAAGGCGTTCGCCTCCGTCGCCTCTCCGGGGCGGGTCGAGGTGGTACGCCGTTCCCCGACCGTCGTCCTGGACGCCGCCCACAACCCGGCGGGCGCCCGCGCCACCGCGGAGGCGATCGGGGAGGCATTCGACTTCAGCAGGCTGATCGGCGTGGTCGGGGCCAGCGGGGACAAGAACGTACGGGGGCTGCTTGAGGCCTTCGAGCCGATCTTCGCCGAGGTCGTCGTCACGCAGAACTCCAGCCATCGCGCCATGGACGCCGACGAACTGGCCGCGATCGCCGTCGAGGTCTTCGGGGAGGAGCGCGTGCAGGTCGAGCCGCGGCTGCCGGACGCTTTGGAGGCCGCGATCACGCTGGCCGAGGAGGAGGGCGAGTTCGCGGGCGGCGGTGTGCTCGTCACCGGTTCCGTCATCACCGTCGGCGAGGCCCGGCTGCTGCTGGGGAAGGGCTGAATCCAGGCATGCGTACGCTCTGTTCCTCGACGTTGATCGGCGAGCTGTTCATCATCGGCTTCGCCGGTCTGGTCGCGATGAAGGACGACGACCTGTCCATGTCCACGGTGTGGACGGTCAGCGGCATCGCGATGTTCCTGTGCCTGGTGCTGTGCGGCCTGGTGACCCGGCCCGGCGGCGTCGCCCTCGGCTGGGCCCTGCAGATCGCCCTCGTCGCCTCCGGTCTCATCGTGCCGTCCATGTTCTTCCTGGGTGCGATCTTCGCGGCCCTGTGGTGGGCGTCGGTGCACTACGGACAGAAGATCGACGAGGCGAAGGCCAGATTCGCGGCCGGCCAGGCGGATCAGCCTGACGCTGCGTAACCAGCACCCAGTCAGGCCCTGTAGCCTCATCACCACCCCGCACCACCTTTGATTCAAAGGAGCTCGCTCGTGACCCAGCGCACCCTCGTCCTCCTCAAGCCCGACGCCGTACGTCGTGGCCTGACCGGCGAGATCATCAGCCGTATCGAGCGCAAGGCGGGCTGGCGGATCACCGCGCTGGAGCTGCGCACCCTGGACGAGGAGACCCTGGAGCAGCACTACGGCGAGCACAAGGGCAAGCCCTTCTACGAGCCGCTGGTGGAGTTCATGGCCTCCGGCCCGGTCGTGGCCTTGATCGTCGAGGGTGAGCGGGTCATCGAGGGGCTGCGTGCCCTGGCCGGTCCCACCGACCCGATCGCCGCCGCGCCCGGTTCGATCCGCGGTGACTACGGCGTGATCGTCCGGGAGAACCTGATCCACGCCTCCGACTCCGAGGAGTCCGCCGAGCGTGAGGTGAAGATCTTCTTTCCGGGCCGCGCCTGACCGTAGGCCCGCGCGTCACCGAGCCTTCATTTGATGGGCCGTCAGGTCCCTCGTGTCACCCTGTTTGACCTGGGACGGCCGGTTATTTTCGGCCGTCCTCCGGCATATGCGTGCCGATCGGGGGAACGAGAGCCCCCGATGGACCGTCTGAGGCAGCGAGGCGGCTCATCATCTGCTGACAATGGCGAAGACCCTCGCGCAGTGTTCGGGAAGGCACGTCTACGATGGAAGCCTTCACGTCACAGCACCCACTTCGCCAACCTGAAAAGCCCTCAAAAGCTCTGTGGGAAGGCCAGACGAATCCTGATGGGGAACTCAATGTCGTTCATCGGCCGTGACATGGCTGTCGACCTCGGGACCGCCAACACGCTGGTGTACGTCAGGGGTCGCGGGATCGTACTCAACGAGCCGTCCGTGGTCGCGATCAACACCAATACCGGTGGCATTCTCGCGGTCGGTGCCGAAGCGAAGAAGATGATCGGGCGCACGCCCGGCAACATCGTTGCCGTACGTCCGCTGAAGGACGGCGTGATCGCCGACTTCGAGATCACCGAGCGGATGCTCCGCTACTTCATCCTGAAGATCCACAAGCGGCGGTATCTGGCTCGTCCGCGGGTCGTCGTCTGCGTGCCCTCCGGCATCACGGGCGTCGAGCGCCGTGCCGTCATCGAGGCGTCGTCCCAGGCCGGCGCCCGCCAGGTGCACATCATCGAGGAGCCCATGGCCGCGGCGATCGGCTCCGGCCTGCCGGTCCACGAGGCCACGGGCAACATGGTGGTGGACATCGGCGGCGGCACCACGGAGGTCGCGGTCATCTCCCTCGGCGGCATCGTCACCGCCCAGTCCATCCGCGTCGCCGGTGACGAACTGGACAACGCGATCATCCAGCACATCAAGAAGGAGTACTCGCTTCTGCTGGGTGAGCGGACGGCCGAGCAGATCAAGATCACGATCGGTTCCGCGTACGACCTCGACGCCGACGAACACACGGAAATCCGCGGCCGGGACCTCGTCTCCGGGCTGCCCAAGACCGTCGTCATCTCGGCCGCCGAAGTGCGCAAGGCGATCGAGGAGCCGGTCAACGCCATCGTCGACGCCGTGAAGACGACCCTCGACAAATGCCCGCCGGAGCTGTCCGGCGACATCATGGACCGCGGAATCGTTCTGACCGGCGGGGGTGCGCTGCTGCGCGGCCTCGACGAGCGGCTGCGCCGGGAGACCGGGATGCCGATCCATATCGCCGAGGATCCGCTGGACAGCGTGGCGCTCGGTTCCGGCAAGTGTGTCGAGGAGTTCGAGGCGTTGCAGCAGGTGCTCGACGCCCAGCCCCGCCGATGACGTAACTCTTCGATTCCGCCGTACGAGACGATCTCTTCTTGTACGGCGGATCGTTGATATAGAGACATAAGCTCACCCATAAACGCTGCTGTTCAACACCTGCACATTCCTAGAGGGAAGGCACGGCCGCCGCACGTGAGGGACACGAAAGAGAGCCGGCTGCTCCTGGTGCTGCTGATCGCCATCGCGTTCGCACTGATCACGGTGGACATCCGCGGCGGGGAGGATTCACCGGTCGACGGCGCCCGCCAGGCGGCGGCTACCGTGTTCGGCCCGATCGAGGACGGCGTGGCGGGCGCGGTCGATCCGGTCGGCAACGCGATCTCCGCGGTCCGTGACTCCGGCGACCGGCACGACCGGCTCGCCGAGCTGGAGAGGGAGAACGCGGCCCTCAAGGCGGAACTCGGCAGCGACGACCGCAACCGCAGCCGACTGGCCCAGCTCAACCAGCTGCTGAACGTCGCGGGCGAGGGCCAGTACGGCATCAAGGGCGCCGAGGTCATCGCCATAGGAGCGGCCCAGGGCTTCTCCTGGACCATCACCATCAACGCCGGCGCCAGCGACGGCATCAAGCGCGACATGACCGTCCTCAACGGCGACGGCCTGGTCGGGCGGGTGACGACCGTCGGCCCCAACACCGCGACCGTCCTGCTCGCCAACGACCCCGACTTCACCGTCGGCACCCGGATGGAGGCCAGCGACGAGCTGGGCTTCGCCTCCGGGCAGGGCGACCGTCCGCTGCGCGTCGAACTGCTCAACGGCAAGGCCGAGGTGAAGGAGGGCGACCGGCTGGTCACCTTCGGCTCGCAGGCCGACAGGCCGTTCGTGCCCGGCGTGCCGGTCGGCGTGGTCTCCCGCGTCGACCCCTCCGGCGGCGACCTGACCCGCACGCTGTCCGTCACGCCGTATGTCAGCTTCACCAAGCTCGACATCGTCGGCGTCGTCGTCGAGGCCCCGAAGCAGGATCCGCGCGACACGGTGCTGCCGGACAAGCCGGAGCCCACCCCCACGCCTACCGTGACGGTGACGGTCACGCCGTCCGCCGAAGCGCCCCTCGACGGCCAGTCAGAGCAAGAGCAGTAGGAGCTGAGTCCCTTATGCGCGTCAACCGGATCCTGCTCTCCTCCTCGCTGGTCGTCGTCGCCCTGGTGCTCCAGGTGAGCGTCCTGGCCCGCCTCCAACTCCCGGGCGCCGTCCCCGACCTGCTGCTGCTCACCGTCCTGGGCCTGGCCCTGGTGTACGGCCATGTCGGCGGCGCCCTCGTCGGCTTCGGCGCCGGTCTCCTCGCCGACCTCGCCCCGCCCGCCGACCACGCCGCCGGCCGCTACGCCCTGGTGCTGTGTGTCATCGGCTATCTCGCCGGGCTCGTCAAACCGGAGAACGGCCGGCTGAAGTCGGCCACCGGACCCATGGTCGTGGTCGTCGCCGCCGCGATCGGCTCCACCCTGCTGTACGCCGGAGTCGGCGCCCTCGTCGGCGACACCGCCGCCCGCCATGTCGGCCTCGGTAACCTGCTGTTCACGGCCGCCCTGTACGACCTGCTGCTCGCCCCGTTCGTCGTCCCCGGGATCATGGCGCTGGCCCGGCGCGCGGAGAACGACCCGCTCGCCGAGACCAACTCGGCCGCCAAGTCCGCCGACATCTCCGGCGGCTGGCTCTCCTCCGGCACCGGTCTGCGGATCGGCGGCCAGCGAGGCGGCCTCAAGGTGCGGGCGGCCCGGGCGCGGACCGCCCGTGCCGGACGCATCAAGGGGGTCAAGCGGCTGTGATCCGACGCGAGTTGGCGCCGACGCACACAGGTCCGTCGTATATGAACACCTCGTACACGCACTGAGAGGGGGAGGCAGCAGCAGTGACCAATATCCCGGAGACCGGACGGACGCCACGTGTGCAGATCCGGCTCGTCGTCATCCAGATCCTCGTCCTCTCCCTGCTCGGCACCCTCGGCGGACGCCTGTGGTACCTGCAGATCCGCGAGGGCGACGCCTACGCCAGGGAGGCGTCCGGCAACCATGTCCAGCAGGTCGTCGAGCCCGCCGTACGCGGCTCGATCCTGGACGCGCGCGGCGTCCCGATCGCGGACAACGAGACCCGGCTCGTGGTGTCCGCCTCGCGCACCGAGCTGCTGAAGATGGCGGACGACGGCGAGGCCGTCCTCACCAAGCTCGCGGGCGTGCTGGGCATGAAGCCCAAGGAGGTCATGGACAAGGTCCGGCTGTGCGACGCCCAGACGCCGCAGCCCTGCTGGAACGGCTCGCCGTACCAGCCGATCCCCGTCACCGACGAGGCCACGCCCCGCCAGGCGCTGCAGATCCGCGAGCGTGCCGAGGACTTCCCCGGCATCACCGCCGAGCCGCAGGCCGTACGCCGGTACACCAGCCCCGGCGGCGCCAACACCGCGCAGGTCCTCGGCTATCTCTCCCCGGTCACCGACGAGGAGATCACCAAGGCGCAGGACACCGACTCGCCCTATCTCCGCTCCGACCAGGTCGGCCGCTCGGGCCTGGAGCGCGAGTACGACAAGCAGCTGCGCGGCAAGGCCGGCGTCACCCGCTACGAGGTCGACAACCTCGGCCGGGTCATCGGCGAGGCCGAGGCCGACCCGGCCCAGCCCGGCGACAACCTCGTGACCAGCATAGACGCCCGCGTGCAGCGGGTCGCCGAGTACGAGCTGAACGAGGCGATGAAGGCCGCCCGCAAGCAGTACGACGACAACACCGGCGAGAACTACAAGGCGGACTCCGGTTCCGTCGTCGTGATGGAGGCCAAGACCGGCCGCGTCGTCGCCATGGCGTCCAACCCGACGTACGACCCGAACGCCTGGGTCGGCGGTATCTCCGCCGGCGACTACGCCCAGCTCACCGGCAAGGACTCCAACTACCCGCTGCTGAACAGGGCGATACAGGGTCAGTCCGCGCCCGGCTCGATCTTCAAGGTGGTCTCCACGGCCGCCGCGGTCGAGGCGGGTTACCCGTTCAACGGCAACTACGACTGCTCCAGTTCCTACTCGGTCGGCGGCCAGGTCTTCCAGAACTTCGAGTCGCAGAGCTACGGCCCGATCGACCTGGGCCGGGCCCTGGAGGTCTCCTGCGACACCGTCTTCTACCGGCTCGCGCACAGCGAGTGGCAGAAGGACGGCGGCATCAACCCCGAGAAGGGCGAGCCGAACGACTACTTCTACCAGGCCGCCCACGACTTCGGCCTCGGCGCCGAGACCGGCATCGACCTGCCCAACGAGGTCACCGGCCGGGTCCCCGACCGCGAGTGGAAGCAGTCGTACTGGGAGGCCAACAAGGACGCCTGGTGCAAGACGGGGAAGAAGGACGGCAGTTACGTCGAGAAGATCGCGTACGAGAACTGCCTGGAGGGCAACAAGATGCGCGCCGGTGACGAGATCAACTACTCCATCGGCCAGGGCGACACCCTCGTGACCCCCATCCAGATGGCCACCGTCTACGGGGCCATCGCCAACGGCGGCACCCTGTACGACCCGACCGTCGGCAAGGCGATCGTCAGCGCCGACGGCAAGAACGTCTCCGAGATCGAGCCCACCTCGCACGGCAAGCTGCCGGTCAGCAAGAAGACCCTCGCCGAGATGGACGAGGCCCTGGCCGGCGTCGCCACCCGCGGTACCGCCGCCTGGCGGTTCGCACAGGACGGCTGGCCGCAGGAGGAGATCCCGATGCACGCCAAGACCGGTACCGCCGAGGTCTACGGCAAGCAGACGACCTCGTGGTTCGCGACGTACACCGAGGACTACACGGTCGTCATGAACATCTCGCAGGGTGGTACGGGTTCCGGCGCCTCGGGCCCGGCCGTGCGCAACATCTACGACGCGCTGTACGGCGTCTCCGACGACGGCGAGATCAACCCGGAGAACGCCCTGCTGCCCACGCCGCAGAAGAGCCTGCCGAAGATCAAGACGGACGGCTCCATCACCGCGCCCAAGGTCAAGGGGGACCCGGCCAAGGAGCAGCGGGCCAGCCAGCAGGGGGAGGCCGAGTCGGAGCCGACCCAGCAGCCGGCGGCGGTGCAGACGCCGGCGGCGGTGCAGACGCCGGCGACGGGCAACCGTGACACCCGCAGGGCCCGCAGGGGGAGCAGCCGTCGCAGGAGGCGTACATGACCGGCAACAGCTTCTCCGTCTCCGGGTACGGGCCCCAGCGGGCGGGCTGGACCCGGCTGTTCGCCCGTGACTCCCTCGCGCGGCGGCTCGACTGGCCGATACTGCTGTCCGCCATCGCGCTGTCCCTGATCGGCTCGGCCCTCGTCTACTCGGCGACCCGCAACCGCACCGAGCTCAACGAGGGCGACCCGTACTACTTCCTGATCCGGCATCTGCTCAACACCGGCATCGGCTTCGGCCTGATGATCGGCACGGTCTGGCTCGGCCACCGCACCCTGCGCACGGCCGTGCCGATCCTGTACGGCCTCTCGGTGTTCCTGGTGCTGCTGGTGCTCACCCCGCTCGGCGCGACCATCAACGGCGCGCATGCCTGGATCATCATCGGCGGCGGCTTCTCACTCCAGCCCTCGGAGTTCGTGAAGGTCACGATCATCCTGGGCATGGCGATGCTGCTGGCGGCACGGGTGGACGCGGGCGACAAGCAGTACCCGGACCATCGCACGGTCCTGCAGGCGCTCGGCCTGGCCACGGTGCCGATACTGGTCGTGCTGCTCATGCCCGACCTCGGCTCGGTCATGGTCATGGTGATCATCGTGCTGGGCGTGCTGCTCGCCTCCGGCGCCTCCAACCGCTGGATCTTCGGGCTGATCGGTGTCGGCGTCGCGGGCGCGATCGCGGTCTGGCAGCTGGGCGTACTCGACGAGTACCAGATCAACCGCTTCGCCGCCTTCGCCAACCCGGAGCTGGACCCGGCGGGTGTCGGCTACAACACCAACCAGGCCCGTATCGCGATCGGTTCGGGCGGACTGACGGGCTCGGGCCTGTTCCACGGCTCGCAGACCACCGGCCAGTTCGTGCCGGAGCAGCAGACCGACTTCGTGTTCACGGTGGCGGGGGAGGAGCTGGGCTTCGTCGGCGGCGGCCTGATCATCCTGCTGCTGGGCGTGGTGCTGTGGCGGGCCTGCCGGATCGCCCGTGAGACGACCGAGCTGTACGGCACGGTCGTCGCCGCCGGGATCATCGCCTGGTTCGCCTTCCAGTCCTTCGAGAACATCGGGATGACGCTCGGGATCATGCCGGTGGCGGGGCTGCCGCTGCCGTTTGTGTCGTACGGCGGTTCGTCCATGTTCGCGGTGTGGGTGGCGGTGGGACTGTTGCAGTCGATTCGGGTGCAACGGCCCATGTCCGCGTGAGTCGTCAACCTTCCGGAATCCTGACGTTCATTCGTGATTCACCTCCTGTGGGCCCTGTCCTGTCATCTCGACTGGCACTAGATTCATTGCATGGCGGACACGAAGCGCGAGATCGAGCGTAAGTACGAGTCCGACGAGAGCGGTCTGCCCGACCTCACCGGCGTCGCCGGCGTCGCCGCCGTCATCGACAAGGGCCTCGCCGAACTCGATGCCACCTACTACGACACGGCCGACACGCGCCTCGCGGCGGCCTCGATCACCCTGCGCCGCAGGACCGGCGGCTCGGACGCCGGCTGGCATCTGAAGTTCCCGGTCGGCCCCGGCGTCCGTGACGAGATCCAGGCCCCCCTCTCCGGCACCCTGCCGCGCGCCTTGGCCGGGCTCGTCCGCTCCCGCGTCCGGGAGACCGAGCTGATCCCCGTCGTCCGGCTGTGCTCCGCGCGGGACGTACGCCACCTCGTGGACGCCGACGGCAGGCTGCTCGCCGAGGTCAGCGTCGACGCCGTGCGCGCCGAGCGGCTCACCGAGGGCGGCGGCAGCGCCCAGTGGACCGAGATCGAGGTGGAACTCGCCGACGGCGGCGACCCGGCGTTCCTCGACAAGGTGGAGAAACGACTCCGCAAGGCGGGCGTACGGCCCTCCGCGTCGGCCTCCAAGCTGGCGCGGGCCATGCGGGAGACGGCGCCCAGGAAGAAGCGGCGCGAGGAGAAGCGGCGCGAGGAGAAGCGGGCCTCCACCCCCGAGACCGCCGGCGACCATGTGCTGGCCTATCTGCGGGCCCAGCGGGACGCGATCGTCGAGCTGGACCCGGCCGTCCGGCGGGACGTGTACGACTCCGTGCACCGCATGCGCGTCGCCACCCGCCGGATGCGCGGCGCCTTCAGGACGTACGGCAGGGTCCTCGACCGCACCGTCACCGACCCGGTCGGCGACGAGCTGAAGTGGCTCGCGGGCGAGCTGGGCGTCGACCGCGACCAGGAGGTGCTGACCGAGCGCCTGACCGCCGCGCTGGACGAACTGCCGAGGACGCTCACGTCCGGGCCCGTCCGCACCCGCCTGCGCACGTGGTCGCACGCCCGGCGCGGCGGCTCCCGGCGGCGGCTGATCGCCGTACTGGACGGGAAGCGGTATCTCGCGCTGCTGGACACCCTGGATGCGCTGATCGCCGACCCGCCCCTGCTGGAAGCCGCCGGGGGCAAGCCGGAGAAGGTGATCGGGAAGGCCGTACGCAAGGACTTCTCGAAGGTGTCCGCACTGGTCGAGGAGGCCCTCGGTCTGCCGTCGGGCCATGACCGCGACGTCCCGCTGCACGAGGCGCGGAAGAAGGCGAAGCGGACCCGCTACTCGGCCGAGTCCGCGGTCTTGGCCCTCGGCGATCCGGCGTCCGCCCTGCTGAAGTCGATGAAGTCCCTGCAGAACCTGCTCGGCGACCACCAGGACAGCGTGATGACCCGGGAGGCGCTGCGGGAACTGGCGCGGCAGGCGCACGCGGCGGGGGAGAGCGCCTTCACCTACGGCCTGCTGTACGGACGCGAGGAGCAGCGGGCCGCGGCGGACGAGGCGGAGCTGCCGGGGCTGTGGGAGGCAGTAACCGAACGCGCGGCGGGTCGTTTGATCTGATGCACGGTTTCCCCGCCGACGCGGGGGTGATCCCGGCCTGAAGGCGGCGACCGGTTTCGAAGAGGTAGGTTGCTCCCCGCCGACGCGGGGGTTGAGAACACCGTGCGAGGGGTGGCCCGAAGCGCGTTACTCTTGTGGGTCACCCCTGTCAGCTCATGAAGGTAATCCCGCGATGTCTGTCGAGTCGGTCTTCCCGCAGCTCGAAGCCTTGCTCCCGCATGTGCAGAAGCCGATCCAGTACGTGGGCGGCGAGCTCAATTCCACGGTCAAAGCCTGGGACAGCTGTGACGTCCGTTGGGCGCTCATGTACCCGGACGCCTATGAGGTCGGACTGCCCAACCAGGGCGTCATGATCCTCTACGAGGTACTGAACGAACAGGACGCCGTCCTCGCCGAGCGCACCTACAGCGTGTGGCCGGACCTGGAGGCGCTGATGCGGGAGCACGGCGTGCCGCAGTTCACGGTGGACAGCCACCGCCCTGTGCGCGCTTTCGACGTGTTCGGCCTGAGCTTCTCCACCGAGCTCGGCTACACCAACATGCTCACGGCGCTGGACCTCGCGGGCATCCCGCTGGAGTCCAAGGGCCGGACGATCGACGACCCGATTGTGCTGGCCGGCGGCCACGCGGCGTTCAACCCGGAGCCGATCGCCGACTTCATCGACGCGGCCGTGATCGGCGACGGCGAGCAGGCCGTCCTCGACATGACGAAGATCATCCGCGAGTGGAAGGCGGAGGGCCGCCCCGGCGGCCGCGAGGAGGTCCTCTTCCGCCTCGCGAAGACCGGCGCGGTCTACATCCCGGCCTTCTACGACGTCGAGTATCTTCCCGACGGCCGTATCGCGCGCGTGGTGCCCAACAAGTCGGGTGTCCCGTGGCGCGTGTCGAAGCACACCGTCATGGACCTCGACGAGTGGCCGTACCCCAAGCAGCCGCTGGTCCCGCTCGCGGAGACCGTCCACGAGCGCATGTCCGTCGAGATCTTCCGCGGCTGCACCCGCGGCTGCCGCTTCTGCCAGGCCGGCATGATCACCCGCCCGGTGCGCGAACGCTCGATCACCGGCATCGGCGAGATGGTGGACCGCGGGCTCAAAGCCACGGGCTTCGAGGAGGTAGGCCTTTTGTCCCTCTCCTCGGCGGACCACAGCGAGATCGGCGACATCGCCAAGGGCCTCGCCGACCGCTACGAGGAAGACAAGATCGGCCTCTCCCTCCCCTCCACCCGCGTGGACGCCTTCAACGTCGACCTGGCGAACGAGCTCACGCGCAACGGCCGCAGGTCCGGTCTGACCTTCGCGCCCGAAGGCGGCTCGGAGCGCATGCGCAAGGTCATCAACAAGATGGTCTCGGAAGAGGACCTGATCCGGACGGTCGCCACCGCCTACGGCAACGGCTGGCGCCAGGTGAAGCTGTACTTCATGTGCGGCCTGCCGACGGAGACGGACGACGACGTCCTGCAGATCGCCGACATGGCGATGAACGTGATCGCCAAGGGCCGCGAGGTGTCGAAGTCGAACGACATCCGCTGCACGGTCTCGATCGGCGGCTTCGTCCCCAAGCCCCACACCCCCTTCCAGTGGGCGCCGCAGCTGAGCGCCGAGGAGACGGACGCCCGTCTCGAAAAGCTCCGCGACAAGATCCGCGGCGACAAGAAGTACGGCCGCTCCATCGGCTTCCGCTACCACGACGGCAAGCCGGGCATCGTGGAGGGCCTGCTGTCCCGGGGCGACCGTCGCCTGGGTGCCGTCATCCGCGCGGTCTACGAAGACGGCGGCCGCTTCGACGGCTGGCGCGAACACTTCTCCTACGACCGCTGGATGCAGTCCGCCGCCAAGGCGCTGGCCCCCTTCGGCGTCGACGTCGACTGGTACACGACGCGCGAGCGCACCTACGAGGAGGTCCTGCCCTGGGACCACCTGGATTCGGGGTTGGACAAGGACTGGCTCTGGGAGGACTGGCAGGACGCCCTCGACGAGACGGAGGTCGAGGACTGCCGGTGGACGCCCTGCTTTGACTGTGGGGTGTGCCCGCAAATGGACACTTCCATCCAAATCGGTCCTACGGGTAAGAAGTTGCTGCCGCTGGCGGTCAAGAACGCCGGGGTCGGTGGGCACGCTCACTGAGGTTCAGGGGGCAGGAGGGGGCCGAGGGGGCCCAGGTCCAGGTTGAGGTCCTCCATGGTGAGGTCGTAGCGGCGGCAGAGTTCGGTCATGCGGTCGTGGAGGATCATCAGGGTCAGGCCCAGCCGCTCCTCCTGTGCTTCGGTGAGGCCGCCCTGGTCGACACGGTGCAGGGCCTGGCGTTCCATCAGCTGGCGCAGCAGCTCGACGATGGTCAGGACGAGCTTGACGAGGTCGCGCTCCACCGTTTCCGGGTCCGTGCGGAGGCGGTGCGCGACGGTGTCGCGGTCTTCGTGGTCCTGGGCGCCGAGCGGCGGGGGCAGTTCGTCCGGGCGGGCCGGGAGGAGGGCGAAGGCCCGGGTGGCCGCGTCGGCCACTTCCCTCATGCGGTCCGCCTCCGGGCGGTCAGCCGGGCTGGTCATGCCGATCGGTGCCTTCGACGAGCGCCGCCGCGGGCAGGGCCGCCCACTGCTGTTCCTGTACGGAGACGATCACGGCGCGCAGCGAGATCCTTACCAGGTCGATGTCCGCGATCGACAGCACGATGTCGCCGGTGATCACGACGCCGCCGGTGAGCAGCCGGTCGAGCAGGTCGATCAGTGCGATCTGGCGCTCGGCGAGCGGCGGGTCCTGGTACGCGGTCACCGCTGCCGCACCTCCTCCGGTGCCGGGGCCTCGGATTCCGGTCTCGCCGTGAACGAGTACGGGACCCACGGGCCGGTGACCTCCACCCGTACGCCCGGGAGTCCGTCGGCGGCGTGGAGGGCGCGTTCGCGGAATGCGTCGGCGTGACGGCTGGGGACGAGGTAGGCGTCGTTGGCGATGTTCTCCCCGGTTCCGCCGGCCAGGCGGCCCTGTTGGGGGCGGTGCCGGGCACGTTCCACGGCGAGGTCCCGGGTCTGTTCCTCGATACGCCGGACGGCCTCGACGGCGGACGACCGGGCGTCCTCGCGCGCGTGGCGCTGCTGCCCGCGTTGCCGCAGGTAGGCGCGGCCGGGGGCGAGTTCGTCCGTCGTGGTGGGTGAGCTGGCGGGCGACGGGGACGACTCGGCGTACACCTTCACTCCCCACTCCACATGGCCGGCGAGCCGGTCCAGCAGTGTGGTGAAGTTCTGCTCTCCCTCGCGGAGCATGTCGCGCACGCGGTCGTCGTCGAGGTAGACCGTCGCCAGGCGCAGCGGGAGCACCGTGGTGTGCGTGCCGAGGGTCTCAACGACGAGGTGGTGGGCCCGGGCGACGGTCTCCAGCCAGTCCAGGTCCTCCAGATGAGCTTTGAGGGCGGCCTCGGAGAAGTCCGTACGGGGGACCGAGCTGACCGCCGCGGCGACGGAACCGTGGTGCACCAGCCGGACGGCCGCGTCCGCGACGCCGTGAACGCCGGTGAGCGCGTCAGCCGCCGCCGCGGCGACGGAGGCGTCCGCCGGCGGTGAAGCGACGGGCCGCAGCACGGCGTAGGCGTAGCTGAGCCGGGCGTCCACGGCTTCCGCTGCGGGGGGCATGGACATCAGCTCCGTCGGTCGTCGTCCTTCTCGGCCTTCCGGCTTCTGCGCCGTGGCTGCGAGCTGCTCTCCCGCTCCCGCTCCGGCTCGCGGGAGCGGCGGCTGTCGCTCGACCGTCCGGCGGGCAGCTCCGCCTCCGACTTCTCCGCCTGCTTGCGCAGTTGCTCGATCTCGGCGCGCAGGCGCGCGTTCTGCTCCTCCAGGTCGCGCGTGCCGTCGGCGCGGGACGACAGGGCCGGGTCGCGCTCCCACCAGTCGATGCCGATCTCCTTGGCCTTGTCCACGGAGGCGACGAGCAGACGGAGCCTGATGGTGAGCAACTCGATGTCGAGCAGGTCGATCTTGATGTCGCCGACGATGACGATGCCCTTGTCGAGCACGCGCTCAAGTATGTCCGCGAGGTTCGCGCCCGATCCCTGGTTGTACGGCTGGAGCGTCCGTGCCGGCGAGGTACCGGCTGACTGGGGCTCGGTCACGGCGTACTCGACCTCGTCTCCTGAGAGAGGTCCTCGCCTTCGTCTTCGTCTGTGTTTTCGTCCTCCTCCTCCTCCTCGTCCTCGTCCTCTTCGTCCTCTTCGTCCTCGTACTCCTCGTCGGGCCGCTCTTCTTCGTCTTCCTCATCCGGGCCCCGGACCACCTCGCCCTCGCGGATCTCGCCGCGCCAGTCGCCCGTGGCCTCGCCGCGCAGCATGACGAACTTGCGGTAGAGCTTCAGATCGAGGCGGGTACGCCGACCCTGGGCCCGCACCAGGCTGCCGGCCTTCTCGATGACTCCCTTGGGGTAGTAGTCGAGGACGAGCAGCACCTTGGTGAGGTTGTCGGCCAGCGGGTGGAAGGTGACCACGCCCTTGGTGGTCCCCTTGGCGCCTTCGGAGGTCCAGGCGATGCGCTCGTCGGGCACCTGCTCCGTGATCGTCCCCTTCCACGCGCGGTTCGCCTTGGCGATCTTGACCTGCCACTGGGTGGTGGTGTCGTCCTCCTGTTCGACGTCGACCACGCCCTTGGTGAAGCGGCTGAACTCCGTGAACTGGGTCCACTGGTCGTACGCCTCGCGCACCGGAACGCCGACGTCGATGTCCTCGATGATGGAGATGCTCTTGGGTCCGCCGTCGGGTGACGGCGCCCCGTGCTTCTTCCCGGCGACGTCCTTCACCTTGTCCACGAGTGTGTCCTTGGCGTGCGTGGCGGTCTCCTTGGCGGTGTCCTTGGCGTGGGACACGGCCTCCCGGCCGAGGTGGCCGCCGAGACTCCGGCCGCCCTTGCCGACGGCGCGCGCGAGGTCACGGGGACCTGCGTGGGCGGAGCCGAGCCGGGCCGCCGCGTCGCCCATCTTGTGGCCCGCGCCGGTCAGCATGCGTTCGATGCGCGCCTCGGCGTAGGTCCCCAGCTCCTCCACCAGCCTGTTCGCGCCCGGGTTCGTCAGGCCACCGGCCGTCGTGCCGCGTCCGGCCGCCTTGGTGTCAGCCATCGTCCGACCTCCTCGTGCGGCGGCCCGGCCCGGAGGTCTTCCGGCGGGTTTCCCCGGTGGGCTCGGCCCTGGACGCGGAACGGCGTGATGGCTTCCTGGCGTCCTCGCGGGCCTCTTCCTCGTGGCCGGCTTCGTCGTCGCCGCCTTCGTCAACGTCGTATGCGTCTTCTTCTTCGTCCTTGTCGTGGGCCGCCTCGTCGCGGTCGTCGCGGCCCTCGTCCTCGGGTGGTTCCTCCTTGCCCGTCTTCTCCTGTAGATCGAGGGTGCGTTGGTGCAGGGCGTCGGCCAGATGGTCCGCCTGGGCGCTCAGTACGGAGCCCGCTGCCGCCTTGCCCGCTCCGGCCAGCTCGGTGCGGACCCGCCGGTTGAGGTTGCCGAACACGGGCGAGAAGGATCCGGCGAGGTCACTGGCCTTGGCCCGCCTGGCGGCCATCGCCAGGGCGAGTCCCAGGGCGACCTTGGCCTTCTTCTTGCGGCCCAGCACATAGCCGCCGATGAGGGCGGTTCCGATCGTGGGGCTGTTCATGATGTCGTTCTCCTCGCGCTGTGACCGCCTTCAGCCGTGACGGTCATGGCCCACCCGTCCCGAATCGCTGGAGCTGGTACGCCCTGATCTCCTCCAGCCGCTGCCACAGTTCCTGCTCGCGCCGTGCGAAGTCGTCCTCGTCGATACGGCCTTGTTCGCGCGCCCGCTCCAGTTCGGTCAACTCCGCCTGGACGGGGGTGGGGTCGTAGGCCTCCTGCTCGGCGGCCTGGACCACCTTGTCGAGCACCCAGCCCACGCCCCGCACGGGGGCGAGAGGGAGGGCCAGGATCTCTACGACCAGTCCCATGGGGGCCTCCTTGTGTCGTCGGGGCCTGTGCTCGCAGGCCGCCGTCAGGCGAAGCTGTACGGGGGCAGCGGACCGCGAAGCCGGACTTCCGCAGCGTCGGCAAGCTCTTCGTCCAACTCCCTGGCGGCCTCGGCGAACTCCTTGGCGCGCTCGCCGTCCACGAGGAACGAGACGTTCAGGAAGTACTGCTGTGAGGGCGCCGACAGGTTCTCCGCGTACGTGAGCGGCCGGAGCGCGGTGACGACCTGCTCGGCGAGTGCCTCCTCGCGTCGCTGGACCTCCTGCGCCACGAGCTGGCCGAGTTCCAGCTGCTCCTCGTAGGTTCCGCGGCCCTCGCGGGTCGCCTCGTTCAACTCCCGTATCCGCGCGGACCCCTCGATGATGTCCCGCAGGACCGCGTCCTCGTCCTGTACGCCCTTGACGTTGAACTCCACGCGGTCGGTGAGTTCCGTCAGCCGCTGGGCGTACTGCTCGGCGCCCTGCACCAGGACGGCGCGCACGGCGTCCTCGTCCGCAGCGACGAACCCGAAGCTCAGGGGCAGTGAGACACCCTGGGCCCACAGCCGCTCCTGCACTGTGTGGTGCGCTTCGACGTCCCGGCGGGTGACCGAGATCTCCTCCGGCGCCTCACCGACGACGGCGCGCAGCGAGTCGCCGTGCACCACCCGCAGTTCCGAGGGCGGCTCGC
The DNA here is from genome assembly GCF_009709555.1 of Streptomyces blattellae. Classification (GTDB taxonomy): domain Bacteria; phylum Actinomycetota; class Actinomycetes; order Streptomycetales; family Streptomycetaceae; genus Streptomyces; species Streptomyces blattellae. The sequence continues at coordinate 2,696 of NZ_WJBG01000192.1, read as the reverse complement.
CGATGCCCTTGAGGTCGTCGAGCCGAAGGGGGTGCGAATCCTCGGTGATGGCGTACACGTACAGCGACATCGCTCACTCCTCGCGTTGCCGGGAGGAACGCCGTCGTGAGCCGCGTTCCGGCTCCTTCTCGCGCTGTTCCTCCTTACCGCGCCGGGATCGCTCACCACTTTCGATCTCGTCGCGGTCGCCGCCCTTTTGCAGGGACTCGGTGAAGGCTTCGACGGCGCCGCTCAGAGCCCCTTTGCTCTTGCCCTTGGCCCCGCCCTCGGTGACGCGCTCCATGACGTCCGGCAGCTGGGCCGGAGCCTTGCGGCCCGATTCGAGGTCCAGCCGGTTGCATGCCTCGGCGAAGCGCAGATAGGTGTCCACGCTGGCCACGACGACACGGGCGTCGACCTTGGCCAGTTCGATGCCCACGAGGGACACACGGACGAACGCGTCGATCACCAGACCGCGGTCCAGCACCAATTCCAGTACGTCGTAGAGGTTTCCGGAGCCCTGCGTGGCGGCGGCGTCCGGGCCACCGCCCTGCGTCACAGTCACGATGTCGTCCCTTCAAGAGAGAAATGGCCTTGTCAGCGGTTCTCCCGGTCGACCTGGGAGCGGGTGTAGCGCCGCCCGCGTTCGTATGCCAGCAGGTGCCCCCCGGGGTCCAGGACGACCTCGTAGCTGGCCATCACGCTCGTGGTCTCGGGAATGCGTTCGACCTCCACGACCTCGACCTCGGCCTCCCAGCCCTCATCCGTCGGCTTCAGCGAGGACACGGACTCGGGGACCCGGCCCAGCAGCTCGGTGAGCTGCTCGGTCGCCTGCCGCATCGCCTCGGCGGCCGACACCCGCGCGGGGCGGTCATTGCCGTTCGTGATCATTCACCTTCTTGGGCATATCATCACAAGCCTCACATCTCGCCCGTATTCCCAGAAATGCTGTATTTATCTATGCGGCCGACATGTTTTCGAGGTCGATCCGGAGGCCAGGTGGGCATGGGGTGCGGGACGCGAGGCCGTACGACGGGAACCCGCGGGCGCCGCGGCACGTACTCTTGGTAGCAGTACGACCGCTCTCACGAAGGACTGAACGACACTGGGCAAGCGACAGCCCGAAGGCCCGCCGCCCGCACCCGCGGTGCAGCGCATCCGACTGCGCTACACCAAGCGCGGCCGCCTCCGGTTCACCAGCCACCGTGACTTCCAGCGCGCCTTCGAGCGTGCGCTGCGCCGTGCCGAGGTGCCGATGGCGTACTCGGCGGGGTTCACGCCACACCCGAAGGTGTCGTACGCCAATGCCGCACCCACCGGCACGGGCAGTGAGGCGGAGTATCTGGAGATCGCGCTCACCGACGCGCGCGACCCGGAGAAGCTGAGGGTTCTGCTCGACGAGTCGATGCCCGCCGGGCTCGACATCATCGAGGCGGTCGAGTCCCGGACCTCGGGGCTCGCCGACCGGCTCACGGCGTCCGTGTGGGAGCTGCGGCTCGACGGAGTGGACCCGGCCGACGCCGAGCGCGCGGCCTCGGCCTTCACCGCCGCCGAGTCCGTCGAGGTCCAGCGGATGACCAAGAACGGCGTACGGACCTTCGACGCCCGCCCCGCGGTCGTCAGCCTTGAAACGCACAGTTCGGCGGCTGATAGGCCGACCGACCAGCCCTGTGCGATACTGCGGCTGGTTGTTCGGCACGTGACGCCTGCCGTACGACCCGACGACGTCCTGTCCGGTCTCCGCGCCGTGGCCGACCTGGCGCCGCCGGTCCCCGCAGCGGTGACCAGGCTGGCGCAGGGGCTGTTCGATGAAGAGACCGGCACGGTGACCGACCCGCTCGCGCCCGACCGCGAGGCAGACACGGCCCCCCAATCGGCCGAACCATCGTCTGCCGCCGCGAAGGCGCCGGCGTAAGGAAGGTTCCGCGTAGGACGGACGTCGTAGCGCCGCCCTCGTACTCGGGAGCCACCTGGGTCGGGCAGCGCACCGACCAGAAGACTTTCGCCAGGCCGTACGCAAATCGGCGTACGGAACCGGCGAGACAGGACACAGAGAGCTCCCGAGCGGCGCCCGCGCCCCGGACGGCGGCACCGCGCATCGCGCGAGCCGCGGACGTCACCGGCATCCACGCCGGACCAGGTGCGGCGCCCGGGAGCCTGACGGGAGAAACGCCCGCATGCTTGAGCCGACCGAATCGAATGAGTCCGTCATGGACTCCGAACCGAACACCCCCAGCGACACCCTGCCGCCGCGTCGTCGGCGCCGTGCCGCTTCCCGCCCGGCGGGACCGCCCTCCGGTACGTCCGAGGTCGCGGCGGAGACCGTCGCGCCGGCCATACCGGCCGTCGCTGACTCCGCCGACCTTGCCGAGGAGGCAGTCGGGGCCGCTGTGACCGAGGACATCGAAACGGCTGCGGCGGCCGGAGATGCCGTTACAGCTGAGGAGGCTGCTGAGGCCGCTGAGGTCGAGACGGCTGAAGAGGCTGAGAAGCCGGTTGAGGCTGTGGAGACGGCCGCGCCCGCTGCGCGCACCCGCCGCCGTGCCGTCCGCCGTGCGTCGGCCCCTGCCGGGGCTCCGGCGGTGGCTGAGGCCGCCGAGACCGTCGTACCGGCCACCGAAGTGGTCGTGCCTGCCGCTGAGGCGGTCGAGCCTGCTGCCGAGGTCGCTGAAGCCGTGGAGGAGGCTGCTCCGCCTCGTGCGCGTCGGCGTGCCACT
>NZ_WJBG01000191.1 GCF_009709555.1 Streptomyces blattellae | reverse complement strand
GACCTGAGCACCCGCTGGTCGTCCGAGGGCGACGGGGCGTGGATCCGCTACGACCTCGGCTCGGCGCAGACCGTCGGGTCGGTGTCGCTCGCCTGGCACAGGGGCGACAGCAGGACCAGCACCTTCGACGTCCAGCTGTCGGACGACGGATCGTCGTGGACCACCGTCCTGAACCGGAAAGCCAGCAGCGGCAGCACACTTGAACAGCAGACGTACGACTTCGCCGACGCCTCGGGCCGCTACGTGCGGATCGTCGGCCACGGCAACACGGTCAACGACTGGACCAGCATCACCGAGACCGACATCTACGGAGCCGATGGCAGCGGCGGCGGAGACGGCGGTGGCGGCGGCTCCTGCCCCTACCCGGCCGACGTGCTGGACCTGTCGAACTGGTACATCGGGCTGCCGGTGGGCGAGGAGGAGTCCCCCACCAACGTCTACCAGCCGGAACTCGCGACGTACGCCAACGACCCGTGGTTCGTCACGTCCGACGACTGCTCGGCCGTCCGGTTCCGCGCCCCGGTCAACGGGGTCACCACCAGCGGCTCCAACAACCCGCGCTCGGAGCTGCGGGAGATGGCGGACTCGTCGGGGGACACCAAGGCGAGTTGGTCGTCCACGTCCGGCACCCACACGATGGTGATCGACCAGGCCATCACGGACGTTCCCGAGGAGAGGCCGTACGTCGTAGCCGGGCAGATCCACGACGCCGACGACGACGTCACCGTCTTCCGTCTGGAGGGCAGCAAGCTCTGGATCACCGACGAAGACGAACCGCATCACTATCTGGTGACGGACGACTACGAGCTGGGCACGAGGTTCCAGGCCAAGTTCGAGGTCAGCGACGGCGAGACCAGGGTCTACTACAACGGCGAGCTGCAGACCACGCTGTCGAAGGACTACTCCGGCGCCTACTTCAAGGCGGGCGCGTACACGCAGGCCAACTGCGACAACTCGGAGCCGTGCAGCGACGACAACTACGGCCAGGTGAAGATCTACGACCTGAACGTCACGCACGGCGACGGCGAGGACGACGGAGGCGACGACGGCGGCAACGGCGGGGATGACGGGGGCGACGGCGACTCGACCGAGGCCGCCCAGCGGTACGGCTGGGGCACACCGCTGCCGGTGTCCGACGAGTTCGACTACACCGGCCCGGTCGACCCCGCGAAGTGGGACGTACCGTCCGGCAGCGTCGGCGGCACGGAGCAGTGCTGGGAGGGGCACAGCGGAAACGGCCGCCGGTGCGGGAAGAACAGCACTGTCGCCAACGGCATGCTGACCATGCGCGGCGAGGAGAACGGCGACACGGGATGGATCAGGCAGGCCCGTGACACCCAGTACGGCCGGTGGGAAATCAGGTCCCGCTCACGCAACACCGGCTCGGAGGGCGAGCCTTACCACCCGCTGCACCTGATCTGGCCCACCTCGGACGAGCGGCTCCAGGACGGCGAGTACGACTGGGTCGAGTACTCGGACCCCGACGCGCAGTGCCTCGCGGCGTTCCTGCACTACCCGGAGAGCCCGTCGGACAAGAAGGAAAACCCCACACTCTGCCCTGTGGACATGACGCAGTGGCACAACTTCGCCTTTGAGTGGACGCCGGACGCGTTGGTCGGTTACGTCGACGGCGTCGAGTGGTTCCGGGAGTCGGGCGGCGCGAACGACGACCGGGGGAACATCCAGGACATGCCCCTGGGGAATCTCATCATCCAGCTGGACAACTTCGCCGACGACAGCGACCCGCGCCCGGCCGTGTTCGAGGTCGACTGGGTCCGGACCTACGACATCGAGCCCACGGACGAGGACCCCACCGACCCGACCGATCCCACCGATCCCACCGATCCCGGCGGGGCCTCTCCGGTCCCGGTCGAGGACGTCACGGCGAGCCCCGATGACGGCAACGTCCCGGCCAACACCCTGGACAACGACCTGAGCACCCGCTGGTCGTCCGAGGGCGACGGGGCGTGGATCCGCTACGACCTCGGCTCGACGCGGACCGTCGGGTCGGCGTCGGTCGCCTGGCACCAGGGGGACAGCAGACAGAACACCTTCGACGTCCAGCTGTCCGACGACGGATCGACGTGGACGACGGTCCTGAACCGGCAGACCAGCAGCGGCAGCACACGTGAGCAGCAGACGTACGACTTCGCCGACGCCTCGGCCCGCTATGTGCGGATCGTCGGCCACGGCAACACGACCAACGACTGGACCAGCATCACCGAGACCGACATCTACGGAGCCGACGGCAGCGGCGGCGGCGATGACGGAGGCGGCGGAGGCGACGGTGGTGGAGACGACGGCGGGGACGGTGACGACGGGGAGCAGGCTCCCGTCCGTACGGTCCGTGTCGCGGACTCGGACGAGCTGAGGAGCGCGTTTACGGACGCGCGGGCCGGGGACCGCATCGTGCTCGCGGACGGCTCGTACTCGATCGGCAAGATGACCGGCAAGAACGGAACGGCCGCCGAGCCCATCACCGTCGTCGCGGAGAACCGCGGCAAGGCGGTGATCGACGACGGGCAGCTGGAGGTGGCGGACTCCTCCTACGTCACCTTCGAAGGGCTGAAGTTCACCAACAGCGACTCGCTGAAGGTCACCCGCTCGAACAACGTACGGCTGACCCGCAACCACTTCCGGCTGACCGAGGAGTCCTCGCTGAAGTGGGTGATCATCCAGGGTGAGAACAGCCACCACAACCGGGTCGACCACAACCTGTTCGAGGAGAAGCACCAACTCGGGAACTTCATCACCATCGACGGATCCGAGACCCAGCAGTCACAGTACGACCGCATCGACCACAACCACTTCCGTGACATCGGCCCCCGCGCGGAGAACGAGATGGAGGCCATCCGGGTCGGCCAGAGCAGCATCTCCGAGTCGAGCGGGTTCACCGTCATCGAGTCGAACCTCTTCGAGAACTGCGACGGCGACCCCGAGATCGTCTCCGTGAAGAGCGACGACAACATCGTCCGCTACAACACCTTCCGCGCCTCGCAGGGCGTTCTGTCCCAACGGCACGGAGACCGCGGCGAGTTCTACGGCAACTTCTTCCTCGGGGAGGGCAAGGAGGGCACTGGCGGGATCCGCATCTACGGCCAGGACCACAAGATCTACAACAACTACTTTGAGGGCCTGACCGGCAGCGGCTTCGACGCCGCGGTACAGATCGACGGCGGCGACGTGGACACCTCGGGTGCGCTGAGCGCCCACTGGCGTGTCTACCGGGCGACCGTCGTGAACAACACCTTCGTGAACAACGTGTCGAACATCGAGATCGGCGCGAACTACAACCTCGCCCCGGTCGACTCGGTCATCGCCGACAACGTGGTCGTCGGCAGCCAGGGCAAGCTGATCAACGAGGTCAAGAAGCCCCAGGACATGTCCTACGCCGGGAACATCGCATGGCCGACCGGATCGGCGACCGTCGGTGTGTCCCTGCCGTCCGACTCCGTCAGGGTGGCCGACCCGCTGCTCACCTCCGACGGTTCGCTCTACCGGATCGGTGCGGGCAGCCCGGCGGTCGACGCCGGCACCGGCGACCACGCCTTCGTGACCGACGACATGGACGGCCAGGCCCGCACCGGCGGCATCGACGCCGGCGCCGACGAACGCTCCTCGTCCACGGCCACACGGGCCCCGCTCAGCGCGACGGACGTCGGGCCGGGCGCCGCGTAGGACGCGCCGCACAGTAGGACCGGTGGCGGGTCATCCCCGCCACCGGTCGCGCCCGGAAAGGTCCCTGGTTCGGGCTCGACGTCGCGCTCCCAGCGTGTTTGGTGAATGCTAAACGCGTGGCTGATCGGAAGAGGGAGGCGGGGCAGTGAACGGACGACGCGTCAGGTGGTCGGAGAGTGGGCACCGTGAGCGGGCACAGGAGCTGTCGGGTGGCCGCGAGGCTTTTCTCGACGGGGCCGAGCGCATGCTGGCCGAGGCGCGGGCCTGGCGCCTGGCCGACATGCGTCAGGAGCGCGGCTTCACCCAGGCTCAGGTGGCCGAGCGCATGGGCGTGAGCAAGGGGCGGGTCTCGCAGATCGAAAGCGGCCAGGTCTCCGGTACGGAGGTGGTGGCGCGGTACGTGGAGGCGCTGGGCGGCAGCTTGGTGATGGTAGCCGTCTTCGGCGACGGGGAACTGCGCAAAGTCGGCTGACGCGGGGCGTCGGCGGTCACCTCGTGACGGCGCCGACGAACGCCGTCCAAGCCGCCGAGCCAATCAGGACGACGGGGCCGCCGGCCACTTTGCTGTCGCGGACGGGGACGACGCCGGGGACTCCGTCGGCGACTTCGATGCAGTCCTCCCCGCCGTCGCCGCCGCTGTAGCCGCTCTTGCGCCAGCGGGCGTTGGTCAGGTCGTACTCGCGCATCGTCTGCAGTCCTCCGCCGCCGATTCGATCAGGGCCTGGGACGCCTCCGGCGACAACGCGGCGGCCCTGATGTGATCGTAGGACGCTCGGACGCGCTTCACCACCGCCGGTTCGTCCAGCAGACTCCCCGAAAACACACCCTCTGTATAGACAGTTGGCGGGGCGTCCTCGAACTCCATGAGCTTCATCATCTTGCCCATCACCCGGTGTGCCCCGGCCGAGAACGGCAGCACCTGCACGAGCACCGTGCGTTCCCGGATCATCGCTGCGATGTGTTCCAGCTGCTGCGCCATGACCACCGGTCCACCGACCGGGATGCGCAGCACTGTCTCGTGGAGGACCACCCAATACACGGGCCGTGTAGCGTCCTTGAGGAGTCGAGCCCGGTCCGTCCGACCCTTGATCAGCTCCTCGATGTATTCGTCGGCGGCGAACGGATTGCCCGCCAGGAACACCGCCTCTGCGTACCCCCGTGTCTGCAACAGCCCCGGCACAACCGTCGGCGCATACTCACAGATCTCCGTCGCCAGCCGCTCCAGCTCGACCACATGCGCGAAGTACTCCGTGTACGGCTGCTCCTTGATGAGCTTTCGCCAAAGCCGTTCGAAAAAGCCGTCGGTTTGTAGGATGCCGTCGATCCGCTGCGCCACATCCAGTTGCGGTTTCCGAATCGCCTGTTCGAACTGGCCGATGTATCCGCCGGATACGAAAACACGCGCCCCCAACTCGACCTGAGTGAGCCCCTTTTCCTCCCGGCGCCGCTTCAGTTCCGCACCGAAGAACTCCCACGCCGCCTGACGTGAACCGTTGGCCACAGTTCAACCCCCTTGTGCTGCCGTGCACTTGTAGAGCACAGACTCCTGCCGAGTGTAGAGGTGAGACGTCACCCTTGAGATGTGAAGCGTAGAACCCGAAAAGAGAGGGGAAGCACGTGACGGCACGACACTCGGCGCTCTGCGTCGAAGAGGCGGAGGAAGCAGTGAAGGAATTGCGGGCAGCATTGGAAAACGCAGGAATCATTCTGCCGTCCCTGCGGATCGACCCGGCGAGTCTTGCGCGGGAGGCACCCTGTCCGCTCGTCGAATTGGGCCGCTGCTCCGTCGGGACCGCGCAGCGACTCGCGGCGGTTGTGCGGTGAGGCCGCCGGTCGGGGCACATGTCGTGGACACCCGCAGCGGGCGGCTCGGCGTCGTCATGGGGCATGAGGGGCCCTACGTCCAGTTGAGACCGTACGGCGGCGGCAAGGAGTGGGACGCGGAGCCGGGCGCCGTACGGCGTGCGACGCCCGCGGAGCGGCTCAGCGCGGCGACCGCGCACGCGAACGCGCGCAGTCGGGGTGAGGTGCCCTGACGGTGGCCGCTGTGCGGGTCAGTGCAGCGGCCAGATTCTGACGCGCTTACCCGCCTCGCCCATGTTGTCCAGAAGGTGCTGGATGTCGTCGGGATCCGACGTGAACACCCTGGCTCCGAGCTGGGCGGCGAGGACTGCGACAGCGCCGTCGACCGGATCCGACACGTCGGCCCGCCCCAAGAGTTCGCCGACGCTCCTGGCGAGACCGCGGTCCAGGGCTGGAACGTCGCAACCGCTGAGCAGACGTGCCAGCTGCACCTGGCGAGCGCCGTTTTGCCAGGTCTCGGACATGACAGGGGCGGGGACCATGGGTACACCGCCCGCAGTCAGATACGAGCGATGAGCTTGCCAGAAGGCGACGTGGTTCCGCTCCGCGGCGACCAGTGCTCCGGTGTCGTACAGGAACGGCTTCAAAGTGCTCACGCGGCGGCACCTCGCGAGCAGTCGTCCGCGGGGCGGGTGGCGTCGTCCATGACGGCGTGGACCCATGCCCGCTCCTCCGGCGTCGGCGGATCCACATAGGCCATCGCCTCCTCCGCCGCCGCAAGCCCCGCCTCGATCTTCGCCGCGCGTTCGGCTGCCCGGGACAGCCAGGCGGACACGCTGAGGCCCTCGCGCTCGGCGGCCGTCTTGACCGCTTCGAGTGTTTCGCCGGGGATGGTGATGGTGACACGCTCTAGACTCATACGGAGAGTCTTACTGTCGTGGGCGGTCCGACGCCACATGTAGCCGCCGGGTTCACTCGCGAGGGTGGAGACGGTCCCCAGCGGCTGACTGTCCGCGTACGCGACAATGGGCCTCATGAGTCTGTTCCGCGACGACGGCATCGTCCTGCGCACCCAGAAGCTGGGCGAGGCGGACCGGATCATCACGCTGCTCACGCGGGGGCACGGGCGGGTGCGGGCCGTGGCGCGCGGTGTGCGCAGGACGAAATCCAAATTCGGCGCGCGGCTCGAACCCTTCTCCCACGTCGACGTGCAGTTCTTCGCGCGGGGGAGTGAGCTGGTCGGGCGCGGTCTGCCGCTGTGCACGCAGAGCGAGACCATCGCTCCGTACGGTGGCGGGATCGTGAGCGACTACGCCCGTTACACGGCCGGGACGGCGATGCTGGAGACCGCCGAGCGTTTCACCGACCACGAGGGCGAGCCGGCGGTCCAGCAGTATCTGCTGCTCGTCGGCGCCCTGCGCACCCTCGCCCGGGGCGAGCACGCCCCCCACCTCGTCCTCGACGCCTTCCTGCTCCGCTCGCTCGCCGTCAACGGGTACGCGCCCAGCTTCGGCGACTGCGCGAAGTGCGGGCTGGCCGGGCCGAACCGGTTCTTCTCCGTGGCCTCCGGAGGTTCCGTCTGCGTCGACTGCCGGGTGCCCGGCAGCGTCGTACCCTCGCCGCAGACCCTGGAACTCCTGGGCGCGCTGCTTACGGGAGACTGGGAGACCGCGGACGCGTGCGAGCCGCGGTATGTGCGGGAGGGCAGCGGGCTGGTCTCGGCCTACCTGCACTGGCACCTGGAGCGCGGGCTGCGCTCACTTCGCTACGTAGAGAAGTAGACGAAGAACTAGACGAAGAAGTAGACGAAGAACTAGACGAAGTAGAAGACGCAAGGAGACGAGAAGCACATGGCCGTACGCGGGTTCCTGGGGCGCCAGCGCCGCGAGTACAAGACGCCGGAGCCGCACCCGTCCGGTGCGCGTGCGCCGAAGCTCCCCGGCGAGCTGATCCCCCGCCATGTGGCGATCGTCATGGACGGGAACGGACGCTGGGCCAAGGGGCGCGGGCTGCCGCGGACGGAAGGGCACAAGGTCGGTGCGGAGCGGGTGCTCGACGTGCTGCAGGGCGCGATCGAGATGGGCGTCGGGGCGATCTCGCTCTACGCCTTCTCCACCGAGAACTGGAAGCGCTCGCCCGACGAGGTGCGCTTCCTGATGAACTTCAACCGCGACTTCATCCGCAAGAGCCGCGACCAGCTCGACGAACTGGGCGTCCGGGTGCGCTGGGTGGGCCGGATGCCCAAGCTGTGGAAGTCGGTCGCCCAGGAGCTCCAGGTCGCCCAGGAGCAGACCAAGGGCAACGACAAGCTGACCCTGTACTTCTGCATGAACTACGGCGGGCGAGCGGAGATCGCGGATGCCGCGCTGGCCCTCGCCGAGGACGTACGTGCCGGGCGGCTCGACCCGTCCAAGGTCAACGAGAAGACCTTCGCGAAGTACCTCTACTACCCCGACATGCCGGACGTGGACCTCTTCCTGCGGCCCAGCGGCGAGCAGCGCACCTCCAACTACCTGCTCTGGCAGAGCGCCTACGCCGAGATGGTCTTCCAGGATGTGCTGTGGCCGGACTTCGACCGCCGTGACCTGTGGCGTGCCTGCGTGGAATTCGCGTCGCGGGACCGGCGGTTCGGCGGCGCGATCCCCAACGAGGAGCTGCTGGCGATGGAAGGGCGGGCGGACGTGGAGCAGGGCTGATCGGCGCTCGGCGCTCCGCGTAATGGCTGGGCGGGGGTTGGGTCGCGCAGCCCGGCGCTGACGGGGTGCCGCCTGCGCCCACCCGTGCCGCCCTGGGGGTCCCCCCAGGCCCTTAAGGCACTGAGGGAGGCACGAATGCCCGCAGGCTGTGCGGCTGGGCCGACTGCCCGCAGGCTGTGCCTAGGCCTGCTGCGCCGCCGCGCACTCCGCGCACGTTCCGAAGATCTCCACCGTGTGGGCCACGTTGACGTACCCGTGCTCCGCGGCGATCGAGTCCGCCCACCGCTCCACGGCCGGGCCCTCGACCTCGACGGCCTTGCCGCAGGCCCGGCAGACGAGGTGGTGGTGGTGCTCACCCGTGGAGCAGCGGCGGTAGACCGACTCTCCGTCGGAGGTGCGCAGTACGTCGACCTCACCGGCTTCGGCGAGGGACTGGAGGGTGCGGTAGACCGTGGTGAGCCCGACGGAATCGCCCTTGTGCTTCAGCATGTCGTGCAGGTCCTGCGCGCTGCGGAACTCGTCGACCTCGTCGAGCGCCGCGGCCACGGCGGCACGCTGCCGGGTGGCTCGGCCCTTCACCGGCTGTCCAGCGGTCGTCACCGGGTCCTCCTTTTGTTGCTCGGTCGCCTCCGGGCGCGTTGTGCCGGTGTTGAGACGGCGAACGTGCTCTCACGCCTCCGGCGCCTCCAGCGCCTCCACGCGTTCGCCGTTTCGACACCGGCGCGCTCTACGGCGCCCGAGCGACTCTCATTGCGCTTGCCGTGCCGGGCCATTGTGCCAGCCCGACCTGTGCACGGTCAGACGCCGACCTTTCCATCCCGTTCCCGGGTGGCCGGAATCATGCATTCCGCAGGGTCTCCCACGGGGTGCGCCGCGGCCAGGGCCCGTGCGCGGCGGCGGGCCAGCGGAGCCGCGAGCGCGGTCAGCGCGATGAACACGGCGATCGTCAGCAGCACGATGGTCGCGCCGGGCGGCACGTCCTGGTAGTACGACGTCACGGTCCCGCCGATGGTCGCGGTCACGCCGATCGCGACCGCGATGGCGAACGTGGCCGCGAAACTACGGCTGAGCTGCTGTGCCGCGGCGACCGGCACCACCATCAGCGCGGACACCAGCAGCAGGCCGACCACCCGCATCGCGACGGTCACCGTCACCGCCGCCGTGACCGCCGTCAGCAGGTTCAGCGCACGCACGGGCAGACCCGTGACCCGCGCGAACTCCTCGTCCTGGCTGACCGCGAACAACTGGCGGCGCAGGCCCAGGGTGACCAACACCACGAAGCCCGCGAGCAGGCAGATCGCCGTCACGTCGTCCTCGGAGACCGTGGACAGCGAACCGAACAGATACGAGTTGAGGTTGGCGTTGGAGCCGCCCGGCGCGAGGTTGATGAACATCACGCCGCCGGCCATACCGCCGTAGAAGAGCATCGCGAGGGCGATGTCGCCGCGGGTCCTGCCGTACCAGCGGATCAGCTCCATCAGTACGGCGCCGATCACCGCGACCGCCGTCGCCATCCACACCGGTGAGGTGGAGAGGAGGAAGCCCAGGCCGACGCCGGTCATCGCGACATGGCCGATGCCGTCGCCCATCAGGGCCTGGCGGCGCTGGACGAGGTAGATGCCGATCGCGGGGGCGGTGATGCCGACCAGGACGGCGGCGAGCAGGGCCCGCTGCATGAAGGCGTAGTCGAGGAATTCCATCAGCTCAGCAGTCCCGTCCGGATCGGTTCGGTGTCCGGCGCCGCGTGCGGGTGGACGTGATCGTGGCCGGGCAGTGCGTGCTGGCCGACCGCCTTGGGCGGCGGGCCGTCGTGCAGGACGCAGCCGTCGCGCAGGACGACCGCGCGGTCGATCAAGGGCTCCAGCGGGCCCAGTTCATGCAGGACGAGGAGGACCGTCGTACCGGCGGCGACCTGCTCGCTGAGCGTGCGCGCCAGCACCTCCTGGCTGGCCAGGTCCACGCCCGCCATCGGCTCGTCCATGATCAGCAGTTCGGGGGCGGAGGCGAGCGCGCGGGCGATCAGGACCCGCTGGTGCTGGCCGCCGGAGAGGGCGTTCACGGAGTCCTTGGCGCGGTCCGCCATGCCGACCAGCTCCAGGGAGTGCCGTATCGCGTCCCGGTCGGTCTTGCGCAGGACGCCGAAGCGGGTGCGGGAGAGGCGGCCCGAGGAGACGACCTCGGTCACCGTGGCGGGGACGCCGCCGGCCGCGGTCGTGCGCTGCGGGACGTATCCCACGCGCGCCCAGTCGCGGAACCGCTGGCGCGGGGTGCCGAAGATCTCTATCTCGCCGTGGGAGACCGGGACCTGGCCGATGAGGGTGCGGACGGCGGTCGACTTGCCGGAGCCGTTGGCGCCGAGCAGCGCGACGACCTCACCGTGGCCCACGGTGAGGTCGATGCCGCGCAGGACCGGGCGCGAACCCAGCTCGGCGTGTACGCCGCGCAGCGATATGACGGGCTCGCTCACGAGTGGTCCTCCATCAGCGGTTCTCCATCAACGGAATCAACGGTCACTTGGCTCCCAGGGCGGTCTGCAGCGCCTTGAGGTTGGACTCCATGACCTGGAAGTAGTCGTCGCCCCTGGACTTGTCCGTGATGCCCTCGATCGGGTCGAGGACGTCGGTCTTGAGGTTCGAGTCCTCGGCGATGGTCTTCGCGGTCTTGTCGCTGACGAGTGTCTCGTAGAACACGGTGGTGACGCCGTCGGCCTCGGCCATCTTCTCAAGTTCCTTGATGCGCGCGCCGCTGGGCTCGGACTCGGGGTCGAGGCCGCTGATGGCCTCCTCGATCAGGCCGTAGCGCTCGGCGAGGTAGCCGAAGGCGGCGTGCGTGGTGATGAAGACCTTGGACTCGGTGTCGCGCAGGCCCGTCTCGTACTGCGTGTTGAGGTCGTCGAGCCGCTTGACCAGGGTCTCGGTGTTCTTCTTGTAGTCGGCCGCGTTGTCCGGGTCGGCCTTCTCCAGGGCCTTGCCGACGCCCTCGGCGACCTCGGCGTACTTCACCGGGTCGAGCCAGATGTGGGGGTCCTGGCCGGACTCTTCCTCGTGGCCGTGCTCGTCGTCGTGCTCTTCCGCGTGGCCGCCGACCTCGTTGCCGTGCTTCTCCAGGGAGGTCAGGGTGGCGGCGTCGATCTTCGTCTTGACCTCGGACTGGGAGACGGCGTCGTCGACGGCGGGCTGCAGACCCTTGAGGTAGAGCACCGCGTCGGACTCCTGGAGCTGCGCGGTCTGCCTGGCGCTGATCTCCAGGTCGTGCGGCTCCTGGCCGGGTTCGGTGAGGCTGGTGACGTTCACATGGTCCCCGCCGATCTCCTCGGCGAGGAACTGCATCGGGTAGAACGACGCGACGACGTCGAACTGGTCGGTGTTGCCGGAGTCCGCACTGTCGGAGGAGCAGGCGGAGAGGGCCGCGAGACCGAGAGCGGTCACCACGGCCGTGGGTATCAGACGACGACGTGCGTTCATGACAGTCATTTTCAACAAACCTGGAAACGATTGTCAACAAAGGTCCGGGGAGGCCCTGAGTGCGGCCCTGAGCGCGGCCCCGAGCGCGGCCTGAGTACGGCCCCGAGTGCGGCCCGATTTGGTTGAGGGGGAGCCTGCGCCGGTAACCTGAAGCATTCGCTGGAAGCACCTCGCTTCGTCGTCCGTCGTCGTAATGAAGAGAGCACCGTGGCCGCCGACAAGATCGACACCATCGTCAGCCTGAGCAAGCGCCGTGGCTTTGTATTTCCCTGCAGTGAGATCTACGGCGGACAGCGCGCCGCCTGGGACTACGGGCCGCTGGGTGTCGAGCTCAAGGAGAACCTCAAGCGCCAGTGGTGGCGCTACATGGTGACCTCGCGCGAGGACGTCGTCGGTATCGACTCGTCCGTGATCCTGGCCCCCGAGGTGTGGGTCGCCTCCGGCCACGTCGCCACCTTCACGGACCCGCTCACCGAGTGCACCTCCTGTCACAAGCGGTTCCGCGCGGACCACCTGGAGGAGGCGTACGAGGCCAAGAAGGGCCACCTCCCGGAGAACGGCCTCGCCGACGTCAACTGCCCCAACTGCGGCAACAAGGGCCAGTTCACCGAGCCCAAGCAGTTCTCCGGCCTGCTCTCCACCCACCTCGGCCCGACCCAGGACTCCGGCTCCATCGCCTACCTGCGTCCCGAGACCGCGCAGGGCATCTTCACCAACTTCGCCCAGGTGCAGACCACTTCGCGCCGCAAGCCGCCGTTCGGCATCGCGCAGATGGGCAAGTCCTTCCGGAACGAGATCACTCCGGGCAACTTCATCTTCCGCACCCGCGAGTTCGAGCAGATGGAGATGGAGTTCTTCGTCAAGCCGGGCGAGGACGAGAAGTGGCAGGAGTACTGGATGGAGCAGCGCTGGGGCTGGTACACCGGCCTGGGTCTGCGCGAGGAGAACATGCGGTGGTACGAGCACCCGCAGGAGAAGCTCTCCCACTACTCCAAGCGCACCGCTGACATCGAGTACCGCTTCCAGTTCGGCGGCAACGAGTGGGGCGAGCTGGAAGGCGTCGCCAACCGCACCGACTACGACCTCGGCGCCCACTCCAAGGCCTCCGGCCAGGACCTCTCCTACTTCGACCAGGAGGCACAGGAGCGCTACACGCCGTACGTCATCGAGCCCGCGGCCGGTGTCGGCCGCGCGATGCTGGCGTTCCTGCTCGACGCCTACTTCGAGGACGAAGCCCCCAACGCCAAGGGCAAGATGGAGAAGCGGACCGTGCTGCGCCTGGACCACCGCCTCGCCCCCGTGAAGGTCGCGGTGCTGCCGCTCTCGCGCAACCCGGAGCTGTCGCCCAAGGCCAAGGGCCTCGCCCAGGCGCTGCGGCAGAACTGGAACATCGAGTTCGACGACGCCGGCGCCATCGGCCGCCGCTACCGCCGCCAGGACGAGATCGGCACGCCGTACTGCGTGACGGTCGACTTCGACACCCTGGACGACAACGCGGTGACGGTTCGCGAGCGCGACACCATGAAGCAGGAGCGGGTGTCGCTGGACCAGATCGAGGGCTATCTGGCGGGGCGCCTGCTCGGCGCGTAGGTCTCCGGGAAGACCCCGGTTCCGTGGTCTCCGGGAAAACCCCGGTTCCGTAACGGACGTAACAGACGTAACGGAATCGGGGTTTTTCCCATCCGATGCCCGACCTGTTCCGAAGGAGAGGACATGCGCGGCCCGCAGCGGGCGGGTCGCGGTGACAACCTCCACGGGGGCATCATGCGCAAGCAAGCAGTCATCGCCGCGTCCGTCATGGCACTGGCCATCGGCACCGTCGGCTGCGGAGCGATGAGTGACGGGGAGGCGGAGGCCGGGTCTTCTTCTTCCGCTTCTTCTTCTTCTTCCTCCTCCTCCTCCTCGCCCGCCGCCATCGAGAACAAGGCCGGCCTCGTCGGAGCCGGTTCGGCGCAGAGCGACCGGCTCAGCGCCGTCGGCCTCACCGCCGACCAGCGGCTCGTCAGGTTCCGCACCGACCGGCCCGACCGCACCGTCCCGCTCGGCAAGGTGAAGGGCCTCAAGGGCGACACCAAGCTCGTCGGCATCGACTTCCGCGTCCAGAACGGCAAGCTGTACGGCGTCGGCGACCGAGGCGGCGTCTACACGATCCGCGAGATCGGCGCGCGGGCCACGAAGGTCAGCCAGCTGAGTGTGGCCCTGCAGGGCAGCAGCTTCGGCGTCGACTTCAACCCGGCCGCCAACCGTCTGCGGGTCATCAGCGACACCGGCCAGAACCTCCGCCACAACATCGACGACCCGGCGGGCGCCCCGGCGGCCGGCACCACGGCTGTCGACGGCACCCTGACCAACCCCCCGGTTGCGCCCGCGACGGTGGGCGCCACGGCACAGGGCGTGACGGGTGCGGCGTACACCAACAACGACCTGTCCCAGGCCACCGCCACCACCCTCTTCGACGTGGACACCGTGAACGACCAGGTCTCCATCCAGTCCCCGGCCAACGCGGGCAACCTCGCCCCCACCGGCAAGCTGGGCGTCGACGCGGGCCCGAGCGCGGGCTTCGACATCTACACGTCCAACAGGACCGGTACGAACACGGCGTACGGCGTCTTCAAGGTCGGCGGCAGCCAGCGGCTGTACCGCGTGGACCTGCTCAACGGCTCGGTGACACGGGCCGGGACCTTCGACGGCGGCCGGGCGGTGGTGGACCTGGCACTGCCGCTGAAGCAGGGCTGAGCGGTCCCGGTGCGGGCCGGCGGATTGGTCCCGGTACGGGCCGGCTGATTGGTCCTGTACCGGTCCGTGGCGGCCCCGGCAGGGTGGCGGCATGAGCATCGCGTTCCTGCTGACCACCCTGGTCGTGGTCGCCACCCCCGGCACCGGCGTCGTCTACACCCTGGCGGCCGGGCTGTCCCGCGGCCGTCGTGCGAGCGTCGTCGCGGCGGCCGGCTGCACCCTCGGCATCGTCCCGCACATGCTGGCCACGATCACCGGAGTGGCCGCGCTGCTGCACGCGAGCGCGACGGCCTTCGAGGTCCTGAAGTACGCCGGTGTCGCCTACCTCCTCCACATGGCGTGGGCGACGCTCAAGGACCGCGAGGCGATCGCGGTGGACGACCAGCAGGCTCCCCTCTCCGCGGGCCGGGTGATCGTCCGGGGCGTGCTGATCAACATCCTCAACCCGAAACTGACCATCTTCTTCTTCGCGTTCCTGCCGCAGTTCGTGACCCCGGGGGAGCCCGACTCGGTGCTCCGGATGCTGGCGCTCAGCGGCGTCTTCATGCTGGCGACCTTCGTGGTCTTCGCGGCCTACGGCATCCTCGCCGCCTCTGTCCGCAGCCATGTCACCTCACGGCCGAGGGTGATGACCTGGCTGCGGCGGAGCTTCGCGGGGTCGTTCGTGGCACTGGGCGCGCAGCTGGCGGTCACCGAGCGCTGAGCGCTCCGCCACCGGGGTCCCTACGCCGCCGACGGATCCACCGTCGCCTGGTGCGCCTGAGCCAGATGCTCCTGCGCCTTCAGCCAGGGCAGGAACTGGGCCGGTTTGCGCCAGCCGCACGTGTCGCATCTGATCGTGCGCTGCACCCCGGTGCGCTGCACCAGCACCACGTGCTCACGGCCGTGCTGGTCCCAGCGGCTTACCTTGCTTGAGTCGATCCGCGGCATGACGCCTCCAGCGTCCTGGGAAAGTCTCCCGGAAGTAAGGAGGAGTTTGCAGCAAGACCAACATCAACAGGTGGTCCTTCACGCCGAGTTGTCCAAACCGAGTTGTCCAAACCGGTTGTCCACGCTGTGGTCGGCTCACCGGTGTTCGGCGGCGCCCACGGTCTGCCGCACCTCGACCGGCGACAGCATCTCAGCCGTGCGTTCAGCGGTTCCCTGGGCCCAGCGCCCACTCGTCACAGCCCCGAAGACAAGCACCGCGAACCCGCACCCCGTAAGAATCCACCACCCCGGCGCGGCGGCAGTCGCAAAAGCGTCCTTGTACGACGCCGCCCCCACGCCGGCGGCCAGCACGGCCCCCACCACCGCCACACCGAGTGTCTGCCCCAACTGCCGGCTGGTGGAGGCCACCGCCGCCGCAACCCCCGCCTGAGCCCGCGGCATCCCGGCGACAGCGGTATTGGTGACCGGCGCGTTCACAAAGCCGAACCCGATACCGAACAGCATGTACGCCAGGAACATCGTGACGTCGGAAGTCTCCGCATCGAACACGGCGAACATCAGCGAACTGCACGTCATCCCCACCCCTGCGATCAGCAACGGCAACCGCGGCCCCCGATTCGCCACCAACCGTCCGGACAGCGGAGCGCACAGCAGGGCCGGCCCGGCCATCGGCAGCATCCACAGGCCCGCATGCAGCGCGTCCAGCCCGCGCACGTTCTGCAGATACAGCGTCGACAGGAACAGGAACCCGCCCAGCGCGGCACACGCACTGATCGCTATCACGGTCGCCCCACTGAACGGCGCCGACCGGAAGAACCGCAGATCGATCAGGGGCTCGGCGCGACGGGGCTCGTAGCGCAGGAGCCCGATCAGGGCGGCGAGAGCGACCACCGCGAAAGGCAGCACCGAGGCGGCCGACCCGTGCGGCGCCTCGATGATCGCGTACGTCGCGCTGCCGAACAGCGCGATCACCAGGATCTGGCCGACCGGGTCGGGGCGGCGGGCCTTCTCCGCACGGGACTCGGGGATGTACCGCAGGGTCAGCAGCAGCGCGGCCAGCCCCACCGGCAGGTTGACCCAGAAGATCGACCGCCAGCCCACCGACTCCACGAGCAGTCCGCCGACCAGCGGGCCCGCGGCCATCGATATACCGGCGACAGCGGCCCATGCGCCGATCGCCCGGGCCCGCTCGCGGGGCTCCGTGAAGGTGTTGGTGATGATCGACATGGCGACCGGGTTCAGCATCGAGCCGCCCACCGCCTGCACCATGCGGAACGCGACCAGCGCTTCCAGGTTCGGTGCGACCGAGCACAGCGCCGAGCCGAGCGTGAAGACGACGAGGCCCGCCATGAAGACGCGTTTGCGGCCGATCCGGTCGGCGGTGGAGCCCGCGAGCATCAGCAGCGAGGCCAGTACGAGGGTGTAGGCGTCGATCGTCCACTGCAGGCCCGCCGTGCTCGCGTCCAGCTCGCGCTGGATCGAGGGCAGGGCCACGTTGAGGATCGTGTTGTCCAGGCTCACGATCAGCAGGCTCATACAGCAGATCGCGAGTACCAGCATGCGGCGGCGAGGATTCAGCTCGGGCATACGTGAATAGTACGGCTAACTAATGAATATGGCTGCACCCTGTCCGGTACGTGAGAATAGGGGGATGCCCACGCCCTCGTCCACGGTGAACCCGACCCTCCGGATCGGGCCGCACACCGTCCAGCCGCCCGTCGTCCTGGCCCCGATGGCCGGGATCACCAATGCGCCCTTCCGCACGCTCTGTAGAGAGTTCAGCGGCGGCAAGGGGCTGTTCGTGAGCGAGATGATCACGACACGGGCGCTGGTCGAGCGCAACGAGAAGACCATGCAGCTGATCCACTTCGACGCGACCGAGAAGCCGCGCTCGATCCAGCTGTACGGCGTCGACCCGGCGACCGTCGGCAAGGCCGTCCGCATGATCGCGGAGGAGGATCTCGCTGACCACATCGACCTGAACTTCGGCTGCCCGGTCCCGAAGGTGACGCGGAAGGGCGGCGGCTCCGCGCTCCCCTACAAGCGCCCCTTGCTCCGCGCGATCCTCCGCGAGGCGGTCGGCGGCGCGGGTGATCTCCCGGTCACCATGAAGATGCGCAAGGGCATCGACGACGAGCACATCACCTACCTCGACGCCGGCCGTATCGCGGTCGAGGAGGGCGTGACCGCCATCGCCCTGCACGGGCGGACCGCGGCCCAGCACTACGGCGGTACGGCCGACTGGGACGCCGTCGCCCGCCTCAAGGACCACGTGCCGGAGATCCCCGTCCTCGGCAACGGCGACATCTGGTCGGCCCAGGACGCCCTGCGGATGGTGCGGGAGACCGGCTGTGACGGGGTCGTCGTGGGCCGCGGCTGCCTCGGCCGTCCATGGCTGTTCGCGGACCTGGTGGCGGCGTTCGAGGGACGAAGCGACTTCGCCGAGCCCACTCTCCGGCAGGTCGCCGACGTCATGGTCCGCCACGCCACCCTGCTCGGCGAGTGGATCGGTGACGAGGCGCGCGGCGTCATCGACTTCCGCAAGCACGTGGCCTGGTACCTGAAGGGCTTCGCGGTCGGCTCGGAGATGCGGGGGCGCCTCGCGATCACCTCCTCGCTGGAGGAACTCCGGTCCGGGCTGGACGAGCTGGACCTCGCCCAGCCCTGGCCGACCGGCGCCGACGGCCCTCGCGGGCGTACCTCCGGAAACAACCGCGTCGTCCTGCCGGACGGCTGGCTGAAGGACCCGTACGACTGCGCGGGCATCGGCGAGGACGCGGAGCTGGACACCTCCGGCGGGTGAGCGCGCCGCTGGTGACGGGTCGTCGGCCGTCTGCGGCTCCGTCGTGGCTGGTCGCTCCCCCAAGTTCTCGGCTTCGCTCGAACCCGGGGGGACCCCCATCGCGGCGGAGCCGCATATCGATACGGCCCCGCGCCCCTATGGGGCGCTGCCGCTCAGTCCTTGGACGGGTTGGGTGTCGAGCCGTATGCCGTCAGGAAGCGGTCGCGGAACGTGTCCATCTTCCAGACGGGGGTGTCGGCGCCGGGCTGGAGGCCGTCGGTCCAGTTCCAGGAGGAGACGTTGTCGAGGACCTTCGGGTCCTTGGCGACGATCGACACCGGGACGTCGCGGCTGGCGTTGTCGCCGCTGACGCGGGAGATCGGCTGGTGGTCGCCGAGGAAGACCAGGACGGTGTCGTCGGTGCCGTAGCGCTCCAGCCACTCGGTGAGGGCCGTGACCGAGTACTCGATCGACTTGCCGTACTCCTCACGGGACCTGGTGCTGTCGGCGACGATGTCCGACGCGTCGTTGCCCGCCTTCTCGATGCCGTTGAAGATCGAGCCGTTGCCCAGTTCGTCCCAGTCGACCATCTCCGGTATCGGGGCCCACGGCTGGTGGCTGGAGGTCAGGATCACCTCCGACATCAGCGGCTTGTCGCGCTCCTTGCCGTGCACCTGACGCTCGAACGCCTCCAGCGCGTACTGGTCCGGCATCGTCGACCAGCTGAACTTCGGCCCCTGGTAGCCGAGTTCGGAGGAGTCGTAGACCTCGTCCAGTCCGTAGTACTCCTGCTCCGGCCAGGCCTTCTGGATGCCGGGCATGATGCCGACCGTGTCCCAGGCGCCGGTCTTCTCGAACGCCTTGGTGAGGGAGAGGTGGTCGCTGGACATGACGGTGCGGTAGCGCTGCTGGTTGTCGACCCACAGGCCGGACATGAACGTGGAGTGGCCGAGCCAGCTGCTGCCGCCGTAGGTCGCCGACGTCAGCCAGCCGCTCTGAGCCTGGTAACCCGCTTTCGTGAGCGCCTCGTTGCGCGTCTGAAGCGTCTCGGTCACGCCGGGCGACATGATCGGGTCCTCGATCGCGCTGCGGCCGTAGCTCTCGATGAACGCGAAGACGACGTCCTTGCCCCGCAGATCCGGCACCAGCTGATCGCCGGGCGTGTTGCCGAACCGGTCCTCCTTGGCCTCCTCGGCGAACGCCGCCTCGTCCCGCAGCGTGTCCTGCACCCGCTGCGCCTGCGTGGTCAGCGCGTTCACCGCACGGTCGGAGGCGACCGGCATGCCCATGAACTGGATGCCGAGCGCCGAGCACGTGATCCAGACGGTGCCCGCGATCAGCGTGCCGCGCTTCGCTGCCGCGGCGTTCCTGGCGAGGAGATCGCTGAGCCTGACCGTCGCCAGGGCCATCACGACGAGCAGCAGGACGACGAGGAGTACGGCTCCGACGGCGGCGGCCCTCGCGATCGCGGCGCCCATCGAGTCCGCCAGGTACGACTGCGCGTCGTCCAGCAACTCCCAGTCCAGGACCAGGTTGAAGCCCCGGCCCAGGTATTCCTGGAAGCCCATGTCCAGGAAGTTCAGAACGGTCAGGGCACCCAGGCCCACTCCGATCAGCGCGGCGACCACCGTGCGGGGGCGGCGGGGGAGCGCCGGCAGGACCACCGCCGCGACGATCGCCTCCGCCGGGATGCGCGTGAACCTGTTCGGGCGCAGGGCACCCCAGACGTTCGGGAGGAGGAGAGCGGCGAGGACGAGGGCCGCGGCGAGGATCGTCGTCGTCCAGCTGAGGTTGCGGGCGGCGGTGGGGTGGCGGGTCCGCCAGGCGCGGAGGTGGGCAAGCCGCGC
This sequence comes from Streptomyces blattellae, assembly GCF_009709555.1. Taxonomy (GTDB): domain Bacteria; phylum Actinomycetota; class Actinomycetes; order Streptomycetales; family Streptomycetaceae; genus Streptomyces; species Streptomyces blattellae. The sequence goes on along the minus strand of NZ_WJBG01000191.1, from coordinate 44,014 downwards.
GCGCAGCGTCCGCGGAGTGCCGCTTTCGTCGTCGGGTGCGGGTGGCCCCTCCAGGGGTTTCTCACCGTCGTCGGGCGCGGGTTGGCCGGTCGTGGCCGGCTGTTGACGGTGGCGCGTGAAGACGGGCACCCGAAGTCCTTCCGTGCGAGGCCCAGGATCTGCTGAGCGGCGGGCCGGGGCCCACCGTCATCCCGTACGGCCAGGCCACGGCCGGTGTTCAGCGAATTCGCCCGGTTCTCGGCAAACACCCGGCAAATACCGCGCCGCACGGGGGCGCGGGGCGGTGCCGTGCGGCTTCGCCGTGACGGGCACGACAGTCTTCACTCACCCGCGGGCAAAACGGGCCTTCGAACTTGAGCGATGCGGAGGCACCGACCAGTCGCCTGCGGGAATGTGACACTTGTCGCCATCGCCGAAGTGTCAGATTCTCGCAGGCGAAGGCCTGCCGGCCGCGCCGCAAGCAGAGCGGAGCACCGCGCAACTTCGCAGACCCGGCGAAATCGGCGCCTCTCAGCGGAGCGATTACGCGCCCCCGACCGCCGTCAGCAGCGCAAGCGGCGCCGCCGCGGAGCGGGACTCCCGCACGCACGCATGCGGATAGGGCACCGGCTCCCCATGCGACCCCCGCCCGTACCCCGCGAGCACCTCCGGCAACCGATGCCCGGTCGCCGTCGCCGCGTCGACCAGCGCGTGGGCGACCGTACGCGCCTCGTCATGCAGCCCGTACCGCGCGAGCCCCAACGCGATCAGCGCGTTGTCGTGCGGCCACACCGACCCCCGGTGATACGACAGCGGATGGTACGCGGGCTGGCCGGAGGCCACCGTGCGCACGCCCCAGCCGGAGAAGAAGTCCGGTTCCAGCAGGCGCCGGCCGACCAGTTCGCCGTACTCCTTGTCGAGCAGCCCCGACCACAGCAGGTGCCCGGCGTCGGAGGCGAGCGCGTCGACCTGCCGGCCCTCGCCGTCCAGTGCGAGGGCGGGGAAGGACCGGTCCCGCATCCAGAAGTCCCGCTGGAAACGGTCGCGGAGATCGCCGGCCGCCTGCTCCAGCAGGGCCGCATACACCTTGTCGTCCCACACCGTGCGCGCCAGCCACGCGGTGCGGCGCAGGGCGTCGTACGCATACCCCTGCGCTCCCGCCGCCATCACCGAGCCGGAGGCGCGGGTGCCGTCGGCGGAGCAGATCGCGCCGGGGGAGTCCTTCCAGTTCTGGTTGGCGAGGCCACCCTGGTCGGCGCGGTAGACGAGGTAGCCGCGGGAGGTGAGCCCGCCGTGGTCGAGCATCCAGCCGATCGCCGCGCGGGCGTGGGGCTGAAGCCGCCGGGCCGGCTCCGCATCCCCCGTCTGCTCGACATACGCGCCCAGCAGGACCAGGAACAGCGGCGTCGCATCCACCGATCCGTAGTAACGCCCGTACGGCACCTGCCCGAAGTGCGCCAGCTCGCCGTGCCGTACCTCGTGCACGATCTTGCCGGGCTGGGCGACCGAGTCCGCGCCGGTCTCCGTCGCCTGGGCGGCGGCCAGCGCGGGGAGGGTGGCGGCGGCGAGCTGGGGACGGTAGGGGAGGGTGAACAGGGAGGCCAGGAGCGCGTCCCGGCCCAGCAGTGTCAGGAACCAGGGCGCTCCGGCCGCGGGAACCCGCACCTCCTCGCCGTCCAGGCCCGCCGCCGGGATCTGGAGCGAGGCCAGGTCGGCGAGGCCCCGCGCGCAGGCCGCTGCCAGCTCGGGCCAGCCGGTCGGGAAGGCCACGCCCTCGACGAACTCGCCTTCCAGAGCGAGGAGTTGGTCGGTCAGTGCGGCGGGGGAGCGGGGCACCCGGCGGGCCCGCTTGTCGCCGTGCGGGCGGGCCATGACCCGCAGAGCCAGCTCCGCGGTGCCGTGCGGCTGAAGATCCAGGGTCCATACGAGGCGCCGGGCGCCCGTGCCCGTCTCCTCGACGCCGTCCGGCACCGGCTCGGCCGTCACCGTGGTCAGGGAGCGCCACTCGCCGCGCCGGTAGGTGAACTCCACGCCGTCGTCGAGGACTTGGCGGGTGCGGGTGGCGCCGGTCTTGGTGTAGGTGCGGTGGTCGGAGCGCAGCTCGAACTGGTCGGTGAAGTCGGCGTCGGCGGTGACCGCGAGGCGGACCGTGGTCGGTACCGGGCGGTTGCTGGTCACTCGCAGTAACTCGATGAACGCGCCGTCGCCGACGGCCTGTTCACGGAAGATCGTGTACGCCGGTGGCTCCTGGCGGCCACCGCGCGGGACCAGGACACAGCGTGCGGTGTCCCCGTCGGCCACGGGGCTCAGGGCCTCGGGCACGGCCCCGTCGACCGTCAGCTGCCAGCGGCTGAGGTGCCGGGCGTCGCGCACGAACAACCCGTCCGGGGACGTGCCGCCCCGTACGCCGCTGATGTCGCCGCCGTCGCCCACGGCGGCGAACGTCCCGCCGTGCACGAGCAGATGATGCCGGTCCGTCATCCCTGGTCCCCTCCCCTGGTCGCCGCGATGGTCATGACTGAGGTGTCACTTACTGTGTCTGATGAGTCTGATGTATCCGATGTGTTCGATGTTCCGCTGTGCAGCAGGTCGAGCGTGAGCGCGGCGGTCCAGCCGAAGCCGGTGGCTCCGCATGCCTCGCCGGCGTACGGGTCGACGTACTCCGCGAAGTCGGAGGTGCCGGCCAGCTCCAGCGCCGCCTCGCGCAGCGCACGGGCGCGCTCCTGCTCGCCGTGCGTGCGCAGCCCGCGCTCCAGCAGCCAGCTGGTGTTGAACCAGGCCGGGCCGCGCCAGTAGCGGTGCGGGTCGAAGGCCTCGCCGAGCAGGTCGTACGACGGGATGAGGCGGGTGGTGTCGCCCAGACCGAAGTGCGGGCCGCTCGCCGTACGGACGAGGGCGGCGGCGATGTCACGCGGGAGGCCGGGCAGGAGGAGCGGGACAAGCCCCGAAACACCGCGCTCGCAGATCAGCCCACCGCCCCGCGGCTCCCGCCGGGCTTCCCCGCCCCGCGGCTCCCGCCGGGCTTCCCCGCCCCGCGGCTCCCGCCGGGCTTCCTCGCCCCGCGGCTCCCGCCGGGCTTCCTCGTCCCGCGGCTCCCGCCGGGCTTCCTCGTCCCGCGGCTCCCGGTGGGGTTCCCCGGCCCGCGGTTCCCGACGGGCTTCCTCGGCTCGCAACTCCCGACGGGCTTCCTCGCCCCGCGGTTCCCGCCTGGCCTCCCCGGCTCGCGGTTCCCGCCTGGTCTCCCCGGCCCGCAGATCCCGGCAGAAGAACATGCCCTCCGTCGGATCCCACAGCCGCTCCACCAGCGCTGCCGTCAGTCGCTCGGCGCGTGCGTGCCGGGCCGTCCCGGTGGCCCCCAGTTCGTGTGCGATGCGGGCGAGCGCGTGTTCGGAGGCGATGAGCAGGGCGTTGAACGCCGGGTCTTCCACGGCGAAATCGCCGGCCCCGTCGGCGTATCCCCGGTCCCGGTAGTCCGCCGCCAGCCGGACGTACCGCCCGTAGTCGAGATCCGTCGGCCGGTCCTCCGCCGCCCCGTGGTCGAGGTCGGCGCGGCGGAAGGACCGGGCCGGGGCGGGCGTGATGCGGCTCAGGGGCGCGTCCCAGCAGGGGGAGTTGTCCATGCCCTGCTCCCACGGGTGCACGACGGACGCGAGACCGCCTCCGCCCAGGTCCCGCCGGTGCAGCAGATAGCGGTGCCAGGCGGCCAGTCGGGGATATACCCGGGAGAGGAAGCCGCGGGCCCGGGACAGACCGGGGTCGGCGCAGTGCACCAGCCAGGCCGCCAGCGCGTGCACCGGTGGCTGCACGATGCCGGAGGTCTGTACGGTGCGCGGGGCGCCCGCAGCGCGCCCCGCGGTCGAGGAGCGCCAGAAGTCGGGGCTCGGGAAGTAGGCGTCGAGCGGCACGGAGGGGTTGAAGACGATGTGCGGGATACGGCCGTCGCCCCACTGGGCGTCGAGCAGCGTGTCCAGCTCCGTCTGCGCCCGTAACGGCGAGACGTGCCTGAGGCCGATCGCGATGAACGCGGAGTCCCAGGACCACTGGTGCGGATACAGGCCGCGCGAGGGCACCGTGTTGGCGCCGGTCCAGTTGTCCTCCAGCACCCGCACGGCCCTGAGATGCAGCGACGCCGTCGCGGCGGGCGGATCGTATACGACAGTGCGTGCTGTGGGACGGGTGATGATCTGGACAGTGCGATCCACTCGGGGCTCCCCGAAGACGTCCGGCCGACCGGTTCGGCCGGGGCTACCGTAGGGTTACGTCTACTTAACACGCAAAACTCAATATGTAATGCAAGCTTGAGAAACACAAGGGGGTGTACATGACCGGTCGGAGTCAGGCGAGCGCCGGAGAGCTGCTGGAGCTGGTGCGCAGTGGCCGCGCCACCACCCGTGGCGCACTCCAGCAGGTGACGGGCCTCTCCCGCGCCACCGTCGGCCAGCGGCTCGACCGCCTCTTCCGCGCGGGCTGGCTGCGCGAGGGCCCCGGCGGCCCGGTCGGGTCCCCGCTCGGCGGGCGCCCCTCGATCACCCTCGAATTCGACGACGGACACGCCGTCGTCCTCGCCGCCGACCTGGACACCCGGCACGCCCGCGCCGCGGTCCTCACGCTCACCGGCGAGATCCTCGCCGAGCACTCCGGCACGCTGGTCGTCGAGGACGGCCCGGACGCCGTACTCGGCGAACTCGGCCACTGGTTCGCCGAACTCCTGGAGAAGGCCGGTCACCGGGCCGGCGAGGTCTGCGGCATCGGACTCGCGGTGCCCGGCCCCGTCGACAGCGACACCGGCCGCGTCGTCCAGCCGCCGATCATGCCCGGCTGGGACGGCTACGACATAAGGGGCCGCCTCGCCAGAGCCTTCACCGAGCACACGGGCGCCGCACCCGTCCCCGTCCTCGTCGACAACGACGCCAACCTCATGGCGTACGGCGAACAGCGCACCGGACACCCCGACTGCTCGGCGTTCGTGCTGGTCAAGGTGTCCACCGGGATCGGCGCCGGCGTCGTGGTCGACGGCTCGGTCTACCGGGGCATCGACGGGGGCGCGGGCGACATCGGGCACATCCGGGTGGACGCGGAGGCGCTGTGCCGGTGCGGTTCGTACGGCTGTCTGGCCGCCGTCGCCAGCGGTGGCGCCGTGGCCCGGCGGCTGGCGGAGACCGGCGTGCCGGCCGCCTCGGGGTCGGACGTACGGGATCTCCTGGCGGCCGGGCATCCGGAGGCGGCGGCGCTGGCGCGGGAGGCCGGGCGGGCGGTCGGGGACGTGCTGGCGACCGTCGTGACGCTGCTGAATCCCGGGGTTCTGATGATCGCCGGAGATCTGGCCGGAACCGCCTTCCTCACGGGCGTACGGGAGTTGCTGTACCAGCGGGCACTGCCGCGCTCCACCGCCCATCTGGAGGTCGTGACCTCACGGCTCGGTGAGCGGGCCGGGCTGGTGGGGGCGGGGGCGCTGGTCGTCGAGTACCTGTATGCGCCCCAGCGGGCGGAGGAGCGGTTGCTGGCGCTCGGCGTGTAAGCGGCTTGTTTCGCTCCGGAGACGGGTCCGCGGGCCGTCCGCATGGTGAAATCCCACCGCCTGTGGCAGCGTGATTCTCGCCACCCCTGATAAGGGTTGCGCTCAGATGAGCGGATCTTGGGCGACTGCACTTCTCCAAGGGGTGGCACTGAGTGCCACCCCTTGATCGTTCATCGATCGAAATCAAGCGTGGTGAGAGTCGCTCAGATGAGCGCGAAGGGCGGCCGGCGTGGCTGGATTCGTTCAAGAGGTGAACACGTCATCGGGCTGTTCCTTGCCAAGCTTTGACTTTTGATCCTGTGGCGGACGGTTGGTTACAGGCTTATGACGCACAAGTGGACGTACCCAGACGCCTTCGATCTGGGTATGTTCCTCGCCGTCAGGGCAGCCACCGCGTCCTTGAGGAGTTGGGACCCGTGTCGGAAAATCAAAAGTTCGTTTACGACTTCACCGAGGGCAACAAGGACCTCAAGGATCTCCTCGGCGGAAAGGGCGCGAACCTCGCCGAGATGACCAATCTGGGGCTTCCCGTCCCGCCGGGCTTCACCATCACCACCGAGGCCTGCAAGGTCTACCTCGACAGCGGCGAGGAGCCGGTGGCACTGCGTGACGAGGTGAGCGCGCACCTCGACGCCCTCGAAGCGACGATGGGCAAGAAGCTCGGGCAGGCTGATGACCCACTCCTCGTATCTGTACGCTCCGGGGCGAAATTCTCGATGCCCGGCATGATGGACACGGTCCTCAACATCGGCCTCTCCGACAAGTCCGTGCAGGGCCTCGCCAAACAGGCTGGCGACGACCGGTTCGCCTGGGACTCCTACCGCCGCCTCATCCAGATGTTCGGCAAGACCGTTCTCGGCGTCGACGGCGACCTCTTCGAGGAGGCGCTGGAGAAGGCCAAGGAGGCCAAGGAGGTCACGGTCGACACCGAGCTGGAGGCCGCCGACCTCAAGAAGCTGGTCACCAGGTTCAAGAAGATCGTCAAGACCGAGGCCGGCCGGGACTTCCCGCAGGACCCGCGCGAGCAGATGGACCTCGCCATCAAGGCGGTCTTCGACTCCTGGAACGGCGACCGCGCGAAGCTGTACCGCCGCCAGGAGCGGATCCCCGGTGACCTGGGCACGGCGGTCAACATCTGCTCGATGGTCTTCGGCAACCTCGGCCCGGACTCCGGCACCGGCGTCGCCTTCACCCGCGACCCCGCCTCCGGCCACCAGGGCGTCTACGGCGACTACCTGCAGAACGCGCAGGGCGAGGACGTGGTCGCGGGCATCCGCAACACCGTCCCGCTGGCCGAGCTGGAGACGATCGACAAGAAGTCGTACGACCAGCTGATGCAGATCATGGAGACCCTGGAGAACCATTACAAGGATCTCTGCGACATCGAGTTCACCATCGAGCGCGGCCAGCTGTGGATGCTCCAGACCCGCGTCGGCAAGCGCACGGCGGGCGCGGCCTTCCGCATCGCCACCCAGCTGGTCGACCAGGGCCTGATCGACGTGGCGGAGGCCCTCCAGCGGGTCACCGGCGCCCAGCTCGCCCAGCTGATGTTCCCCCGCTTCGACGAGGACGCCAAGGCCGACCAGGTCGGCCGGGGCATCGCGGCCTCGCCGGGTGCGGCGGTCGGCAAGGCGGTCTTCGACTCGTACACCGCCGTGAAGTGGTCGCGTTCCGGGGAGAAGGTGATCCTGGTCCGCCGGGAGACCAACCCCGACGACCTGGACGGCATGATCGCGGCGGAGGGCATCCTCACCTCGCGCGGCGGCAAGACCTCGCACGCGGCCGTCGTGGCACGCGGCATGGGCAAGACGTGTGTGTGCGGCGCGGAGGAGCTGGAGGTCGACACCAAGCGGCGCCGGATGACCGTCCCCGGCGGGCAGGTGGTGGAGGAAGGCGACGTGATCTCGATCGACGGGTCGAGCGGCAAGGTGTACCTCGGTGAGGTCCCGGTCGTCCCCTCCCCGGTCGTCGAGTACTTCGAGGGCCGGATGCACGCGGGTGCCCAGGACGCCGACGAGCTGGTCGAGGCCGTGCACCGGATCATGGCGTTCGCCGACCGCAAGCGCCGGCTGCGGGTGCGCGCCAACGCGGACAACGCCGAGGACGCGCTGCGGGCGCGGCGGTTCGGCGCGCAGGGCATCGGCCTCTGCCGTACGGAGCACATGTTCCTCGGCGACCGCCGTGAGCTGGTCGAGCGACTGATCCTCGCGGACACGGAGGCGGAGCGCGAGGAGTCGCTGAAGGAGCTGCTGCCGCTCCAGAAGAAGGACTTCGTGGAGCTGTTCTCGGCGATGGACGGCCTGCCCGTGACGGTCCGTCTCCTCGACCCGCCGCTGCACGAGTTCCTCCCCGACGTCACCGAGCTGTCGGTACGCGTGGCACTCGCCGAGTCCCGCCAGGAGCCGCACGAGAACGAACTGCGCCTGCTCCAGGCCGTCCACCGCCTGCACGAGCAGAACCCGATGCTGGGGCTCAGGGGCGTGCGGCTGGGCCTGGTCGTCCCGGGTCTGTTCACCATGCAGGTCCGGGCGATCGCCGAGGCCGCGGCCGAGCGCAAGAACGCCAAGGGCGACCCGCGCGCCGAGATCATGATCCCGCTCGTCGGCACGGTCCAGGAGCTGGAGATCGTCCGCGAGGAGGCCGACCAGGTCGTCGCGGAGGTGGAGGCGGCGACGGGTACGGACCTGAAGCTGTCGATCGGCACGATGATCGAGCTGCCGCGCGCCGCGCTGACGGCGGGCCAGATCGCGGAGGCGGCGGAGTTCTTCTCCTTCGGCACGAACGACCTCACCCAGACGGTGTGGGGCTTCAGCCGGGACGATGTGGAGGCCTCGTTCTTCACGGCGTACCTGGAGAAGGGCATCTTCGGAGTGTCGCCCTTCGAGACGATCGACCGGGACGGCGTGGGCTCGCTGGTCGCCGCGGCGGCGAAGGCGGGCCGGGAGACCCGCCCCGACCTCAAGCTCGGGGTCTGCGGCGAGCACGGCGGTGACCCGGAGTCGGTCCACTTCTTCCACGAGGTGGGTCTGGACTACGTCTCCTGCTCGCCGTTCCGCATCCCGGTCGCGCGCCTTGAGGCGGGGCGGGCGGCGTCTCAGTCGCAGGGCAGCGACCACCGCTAGGCGCTCCGCTGCGGGTGCCGCGACGGGTCGTCGGTTGTCTGCGGCTCCGTCGTGGCTGGTCGCGCCCACGCGGCGGAGCCGCACATCGACACAGCCCCGCGCCCCTTCGGGGCGCTGCCGGACCCCTTGGCCGTTCAGTCCCCGGAGCTGTCGTCCGTCCCCGACCCTCACCGATGGGCGGCGGCTCCGGTTCACCACGAGAGGGCGGCACCCCGTGCGGGGGGTGCCGCCCTCTCGCACTCCTCTACTCGCCCAGCTCGGTGAAGAGGGTCAGCTGGAGCGCACCGGGCGCCTCCAGCCGGGAGTTCAGCGAATTCCACGGCGTCCGCGTCGGCTCGGCGACCACCTCGGCACCGGCCGCGGCCAGCTTCGCCGTGACCGTGGTGGAGTCACCCACCTGGAACGCCACCCGGATATGCCCGGCCACCCGCCGCCCGACCTCCACCTCGTCGATGAACGCCGCGTGCCGCGGATCGGTCAGCTCCAGTGTGGCCCGCCCGGCGTCGAGAATGGTGACGCGTCCGCCGGGTGAGGAGAACGCGGCCTGCTCGGTCAGGCCGAGAACGTCGCGGTAGAAGTGCAGGGCGGCGTCGTAGTCGTCCGCGGTGACGACGAGGCGGAGTTCGTGGACGGCGGGTTCGTCGGACATATCGGCCTGCTCCCTGAAGATCGCGGATACGTCCTCGTCAACTCGCCGACCGACGGGCCGATTCCCCGTGCCCTGCCCTGCGCTCCGTACGGATCAGCGGGCCTCGCGGCGTCGGCGTACCGCGACCAGCAGCCCGCCCCCGGCGAGGAGTACGGCGGCGCCGCCGCCCGCGATGTACGGCGTGGCGCTGTCGCCGCCGGTCGCCGCGAGGCCGGTGTCCTCCTGCCCCGTGGCGTCCTCGGCGACGCCGTCGGTGCCGTCGGTGCCCTCGTCCTCGGCGGGAACGAAGTCCGCGGGCGGGCTGTCACAGCCGACGCCGTCCTGGTCGCGGTCCAGGTGCTCCCCGTAGTGCTCGTCGCCCTCCTGGATATTGGCGTACCCGTTCTCGTACGCCTCGGTGCAGTTCTCGAACGGGTGGCTGCCGTCATGAGCCTCGGCGGTGACGGGCAGGGCGGCCAGCGCCAGCGCGGCGACGGCCACGGCGGCAGGTCTGCGGAACGACTTCATGGAGAACCCCCTCAATGTGCGTGGATATCCATATGCCTGATCACGTAGAGGCGATCGGCCGGATTTGAGGTGACGAAAGTATTGGGGGGCTGCTTAGGCCGTGGCGAAATGCCGGACCCGTGATGCGAACGTGACGTGACCGGATGGTAGCTCTCCGCTCATGGAGCCATGTTCTGTAAACCGGTGAAGGCCCCGGTGCGGTCGCGGGGGCGCCCGCGGCGCGCGGACGCCCCCGCCGGACGGGGTCGCTACGACCGGAACGGCCCCGTCACCTCGTAGGTGATCCCGCCGGACGAACTCCCGCTCGTGCCCCGCTGGCTGGAGAAGTACAGCCGGGAGCCGTCGGGCGAGAAGGCCGGGCCGGTGATCTCCGAGCCGGACTGGCCGTCGATGCGCAGGAACGGTGCGATGACGTCGGCCGGGGTGATGACGCAGATCTCCATGTTGCCGCCGTCCTCGGCGACGAAGAGGTCGCCGGAGGAGGAACCGGTGACGTTGTCGACGCCGGTGAGCGGGGCCGAACCCGAGGTCACCAGGGAGTCGTCGTACGCCAGCTCGTAGGTGCTGTCGGTCAGGTTGAGCTGCCAGACCCGGTTGTCGCCCTTGGTGGTGAACCAGACCGTGTCGTCGGCGTAGTGGCACCCTTCGCCGCCGTTGAAGGACTTCGAGCCGGAGACCTGGGTGCGGGTGGACGTCGGGGAGCCGTCCGGGGCGGGGATGTCCGCCCAGGTGAAGGAGCCGGATGTGGCGGAGCCGGCGACCATGACCTGGAGGGTGCCGGCGGAGAGGTCGCCCCACGTGGCCGGCACGAAGCGGTAGAAGCGGCCGTTCGTCTCGTCCTCGGTCAGGTAGATCACCTGGCGTACCGGGTCGGCGGCGGCGGCCTCGTGCTTGAAGCGGCCCATGGCGTCGCGGCGCACCCCCGCGTTCACGCCCCACGGGTCGGTCTCGTGGACGTAGCCGCGAGAGACCTCCTCGCAGGACAGCCAGGTGTTCCACGGGGTCTTGCCGCCCGCGCAGTTCTGGCGGGTGTCGGACAGGATGCGGTACGCGCCCGTGATCGCGCCGGCCGAGGAGAACGTCACCGCGCTCACGCCGCCGGACGGGTCGATCTCCGAGTTGGAGACGTAGATCCAACTGCTGCCGTCCGCGTAACAGGCGCCGCCGTCGGGGGCGTTGTGCCAGGTGTACGACGTGCCCGGGACTGCTTGGCCGGAGCGGGCTATCACCCGGCTGGTGAAGCCGCTGGGGAGTCTGATGCCGTTGGCGTCCGGCGAACCGAGCGCCCCGTACGGGCCGGTGCCGGGCTGCGCGGGCGCGGCGTGTGCGGCACCGCGCCAGAGGGTTCCGCCGAAGACGGCGGAGGACCCGCCGAGGACGGCCGCACGCAGGACTGTACGACGTTCCACAATCGCTCCAAGGGTGGCGGACCGCCCCGCCGCCGATCGGCGGCGGGGTCGTGCGGTGAGGGACATTAGGGGTGTGCGGTTACTTCGCTCGGACCCACTGGGTTGACAGGTCATGGACAACCCGTGGCGGCAGAGTACGCGTCGGACGGCCGCCCCGGCCCCTCACCGCCGTAGGCTGAATGTGGTCCGCACACCGGAGGGAGCCCCGCCATGCCCGGCTGGAACGCCAGTGACATCCCTGACCAGACCGGCCGCATCGCCGTGGTGACCGGTGCCAACAGCGGCATCGGGTACGTCACCGCGCGGGAGCTGGCGCGCAAGGGCGCCCGTGTGGTGCTCGCCTGCCGCAGCGAGGCGCGCGGCCACGAGGCCGGGGACCGGCTGGTGACCGAAGCGCCGGGCGCGGACGTGGAGTTCGGCCGGCTGGACCTGGCGGACCTCCGTTCCGTACGGGATTTCGCGCACTGGTATCCGTACGACCGGCTCGATCTGCTCGTCAACAACGCCGGGGTGATGGCCCTGCCGTACGGGACGACTGCGGACGGCTTCGAGACCCAGTTCGGGGTCAATCACCTGGGCCACTTCGCGCTCACCGGACTGCTGCTGCCCACGCTGCTGGCCACGCCCGGTGCGCGCGTCGTGACCGTCTCCAGCACCATGCACGCGACGTCCAACATCGACATCAACGACCTCAACAGCGAGCACCGCTACCGGCGTTGGACCGCGTATGCCCGCTCCAAGACCGCCAACCTCCTGTTTACGCACGAGCTGGCGCGCAGGCTGACGGCGCACGGCTCGGACGTGGTCGCGGCGGCGGCACACCCGGGGTACGCGGCGACCAACCTGCAGACCGCCGGCCCCCGGATGGCCGACCGCAGGCTCAGCGAGCGCTTCATGCGGATCGGTAACCGCTTCTTCGCCCAGTCGTCGGACGCCGGAGCGCTGCCCACCCTCTACGCCGCGACAGCGCCCGAGGTCCGCCCCGACTCCTTCACCGGCCCGTCGTTCGCGGGCTGGCGAGGCGCACCGGCGCCCGCCTGGCGTGCCCCCTGGACCCTCAACGACAAGGCCGGGGACCGCCTTTGGACGGAGTCGGAGCACCTGACCGGGGTGACGTACGACGGCCTGAAGCCCCGCTCCGTCACTCCTTCCGCCCGGTCGCGGCCACGGTGACACCGAGACCGATCATGGTGAGCCCGCCGGCCCCGCCCACCAGGGAGAGACGCTGCGGCGAACGCGCGAACCAGTTCCGGGCGGTGGCCGCGACCAGGCCCCACACACTGTCGGAGACGAGCGCGATGAGGTTGAAGACCAGGCCGAGCAGCAGCATCTGAGCCGCGACGTTGCCCTGGTCGCGGTCGACGAACTGCGGCAGTACGGCGGCGAAGAACACGATGGTCTTGGGGTTGGTCACCCCGACGGTGAACCCCTCCCAGAACGTGCGCCGCGCCCCGTGCTTCCCGGCGTCGTCCGTGAACGCGGCGGGCAGCGCCCCCCGCTCCCGCCAGGCCTTCAGCCCGAGGTGGACGAGGTAGGCCGCACCGGCCAGCTTGAGCGCGGTGAACACGAGCACGGAGCGCTCGACGACCGACCCGACCCCGAATGCCACGGCCACGATCAGCACATAGGCGCCGACCGTGTTCCCCACCACCGTGGTCAGGGCGGCCCGGCGTCCCTGCGCGAGCGCCCGCCCGACCACGAACAGCACGCTCGGGCCGGGGACGACGATCAGCAGGAACGACATGGCCGCGAAGGCCAGGAGACGGTCGGCGGACATCATGCGCCCATGCAAGCACGGGGCAGGTGCACCTTTCCAACGGTATTCAGGGGATGGCCCCCCGCGGAAGCGCGGCCTACCGGGCGCGTACCTCGTAGGCGGTGATGCGTACCGTGTCGTCGTCCAGGCACTGCCCGGTCGCCAGGTCGAAGCGCTGCTTCAGGAGGGGGGAGGCGACGAAGGGGCGGCCCTGGTGGGAGCCGGTGAGGCCGCGGGAGAGGACTGCCGCGCCGCCGAACGGGTCGCGGTTGTCGACGGCGTACAGGTTGCCCGTCCGGTCGCGGAAGACGGCCGCCTGCCGGCCGTCCGGCAGCAGGGCCGCCACGCCGCGGCCCGGCAGCAGGACGTTCAGGTCGCAGATGGTGAACCAGCTGTCGCCGAGGCGCAGTTGGACCTTCAGATCGGTCGTCTCGGGGGCCAGGGTCATCGCTGGGCGGTTCCTTCCAGGACGTCATCGGCGGGGCGCAGGCCGATGGACAGCAGCGGCAGGTCGGGCTTGATCTGGTCGCGCTCGGGGACGAAGCCGACGACCGGGTCGGGGGTGTCCGGCGCGTTCACGAAGGACACGAACCGGGCCAGCTTCTCCGGGTCGTTGATGGTGTCGGACCACTCGTCGCGGTAGTTGGCGACGTGCGCCGCCATCAGGGTCTCCAACTCCTCGCAGATGCCGAGTGAGTCCTCGACGACCACGTCGCGTACGTGGTCCAGGCCGCCGGGGATCCGCTCCAGCCAGGTCGAGGTGCGCTCCAGGCGGTCCGCCGTACGGATGTAGAACATCAGGAAGCGGTCGATCAGCTTGATCAGCTCGGTGTCCGTCAGATCCTGCGCCAGCAGGTCCGCGTGGCGGGGGGTCGCGCCGCCGTTTCCGGCGACGTACAGGTTCCAGCCGCCCGCCGTGGCGATCACGCCGAAGTCCTTCGACTGGGCCTCCGCGCACTCGCGTGCGCACCCGGAGACCGCGGACTTCAGCTTGTGGGGCGACCTGAGCCCGCGGTAGCGCAGCTCCAGGTCGATCGCCATGCGGACGGAGTCCTGGACGCCGTAGCGGCACCAGGTCTGGCCGACGCAGGACTTCACCGTGCGCAGCGACTTGCCGTAGGCGTGCCCCGACTCGAAGCCGGCGTCCACCAACCGGGTCCAGATCAGCGGGAGCTGCTCGACCCGCGCGCCGAACATGTCGATCCGCTGGCCGCCGGTGATCTTCGTGTAGAGGCCGAAGTCGCGGGCGATCTCGCCGATGACGATCAGGCCCTCGGGGGTGATCTCACCACCGGGGATGCGGGGGACGACCGAGTACGAGCCGTTCTTCTGCAGGTTGGCGAGGAAGTGGTCATTGCTGTCCTGGAGGGCCGCCTGCTCGCCGTCGAGGACGTAGCCGCTCGCGCCGATCGTGGGGGCGAGGGAGGCGATGATCGACGCCACCGCCGGCTTGCAGATCTCGCAGCCGTCGCCGCCCCGGGCGTTCTCGCGGCCGTAGCGGTCCAGCAGGTCCTGGTAGGTGTTGATGCGCAGGGCGAGGACGATCTCGTACAGCTCCTCGCGGGTCTGCGCGAAGCAGCCGCACAGGCCCTTGTCGACCTCGACGCCGCCGGCCTCCAGTTCGGCGGTGACCAACTGGCCGAGGACCTTGACGCAACTGCCGCAGGTGGTACCGGCCTTGGTGCACTTCTTCACCTCGGGCACGGTGGTGCACCTGTGCTCGGTGACCGCGTCGCGGATCGTGCCCTTGCGGACGTTGTTGCAGGAGCAGATGATCGCGTCGTCCGGCAGCGCGGCCGGGCCGAGCTGGGCCGGGGCGCCGGATCCGGCCGGCAGGACCAGCGACTCGGGCGAGATCGGCGGGACCGAGCCGGTCAGCGCGCGCAAGGTGCCGTACGCCTCCGCGTCGCCGACCAGGATGCCGCCGAGCAGTGTGCCGTCGCGGCCGATGACCAGCTTCTTGTACAGGCCCGCGCGGGAGTCGGAGTAGACGACGTCGAGGCAGTCGTCGGCGGTGCCGTGCGCGTCGCCGAAGGACGCCACGTCCACGCCGAGCAGCTTCAGCTTGGTGGACAGGTCGGCGCCGGTGAAGGACGCCTCGTCTGCGGCGATGGTGGCCGCGGCCGTCTCCGCCTGCTCGTAGCCGGGGGCCACCAGGCCGTACACCCGGCCGTCCGCCGCCAGCGCGCACTCGCCGATCGCGAAGACGTGCGGGTCGTTCACCGTGCGGCACTGCTCGTCGACCGTGATGCCGCCGCGCTCGCCGACCGTCAGTCCCGAGGCCCGGGCCAGCTGGTCGCGGGGGCGGACACCGGCGCTGAACACGACCAGGTCGGTGGAGAGTTCGGAGCCGTCGGACAGCTTCATGCCGGTCACGGCGCCGTCCGCGTCGACCGCGATCTCCTGCGTGCCGACGCCCGTGTGGACGCTCAGGCCCATGTCCTCGATGGTGCGCAGCAGCGCCGCGCCGCCGCCCTCGTCCACCTGGACGGGCATCAGACGGGGCGCGAACTCCACGATGTGGGAGGTGAGTCCGAGACCCTTCAGCGCGCCGGCCGCCTCAAGTCCGAGCAGACCGCCGCCGACCACCGCGCCGGTCGTGGCGGTCTTCGCGTACTCCTCGATGGCGAGCAGATCCTCGATCGTGCGGTAGACGAAGCAGCCGGTGGCGTCCTTGTTCGGGACGGGCGGCACGAAGGGGTAGGAGCCGGTGGCGAGCACGAGAGTGTCGTACGCGAACGTCTGCCCGGAGCGGGCGGTCACGGTCCGCGACGAACGGTCGACCGTCTCGGCCGGGTCACCGACGCGCAGCTCGATCGAGTGCTTCTCGATGAACTCCATGTCGGTCATCGACAGGTCCTCGGGCGTCTTGCCCGAGAAGTACGAGGTCAGGGCGACGCGGTCGTACGCGGGGCGCGGCTCCTCGCACAGCACGACCACGCGGTGCGTGGCGGTCAGGCCGCGCTCGGCCAGCGCTTCGAGGAAGCGCTGGCCGACCATGCCATGGCCGACGAGCACGATCGTGGGGGTGTCCGTGGTCATGAGGAGCCTCCATCATTGGTGAGCAGGTGGAGCAGCGGGGCGCCGTCCGACGGGAGCGGCTCTGCTCCCTCCCAGGCGCGGGCGAGGGCGCCGACGGTGCCGAGTTCGCCGACGAGTACGCCGCCGACCACGCGGTCGTCGCGGACGACGACCTTGCGGTAGGTGCCGCGGGTGGCGTCGGCGAGCTGGACGACGTCGTCGCCCGGCAGCGGCACGGTCTCGCCGAAGGCGGCGAGGTCGAACGCGTCCGTCCCGTTCAGCGTGAGCCGGGTCAGCGAACGGGTGCCGGTGTAGCGGGCGCCGGTGTCCCCCGCCAGCGACTCGGCGAGTATGTCGGCCTGTTCGAGGGCCGGGGTGGCGAGCCCGTACAGGGTGCCGTCGTGCTGGGCGCAGTCGCCGATGGCCCGGATGTACGGGTCGGACGTACGGAGTTCGTCGTCGACGATGACGCCCTTGCGCACGGCGAGTCCGGCGGTCTGGGCGAGGCCGACGCGCGGGTGGACCCCGCAGGCCAGGACGACGAGGTCGGCGTCGAGGGCGTATCCGTCGGCCATCTCGACCGAGCGGACCGCGCCGTTGACACAGCGCACGTCGCGCACCCGGCACTCGGTGTGGACCTCGACGCCGAGATCCTTCAGGTGCCGCAGCACCAGCTTCGAGGCGCCCGGGTCGAGCTGGCGCTCCATGAGCCGCTCGGACTGCTGGGCGAGGACGACCTGGGCGCCGCGCACCGCGAGCGCGCGGGCCGCGGAGACCCCGAGGAGCCCGCCGCCGATGACGACCGCGCGTACGCCGGGCCGTACCGCCTTGGACAGGCCGAGGCAGTCGTCCATGGTGCGGAACGCGTGGACGCCCTCGGGCAGCTCGTGGTCGGGGGTGAACAGGCCGCGCAGCGGCGGGAGCACGGGGTTGGAGCCGGTCGCCAGGACCAGCGTGTCGTAATCGATCTTGGAGCCGTCCGCGCACTCCACCTGCCGCTCGGCGCGATCGATCCCGGTGACCCGGGCCCGGACCAGCCCGGCGGGGGAGGGCAGGGCGATCACCTCGGGGGCGTACCGGCCGGCCAGCACCTCGGCGAGCAGCACCCGGTTGTACGGCCGGTGCTCCTCCTCGCCGATCAGCGTCGCGGGCGTGCCGAGCTCACCGAGCCGCCGGGCGAGACGTACGCCCGCGAGGCCGGCGCCGATCACCACCACACGCGTATTCGAGGTCATGCCCTTGAGCGTGCGGTGCCGGTGTTACCCGACCGCATCACGTCTGTTTCCCGTGAGGAACGCTGCCCTCAGCGGCGGCCGGGAGTGTGTGTGAGGGTTCGGCGGTGCGCAGGTCGCGGGCTGTGAGGCGGGGTGGGGGAGGCCATCCGGACCACCGGTTTCGGTGCTGTGACCATCGTCTACGACCATCGGCTTCGGCTTACGGCCATCGGCTTCGGCTTACGGCCATTGGCTTCCGCTCACGAACCCATCGCCCCGTTCGGCCGAGTCTCAGATGCCCCTCAAATAGATGGACGCCGCACGAATCCCGTCCGTATGGTCGCGATCATGCCCGACATATCACTGACCACGATCGTTGCCCTGTGCGCCGCCTCCCTCGCGGCCGGCTGGATCGACGCCGTGGTCGGCGGCGGCGGGCTCCTCCTGCTGCCCACGCTGCTGCTCGGCCTGCCGAACTCGGCGTCGGCCGCTCAGTACGCGCTCGGCACGAACAAGGCGGTCGCGATCGTCGGCACCGCGGGGGCCGCGGTGACATACGCCCGCAAGACTCCGGTGGACGTGCGGCTGGCCGTGCGGATCGGGCTGGCGGCGCTCGCGGGCTCGACGGCGGGAGCGTTCGTGGCCGCCGGGATGAGCACGGACGTACTGACGCCGATCGTGATGGTGGTGCTGGTCGGCGTCGGGGCGTTCGTGATCCTCCGGCCCGCCTTCGGGACCGCCCCCGCGGCCACGCCGGTCTCGCCGCGCCGGGTGCTCGCCGCGATCGGGCTGGCGGGCACCGGCATCGGTTTCTACGACGGCCTGATCGGCCCCGGCACGGGCACCTTCCTCGTCCTCGCGCTCACCGCGCTCCTCCACCTCGATCTCGTCGCCGCCTCCGCCACCGCCAAGATCGTCAACTGCTGCACCAACGCGGGCGCCCTCGCCACCTTCGCCTGGCAGGGCACGGTGTACTGGCGGCTGGCCGCGCTGATGGCCGTCTTCAACCTGGTCGGCGGCACGGTGGGCGCGCACACCGCACTGAAGAAGGGCAGCGGGTTCGTCCGGGCCGTGCTGCTGACCGTCGTCTTCACGCTGGTGGCGAGGATGGCGTACGAGCAGTGGCTCGGGTAGGCGGAGCGAGGGCCTCGGCGATCGAGGCCGTGTGGTGGTAGGCGCGGTCGGCGGCGGCGAGGACGCGGGCGTGGGTGTCCTCGTTCAGCAGGGCGTCGTTCAGCCAGGCGTCGTTCATCAGGGCCTCGTTCATACGGGTGGTGAAGCTTGCCCAGCGCGTACGGTCGCCGCTGCCGTAGTAGGCCAGGCCGTACGGGACGGTCAGGCGGTAGGCCTCGCTGACGTACCGGTGCAGGAGCAGCGCGCCGAGGGTGGAGCCCTCCATGACGTAGAGGAAACCGAGCAGCGCGTCGGGGTCGGCGGCCGCGGTGCGCCGTATCTCCTCGGCGAACGCCCGCCCCGCCGGCCTCGCCTGGGGCGGCGGGTTGACGCCGGACTGCCTGAAGTACTTCAAGTCGCGCTCTATGAAGGGCAGTTTGGCAAGGTCCGGTGACCAGACGTGCGTGACGCACGGGCTGGTGGCGCGGGAGAGCTCGCCTTCGAGCGCCGCCAGGGCCTCTCGGTAGGCGGCGAGCTGGCCGACGTAACGGTCGAGCGGGAGCGTTCCGGACAGCATCGCGGTGGCGAAGGCGGTGCTCTCCAGGGCGTCGTGCCACGCGCGCGTGGCGGCCCGCAGGCGGTCCAGGGGTGTCGTCGTCACGCGCCACTCCGCTGCCGGACCGTCTCGTGGAGCCGGTCGATGAGATGGCCCTTGCGCTCGATCGTCACATCGAAGTACGCCGCACTGCGCGCCGAACGGCACACCCGGTGCACGGCCTCCTTCGCCGAGCGCTTCAACTCGACTGCCTGGGCGGACAGTTCGAGGAGGGACCGCTGAAGTCCCGGATGGCCGAGCACGAATGCCTTCAGCTGCTCACCCTGCGCGGGCAGCGGCTGAGCGGAGTCGGCCAGCTCCAGCAAGACCCGGTTGCTCAAGCCGTCGAAGTCCTCGTGGGTGTTGGCGCCACCGATTTCCGGCACGACGTCGGTGAGGTCGTTGAACAGCTGGCTCGCCAGCCCGAGCCGGCGCATGGCGTCGTCCAGCGTGCGCCGCTCGTCCTCGACGACACCGAGCCCGGCGACCGCCGCGTCCAGCGGCATCCAGAAGAGCGTCCCGGTCTTCAGCGCCGCCACCGACTCCCAGAACCGCACCCGCGCCCCGTGCGGTGCGGCGAGCAGCTCGGCGCGGGTGCGGGCGGTCCGTGTCGACATGTCGGCCGCCTGGCCGGTGAAGCCGTTGCCCACCGCGCGGACGAGGCTGGCCACCACCGCCGGATCGGCCGCATGCCGCAGCGCCGCCATGATCAGCCAGGAGCCGGTGTTGAGGGCGAGCGGCACCCCGTGGGTGCGGTGCAGTGCGGGCTCGCCGTACCGTACGTCGCTGCCGTCCTGGATGTCGTCGAGCGCGACCGCGGCCTTCAGCAGGATGCGTACGGCGACGGCGGTGCGGCGGATCACCGCGAGGTCGGCGGCATCGGTTCCGGGCCGGTCCCCGGTCTCGTCCGGGAAGCCGCGGTAGTTGCGGTAGGCCCAGTAGACCATCGAGGGCCGTAACGGAGGCCCGCCGTGTCCCGGTGCGTTCGGGGCCGGTGGCAGGGCCGCCTGTCCCACCTTGGATCCGAGGGCATCGGCGACCGGCGCGTAGAGGGAACGGATCAGGGCCGCGTCGTACACGTCCCCGGTGCCCTCGGTGGCCAGTGATCCGATGAACTCCCGCAGGTCGTCCTCCAGCAGCGCGGCGTCCTGCCGCACCACTGCTTCGACTCCGGATGTCTCCGTGGTCGTCTTCGCTGTACGTACCGTGGCAGCCATATCCACCTCCGATGACTGCTACGGTCCGGCGGTGGGATGGTTCCGGTCAAGATCACCTTTTCGCCATAAGTGTGCGGAGCATGTGAATGTAGCCGATTTCCGTCTTGCGGATTCAGTGAATCGTGTCAACGGGTCGCGTCAACGGCTCGCGTCAACGGGTCGTGTCAACGGCTGCCCGTCAGGTGCGCGAAGACGACCACGTTCCCCTGGTAGCCGGTCGCCCGTGAGTAGCCCCCGCCGCAGGTGATCACCCGTAGCTCGGGCCGGTTCGCCGCCCCGTACACCTTCTTGTCGGGGAAGTCCTTCGCGGCGTACACCTCGACGGCGTCCACGGTGAACACGGCGACCCCGCCGTCGCGCCGGTCCACCTCCACCGTGCTGCCCTTCTTCACGGCGCCGAGCCCGTAGAAGACGGCGGGTCCGTCGGCGTTGTCGACGTGACCGGCGACGATGGCGGTGCCCGTCTCGCCAGGGGTGGTACCGGCCTCGTACCAGCCCGCGAGGTTCTTCTCCCCGGCCGGCGGGACGTCGAGACTGCCGGTCTTCGTGAGCCTGAGGCCCATGAGAGGGGCGTTCACGCGGAGGGACGGGATGCGGATGCGGTCGGGTGGGGAGGGCGGCAGCGGGGATGCGGCGGATTGCGGTACGGACGCTTCGGCGTGTGCTTGGCGGGCCTCTCGGGCGGTCGGCTGCGGAGGGGCGTGCGTCCGGCTGCCGCTGCTCAGCAGCCAGGCGCCGGAGCACAGGGCGGTCGCGGTCACGGTCGCTATGGCGGCGTTCACCATGGCGGCGTTCACTATGGCGGCTTTGCCCAGCTTGCGCATCCCGGCCTCCTGGCCCCTTGAAACCGGACCCGATCCCCCTCCGGGCCGCGAGGGGCGTCGGACCCGGAGGGGGAGGGGACGTGCGGTACCTGCCGACGGACAGCGGAAGGTGTCCGTCAGAACCCGTCGCCTCTCGCCCGGCGATGCAGGAGCCAGGTACCGCCCGCGGCGGCGACGGCCAGAGCCGCGATACCGGCCGCGGTCTGCACGGGATCGGGGCCCAGAGCGCCGCCGACCCCCGTCTTCACGCTTCCTCTGGGGTACACCTGCGCACGGGCCGAGGTCAGCGTGACCACCAGGTCGCCGGTGACCCGCTTGCCGTCCCCGGCGCAGGTCGCGACGATCTCGTACGTCCCCGGCTGCGCGCTCGGCGGCACCCTGAACTGCCCGATGGCGTTCTTCTTGTGGCTGCTCGGCGCGAGCGTGAACGTGCCGGCGCCGACCGCGCTGGCGTCGCCCGCCGCCGTGCCCGTGTCACCACATGCCGTCGTGTTCACCGAGACCTGTCCGCCCGGAATGACGGAAGACGGAAACACCTCCAGGGCGGCGGCGTCCGCCGCGTACGCCGGCACGCCACCCAGG
The DNA here is from genome assembly GCF_009709555.1 of Streptomyces blattellae. Taxonomy (GTDB): domain Bacteria; phylum Actinomycetota; class Actinomycetes; order Streptomycetales; family Streptomycetaceae; genus Streptomyces; species Streptomyces blattellae. Next base: position 22,508 of record NZ_WJBG01000191.1, on the reverse strand, counting down.
CCCACAACGGCTACGGCAAGTGCGGCACCGGGCAGCAGGCGGGCGGTACGTCGCATCGGCGCTCCCTCGACCTCAAACGGTGGTTTGGTTTCCCTTCCGAGGTAAAGGCCACGAGCCCGGCCGCGCTTCCTGAGCGGGCGCCGGAAATGGTGTGAACGGGGGTGAAACGGTCGGTGCGAACACCTCCCGCGCCGACATTTCAGCAGGTCACCGGCGTGTGCGCGGCAGCCGTCGGTAAAGAACCCGAAGGGTGCGGGACGGGGGTGTGAACGGGTGACCAGGGCCCGACGGGCCGAACCTTGACCTCAAGCAAGGTTGAGATAAGAGCCTGGCTGGCATGCAGCCCAAGTCCACGCCCGAAGCCACGCTTGAAGCCACCCCGACCGCCCCCCTGAACCTGACCCTCGTCATCGGCAGCAACCGCCACGGCCGCTTCGGCCCGGTCGTGGCCGACTGGCTCCTCGACCGCATCCGGGACCATGACGACCTCGTCCCCCAGGTCGTGGACGTAGCCGAGATCTCCCTCCCGACCTCCCTCGCCCCGACCCCGCAGGCCACCGCCGAACTGTCCACGGTCACCCCGAAACTCGCGACCGCCGACGCGTTCGTCGTCCTCACCCCCGAGTACAACCACTCCTACCCGGCCGGCCTCAAGAACCTCATCGACTGGCACTTCACCGAATGGCGTGCCAAGCCGGTGGCCCTCGTGTCATACGGCGGTCTGGCGGGGGGCCTGCGCGCCGTCGAACACCTCCGCCAGGTCTTCGCCGAACTCCATGCCGTGACGATCCGCGACACGGTGTCCTTCCACAACGCGGGTGCCTCTTTCGACGACGACGGGCGCCTGAAGGATCCATCCGGGGCGGATGCGGCGGCGAAGGGGATGCTGGATCAGCTGGTGTGGTGGGGGAGGGCGTTGCGGGAGGCGAAGGGGCGGTGGCCGTATACGGGGTAGTCGCCCCGGCCATTGGGCAGCCGCCCCTCCAGAACGACCCCCGGCCCGTAGGCGAACTTCTCTCGTCACCATCCGCACCGGGTCGCCGCGGACCCGGCCCTCGGCGCCGCGATCCTGGGCTCGCTGCACTCCTCCGGCTTAGCTTGGGGCGGTGTCGGTGACGAACTGCTCTCAGGGCGGCGCCAGTTGTGCGCTGCTCGCCCTTGCCGGAGGCGACTGGCACGGCCGTCCCCAAAGAGCCTCAAGGGATCGAAGGCGCCCTTCGATACGACTGCCTTGACTGCACCCCGTTCCCCCAAAGCGTCACCCTCGCCCGCCGCCGAGCCCACCGTCTCCTCACCGACTGGGCCACCCCGAACTCGCTGCCGACGCGACCCTGTTGGTTTCCGAACCAGGCGGCGACGCCGTCCTCCACGGATGCCTGTGCGACCGGCTCTTCCGCGTCGAACATCGACTGAGCGGCCCCGCGAATCGGCTGCCGGGCCGTGTGTCAGAAGCGCGCGTCACAACCAGCCCACGTCCACCACACCCCAAGCCGCCACTGGATGCCGGAGGTCGGGCGCGACGTGCGGCGTCCTTGCGAGAATCGTGTCCGTGAGACCCGCGAGACTCCCGTTCTTCGTCTACGGCACACTCCGCCCCGGCGAGCCCAACCACGACCTCTTCCTGCACGGCCGTACCGAGGCGGAGGAGCCGGGGCGGCTCACGGGGGCGGTGCTGTATGACGGGCCCGGCTATCCGTACGCCGTGGAACAGATCGGCGACGGTGTGGTGTACGGCGAACTGGTCACCGCCCGGGCCGAGGTCTACGGCGAACTCCTCGCCGCCCTGGACCGGTTGGAGGAGTACAGGCCCGGCGACCCGCGCAGCCTCTACGAGCGCGTCGCACGTGAGGTGATGCGGGACGCGGACGGCGCCGTCGTACGCGCCTGGGTGTATGTCGCGGCGCCCGCGGTCGCCGTACGGCTGCGGGCGCGCGGGACGCTCATCGAGGGCGGCGACTGGCCCGCCGCCCGGCGCTGAACGGCGACTACGGCTGCACCGTCTCCAGCCGGACCGCGCACGCCTTGAACTCGGGCATCCGCGACGTCGGGTCCAGCGCCGGGTTCGTCAGCGTGTTCGCGCGGCCCTCGCCCGGCCAGTGGAAGGGCATGAAGACGGTGTCCGGGCGGATCGTCGTCGTGATCCGCGCGGGGGCCACCGCCCTGCCCCGCCGGGACACCACTGCCACCGGGTCGCCCTCCGCCGCCCCGAGCCGCTCGGCAAGGCGCGGGTGCAGCTCCACGAACGGTCCCGGCGCCGCGGCGTTCAGCTCGTCCACGCGGCGGGTCTGGGCGCCGGACTGGTACTGGGCGACGACCCGGCCGGTCGTCAGCAGGACCGGGTACTCGTCGTCCGGCTCCTCCGCGGTCGCCCGGTGCGAGACGGGGACGAAGCGGGCCCGGCCGTCCTCGGTGGCGAAGCGGTCGAGGAAGAGGCGGGGGGTGCCGGGGTGGTCGCCGGCGGCGGCAGCGGTGTCCGCCGGGATGGGACACGGCCAGAACACCCCGTTCTCCTCCACCAGCCTGCGGTAGGTGATGCCGGAGTAGTCCGCGGGGCCGCCCGCGCTCGCCCGGCGCAGCTCCTCGAAGACCTCCTCGGGGTCGGTCGGGAAGCCCTTCTCCACACCGAGCCGGTCGGCCAGTTCGTGCATCACGTCGAGGTCGCTGCGGATGCCGTCCGGCGGGGTGATCGCCTGGCGACGCAGCAGCACCCTGCCCTCCAGGTTGGTCGTGGTGCCCGTCTCCTCCGCCCACTGGGTGACCGGCAGGACCACGTCCGCGAGTGCCGCCGTCTCCGACAGCACGACATCGCACACCGCGAGGAACTCCAGCGACTTGATGCGCTCCTCGACATGCGCGGCCCGCGGCGCCGACACCACCGGGTTCGAGCCCATCAGCAGCAACGCCCGGATATCCGTGCCCAGCGCGTCCAGCAACTCGTACGCACTGCGCCCCGGCCCCGGCAGCGAGTCCGGGTCCACGCCCCACACCTCCGCCACATGCTGCCGCGCCGCCGGGTCGGTCAGCTTGCGGTAGCCGGGCAGCTGGTCGGCCTTCTGGCCGTGTTCGCGTCCGCCCTGTCCGTTGCCCTGCCCGGTCAGACAGCCGTACCCGGACAGCGGGCGGCCGGCCCGCCCGGTCGCCAGGCACAGGTTGATCCACGCGCCCACCGTGTCGGTGCCCTTGGACTGCTGCTCGGGTCCGCGCGCGGTCAGCACCATCGCGGCCTCGGGCTCGCAGAACATCCGTACGGCTTCGCGGAGTTGGGGCACGTGGACGCCGGTGATCCGCTCCACGTACTCCGGCCAGTGGGCCATCGCGGCGGCCCGCGCGTCCTCCCAGCCGGTCGTGCGCTCGCGGATGTACTCCTCGTCCACCCTGCCCTCGGCGACGACCAGGTGCAGCAGCCCGAGGGCGAGCGCGAGGTCGGTGCCGGGGCGGGGCGCCAGGTGCAGGTCCGCCTGCTCGGCGGTCTTCGTGCGGCGCGGGTCGATGACGATCAGCGTGCCGCCGTTCTCACGCAGCTCGGTGAAGAACCGCAGTGACGGCGGCATCGTCTCCGCGAGGTTCGAGCCGACGAGGATCACGCAGCCGGTCTTCGGGATGTCCTCCAGGGGGAAGGGGAGCCCGCGGTCGAGACCGAACGCCTTCGTGCCCGCGGCTGCCGCCGAGGACATGCAGAAGCGCCCGTTGTAGTCGATCTGGGAGGTGCCCAGCACCACCCGCGCGAACTTGCCGAGTGTGTACGCCTTCTCGTTGGTCAGTCCGCCGCCGCCGAAGACCCCGCACGCGTCCGGACCATGTTCCGCGCGCGTGCGGGACAGCCCCTCGGCGATCCGGCCGAGCGCCTCGTCCCAGGTGGCGGGCTTAAGGACACCGGCGTTCCGGACGAGCGGGGAGGTCAGGCGGACGCTCGATGACAGCACCGCGGGCGCGGTACGGCCCTTGCCGCACAGCGCGCCCCGGTTCACCGGGAAGTCCGGGCGCTCGACCACCGTGACGCCCCCGTCCTGCTCGGGCGTGAGATTCATTCCGCACTGCAGGGCGCAGTACGGGCAGTGGGTGGGCGTCACGGTGTTCTGCATACCGTCCAGCCTGCGTCGCACGTGTTACGCACCGCAACGTGTCCCGTTACACGACAGGCACGGGGACCTCCCCGCGCGGGCTCGGGCGGCGTGAGGCGGCGGAAGCGTCGGGCGGGAGGCGCCGCAAGTGTCAGCCGTGAGGTTCCTGTCGTCTTCCTATACAACAGCTGTCGAAGTGCTAGCAGTCGACTCGTGTGCCTTGTTTTGCCGGTGTTGCGATCTACGTTGAATGCGAAAGCAGACGGGCCGCCACCGCACCGCGGTGTCGCGGTCAGTGAACTCGCATGGCGTTCGATATATCGAACGTGCCACGTTCAGTCGCTCGACGCACCTTCCCCCCAACCGCCAGGAGGTCTGTGAAGCATGCCCCTGAGCCATCTATCTCCCCAAGACAGGGCGTTGTTCTGGCAGTTCGGCCAAGGCCCTGAGGTCCCGGTCCCGGACACCTTCGTCCACCGCGCCGTCGAACGACGGGCCGCCGCCGCGCCGGACGCCGTCGCCGCCGAGCACCAGGGCACGACGATCACCTACGGCGAGCTGAACCGTCGTGCCGACGGGCTCGCGGCCAGACTCGTACGGGAAGGCGTACGGCCCGGCGACCACGTCGGCCTCTTCGTACGCCGCTCCATACCGATGCTCGTCGGACTGCTCGGCACGCTGAAGGCCGGCGCCGCGTACGTCCCGCAGGACATCTGCCTCGCCCCTGCCGCCCAGCTGCGGCACGTCATCCGTACCGCCGGGACCCGGGTGGTCCTCACACAGTCGGAGTACACGCCGCTGGTGCCGCTGCCTGACGCCGGACACCGGCTGATCACGCTCGACGACGACGATCTCGCCCAGCGAGGACCGGTCCCTCCGGGGCGGTCGGTACGCATCGACGGGCGGCCCGTACGCATCGACGGGCGGTCGGTACGCATCGACGGGCGGCCCGTACCCACCGACGGGCGGCCCGTCCGCCCTGACGACGGCTGCTACGTCCTGTTCACCTCCGGCACCACCGGCCACCCCAACGGCGTGGAGGTCACCCACCGCAACGTCGCCAACATCCTCCTCACCGCCCCCGGCGACCTCGGTATCCGCCCCGGCGACCGGGTCGCCCAACTCCTCAACATCGCCTTCGACATGGCCGCCTGGGAGATCCTCGGCTGCCTCGCCCACGGCGGCACGCTCGTCATCCGCGGCAAGGACATCGCGGCGGCGGCCCGTACGGCGGACGTCCTGATCGCCACGCCGACCGTGCTGTCCGGCATCGACCCGGCGGACTGCCCCCGGGTGCGGACGGTGGCGGTCGCGGGGGAGCCGTGCCCGCGCCCGCTCGCGGACGCCTGGGCCCGGCGGTCCGCCTTCCACAACTCCTGCGGGCCGACGGAGACGACGATCGTCAACACGATGCGCCGCCACCACGTGGACGACCCGCTGCTCACGATCGGCCGCCCCACCCCCAACAACACGGTGTACGTCCTCGACGAGCACCGGCGTGCGCTGCCCATCGGCGAGGTCGGCGAGATGTGGGCCGGCGGCGACTGCGTCTCGGCGGGCTATCTGGACAACGAGGCGCTGAACGCCGAGCGCTACGCCCCCGACCCCTTCCTCGGCGCCGGACGCCGTATGTTCCGCACCCGTGACCTCGGCCGCTGGACCCCGGACGGCGAACTCGAACACCTCGGCCGCACCGACGACCAGGTCAAGGTGCGCGGCTTCCGGGTCGAGCTGGACTCCGTGTCCTCGGTGCTGGAGTCGGTGGCGGGCTGCCGGCGCGCGGTGACCCTGAAGCGGGACGCCCGCACGCTGGTCGCCTTCGTCTGCCCCGCCGACGTCGACCCCGACACCGCCCGCCGCGCGGTCGCCGACGCCCTGCCGTACTACTGCGTCCCCGCCGAGGTGCTGGCACTGCCCTTCCTCCCCGAGACGGACCGCGGCAAGATCGACAAAGCGGCGCTGCTGCGGATGGTCGAGGCGCGGATGGCGGTGGCCCGATGACCACCTCACCTCCGCGGACCCAGCAGGACACCACCGACCTGCCCCCGCTCGTCTCCGGCCCCCGGCGGCTGCTGAAGCACCCGCGCCTGATGCACTACAACCGGCTCGCGGCGCTGGTCATCCTGGCCAACCTCGCCTTTCTGTACGCGGGCTGGCCGCTGTCGACCGAGACCCTCGGCCACGCCGCGCTCGCCAACCTCGCGCTCGCCGTCCTCGTACGACAGCAGTACGTCATCAATCTCTTCTTCCGGCTGGCGACCTGGGCGCCGACGAACTGGCCGCTGAAGATCCGCTGGACGCTGGGGAAGGTGTACCACTTCGGCGGACTGCACGTGGGCGGGGCGCTGGCGGGGACGGGCTGGTTCCTGGCGCTCACGATCAGGACGACCGACGCGCAGCTCAGGGCCGTGGGCTGGACCCTGTTCGCCCTCCTCGCGGTCATCGTCGCCACCGCCCTGCCGCCCTTCCGGTCCCGCCACCACGACCACTTCGAGAAGATCCACCGCTTCGGCGGCTGGACGGCGCTGGCCCTGTTCTGGACGCATACGCTCCTGTCGTCACCGGGGCCCGCGGAACTCACGGTGCTGTCCGTGGTCACCTTCAGCGTCGCCCTGCCCTGGCTGCGGCTGCGCAAGGTCGACGTCCGCCTCGAACGCCCCTCCGGGCATGTCGTACTGGCCCGCTTCGACCATGGCGAGACCCCTTTCGCGGGTTCCTCCACCGCGGTCAGCCGCAGCCCGCTGAAGGAATGGCACTCCTTCGCCAACGTCCCCGCCCCCGGCGAGCCCGGCTTCCGGCTCACCATCTCGCGGGCCGGCGACTGGACTGGCTCGTTCATCGACGACCTGCCGTCCAAGGTGTGGGTGAAGGGCATCACCACGGCCGGGGTCGCCAACATCGAGGTCCTGTTCAAGAAGGTGGTCTACGTCGCGACAGGCAGCGGCATCGGCCCCTGCCTGCCCCATCTCCTCGCCGCGGAGGTCCCCTCCCGTCTGGTCTGGGCCACCCGCGACCCGCGCACGACCTACGGCGACGCTCTCGTCGACGAGATCCTTGCCGTCCAGCCGGACGCGGTCATCTGGGACACCTCCCAGCACGGCAAGCCCGACATGGTGCGCCTCGCCTACGCGGCGTACCGCGACTTCGGGGCCGAGGCGGTGATCTGCATCTCCAACAAGAAGCTCACCTGGCAGGTCGTGCACGGGCTGGAGCGGCGCGGGATTCCGGCGTACGGCGCGATCTGGGACTCGTAACGCCCGCAGAAGGGGAGACCGATGAACAATCTCAAGCTCGAACGGCACGGCCGGGTGGTGACCGTCCGGCTGCACCGCCCGCACGTGCTCAACGCCCTGAACACCGAGCTGCTGACCGAACTCCTCGACGCCCTCCGCCCGTTGGACGCGGACCCGGAGATCGGCTGCCTCGTCGTCACCGGTTCGGAGAAGGTGTTCGCCGCCGGTGCCGACATCAAGGAGATGGCGGGGAAGTCGGCCGTGGAGATGGCGGCGGAGGACTACTTCGCCGCGTGGGAGGAGTTCGCCGACCTCCGCACGCCGAAGATCGCGGCCGTCAACGGGCATGCCCTCGGCGGCGGTTGCGAGCTGGCGATGATGTGCGACCTCGTCATCGCGGGCGAGTCGGCGGTGTTCGGCCAGCCGGAGATCAAGCTCGGAGTGATCCCGGGCATAGGCGGCACCCAGCGCCTGACCCGCCTGGTCGGGCGGGCCAAGGCGATGGACCTGATCCTGACCGGCCGCACCATGGACGCACGGGAGGCCGGAGACTGCGGTCTCGTCTCCCGTGTCGTCCCGGACGACCGGGTCCTGCCGGAGGCCCTGGAAGCGGGCGCGACCATCGCCTCCTACGGCCGCGTGGCGGTCACCGCGGCCCGTGAGTGCGTGGACCGGGCCCTGGAAACCGGCCTGAGAGACGGCATCCGCTTCGAACGGCGGGTCTTCCACGCCCTGTTCGCGACCGAGGACCAGAAGGACGGCATGAGCGCGTTCCTGGAGAAACGCGCTCCCCGTTTCACCGGGCGCTAGCCAGGGCCCGCTCCACCCCCGGTTCCTCCGGCCCGAGGACCCGGGGGTCGGGGTCGTTCCACGCGTCCAGTGCCGCCTTCCACGCCGCGAAGATCTCCCGGACGGCCCCGTAGTACCAGACCCCGAAGTGCCGGTCCTCCACTCCCACGCCGTACGACTGCACGCCCGCCTCCTCGCACAGGACCACCGCCCGGCGTATGTGGAAGGTCTGGCTGATGAGCACCGCCCGGTCGACACCGAAGACCTTCTTCGCGCGCACGCACGAGTCCCATGTGTCGTAGCCGGCGTTGTCACTGACGATCCGCGCGGCGGGCACCCCGCGCTCGGTCAGGTAGCTGCGCATGGTGCCCGGCTCGTCGTAGCCCTCCCGCTTGTCACCGCTCACCAGGACGACCTTGATGCGCCCGGTCTCGTACAGCTCCACCGCCGTGTCCAGCCGGCGCGCGAGGTACCGGGAGGGCTCGCCGTTTCGCAGGCCTGCTCCGAAGACGACGGCCACGTCGGTGCGCGGCACGTTCTCGACGGTGTGCAGCCGGCCGTCCGCGGACGTGAACATCCACGTCGCCGGGAGCAGCCCCAGCACGCTCAGCAGCATCACCAGTTGCAGGGCCCGCCGCTGACCGGCACGCGTCTGCGGCAGCCGCGGCCGGGGGAGACGGAGGCCGGCCGGCCTCCGGAGCTTCGGGCGCGGCAGGTGCATGAGGGCGGTCTCCCTGGTTCGGCCGGGCGCAGATGTCCGGCGGGTTCATGTTTCCGGGCGGTTTCCGTCGGCTCGACGTCGGCTGACGTCGGCTCGGTGTCGGCTCGACAGTTCCGCTGCTTCGACCAACGAAGACGCCACGCAGGGTGATCCGGTTGACTGCCCCAACGTGACCAGCTTCACTCCCGGTGAACGAAATCGCAGGTCACCGCTCCTCACACACAGCGGTGGACCGACCGTGAACCCCTGGAAAACACCCGTCATTCCCGTGCAACGGGGAGGCAATCTCAGCTCGCCACCATCGATCCATGACGGCGACGAGTAAGACGAGCAAGTCGGACGCTCCTCGCGACCACCTCGACAGTACGGCGCACCTCATGAACCGGATCAGCAGCCAGCTCGCCAGTCAGCTCAGCCTTGTCTCGCTCGACGGCAGCCGACGACCCGAGCCCCCCGCGCTCGTCGTCGTGGCCCACGGCAGCCGCGACCCGCGCACCCTGCGCACGGTCACCGCCCTTCTCGACCGCGTCCGCGAGCTGCGCCCCGGCCTGCCCGTCCACCTCGGTCACATCGAGCTCAACGAGCCCCTGCTCCCGGACACACTGGCGTCCCTGGGCAACGCGGAGGCGGTCCTGGTCCCGCTGCTGCTGTCCCGCGGCTACCACGTGAAACGGGACATCCCCGAGATGGCCGCCGCCGCCCCGGCACGCACCCGAGTGGCCGCCGCCCTCGGCCCGCACCCCCTCCTCGTGGACGCCCTGCACGACCGTCTGGTCGACGCGGGCTGGCGCAAGGACGCACAGCGGACCGGAGTGGTCCTGGCCGCGGCGGGCTCCCGGGACCCCCAGTCGGCGACGGACACCGGCCGTACGGCACAGCTGCTGGCCGACCGCTTGGGCGTACCGGTGATCCCCGCGTACGCGTCGGCGGCGAGGCCCACGGTCCAGGAAGCCGTACACGCGCTCACCGCCCGAGGCCGCCGCCACATTGCCGTGGCCTCCTACTTCACGGCCCCCGGCTACTTCGCCACCCAGTGCGCACAGGCGGCTCCCTGGATCGCGTCGGCCCCGCTGGGCACCCACCCGGCGATGGCCCGCCTGGTCCTGCACCGCTACGACCAGGCACTGGCTACGCAGGCCGCTGCCAGCCACAGACAACCCGCACTCGTCCCGTAACGGAACCCGGCACCGGCAAGGGCGCACTCCGTTCGCCACCCCCTGCCCTTACTGTCGAGGCATGCCGTACGACCTGCAGTCAACCGAACGCTGGGCCCCCGAACCGGACAAGCGCCCCGGCCGAACCGCCTTCCAGCGCGACCGCGCCCGCATCCTGCACTCCGCCGCGCTCAGAAGGCTCGCCGGCAAAACCCAGGTCGTCACCCCAGGAGCGAGCAGCCAGGTCTGGGACGCCAGTCCCCGCACCCGGCTCACGCACTCCCTCGAATGCGCCCAGGTCGGCCGCGAACTGGGCGCAGCCCTCGGCTGTGACCCCGACCTGGTGGAGGCCGCCTGTCTCTCCCACGACCTCGGCCACCCCCCGTTCGGCCACAACGGCGAACAGGCCCTCAACGAATTCGCGGAAGACTGCGGCGGCTTCGAGGGCAACGCCCAGTCCCTCCGCCTCCTCACCCGCATCGAGCCCAAACGGTTCACCCCCGAGGGATCGGTCGGCCTCAACCTGACCCGAGCCGCCCTGGACGCGGCCACCAAGTACCCCTGGCCCCGCGGAGCCCACCCCACGGACCCCACGTCCCCGAAGTTCGGCGTCTACGAGGACGACCGCCCCGTCTTCGACTGGTTCCGCAAGGACGCCCCCGGCACCCGCACCTGCTTCGAGGCCCAGGTCATGGACTGGTCCGACGACGTGGCGTACTCCGTCCACGACGTGGAAGACGGCCTGCACGCCGGCCACATCGACCCCAACTGCCTGCACGCCGAGCCGGAACGGCAGGCGGTCTTCACGGTCGCCCTCGGCCGCTACGTCCCCTCGGACACCGATCCCGCGGAACTGGCCGAGGCCCTCGACCGCCTCCTGGACGAGGACTGGTGGCCGCACGGCTACGACGGCACGGCGGTGGCCCAGGCCCGGCTCAAGGACGCCACCAGCCAGCTCATCGGCCGCTTCTGCCTCGCCGCGGAGGCGGCCACCCGCGCCGCGTACGGGGCCGGCCGCCTCACGAGATACGACGCCGAACTGGTCGTACCGCGCGAGGTCCGCCTCGAATGTGCCGTCCTCAAGGCGGTCGCCGACCGGTACGTCATGCAGCGCGCCGAACAGGAACGGCTCCGCGCCGACCAGCGCATCGTGGTCGCGGAACTCGCCGACGCGCTCACCGCCCGCGCGCCCGACGGACTCGACCCCCAGTTCCGCGCCCTGTTCGACCGGGCACCCGACGACCGCGCCCGCAAACGGGTGATCGTCGACCAGATCGCGTCGCTCACGGACGCGTCGGCGCGCTCGTTGCACCAGAGGCTCACTGGGCGCCAGTGAGGTGAAACCCGCCCGAATGTGACCCTCCGTGGCCTGTTCGGGTCACTCCCTCTTCCCCCATCACGCTCCGTGCGGGACGCTCGCATGTGGCGGCACCATGCAGTGTTCGACTGGGGGACACCCCCAGACCCCCGAGGAGGCATCAAGTGGTCGACGCGGATCAGACATTCGTCATCGTCGGAGGGGGACTGGCCGGCGCGAAGGCGGCCGAGACGCTCCGAGCGGAAGCCTTCACCGGCCGCGTGATACTGATCTGCGACGAACGCGACCACCCGTACGAGCGCCCGCCCCTCTCCAAGGGCTATCTGCTCGGCAAGGAGGAGCGCGACAGCGTCTTCGTGCACGAGCCCGCCTGGTACGCCCGCAACGACATCGAGCTGCACCTCGGCCAGACCGTCGACGCCATCGACCGTACGGCGAAGACGGTCCGCTTCGGCGAGGACGGCACCGTCGTGCGCTACGACAAGCTGCTCCTCGCTACCGGCGCCGAGCCCCGCCGCCTGGACATCCCCGGCACGGACCTCGCGGGCGTCCACCACCTGCGCCGCCTCGCCCACGCCGAACGCCTCAAGGGCGTCCTGACCTCCCTCGGCCGCGACAACGGCCACCTCGTCATCGCCGGCGCCGGCTGGATCGGCCTGGAGGTCGCGGCGGCGGCCCGGGAGTACGGCGCCGAGGTCACCGTCGTCGAACCGGAACCGACCCCGCTGCACGGCGTCCTCGGCCCCGAACTCGGCAACCTCTTCGCCGAGCTGCACCGCGAGCACGGCGTCCGCTTCCACTTCGGCGCGAGGCTGACGGAGATCACCGGCCAGGACGGCATGGTGCTGGCCGCCCGCACCGACGACGGCGAGGAACACCCCGCGCACGACGTCCTGGCGGCGATCGGGGCGGCCCCGCGGGTCGCCCTCGCGGAGTCGGCGGGGCTCGAAGTCGCCGAGCGCGTCTACGGAGGCGGCGTGATGGTCGACGAACAGCTGCGCACCTCCGACCCCGACATCTACGCCGCGGGCGATGTCGCCGCGTTTCCGCACGCCCTGTTCGACACCCGGGTACGCGTCGAGCACTGGGCCAACGCCCTCAACGGCGGCCCGGCGGCGGCCCGCGCGATGCTCGGCCGGGACGTCACCTACGACAGGGTGCCCTACTTCTTCTCCGACCAGTACGACCTGGGGATGGAGTACTCCGGCTGGGCGCCCCCGGGGGCGTACGACGAAGTGGTGATCCGGGGGGACGCCGGAAAGCGGGAGTTCATCGCGTTCTGGGTGAAGGAGAACCGCGTACTGGCCGGAATGAACGTGAACGTGTGGGACGTCACAGACCCGGTCCAGCAGCTGATTCGTTCCAGGGCACGGGTGGACACGGAGGCGCTCGCCGACCCGCACGTACCGCTCGACAGCCTCATCCCGTAGCCGTCAGGAGGCGTCAGGACCTGTCAGGACTGTCGGCGCACCACCGTAGAATCCACGCGTGGCAGGACGGATCAACGACGAGGACGTGAAGGCGGTACGGGACGCGGTCCCGATCGACGCCGTCGTGTCCGAGTACCTCCAGCTGCGCCCCGCGGGCGGCGGCAACATGAAGGGGCTCTGCCCGTTCCATGACGAGAAGTCACCGTCCTTCCAGGTCAGCCCGAGCAAGGGGCTCTTCCACTGCTTCGGCTGCCAGGAGGGCGGCGACACCATCACGTTCGTGATGAAGGTCGACCACCTTTCCTTCTCCGAGGCGGTCGAGCGCCTCGCCGCCCAGGCCGGCATCACCCTGCGGTACGAGGAGGGCGGCTACAACCCCTCCCACCAGCGCGGCGAACGCATCCGCCTGGTCGAGGCCCACAAGATCGCCGCCCAGTGGTACATCGAGCAGCTCGCCGTCAGCCCGGAGGCCGACACCGGCCGCACGTTCCTCGCCGAGCGCGGCTTCGACCAGTCGGCCGCCGAGCACTTCTCCGTCGGCTACAGCCCCCAGGGCTGGGACCACCTCACCCGCTATCTGCGCGGCAAGGGCTTCACCGACAAGGAACTGCTCCTGTCCGGCCTCTCCCAGGAAGGCCGCCGCGGCCCCATCGACCGCTTCCGCGGCCGTCTGATGTGGCCGATCCGCGACATCGGCGGAGACGTCGTGGGCTTCGGCGCCCGCAAGCTGTACGAGTCGGACAGCGGCCCCAAGTACCTCAACACCCCCGACACGGCGATCTACCGGAAGTCGCAGGTCCTGTACGGCATCGACCTCGCGAAGAAGGACATCGCGAAGGTGAGCCGGGCGGTGGTGGTCGAGGGCTACACGGACGTCATGGCCTGCCACCTCGCCGGCGTCACCACAGCCATCGCCACCTGCGGCACGGCCTTCGGCGGCGAGCACATCAAGATCCTCCGCCGGCTGCTGATGGACAACGGCTCGGCCCGCGTGATCTTCACCTTCGACGGCGACGCGGCCGGCCAGAAGGCGGCCCTGCGCGCCTTCGAGGACGACCAGAAGTTCGCCGCCGAGACGTACATCGCGATCGCGCCCGACGGCATGGACCCCTGCGAGCTGCGCCTGGCCAAGGGCGACGAGGCGGTGGCCGAGCTGGTCGAACCCCGCACGCCCCTCTTCGAGTTCGCGCTCCGCCAGATCGTCGGCCGCTACGACCTCGACACCCCCGCGGGCCGCGCCTCGGCGCTGGACGAGTCCGCCCCCGTCGTGGCCCGCATCAAGAACTCCGGCGCCCAGCACGAGGTCGCCGTCCAGCTCGCGGGCATGCTCGGCATCCTCGACACGCAGTTCGTGGTCAGGCGGGTCGCCCAGCTGGCGCGTTGGGCCAGGGACCGCGGCGGCAAGGGCCCGGCCCCCGCCCAGCAGCGCCCCACGCAGACGTACGACACGGTCCGCCCCCCCTCCGGCCCGGCCCTGAACCTCCGCAACCCGGTCTACGCCACCGAACGCGAACTCCTCAAACTCGCCCTCCAGCGCCCCGAGTTGGTCTCCCCGGCCTTCGACGCATACGGCGTCGACGAGTTCACCGCCCCGCCCTACGCCGCCGTACGCCAGACCATCCTCGACGCGGGCGGCGCGGAGTACGGCATCCAGGACCCGCAGGAGTATCTGGTCCGCGTCCGCGAGGCGGCCCCGGACGACGTGGTCCGCGCGATGGTGACGGAACTGGCGGTCGAGGCGATCATGCGCCGCACCGTCGACGAGGTCTACGCCGGCGACCAGCTCGTCATGGTCCGCCGCCGCGCCGTCGACCGCCGTATCCAGGAGATCCAGGGCACGCTGACCCGCTTGGCGAACGGCGGCGACCCGGCCCGACTGGCGGCCGTGCAGAACGAGTTGTGGGTGCTTCAGCAGTACGGGCAGGCGTTGCGGGAGCGGGGGGTGGCGGCGCTTTAGCCCTCCGGGGCGGGGGGGTCGATGCCGAGGTGGTTCATGATCGCGCCGACCGCTGTCGCGAGGCGTTCCAGGTTCTTGCCGTGCTCAACCTGCCCCACCACGAGCGCGCCCAGCAGCTCACTGTGCTGCTGCAACGTCCTGCCTTGCTCCAGCTGCGTGTCCCGCAACGCCCGGATCACCTGCATATCGGCCCGCCGCTGCTGCTGAAGCGCGGCCACGTCCCGATCGGAGCCCACGGCAAGGTTGTGGGTCGTGACCTGCTGCGCGATGGCCTCGTCCACCCGTGCCTCCAGCGCCTCAAGACGACGCCGCAGCTCCTCGATCTCGCTCATGCTCTCCATCCTGCCCCAGTTCAGCGGGTCCCAGTGTCTTCGGCCAACAATCCGATGGTCAAACGACCCGAGTAACCGACCGGTCACGCACCGGGCGCAAAAAGTCACCGCACGCCCCTCGTGGCGGCGATGTGTCGTACTCCACACTGGGTTCCGGTGCCTGAGTCCTCGGAGCGCGGCCGATCCGTTCCCAACGGGTCCCACACCCCCGCGGTTCCGCTCATCGCGTACGGGACGGACAGCGGCGTGGCCGCCGACTCCGCCCCCGAAGCAGCGCTGCCGCTCACCTCGGCAGCGATCATCCTGGAGGTCGCCCCCGTGCAGACCCAGACCCTGACCCAGACCGACAGCACGGAGCCGGACGCGGAGACCGGCGTGCTCGTCGCCGTCCCTCCGCAGAGCCGCGCCGCGCACCACCCCGAGGCGGAGCCGGAGGCCTCGCAGGAACCGGCGGAACCCGAGCCCGTGGCCGTGGAACTTCCGCGCGGCCGGACCGACACCAGCGGCCCGTCCTCGGACCTGTTCCGCCAGTACCTCCGCGAGATCGGCCGCATCCCCCTCCTCACCGCGGCCGAGGAGGTCGAACTGGCCCGCCGTGTCGAGGCCGGCCTGTTCGCCGAGGAGAAGCTCGCCGGCGCCCCCGACCTGGACAGCCAGCTCGCCCTCGACCTGGACAGACTGGTCGTCATGGGCCGTATGGCCAAGCGCCGCCTCATCGAGGCGAACCTGCGGCTCGTCGTGTCCGTCGCCAAACGGTACGTCGGCCGCGGGCTGACCATGCTCGACCTCGTCCAGGAGGGAAACCTCGGACTCATCCGCGCCGTCGAGAAGTTCGACTACGCCCGCGGCTACAAGTTCTCCACGTACGCCACGTGGTGGATCCGCCAGGCCATGTCCCGCGCCCTCGCCGACCAGGCCCGCACGATCCGCGTGCCCGTTCACGTGGTGGAGCTCATCAACCGCGTCGTCCGCGTCCAGCGCCGCATGCTCCAGGAGCGGGGCTACGAACCCACCCCGGAAGAGGTGGCCGCCCACCTCGACCTCCCGCCCGAGCGCGTCAGCGAGGTCCTGCGGCTGGCCCAGGAACCGGTGTCGTTGCACGCGCCGGTGGGCGAGGAGGACGACGTGGCTCTGGGCGACCTGATAGAGGACGGGGACGCGGCGAGCCCGGTGGAGTCGGCGGCGTTCCTGCTGCTGCGGGAGCACCTGGAGGCGGTCCTCTCCACCCTCGGCGAACGCGAACGCAAGGTCGTACAACTGCGTTACGGCCTCGCGGACGGCCGCCCCCGCACCCTGGAGGAGATCGGCCGCATCTTCGGCGTGACGAGGGAACGCATCCGCCAGATCGAGTCGAAGACCCTGAACAAGCTGCGTGACCACGCGTTCGCAGATCAGCTGAGGGGATATCTCGACTGACGTAGCTGACGTAGCTGACGTAGCTGACGTAGCTGACGTAGCTGACGTAGCTGCGGGCATGCGTGCCGCCCGGGGCGGCACGGGTGGGCGCGGCGGCACCCCGTCGCGCCGGGCTGCGCCCCGCCCCCCCCGCCCCAGCCCAGCGCACCCGCTCAGTCCACCTCAGCCACCGCCTGCGCGAACTGCGCCTTGTAAAGCCGCGCATAAGCCCCGCCGGCCGACAACAGCTCCCCGTGCGCCCCCTGTTCCACGATCGCCCCGTTCTCCATCACCAGAATCGTGTCGGCATCCCGAATCGTCGACAGCCGATGCGCGATCACGAACGACGTACGCCCGTGCGCCAGTTTCGCCATCGCCTTCTGGATCAGCACCTCGGTCCGGGTGTCCACGGAACTCGTCGCCTCGTCCAGCACCAGGATCACCGGATCGGACAGGAACGCCCGCGCGATGGTGATCAGCTGCTTCTCACCGGCGCTGACCCCCGCCCCCTCGTCGTCGATCACGGTGTCGTACCCGTCGGGCAGGGTCCGGACGAACCGGTCCGCGTGCGCCGCCCGCGCCGCCTCCTCGATCTCGCCCCGGGTGACCTCCCGGGACGCGCCGTAGGCGATGTTCTCGGCGATGGTCCCGCCGAACAGCCAGGTGTCCTGGAGCACCATGCCGATCCCGGCGCGCAGTTCGTCCCGGGACATACGGGCGATGTCGACGCCGTCCAGGGTGATCCGCCCGCCGGAGACGTCGTAGAACCGCATGAGCAGGTTGACCAGCGTGGTCTTGCCCGCGCCGGTCGGTCCGACGATCGCGACCGTGTGCCCGGGTTCGACCTTGAGGGAGAGGTCCTCGATGAGCGGCTTCTCGGGGTCGTAGCGGAAGGACACATGCTCCAGCGCCACCCGCCCGCGCAGTTCCGCGGGCCGCTCGCCCGGCACCGGATCGGCCTCCTGCTCCTCGGCGTCGAGGAGTTCGAAGACCCGCTCGGACGACGCGACCCCGGACTGCACGAGGTTCGCCATCGACGCGACCTGCGTGAGCGGCATCGAGAACTGGCGGGAGTACTGGATGAAGGCCTGCACGTCCCCGATGGACAGCGCACCGGACGCGACCCGCAGACCGCCCACCACCGCGACCAGCACGTAGTTGAGGTTCGACACGAACATCATCAGCGGCTGCATGATCCCGCTGTTGAACTGCGCCCGGAACGCGGCCTCGTACAAGGCGTGGTTCTGCTCGGCGAACTGCTGTGCCGACTCGTCCTGCCGCCCGAACACCTTCACCAGCGTGTGCCCGGTGTACATCTCCTCGATGTGCGCGTTGAGCTTGCCGGTCGACCGCCACTGCTGCACGAAGTGCGGCTGCGACCGCTTCCCGACCCGGGTGGCGACGGCGTACGACAGCGGCACGGTCACCAGCGCCACCAGCGCCAGGATCCAGGACACCCAGAACATCATCGCGAGCACGCCGATGATGGTGAGCACGGAGTTGATGAGCTGGCCCATCGACTGCTGGAGCGTCTGCCCGATGTTGTCGATGTCGTTGGTGGCGCGGGACAGCACCTCACCGCGCTGCCGCTTGTCGAAGTACGACAGCGGCAGCCGCGACAGCTTCGTCTGCACGTCCTCGCGCATCCGGTACATCGTCCGGTTCACGGAACGGTTCACCAGCCGCGTCGCCACCAGCATCAGCAGCCCCGCCGCCGCGAACACGGCCAGCGCGAGCAGCAGTACGGAGCCGACCGCACCGAAGTCGACGCCCTCGCCCGGCGTGAAGTCCGTACTGCGGAGCATGTCGGCGACCGAGCCGTCCCCCCGCTCCCGCATGGACTCAAGCACCTGCTCCTTGCTGGACCCCGCCTGGAACTGCCGCCCGACGATGCCCGCGAAGACGAGGTCGGTCGCCGTGCCGAGGATCTTCGGCCCGACCACCGACAGGCCCACGCTCGCCACCACGCACAGCAGCAGCGCGTAGATCGTGAACCGCTCCGGCCGGAACCGGGCGATGAGCCGCTTGCCCGACCCCTTGAAGTCCATGGAGCGGTGCTCGGGTCCCGTCCCGGCCATCATCCGCCCTGCAGGCCCGGCCATCAGGCAGCCTCCGCTTCCGTCAGCTGGGAGAGCACGATCTCCCGGTAGGTCTCGTTGTCCGCCATCAACTCGTGGTGCCGGCCCGTGCCGACCACCCGCCCTTCGTCGAGTACGACGATCCGGTCCGCGTCCCGGATGGTCGCCACCCGCTGGGCGACGATCACGACGGTCGCCTCGGCGGTCTCCCGGGCGAGCGCGGCACGCAGCGCCGCGTCGGTCGCGTAGTCGAGCGCGGAGAAGGAGTCGTCGAAGAGGTAGATCTCCGGCCGCTGGACCAGTGTCCGGGCGATCGCGAGCCGCTGCCGCTGACCACCGGAGACGTTCGTCCCGCCCTGCGCGACCGGCGAGTCGAGCCCGCCGTCGAGCCGCTCCACGAACTGCTTGGCCTGCGCCACCTCCAGCGCGTGCCACAGCTCCTCGTCCGTCGCGTCCGGATTGCCGTACCGCAGATTGGTCGCCACCGTGCCCGCGAAGAGATACGGCTTCTGCGGGACCAGCCCGACCGTCGCCGCCAGCAGCTTCGGATCGAGCGACGCCACCTCGACGCCGTCGACGAGCACCTCCCCGTCGGTCGCGTCGAACAGCCGCGGCACCAGCCCGAGCAGCGTGGACTTGCCGCTGCCGGTCGAGCCGATGACGGCGGTGGTCTCGCCGGGCCGGGCCACCAGGTCGACGGCCCTCAGCACCGGCTCCTCGGCACCCGGGTAGCGGAACCCGGCCCCGCGCAGCTCCAGATGCCCGTGCCGGCGCAGTTCCCGCACGGGAGCCACCGGCGGCACCACGGACGAGGACGTGTCCAGCACCTCCTCGATGCGTTCGGCGCAGACCTCCGCGCGCGGCACCATCATGAACATGAAGGTGGCCATCATCACGGACATCACGATCTGCATCAGATAGGCGAGGAACGCCGTCAGATCGCCGATCTCCATCCGCCCGCTGTCGATGCGATGGGCACCGAACCAGACGACCGCGATCGACGACAGGTTCACCACCGTCATCACCATCGGGAACATCACCGCCAGCAGCTTGCCGGTGCCCAGGGACATCTCGGTGAGTTCGGCGTTGGCGTGCCGGAAGCGCTGCTGCTCGTACTCGTCGCGGACGAAGGCGCGGATCACCCGGTTGCCGGTGATCTGCTCGCGCAGCACCCGGTTCACGGTGTCCAGCCGCACCTGCATCGTCCGGAACAGCGGCCGCAGCCGCCGCACGATCAACGTCACGCCGATGCCCAGCACCGGCACCACCGCGACCAGCACGCCGGACAGCGGCACATCGAGGCCGAGCGCCAGCACGATGCCGCCCACGCACATGATCGGCGCCGACACCATCAGCGTGAACGTCATCAGCGCCAGCATCTGCACCTGCTGGACGTCGTTCGTGGTCCGGGTGATCAGCGAGGGCGCCCCGAAGTGCCCGACCTCACGGGCCGAGAAGGACTGCACCCGGTCGAAGACGGCGGCCCGGACGTCGCGGCCGAGCGACGCCGCCGTGCGGGCGCCGTAGTACACGGCACCGATGTTGCAGACGACCTGCACCACCGAGATGCCGATCATCAGGGCGCCGGAGGAAAGGATGTAGCCGGTGTCTCCGCTGACGACACCGTTGTCGATGATGTCCGCGTTCAGCGTGGGCAGGTAGAGGGTGGCGCAGGTCTGCAGGAACTGCAGCAGCACCAGCAGAGTGATGGGTTTCCGGTAGGGCCTGAGATAGGTCCGCAGAAGTCGTATGAGCACGCTAGGTCTCTCGGAGTCGGCGGTGGGGGCGGTGGTTGCCCCTGGCCCCTATCGTCGAACACTCCACCGGTGTTACCTCAACCGATTAAGCCGTCAGCGGTGCTTCATACGGCCTTATGGGTACGGAATAGGTGTGTATCGGGCGGATTCCTACCGGTCCCTTACGTTCCACAACGAGGAACTCACAGCCGGAACGCCCCGGGATGGGTCTGCTCCCGCACCGACACGAACTGCTGCCGCACCGCCTGTCCCACCGCCAGCTCCTCGCCGGGCTCCAGGATCTGCGCGGCCGGCCCCTGCCAGGCCGGCGGGGTGCGCGGATCGAGGGTGCCCTGCGAAGTGCCGAGCGCCCACGCCGCCTGCCGGGCGGCACCGATCGCCCCGTAGTCCGCGGGCTGCGGTACGACGACCTGGGCCCCGAACAGCGCGGGCGCCGCCACCTGCACGGCGGGCAGCTCGGCCGCCGCCCCCAGCAGGAACACCCGCCGCACCTCCACCCCCCGTCCCCGCAGCACATCCAGCGCGTCCGCCAGCCCGCAGAGCATCCCCTCGAACGCCGCCCGCGCCAGATGCTCCGCCTTCATCGACTCCCGCCTGAGCCCCGCGAGGGTCCCGGCGGTGTGCGGCAGACTCGGCGTCCGCTCACCCTCCAGATAGGGGAGGAGTACGAGTCCGTGGGCGCCCGGCGTCGACTTCATCGCCAGGTCCGACAGGCTCTCCAGGTCGGGCAGCCCGAGCAGTTCGGCGGTCCCGCGCAGGGTCCGTACGGCGTTCAGGGTGGTGACGACCGGCAGGTGCATGCCGGTGGCGTCGGCCAGCGAGGTGATCATCCCGGCCTGGTCGACCAGCGCTTCGGGGTGCACGGCCATCACCGACCCGGACGCGCCCAGCGACACCACGGCGTCGCCCAGCCCGATCCCGAGCCCGAAGGCGGCGGCCATGGTCTCGCCGGTCCCGGCGGAGATCAGCAGCCCCTCCGGCGTCGTACCGGCCGCGTCGGACGGCCCGATCACCTCGGGCAGCATCACCTGGTGCCCGAGCGCCAGCTCCACGAGATCACCCCGGTAGGCGCCGGTGACCGCGCACCAGTACCCCGTACCGGAAGCCCCGCCGCGATCCGTCGTCCTGCGCACGGGCCGCCCGAGCAACTGCCACACCAGCCAGTCATGTGCCTGCATGACCACCGCGGTTCGCAGGGCGTGCTCCGGCTCGGTCTTCGCCAGCCACCGCAGCTTGGTCACGGGCTGAGCGGCCTGCGGCACACACCCCACCGCCTGCGCCCACGCCTCACGCCCGCCGAGCGCGTCGACCAGATCCGCCGCCGCGACCTGCGCCCGCTTGTCGCCGCCGACCAGCGCCGGCCGCACGGTGTTGCCCTGGGGGTCCAGCGGGATCACCGCGTTCTGCTGGGCCGACACGCCGATGGCCTGCACGCCTTCGAGGAGACCGCCCCCGGCCGCCTCGCCGAGGGACAGCAGCCAGGCCTGCGGATCGACGTCGGAGGGGCGCGCGCCGCCTTCGGCGCCTTCGACCGGATGCGGGGCGTACCCCTGCCGGAGCACGGCTCCGGTGTCCGCGTCGCAGACGACGATGCGAGTGAAATCGGGCGCACTGTCCAGCCCGGCGACTATCCCCATGACACAAAATTCTGCCGCACGCTCCGCTGTGGTCGAGCCGGGGAGACCGCGGGGGTGCGTGCGGTCTTGCGGGTGCGGATTCGTTGTGGCTGGTCGCGCCCCTCAGGCGGGTCCAGATGACCCGGGTTCATGTGTTGCTCGTGCCCCAGTCGTCCTCTACCGCGCCGTTGGTGTTGCGATCCCGCAGGGAACGGACCCGCTCGGCCACCGAGTCGGGGACATGGACCTTCTCGGTGACCGTGTGGTAGGCCCTGCCGGCGAACTGGCGGCCCTGTTGGGCGGCTGATTCGGCGGTGTTGCGGACGGCGGGGTTCTGGGAGACCTGGCGGGCGGATTTCTTCAGCTGCTCGTAGCGTTCGCGTCCGGCTCGCGTGCCCAGCACATAACCCAGAGCGAGTCCGGCGACGAACGTGAGCCGGTAGCGCATGGCGGCCACCCTTCCTTGACGAGTCCCTGGTGTCGGCGTCGCGCCGGGGGGAACCGATTGGCGGAGCACCCCCCTGCTTGCGCTAATGTATGTGTCGCAGCGAGCGCGCGCCCCCTGGCGAATACCCAGGTGGGTACGTTCGATGCGACGAGGCATTCCTCCGTAGCTCAATTGGCAGAGCAGCCGGCTGTTAACCGGCAGGTTACTGGTTCGAGTCCA
>NZ_WJBG01000190.1 GCF_009709555.1 Streptomyces blattellae | reverse complement strand
CGGTTTCGGCCTGTGGAGCTGGTGTAAGACCTCAACGGAGTTCTCCGGGCGGGCAGTCGGCGATGAAACAGGAAGTCTCACGGCGCGAGCCGTAAGAATCTCCTCCCTTCAGGGAGGAGAGCGTCAAGACGTTGCTCCTTTACAGGGCTGCCAGGCTGCGGGCGGTGATGTCGCCGTAGGACGTGGTGGCGTGGATGTTCAGGCCGGCGGCGGGGCCGTCGGTGTTCAGAAGCGCGTTGTGGACGCGGCCGTAGCCGGTGCCGGCGTCGAGGGTGGCGGAGACTCCGTGGGCGGCGCCGACGGTGATGTCGCCCTGCTGGGTGCTCAGGGTGACGGTGCCGTCCGTGGCCTCGGTGATCTGGATGCCGCCCCGCTGGGTGCTGATCTCGGCGGGGCCGGCGAGGCGGCCCACGGTGACGTCGGCGTCGGCGGCGGTGATGCGGGCGCTCGCGGCCTCGTCGAGCTTGACCGAGCGGTAGCCGTCCGCGACGACGACGTCACCGAGCCGTCCGACGCCGCGGAACTCGGCGGCGGCCGTCTTCGCCTCGACGTGGGAACCGGCGGGCAGTTGGACGGTCACCTCGACGGATCCGGAGGGGCCGAGGTACTGGTTCTTCGCGGGTGGGGCCGAGATCCGCAGCATGCCGTCGCCGTAGGTGACCACGATCTGCTCCGCCGCCTTCACGTCGCGGCTCTTGCCGGCGTTCGCCGGCCGGACCTCGACGGTGGTGTCGGCGCGGTCGGCGGCGATGAGCTGGACGCGCCCGGCCGGGATGTCGAGGTGGGCGGAGATCGGGGCGGGGGTGTCGAAGGTCCGCATCGTGTGCTGGCCCTTGTGCATGGTGTACTCCTTGGAGGCGTTGTTTCCGTTGGCAGAAACGCTACGTTGCATTCATAGATTCAGCAATCAACTCATTGCGAGTAAGTGCTATCAGTGCAGGTGGAAGCTGTGAAATCGTTGCAACGACCCTGGATGTAATGCAACGAAGGCCAGTCCATCTGTTGCAATGAATTGAGTGTGAACGCTATGGTGGACAGGCCGCGCACCACGGAGGAGGCCACGATGCCGGGAGGCAGACTCACCCAGCAGGAACGCCAGCAGATCGCGCTGGGACTGGCCGACGGGCTCGCCTACGCGGAGATCGCCAGACGCCTCGACCGTCCGACCTCGACCATCACCCGCGAGGTCATGCGCAACGGCGGCCCCACCGGCTACCGAGCCGACCTGGCGCACCGCGCCACCGAACACCGAGCCCACCGCCGTAAGCAGGCCGCACCCCGGAGTCCGGAGGCGCCCCCGCAGGCCTACGGACGCGACCCGGAGGCGGTGCGCGAGTACGAGGAGGTGTTCACCACCGTCCTCATGGCTTCGGGCACGCCCAAGATGATGGCCCGGGTGCTGGCCTGTCTGTGCATCAGCGACGCGGGCAGCCTCACCGCGTCCGAACTGGCCCAGCGCCTTCAGGTCAGCCCGGCGTCCGTCTCCAAAGCGGTCGCGTTCCTCGACAGCCAGGGCCTCGTCCGCCGGGAACGCGACGAACGCCGCCGCGAGCGCTATGTCGTCGACGACGACATCTGGTACCAGTCGATGATGGCCAGCGCCCGGGCCCTCGCCCAGACCGTCGAGACCGCACGGCAGGGCGTCGGCATCCTCGGTCCCGACACCCCGGCCGGCGTCCGCTTCGAGAACATCGCCCGCTTCCTCGACTTCATCTCCGAGAGCACGGCCCGCGCGGCGGAGCAGGCCCGCGACATCCTGACCACGAAGCCGGGTCCTCGACCCGCGAAACCGGAGACGACGTCAGGCGGCACTGCCTGAGCCGCGCTCAGATCGCCGGCCGGGCGGTACGGCCGCCCGATCGGCGCATGCGGCCGACCCGGCGGAACGGCCTCATGCCCCTATGCCCCTATGCCCCTATGCCCCTATGCCCCTATGCCCCTAGGTCCCTCCGCCGCCCCACGCCCCCGACAAGCGCCGGGTCACGGCCGAACTCAGCGTCCGTACGCCGGAGGTGGAGCCGGGATCGATGCCGGTGAGTTCGCGGACGCGGCGCAGGCGGTAGTCGAGGGTGCGGGGGTGGACGTTGAGGGCGGTCGCGGCGGCGCTGCGGTTCATGTCGTGGCGGTAGTACGCGTCGAGCGTGACGACGAGGTCCGGGCCGGAGTCGAGGCGCTGGGCCACCGTGTGGAGCCAGGCGTCGACGAACGGGACCTCCGCGACGGCGAGTTCGACGAAGAGGTCCGGCATGGTGTGGGGCCGCAGCCGCGCGGACGGCCGCCGCAGCGGGGCCGTTTTGCTGATCCGCCGGGCCCGTTCGAGGGCGTCGGGGAGTTCGGAGCGGGGTGCGGTGACGGTGCCGGCGGCGCAGGGGCGCCCGAGGGCGTCGGCGAAGTCCCGTACGAGGTCGGCCACGGCGGCGGGTACGGAGGGCGGGCCCGCGGGGGGCGGGCCTGGATCACCGTCCGCGGGGGGCCGGCCTCCGCCACCGTCTGCGGCGGGCTGGCCTGGATCACCGTCCGTGGCGGGCTGGCCTCCGCCACCGTCTGCGGCGGGCTGGCCTGGATCACCATCCGCGGTCGGCTCGTCTCCACCACCGCCCGCTGCACGCCAACCCGCATCCCCGCCCGCTGCACGCCAACCCGCATCCCCGCCCGCGCAGGGCGTCACCGCGATCAGCTCACCCGCCCGGGATCCCGCCTCCGGGCACCACACGACCGGCACTTGGTGCGCCTTCACCAGCGCCTCGATCTCGCTCTCCAGGTCCCGGTCACCGGCCGGGCGGTCCGGCACCCGGAGCACGGTCACCGCCCAGTGCCCGGCGAGTCGCAGGTCCAGGACGGGAGCGAGTTCGTCGGCCATGGGGTCGCCGGTCAGCAACGACCTGGCCAGCAGGGCGACTTGTTCGACGTACGGCATACGACGTCGTAGTACCGCCACGAACCCCCGGCGGTAGGCGCCGATGCCGCGCTCGCCCTGGGGCGCGAACCAGCTCATCATCCGCATGAGTTCCTCGACCCCGCCGCCGCGTTCCGCGTCGGTCGCCTCGTTGATCTCACGCAGCATGAGTGCGGTGTGCACGCGCAGGACGCGCCGGCGTGAGTCGAGTGACATTCCGGCCGCCGCCCGTAACTCGCCGATTGACGCGATGTAGTCGAGATCGTCCGGATTCAACTCGCTGTTGTCCGGTGCCAGTTCGATCGTACGGCGCCGGAACCACAGCGAATACTCCATCGTCCGGTCCCTGGCCCGCTGGTCCGTGCCCAGGAATGCGAACTCCGGAATCTCGCGCAGATACGTCTCGACCTCCCGGCGGGCGTTGGCCG
The DNA here is from genome assembly GCF_009709555.1 of Streptomyces blattellae. Classification (GTDB taxonomy): domain Bacteria; phylum Actinomycetota; class Actinomycetes; order Streptomycetales; family Streptomycetaceae; genus Streptomyces; species Streptomyces blattellae. The sequence continues at coordinate 34,005 of NZ_WJBG01000190.1, read as the reverse complement.
TCGCCTGTCGGGCCAGCTCAGCGAAGAGGTTCCCCATGGGACGTGAGCATGCCAGCCCTGGTGAACGGGTCGACAGACGAAATCCGGACGGCATTTTGTCACTTCGCGTGAATCGGCCGCCGCCGCATCGGTGGCGCATTTTTCACTACGCGCAAAGTTCCCGCCCGGAAGCCCCGTTGTCACTCGATCCGCTTGTGGAGCTGCCGTGAAGACGACTTAATGGGGGTCATCGTAATTCCCGCATTCGCATTCGCAGAGATTCACCAACCCTGCGCGCCTACTGGAATTCAGCCAAACGGGAGGGAAACAGCGATGAAATCAGGAATCAGAAAGAGACTCGCGGCGGCGATCGCGGTCCTGTCCGCGTCCTCGGCGCTCATGCTGAGCGTGCCGGGCACCAGTGCGGCCGCCCCCGCCGCCACCCCCAGCCTGCGGGCCTTCGGGATCACCGGCGACGGCACCCTGATGGCCACCTTCACCACCGACCGGCCGGACGTGCTCAACTGAGTCAGCGTCATCACCGGCCTCGTCGGCGACACCAAACTGATCGGCGTCGACCACCGGGTGCAGGACGGCCTGTTGTACGGCGTCGGCGAGCGGGGCGGCATCTACACGATCAAGACCCCGACGTCGCCCGGCGGCTCTGTCGTCGTCACCAAGGTCTCCCAGCTCCAGGTTCCGCTGCAGGGCACCAACTTCGACGTCGACTTCAACCCGGCGGCCGACCGGCTCAGGGTGATCAGCGACCAGGGGCACAATCTGCGGCACAACCTCAATGACCACAGCACCGTCGAGGACGCCGTCCTGCCCACCCCGCCCACCCTCGGGCCGACGCGGGGCGTCACCGCGGCCGCCTACACCAACAACGACCTGGTCGGATCCACCGGGACCGTCCTGTACGACATCGACACCACGACCGACAACCTCGTCATCCAGTCGCCCGCCAACAACGGCACCTTGTCCACCGTCGGCTCCCTCGGCTTCAACGCGCAGCCCAACGCCGGCCTGGACATCTACAGTTACCTGACCAACGGCAAGACCACCTCGGTCGCCGCCTTCGCCTCACTCACCCCGAGCGGCGCGAGCACCCCGACGCTCTACAGCATCAACCTGGTCACCGGCGAGCCGACCCCGATCGCCACGTTCCCGCTGAACATCACGGACCTGGCCATCATCATGTCCGGCAGCTGAGTACCTGCTGCGACGGCCCGCCGGACAGCCGTCCGGCGGGCCGTCTCCGGCATGCCGTCCTCCGGGACCGGTCCCGGCACTGCGCCACTACCGTCCCGGTATGCCGCGATTCGCTCTTGACCAGTGTCCCCGGGGCGGGCGCTCCCGTCTGACAGCCGGACTCGTGCTCGCCGCTGCCGTGAGCCTGCTCAACGCCGGGTGCTCGAACGGGCAGGGTGTGCGGTCGTCGTCCCCCGATACGACATCCGCATCCTCCGCCTCCGCTACCACCTCGCCCTCCCCCTCCGCCGAAGCGCAGGTCAGCAAGTACACCCAGGCGCAGCTGGCGGCGCGGCCCTGCGCTGCCCTCGACGAGCACGACCTCGCCGCCCTCGGAATCAGCGGCCGCGGGACACGGGAGTCCGGCGAGTACGGACCGTCCTGCCACTGGAAGCTGGCGGGCCAGAACGTCAGCCTCGCCCTGGACCTGCCGCTGTCCTACGCGGAGACCATGACCGAGAACGGGCGGATCACGCAGGTGCCGGTGGGGCAGCACATGGCCACCCAGGCCGAATTCCAGGGGATCTGCTTCGTCTTTGTCGCGGTGCACGATACGAACCACCTGGTCGGCACCACGACCATCCCGGAACCCGGGGAACCGCAGGACACAACGTGTCCCGCGGGAGCGTCCGTCGCCGCCGCTGCCCTGACCCACATCCGATGACGCCCCGGCTCGCGCGCGGCGCGCGTTGCGCGACGGTACCGGCGGCCGCACTGGCCATCGCGCTGTTCGCCACGGGATGCTCCGCACAGGACAACGCGCGGGACAAGCGGGACAACGCGTCTTCCGCCGCTCCTTCTCGCACCTCAGCCGAATCCACACCATCCGCCCCCAGCAGGGTCTCCCTGTCCGTCACCCCCGATGAGCTGCGGGCCGCCGACCCCTGCAAGCTGATCGACGAGAAGGTGCTGGCGAAGTTCGGGAAGGCCGAGTACGACCGGGGGATCAGCTACGGCCAGTGCGACATCCAGCTGGACGGACCGGACGACGGGTCCGTCTCGGTCTTCGTGGACCTGCAGTCCGGACCGAGCGACGTGTCCGCGGGCGATCCCGCACCAACGCCCGTCCTACGGGACGGCGTCACCGTCTACGAGAACGAGAGCTACGGCGAGTTCACCGGCGGCAAGAACTGCACACGGGACGTGGTGGTGCGGGAAGGGGCCGCGGCGGTCGCGATCGGCGTCTACGGAGACGAGTCGGATGCCGGCGCCTGTCCGATCGCCGACACCGCCGCCGCCGACGTCATCCGCCTGCTCAAGTCCGGCGACCTTCCCTCCGCCCGCCACGCCCCCGACTCGCTGGCGAACCACGACGCGTGCGAGCTGATCAAGAAAAGCGAGGCGGCGCGCGTCCCCGGCATCGACCCCGACGACCGGCACGCCGACTTCACCGGTCAGAGCTGCACCTGGGGCGCCGAGAACATCGACGAACCCCACCTGTACGTCCTCTTCGAGCACCTCGACGAAGCGCTGGAGGGACGCCCGCTCACGGTCGGGGGGCGCACGGCAGCGGTGAAGTACAGCCCCGCCGACGAGGACAGCTGGGCCCTCGGGCCCTCCCTGCCGAGCTGCTCGGTCGACATCGAGTACGGCGAGGCCGGCCCGACCGTCAAGGGCCAGACCGAGGTGGTCTCGGTGGGAGTCAGCGGCTACTCATCGAGACAGGAGCTGTGCGCCCTCGCCCAGGACCTGGCCCCCAAGGCCGTCGCCCGCCTCTAGGCCAAGGCCCTGCTCATCCGCCACAGGGGAGCGGATGAGCAGGGCGGGGTTGTTCACCGCCCGGTGCCGAGCACTGGGTCTTCGGCACCAGGCGGCAGCTCAACGGGCGCTGCCAGTGACGTGCGGTCGGCGGTGCAGGGCTCGCAGATCCACAACCTGAACAAGCGGCCTCGGTGGCACGCCTCGCCCCATACCCGGCCGGCCAACCCCAACCGGCGGGCGCAGCGCACGCAGTCGATGGCCATCTGCTGGCGCGGGCTGAGCTGGGCGACGCACGGCAGCGCGACCACGGGCGACGCGCTCACTCCTCACGTCCGCGCGCAGCTCGGCCCACACGCGCTTCCCTCCGTGCACCAGCTCGCTGCCCCAGTCATGGGCGAGGGCGCCGACGAGGAGAACCCCGCGGCCGTGCTCGGCGTCCGGGGACGGCGTGCCCGGGACGGGTCTGGTGCGCGACGTGTCCGTCACGACGACCCGCGCGGACAGGGGACCGGTGCGGGTGATCGAAGCGCCGACCGTCGCCGCGTCCGTGTGCTCCACCGCGTTGGCCACCAGCTCCGTGACGACCTGCTCGGCGACATCGACGAGCTGAGGCAGGCCCCAGGTTTCCAGAGCGAGCGCTATGTCCTGTCGCGCCTGCCGGGCAGCCTCCAGCCTCGCCGGATAGCGCTCCTGATAGCGCTGTGGCCCTACGTGTGCAGCGGTCATGGTCATCGTCGCGTCCCTCGGTGGTGCTCGCGTTCGATGGGCGGGCTGGGCTGTCAACAGCCGCCCGCATAGAGGGAGGGCAGCCGATGACCAGACAACTCCCCGTCGCGCCGAGCTGGTGAGCCGCCTTGTCACTGTCTACGCAAGCAGCATCGTGGGAGCGGCTGCGACGCCGGAGCGATGTAAGAGCGATGAAAGAACGGGCCGTTGGCGGCGTGATCTCTGCGGACGCCGGGGCACGAACAAGGTGGGGGCGGTACGGTCCCCCCTCGAAGGGCACGCCTTCGGCTGCCTCTCTCTGCTGGCCAAGGCATCGGGCCGTCCCCGCGAGGCGATCTCCGCAGCCCAGGGCGCCCAGACGGTAGTGAAGTCGTACGGCTCGGCGCGGATGCTCTCCCTCATGGCGATGCGGGAGGCCGGCGGCTGGGCCCTGCTCGGCGACGCCGACGCCACGGATCAGGCGATCGTGCGCGCCCACCGCCTCTACGCCAAGGGACCGAGCGACGCGGACCCCGCATGGCTGGAGTTCTACACGCCCGCCGAACTGGCCGGACTCGAAGCCCTCGCGCGGGCCGACCTCGACCAGCACGAACGGGCCGCAGCCGGAGCCGAGCAGGCCGTGCTGCTTCACGGCGACACCTTCGCTCGCAACCGCGCCCTGTACACCGCGGACATCGCCATCCAGCATGCGGTGAGGGAACGGCCCGAGCCGGAAGCCGCGGCAGAGGCCGCCAGCCGCGTCCTGGCCTACCTTCCCGAGGTGCGCTCGGACCGGCTGTTGAAGCAACTGCACAACGTCGAGAGCGCGCTTCAGCGGCACGCCGCCATCCCGGAGGTTGCCGACTGGCTGGAGGAGTACCGCACCATCACCGCTGTCAGCTGAGGAGGAGACGGTGACCACCCCGAGCACGCGTACCAATGTGGTGATCCGCACCTACGGGCCCGGCAAGGTGCCGCCGATGCTCGACGTGCTCGCCGACATCTGGGCCGACGCCCACCCCGAAATCGTCGACAACCCGAGCGCGGAGGCGCTCGGCCTGTCCGTGTCCGCCCTGCGCCGCCAGGTCGAAGGCCACCTCAAGCACTCCGGCTTCGCTCTCGTCGTCGCGTACGCGGGCGGCACTCCCGTGGGCTTCGGCTACGCCTTCCTCTGCTCTGCCGACTACTGGTTCGGCCCCGGCCTGGTCGATCAGGTCCCCGAGGGCGCCCGCACGGAGCGCCTGATGGGGCTGTGCGAACTGGCCGTCCGCCCGCCGTGGCAGTCCCAGGGCCTCGGCACACGGCTGCACACCGCGCTGATCCAGGCCGTCAATCCGAAGTGGTCCTCACTGCTCGCACTGCCGTCCAACCAACGCGGTCAGGACCTCTACGCGCGGCTCGGCTACCGGTGTGCGGGCGAGTACCGGAACACACCCGACGGCCCGGCCTTCGATCTGCTGCTTCTCCGTGTCGAGGATGTGGACTGACCGGACTGACGAAGGGGCGGTCGAACACGATGGTCTCCCTCACTCTCGGCGCGCTCGGCGGCCCGCCGGACAGCAGTTGTCCCGCGGGCCGCTCCGTGGGCCGTGTCCAAGGAGTGGTGTATGGCTCGGACCTGGGAAATTGTTGCGTAAGTCCCACCGCCGTCGGCAAAATCCCAGGTCACGAACCTGGCCGGTGGGACTCAGCGCCCAATTGGCCAGCGAGCGCCGCGAGCCGCCCTACAGCACCTCCGTGGACAGGACCCTCCGTGTGATGACTGCGATCAGGGAGTGACCTGGGTGCCTCCGAAGGTCACGACCAGGCGGCCGTCCGAGGCGAAGGACCAGCCCAGGGCGCCGCTGTACGAGGAACACCGGGAGCCGTTCGTGCCGGACCAGAACTGGTTGGAGCTGTCGGCGTCGCCGATGATCCGGTCGTTCGTGCCGCTGCCGCCGCGGCACGAGGTGTTGTTGCGGAACACCGAAGTGCCGGCGTCGAAGTTGAAATTGCGTTCGGTGTTGTCGACGCTGACGTTGTTCGAGATCGTCATCGAGCCCGGGTTGCTGTTGTAGGTGAACCCGTGCTTGCCGTTGTCGACGGCGAAGCTGCGCCGGACGACGTGGTTGACCGGCACGTCCTCGCCGCCGAGCTTGTAGCCGTTGCGGTCGCCGTTGCCGGCCTGGGAGCCGTCGCTGAGGGTGCCGTTCTCGTAGGAGAGGGAGTCCTCGATGGTCACCGGGCCGATGGGGTCCTCGTCGGCGTAGGTGTAGAGGTCCCAGCCGTCGTCGATGTTGTTGTGGGCCACGGTGTTACGGAAGACGTTCCCGGTGCCGGTGGTCAGCTTCGCCGCGAAGCCGTCGGCGTCCTCGCCGTCGGAGTCGGCGTTGTCGTGCGACTCGGCGCTGAGGATCAGGTTGTCGGACGGCCACTGGCTGGTCGGGGTGGAGGAGGAGATCCGCCCGAGCTGCAGCCCCGTGTCGCGGTTGAAGCGGGTGACGGTGCGCTCGATGACGTTGTTGCTGCCGCCGACGAAGATGCCGTTGTCCCCCGCCCGCTCCACGACGATGCCGGAGACGTGCCAGTACGAACCCATCACCTGGAGCCCGCGGTTGGACGAACTCTCGCTCTGCGCCGAGAAGTTCAGCACCGGCCGCTCGCCCGGGTAGGCGGAGAGCGTCGTACGGGCGCTTGAGCTGCCGTTGTTGCCCACCGGGATGGTGACCGTCGAGGAGTGGTTGTACGTCCCTCCGCGCAGGTAGATCGTGCCGCCGGCGGAGATACGGCTGATCGCGGACGTGAGTGTGGTGGGAGCGGACTCCGTACCGGCGGCGCCGTCGGTGCCGTTCGGCGCGACGTACAGGACGGGGCCGGTCGGCGCCGGGGTCGTGTCGCTCGTCGTCACGTCGACGTAGTCGATGTTCGGCAGACCGGCCGCGGTGGTCGGGTTGAGCCGGATGGTGTTGCTGCCCGCGTTCACCGGCACGGTCAGCGTCCTGGTGACCCAGGTCGACCAGGCGCCCGTGCCCTCGAACGACGGCGTCTGCACCGTGGACCCGTTGACGACCAGGCCGGCGGGACGAGCGGTGGTGGTGCCGTTGGCGAAGCGGATGTTCAGGGTCGCCGTGCCCGATGCGGGTGCGGTCACGGTGAACTGGGCATAGCCGCTCGTGGAGTTGGTGCCGTTGCAGAACCCGCTGCCGGAGAAGCCGGTCCAGTCGGAGTCGACGGTGCCGGTGCAGACCGCCGGGGCGCTCTCGGCCTCATATCGGGTGGTCGCCGCTTGTGCTGGGGTGCCGGACAGCGCGACGAGTGTCCCGGCCAGCAGGCCGGCGGACGCGATGACTGGTCCCACTGATCTCAGTCGCATCGTTCGTCTCCAAGTCGGTTGGATTCACATCCCGTTGGTTTGGTTCACACCCAGGTGAGGGAAAGCGCTTTCTTGGAAGCTAGAGGCCTGATCCGTGCGCGTCAATAACTTGTACGTGATTGTCGTTCACCAGTATGAACTGCGATGCGAAGTCGGCCTCTTCGACGGCTTTGCCGTCTCTTTACAACCCGCCCCGCCCCCGCCTCGTCTCTCCGCTCGATCCGTCACACAGCCCACCGCGTACCGCACGGGCCGACGAAGACGAAAGAGAGCGAAACCATGCGCCGAACTGTCCTCAGCGTCCTGGCACTTGCGTGCACCGCCGTACTGGCGGCCACCGGGCCCGCGCTCGCCGACGAGACGTCGACCCAGGCAGCCCCCACGGCGACCGCCATCCCGAGTCCCGTGCCGACCGAGGACGCGACCGCGAGTGCCGTGCCGACCGAGGACGCGACGGCGAGTGCCGTGCCGGCCGAGCCGCCGACTGCCGCGCCGACGGAGGACATCGCCAGCCCCGAGCCGACGCAGGTCCCGGACGATCAGGTCTCCGTCGTCCCGAGCGGCGCCCCCGACACCGGAGTGACGCCGGAGGACTCGGGGTCCGGCGCCGGACTGGTCGGTGGCGGGGCTGCCGCGGCGCTGGGCCTGGGCGGCGCGGCGGTCTTCGTCGTACGGCGCCGGCGGGCGACCGGGGCATGACGCCGCCGCTCTCCAGGCGTACGTTCGCGACCGCGGCGGCGGGTGTGCCGGCGGCCTCGCTCCTCGCGGGCTGCGGCGGCGGTCCGGGTGAGCGGACCGAGCACGCCACCGGAAGCCCGCCGCGGTCAACTCCCGGGGCCGCGAAGGCGGTCGGCCGTTCGGTGCCCGTCCGGCTGCGCATCCCCGGCATCGGGGTCGACACCCCGGTCATCCGGCTGGGGCTGGCGGCGGACGGCACGGTGCAGGTGCCGCCCATCACCGCGCACGACCGGGCGGGCTGGTACGAGCACTCGCCGACGCCGGGTGAGTTCGGCCCGTCGGTGATCCTCGGCCATGTCACGGTCGGTGCGTACGGCGACGGCGTCTTCCGGCACCTTGCGCGGCTGCGCCGGGGCGACCGGATCGACGTGCGCTTGGGGAACGGCACGGAGGCGGCGTTCGCCGTGACCGCCCTGCGGACGGTCGCCAAGGCGGACTTCCCGACCGACGACGTCTACGGTGACGTAGGCCGTCCGGAGCTGCGGCTGATCACCTGCGGCGGACCCAAGAGCGGCGCCGAGTACCGCGACAACGTGATCGTCTTCGCCGCGCTGAGCACGCGCTGAGCACGCGCTGACCGTGAACTGGCCGGGAGCGAGCCCGAGTTGAGCCCGAGTTGAGCCCAAGTTGAGTACGAGTTTGAGCCCGAGTTGAGGACGAGTCGAGCCCGTCCCCACGACCCGCACCACCCTGGAGAGCGTTGAAACGGTCCCGCGACAAGGCAGCGTCGGAGCTGTTCGCCGCCCTCTACCCGCGCCTGGCCGGCTGGTGCCGCCGTCTCGTCGACGACGACGAGACGGCGCACGAGATCGCGTCGGAGGCGTTCACCCGGCTGTGGGCCCGCTGGACGAAGGTGGAGGAGCCCCGTGGTTTCCTCTATGTCACGGCGGCCAACCTCGTCCGGGACCACTGGCGCAAGCTGGAGCGCGAGCGCCGGGCCGTGCGCAGGGCCACCCATGAAGTGGCGGTCCGCCCGCACGCCGAACCGGCGGACCCGTCCGTACGGCTGCTGGTGCAGTCCCTGCCGGAACGACTGCGCGTGCCGATCCTCCTGCACTACTACGCTGACATGCCGATCCGGGAGGTGTCCGCGCTGACCGGACGTAAGGAAGGAACCGTCAAGGCCGACCTGCACGCGGCCCGCGAACTGCTCCGCGTCCATCTGAGGAGAAGCCTTGACCACACGCTTTGACGATGACCCGGAGTCCGCACCGGACGACCCCCTCGCGGTGATCCTCCGCCCCGCCTCCGAGCACCTCGCCCCGCCCCCCGGCCACTACGAGGCGATCCGTCGCACCGCGTCCCGCCGCCGACTGCTCCGCGCCGCGGCCGGAGCGGGGCTGACCTGCGCCGTCGCCGCCCTCATCGCGCTGCCCGTCCTGACCGGGTCCGAGTCCCCCGCGCCCCCTGCGGCCCCGCTCGCACCCCCACCCCCGAGCGGTCGTACGACGCCCCCCGCTCCGTCGGCGTCCTCCACCCCTTCACCGTCCCCCGACAGCGCCAGGCCCAGCCCGGACCCCCGCACCGACGTGTCCCGCCCGTCGGCCGGCACGACAGCGGCCACCGCGGTCGGACCGTCGGCGTCGGCGGTCCCGACGGAGGAGGTCGCGACGGCCACGACGGCCACGACGGCCACGACGGCCACGACGGCTACGCCCGAGAGCGGCCCCTGACCGGCACGGGGGTGCCATCGACGTCGGACGCCGGACGCCGGACGCCGTACGAGCGGAGAACTCTTGCCGGGGCCGACATGCGACCGGTTCCGGTGCCTGTTTTGTGACGAGTGGGGTGCAATTCCCGCATAAGTTATGCCTGTTATGCCCGCACCATTCGTCTGCTCTCCCCACTCGCACCGAGGCCCCCACATGCCCAGTAGTCCCCACATGCCCAGCAGTCCGTGCAAACCCAGCAGTCCGTGCAAACCCAGTGGTCCGCGCAAACCCAGTAGTCCCCGCAAGCCCAGACCGATGAGCCCATCCCTCCGCCGCGCGCTCGCGATCGCGGCGACCGTCCCCCTCGCCGCGACGATGCTCACCGCTCCGGCCGCCGTCGCCGTCGACACGGCTGCCGTCCACACGGCCGCCGGGCCACGCCCCGCCGCCGAACTCGACCGCGCCGAGCGGAGGATGGCGGACAACCTCGGCATCCGGGTCCGGGACCGACGGCTGGGCGGCCGGGTCGGCGGGGTCGTCATCGACGCGAAGTCCGACAGGACGATCTGGGGCCACCACGCGGCGACCGCGCTGATGCCCGCGTCCAACGTCAAACTCGTGACCGCCGTCGCGGCGCTGACCGTGCTCGGCCCCGGTCACCGGTTCACCACCAGGGCCGTCCACGGCGGTGGCACGCTCACCCTCGTCGGCGGCGGCGACCGCACCCTGACCACCGGGGACCTCGACGCGCTGGCCGAGGACGCGGTCGCGGGACTGAGGAGGGCGGGAGTCACCTCGGTGAGGGTCCGCGTCGACGGCCGTCTCTTCCCCAGGCCCACCCTCGCCACGGGCTGGAAGCGCGGCTACTACCCCGGCGAGGTCACGCCGGTGCGGGCCCTGGCGGTGGCCGGTCGCGCCGTCACGGACACCTCGCTGGACGCCGGGCAGGTCTTCGCGCGGCTCCTCGCCGAGCGGGGCGTCACCGTCACCGGTGGCGTCACCCGGGGCGGGGCCGGGGCCCGGGACGTCACCGTCGGGCTGCACCGGTCGGCCAAGCTGTCCAGGATCGTCAAGCGCATGCTCAAGGTGAGCGACAACGACATCGCCGAAGCGCTGCTGCGGATGACCGCGCTCGGCGCCGGACGCCCGGCCACGTTCGAGGGCGGGACGGCGGCCGTACGGACTGTGCTCAGCCGGACGTACGGTGTGTCGCTGGCCAACTTCAGGATGTACGACGGCAGCGGGCTGTCCCGGGCCACCCGGATCCCCGCGCGGACACTCGCCGAGATCCTCGACCTGACCGTCGACCCCCGCCACGCCCGGACGCTGAAGCACGTCGCGGACGGACTGCCGGTCGCCGGGCAGGCGGGCTCGACCCTCGGGCCGGAGTGGGGCCGGTTCGACACCGCGGCCTCGAAGTGCGCCGTCGGGAAGGTCAGGGCCAAGACCGGCACGCTGACCGGCGCCATCGCCCTGAGCGGCATGACGAAAACCCGGGGCGGGCGGTGGAGGATCTTCTCCTTCGTGGAGAACGGCTCACCCGCGCCCCCGAGCGCGACCAGGGACGCCCTCGACGGTCTGGCCGCCACGGTCAACGGCTGCTGGGCCTAGAGAGCCGCACACCGGAGCCGTTCCTGCCGTTACGGCCGTTCCTGCCGTTACGGCCGTTCCTGCCGTTACGGCCGTTCCTGCCGTCACGGCTGTTGCTGCCCGGCTCCGGTGTGCGCGCGGGCGGTCAGAGGCCGAACTCCTGGGGGGAGAGGTTGAGTGCCGTGCATGCCTCGCGCAGGACCTGCTCCTCGGCCGGTGCGATGTACCCGTCCGCGCCGGCCACGACGAAGCCGGTCTGTACGACGGCCCTGGCCTCGGTCGGCTTCTTCGCGGCCTTGGCGATCTCCTGCAGGGCCTCCGCCTTGGCGTGCTGGAAGTTGACCGCGAGCTGGTCGACATGCTTGTTGAACCGGGTCCGCAGCTGGTCGGGCGGGAAGTTCTGCAGGACGTCGTTACTGACGATCAGTGACTCCACGTGCTGCCGCTCGGCCGGGTCGACGGTCCCGTCGGCGGCGGCGACCAGGGCGCACATGGCCATACTCGCGTCGCGGTACGCGCCGCTCTTCAGCTCCGTCTTCAAAGACGTGAGCTGGGACTTGAGCGTGTTCACCAGCTGCGCCCTCGACCCCCCGCCGGACCTCGCACCCGGGGTTCCGTGGCTGCCGGAGCCCCGCGAGCCCTGCGACTGCTGCTGCAGCCCCTTGGCCTGGTCCTTGATCCGATCCCACATCGCCATGCGTGCCACCTCGGCTTGAGCCCACGTCGTCCGTTCGCCCGCACCATTCCCGGGCTTCCTCCTGGCAACGCCTCCCCACTCTCCCGAGTTCCATGTGGGGCTGTTGGAGGGACGGAACGGACGGAGGGAACGGGTGCATGAGGCAGCTATGTCAACATATCCATGTCCCCGTAACCGGTGTGGCACATGTGACGCCCGTTACTGGTCTGTCGTATCGCCACTCGTGTGGATGTGGCCGATCTGCGGCTGTCGAACGCAGTATCGATCCAACATGTGGGCCTCATATCGGCCATACGGAACGTGACTGATTGTCCATCTGCCCCGCGGACTGCCCGTCCGGCAAATGCCTGATCGGTGGACGAGTGTGCGCATCGGGTGAACATTGTTCAACTGCGAACGGTTTCTCTCCGTGATCTGATCGAACAGGATCAAGTTCAAGGCCATATCGCACAGTTGGGACGGAACGCAAGGTACCGTTTTTCGGTCAACCCTTCATGATGATCTTGGCTGGGATGGATCGACAAGTAGACACTCTTTTGGGCGGTCGGCCCTGGGGCGAGGAACCACTGCCCGACGAACTACCTCCGGATCCACACGGCTCCGGAGGCAGCGTGCAGGAGGGGTTGTGGAACGCTATTTCACCAGCGGGTGGCATGAGGACCTGCGACGAACGGTGCGCGAGTTTGCCGAGCGAGAAGTGCGGCCCCGGATAGCGGAGATGGAGACTTCGCGAACGGTGGCACACGAACTGTCCTGGCTCATCGCCCGGCAGGGCTGGATCGGCGTCACCATCGACAAGCTGTACGGCGGTATGGGTGCCGGGCACCTGGCCAAGACCATCATCATCGAGGAACTCGCCCGCGTCAGCGGAGCCATGGGGGCCATGGTGCAGGCCTCCCAGCTGGGGGTCGCCAAGATCATTCACTTCGGCGACGCACTGCAGAAGCGCACCTGGCTGCCGCGTATCGCCGCGGGCGAATGCCTGCCGACGATCGCGGTCACCGAACTGGAGTCGGGCGGCCATGTCCTGGGGATGAGCAGCACCGCCGTCCGTGACGGCGACGACTACATCCTCAACGGGCACAAGGTGTTCGTCGGCAACAGCCATGTCGGCGACCTGCACGGGGTCGTCGTACGCACCGGCGAGGGGGCGAGGGGCCTGTCGGCCTTCCTCGTCGAGGCGGACCGCCCCGGCTTCTCGCTCGCCGAGCACCAGCCGGCGATGGGCCTGCACGGCTTCAGCTTCGGCAAGATGATCTTCAACAACCTCCGGGTACCGGCGGCCAACCGGCTCGGCGCCGAGGGCCAGGGCCTGGCCGTCGCCTACTCGTCGAGCATCCTCTACGGCCGCCCCAACCTCACCGCCGTATCACTCGGCATCCACCAGGCCGTCCTGGAGGAGACCACCGCCCTGTGCATCGAGCGGGAGCGGTACGGTGCACCGCTCGGCGCGCTCAACAGCATCAAGCTCAAGCTGGGCCGGATCAAGTCCCGGCTGATGACCGCCCGGTTGGCGGCGTATCACGCCGTGCACCTGCTCGACCGGGGGCTGCCGTGCGACGCGGAGCTGATGAACGCGAAGTTCCTCAACCACGAGTCCGCCGTCGAGTCGGCCACCGCGGCGATGGAGATCCACGCCGCCAGCGGTCTGTTCACCGACCGCCCGGTGGAGCGCTACCTGCGCGACGCCCATCACATCTACGCCCCGGCCGGCACCTCCGACATCCAGCTGCTGAGGCTCGGCGAGGTCGCCCTCGGCACGTCCAAGGGCCAGTGGTCCGAGCGGCTGGCCGACCTGGTCCGGACGGTCGGGCCGCACTCCAGGGAAGGCCGGCTGGAGCCGGCCGCGGGCTGAACCGCCTGAGGCACAGAATCACAGGGAGCCACGGACACAGCGTCGTGCCCGCGGCTCCCGTATCCGTACCCCGGCCGGCGGAGCGAACCGGCCCTCCCGCGGCACGCCTCCTCGTTCAGATGCCGCCCCGCTCCTCCATCACATGGATCCGCTCAACCAGCTCCTGCGCCATCGACTTGATGGTGGCAAGCCCCTCCCGGCCCCAAGGGTGGGTGTCCGTGTCCACCACGCAGATCGTGCCCAGCGCCATCCCGGTCTTCCAGTCGATCAGCGGGGCGCCCATGTACGAGCGGATGCCTATCTCGTCGACGACGCGGTTGCCGGCGAAGCGCGGGTAGTCGCAGACGTCCTCAAGGACGAGCGCCTTCTTGCGGACGACGACATGCGGGCAGTACCCCTGGTCCCGCGTCATGGTGCGGCCGACCTGCTGCTCCTGCTGTGCCGCCTCCAGCTGCACGCCGGGCCGGCCGGCGGCGTAGAGACCGGCGAAGTACTGGCGGTTCTCGTCGATGAAGTTGACCATCGAGAACGGTGCGCCGGTGACCTGCGCCAGATTGCGCGCGAACTCGTCGAACTCCGGGATGGGGGCGTCCCCGATGCCGAGTTCGCGCAGCCGGGCCACCCGGGCCGGCGCGTCCCGGTCCTCGGGGGTCAGCAGCAGATGGCTGGTCGGGTCGAACTGGGTCGGCGGGGTGTAGGGAACCGGGGCTGACATGCAGGCTCCATTCGGCCGCGCTGAGGGTGTCTCAGCGCAGCGGGTTGAGATCCGCGGGCGGTGTGCCGGGAGTCGAGGCGAGCAGATGCTGAACGAGTGCGATCAGTACGCGGGTTGCCGAGTTGCACTGCCGTGCGTCACACATCACGACGGGGATGTCGGGCTTGAGGGCGAGGGCGGCGCGGACCTCCTCGGACTCGTAGCGATAGCCGTTGTCGAACTCGTTGACGGCCACGATGAAGCCGATGCCGCGCCGCTCGAAGAAGTCGACGGCGGCGAAGCAGTGGTCCAGTCTTCGGGTGTCCGCGAGGACCACCGCGCCCAGTGCCCCGTTGGACAGCTCGTCCCACATGAACCAGAACCGCTCCTGCCCGGGCGTACCGAACAGATACAGCACATGGTCCTTGTCCAGGGCCAGCCGGCCGAAGTCCATCGCCACGGTGGTGGTCGTCTTGTCCTCGATGCCCACCAGGCTGTCCGTACGGGCGCTGACCTGGGTGAGCAGTTCCTCCGTGCTGAGCGGTTCGATCTCGCTGACCGCGCCGACGAAGGTGGTCTTGCCGACCCCGAAGCCTCCCGCGACGAGGATCTTCAGGGCGGTGGGAAAGGGATCAGATCCGCTTTCGAAGGCCATGCAGCACCGCCTCCAGGAGGTTTCGGTCGGTCGGGGAGGCTGCCTCGACGGGACGTGGCGACCGCATGGCGAGCGCCTGGTGCGTCACGAGGTCGGACAGCAGGACTTTGGTGATGGCGGCCGGCAGCCGCAGATGTGCGGCCACCTCGGCGACCGACACGGGCGCGTCGCACAGGGCGAGCACCTGGTCGTAGTCGGGGCCGAGGTAGGTCTGCGGCCGGACGCCGGTGGCGATGACGAGGGTGAGCAGGTCGAAGTGGGCCGAGGGACGGGTGCGCCCGTTGCTGACGGTGTACGGCCGTACTAATCGGCCCGCCTCGTCATCGAGCCACGACCCGTCCTCGACGTCCGGCATCCTCAACGCCCCGCGTCCGGCGAGCCGCCGGGCACCTGCTGCCGGGCCGGGGTGGCGAGATACGGGCGCACGCTCTTGACCAGCATCGCCATCTCGTACCCGAGTACGGCCGCGTCGGCGTCCCGGTCGGCCAGCACCGCCAGACAGGCGCCCGAGCCGGCCGCGCAGACGAACAGCAGGGCGGTGTCCAGCTCCACCACCACCTGCCTTACGTCCGCTCCCTGGGCGAACTGCACACCGGCGCTGCGCGCGAGGGAGTGGAGACCGGACGCCAGGGCCGCCAGATGTTCCGCCTCGGTAGGTGTCTCGAACCCGTCAAAGGCCTTCGCCAGTCCGTCGGAGGACAGCAGCAGGGCGCTGCGGGTGTAGGGGACCCTCTGGACGAGTCCCGCCAGAAGCCAGTCCAGGTTCTTCTGCTGGCCGGCGTACATGTCGCTCACGGTGGGGTTTTTCTCCTTGTGCGAAAACGGAGCCTGTGGTCATCGGGAGCCGTCGGCGCGCGGCTCGTCGGGTTCGTTGTCGGCCAGGTTGACTCCGCGCCGGAACATGGCCATCAGCCCCGGATCGTGCTCCACCTCCTGGTCGTCGGCCCGGCGGGGGGTGGGGCCGTTGCGGAGCTCCGGCACCAGGTGCTCCTGCGCGTGGCGCTGCGGCAGCGGCGGCCGTCCGTCCCGGGTGTCCGAGCCGAGGGAGGGGCCGCGGTCGTACGCCTGCGGTGCTCCCGTACCCAGTGCCGGGTGCGGCGACTGGGCGTACGGCGGTGGCGTGGCCGTCCCTCGCGCATGCTGCCGCGGCATGGGGCTGGAGCCGGGTGCGGCGGGTGCGGGTGCGGGGGCCTGTGCCTGGGGCTGGGCCTGTGCCTGGGCCGGTGGCAGTGGCTGCCGCAGGCCCGGCGGGGGCATCACGGGACGGGCGGCGGAGGTCTGCCCGGTGTGCTGCTGCCGCGCGTCGGCGACCGGCTGCTGTGCCGGGGGGACGGGGCGCCCGGCCGCGGGTGCCTGCCCGCCCCGGTGGTGAGCGGCGGCGATGGCCTGGTGCGCCGGGGCGGCTTCCTGGGGTCCTTGGGCTCCCTGGACTCCCTGGGGCGGTCGCTGCATCTCGGAGGCCGGCTGTGCGGGGGCGTCGCCCTCCTCGTCGCCGAGCAGTCCGGGCGGGATGATCAGGATCGCCTGGATACCGCCGTAGATGTTGCTCTGCAGCCGGACCGCGATGCCGTGGCGGCGGGCCAGCGCGGAGACCACGTACAGGCCGATCCGGCCGTCGGCGAGCAGCTTGCTGAGGTCGATGTGGTCCGGCTCGGCGAGCAGGGTGTTGATCCGCGCCTGCTCCTGCAGCGGCATCCCCAGGCCGCGGTCCTCGACCTCGATGGCGAGCCCCGCGGTCACCCGCTGGGCACGCAGCAGGACCTGGGCGTGCGGTTCGGAGAACATCGTGGCGTTCTCGACGAGTTCGGCCAGCAGGTGGATGACGTCGGCGACGGCGTGGCCGCGTACCGTGCCCTCGATCGGCGGCACCAGTTTGACCCGGGAGTAGTGCTCGACCTCGGCGATCGAGGAACGCAGCACCTCGGTCAGGGTCACCGGGCGGGTCCACTGGCGGCGGGAGACGGAGCCGCCGAGCACGGCGACGTTCTCCGCGTGGCGGCGGATGCGGGTGGCCAGGTGGTCGACGTGGAAGAGGCCCTTGAGCAGTTCCGGGTCCTCGACCTCGTTCTCCAGCTGGTCGAGCATGTTGATCGCGCGGTGCACGAGGGACTGCAGCCGCCGGGCGAGGTTGACGAAGACCTCGACCCGCTCCTCGCTGTCCGGCGCGTTGCCGCGGGGGAGCTGCGCCGACTGGGTCAGGGTCGTGCAGGCCTGCCAGGTGCCGACCCGGATCTCGTACGCGAGCCGGTCGACCGGGTCCTTGGGCGGCGGGCCGTGCTGCGCGAACGGAACCTGTCCCAGCGGCTCGCCCCGCTCCATCCGCTGCAGCGTGCCCTGCAGTGCGGCCTGGCCTTCGGTGACGGCGCGGCGCAGCGGCTCGTACTGCCTGGACACGTGCCGGGCCGCGGCCCGCCCCGACCGCACCGCCCCGGCCAGCACTCCGCAGCCGAGCACGGCGCCGACGGCCAGCCCGGCCCAGGTGGTCCCGTCGGCGGTGCCGTCCTGGGTGAGCAGGACGAAGACGATCAGCGCGGCGGAGAGGACTGCCATGAGGGCCGCGGGAAGGACGGCGAGACGCACCGTTCGGGACAGAGTGGCCGGATCTGTCGGCGTGTCTTGACTCGGCGGCTTGGCATGTCTGTTCCGTGCCGAGCCCGTGGCGCCCGCCCGGTCGGGCTCCGAGCGCACTGCATAGGGCGGGGATTCGGGCATCGGAGTCCTCTCGATCAACCAGCTCGGACACACGGCGCGCAGCGCGAAGTAACCGTCAACTCAGGGTCACTATCAGACAGTTAATAGGACAGCCACACTACGCCACGCTCCTCACGGTGGCGTAATCGCATCACCACGGAAACGGAATCCTGGCCCACCGAAACGATTCGGCTGCGCTTTTGGTGGCAATTCGGACATGGTGCGGTGGCACGAGGGAATCTGACGGTGGCGAGAAAGAGGCGATACGGCACCCGTCGGCGTAAGCGGAAGCCCGTGGAGAGCCGCTCGGTGGGTGCTGGAGCATGCTCCGGTGTCTCGCCGGGCTCCCGGGCGCCCCGGGCCCGCGGCAACTCACGCCCGGCGAAGCGGACTTCAAGCTCATGGGGTGGCCGATGGCCGAGGCGCGGGACGAGCTGGCCGGCGCCGGGCCCGTGACGCAGACGGGCACCGAGGCGAGGGCATCGGCGCGGGGGTGCCCGGCGAAGGACGCCACGGGCGGGCTGGGAACCGCTCCTGGGGTGCGCCCGCGACGGGCGCCTCGGTGGCGTACACCTTCCGCAAGCCGTGCCGGCTGGTCGACGTGATCATCACGGACGGCGCGTCAGGGGGCGCGGAGGTACGCCCTCCAGGGCGTCAGCGACAAGCCGGACGACCGGACGATCCCGACGCGCGGCGGGCGGCGGGCGGCGGACGGGCGGACGGCGGGCGGCGGGCGGGCGGACGGCGGACGGGCGCCAGGGCCCGCCGCCGGTCCGGCTACGGCCTTGTCTGCTTGGGTCCCTTCATGGTGTCGGCGGCGTGCTTGGGTCCCCGGGACGAGAACTGGCCGACGAGTTCACGGAAACAGACCAGGGCGGTGATCGGCGGGATACCGACGATGACCATCGCGAGCAGAGAATGCGGGGACTGGCCGATGCACAGGGCGACCGCCGTGCCGGAGGAGATCAGCATCACCGCCCAGGACCGCCGGGCGGTGCGGTGCTGGACGGAAGCCCGCAAGATCGATAAACCGGCCACCAGCCAGGGCCCGTACACGGTGAGCGGCCACCATTGGGCCAGATTCTCGGACACCACCAGCAGTGCAATGGTGCGCAGTTGGTCGTATGAGTAGGAGATCGACCAGTACAACATCGTCATTGCGCACATGGTGATTATGGCCACCAGGATCGCAACGGTGAACACCCGCGGATTTACGGTGAAGAGCTGAACCCCGGGACGGGGCCGCCGTCGATTCACCGGCCGGCGTGGGCGCCTGTGGCTGTCCAGCGGGGGAGGGACAGGATCCACGCTGTGCGTCGTACTGAGCATCTGCGCCAGTTCTTGGTCCAGGTCCCAGCCGTCCGACGGGATCCCGGGGTCGGAGAGCTGCCACAGGTGCTGGGCCTCAAGCGGCTGAGTGTCCTCAGGCTTCTGGGTCGTCACCGCATAGAGCAGGTTCTCGTCCTGCATCCTGTCCATTGATCACTCCTTCCTCCGGCTCAGGACGTTTCATCCAGAGTGTGAGCCTCGGGCTGGAGCGGGGACCGCGGTGGCGGTGTCAAGCTCGTCCAGCGTAGCCCGCAGATATTCACTTTTGATGCTGCTGATCGCTTCAAGGAAGTCCTCGAACAGGTCTGAGCAGTGCGGGTGAGCCTCTTCTGCATGCCTTTCCTCCCAAGTCACGTCCAACCAACGAGCGTCCGATGGCGCAAGGCATCGGGCATTCGGGGGAATATTGGCCAGCGGCGATTATTTATGTATCGGCCTAAGAATCACAGTTACTGAAATTCTGACGATGTAGTGATCTCCGGCCCGAACTCTTGCCCGCGCAACGACAGCGCGTCGACACAGGTCCTAGCCGGTGAACCCGTCCCGTACGGCGTCGAAGACGGGGCGGTAGGTCTCCCATCGGGCGTCCGGGGCCGAGAGGTAGATGTCGTACTCCCGGCCGCCCGCGGAGCCGTAGCCGAGGTCGATGGCACGGAAGACGCGGGCGCGGCCCTGGAAGGTGAATTCCCACACCGCGGCCGGCTGGTCCCTGAACGTCGTCTTCTGCATGCGCAGCCTGCGGTACGTCGGGTAGTTGGCCTTGGTGTTCGTCTCGATGTCCTTGAAGTGGTCCACGGGGTGCGAGCCGGCCGGGTCCACCATGCCGATGGTGATGCCGGCCAGGCCGGTCGGGTCGGCGTACGTGACCCCGCCGTCCGCCGTCTTCTTCGCCTTCCAGTCGTCCGGCACGGGGAAGGAGACGCCGAGTTGCTTGTCGTGGACGCGGCGATAGCCGTCAAGGAGGGGCGAGGGTGTGGCCGACGTGCCGGCCCGCCGGGTGGCCGCCGGGGTGCCGTCGTCGTGCGACGTGGCGTAGACGATGCCTCCCACGGCGGCCACGGCCAGGACGGTCACCACCGGCACGAGGACGCGCGGGCCCCGCTTGCGGCCCCGGACGCCTTCGTCCGGCGGCGGGGTCGCGGGCGTCACGGGCGTCGGGGACGTCCGTGACGGGGCCGGGTCGTCGGCCGGCGCTTCCTGGGCGGCGACGGCGGTCCGCGGCACCGTGGTCGTCGGGCCGCCGGACCACGTGGCCCGCAGGGCTCGTTCCGTCTGCTCCGCCGTGGGCCGGTCCTCGGGGTCGCGGGACAGCAGGATCTCGATGAGCGGTTCCAGCGGACCCGCCTGCCGCATCGGCTCGAAGGGCTCGACGGCGATGGCGTACGCGGTCTCCATGGCGGTGTCGCGGCGGTACGGCGGGCGTCCCTCCACCGCCTGGTACAGCGTCGCGCCCAGTGACCACAGGTCGGAGGACGGGCCGGGCTTCTGGCCGCGGATCCGCTCCGGGGCCATGAAGTCGATGGAGCCGACCATCTCCCCGGTCTGCGTGAGCGTCGACGTGCCGGCGGTCTGCGCGATGCCGAAGTCGGTCAGGACGACCCGGCCCTCGGCGCCGAGCAGGACGTTGCCGGGCTTGATGTCGCGGTGCAGGACACCGGCTGTGTGTGCGGCCCGTACGGCGGCGATCATGCCGAGGCCGATACGCGCCGCCTCCTCGGGCGGCAGGGTCCGGCCGCCCTTGAGGATGTCGCCGAGGGTCGGGGCGGGGACGTACTCCATGACGATGCACGGCCGCCCGTCGTCCTCGACGACGTCGTGCACGACGATCACGTTGGGGTGGACGACCCGGGCGGCGCTGCGCGCCTCGCGGCGGGTGCGCTCGTACAGCGTGGCGACCTCGGCGCCGGACAGCTGCGGCTGCGTGTGGAGCTGCTTGAGCGCGACCTGACGGGCGAGCACCTCGTCCTCGGCCCGCCACACCGTGCCCATGCCGCCGCGGCCGATGCGCTCGACGAGCCGGTACCGCCCGGCGACGAGCCGCCCCTCGTCCGACACTGCCCTCTCCTCCGCCTGCTCAGCCCCCCTCGCCACGTGGCCATTGCACACTAACCGACCGTGTCAACAGCCTGGCCGCCGCGGTCACCGGGCCCGGTTGGGCGGGCGGCCGTACCGAGCCACGGAACGAAGCACGGCATGCCGTCGCCGAAGCCAGCCGGTGCTGAGCCCGGTGCTCGCCAGCTGGTGTCTGGGTCTCAGCGACGTGCCGAGCTGTCCGGCGGGTCGCGGCGTGTCGCTGAGACCGAGCACACACCCGGCTCTCGCCTCTCCTGATGCGCCGGCACCGTCTCGGCTCGGCAAGGGTGTTGCAAGAGCCGTGCAAGGAAAGCGGCGTGCGCACCGGGAATCCCCCCGCCGTCTGTGGTACGCAGCGACGAGCGATGGGGGATCGCATGTCCGTCCGAACGACGAAAGCGGCACTGATCGAGCAGGGGCACTGGCTGACGGTGCGGGACTGCAAGAGGGTCCTGGTGGTCGCGCACACCGTGACCTTCGCCCAACGGCTGCGCGAGGTCTTCGAACTGCTGGAGACCGACCTGCGCATCCAACTGGTCTTCACGGTCGCACCGCATGCCTTCGGCAGCGGAGTCACCGAATTCCTGCGGAGTCTGGGCATCGCCACGGTGCCCTGGGAGGAGGCCCTGCGGGCCGAGTTCGACCTCGCGCTCGCGGCGGGCCTGCGAGGAGTGCACGAACTGCGGACCCCGGTCGTACGCATCTCGCACGGGGCAGGGCAGATCAAACTGCTCACCGACGTCACCGCCCTGGCGCCGGGAGAGCAGCGGTGGCCCGGGATGCTGAGCCGCCAGCACCTGCTGCACGAGGGGCGGCTGGTTCCCGCGGCGATCGTGTACGCCCATGAACGGGCTCTGGAGGAGCTCGCCCGGTCCTGCCCGGAGGCGCTTGCGGTGGCTCATGTGACGGGCGACCCGTGCGTCGACCGGATCACGGCCGGCCGGCCCGGGCGCGAGTCCTATCGCCGTGCGCTGGGGATCGAGGACGGACAGCGGCTCGTGGTCGTCACGTCCACCTGGGGCCCGGCCTCGACGTTCGGGCGGCTCGACGCCCTGCTGCCGCAACTGCTGAGTCAGCTGCCCGGCGACGGCTACCGGGTCGCGATGCTGCTCCACCCCAACGTGTTCGCGGGTCACGGCATCCGACAGGTGCACGCCTGGCTGTCCTGCTGCCAGGGCCGGGGCATCGCGGTCGTCCCCCCGGAGGCCGACTGGCAGGCGATGCTGATCGCGGCCGACTGGATCATCGGCGACCACGGATCGCTGAGCGCGTACGGCACGCTCACGGACGCGACGATGCTGCTGACGGCCGGATCCCGGCGTGAGGTGTCGGCCTGCTCGCCGGCGGCTCTGCTCTCCGCCGCCGCCCCCGTGGTCTCGCCGCTGTACCCGCTCGTGGAGCAGCTTGAGTACGCGGCGGAGCTGCACCGCCCGGGACAGTACGACCATGTCGCCGCCTCCCTCTCGTCGGCGCCCGGTCAGTTCCACCGGCGGATGCGTTCGGTCGTCTACCGCCTGCTCGGACTGGGAGAACCCGCCCGCCCGCCGTTCGTCACGCCGCCCCCGCTTCCGCCGTCACTGACGAGGTGGGAGCTCTCCGCGGGCAGCTGGGCGGCACGGTGAACGACCGGCTCGCGGCCCGGGGGCCGGATGCCGCGTGGGCCACGGTGTGCTTCTGTCCGCCACGGACCGGCGGAGCACCGCGTGGCGACGGCTCGGACGAGGACTCGTCCCTCGTCGTCTGGCGTTCGGACACGGCGCACGGTCCGGCTCTCGTCCGGTCCGACCCACTGCCCAGGTCCGCGGGGGAGTGCGTGTCTCCGTCTCCCTGCCCTCACGTGCCCGGTCCGTTCCCGTGCGGTGTGCACCTGTGGGTGGATGCGGACAGCCCGGAACGGACCACGCTCATGCCGCACGCTGATGTGCTGGTGAGCTGCGCGCCGCTGCCGCCCGAGCCGGCTCGTCGGCGGGTGCGCGAGTTGCTGGGGGACCACCCGGGCTGCGTTGCCGCCGCCGTAGCCGACACAGCCACGATGTGTGTCGTCGGGGTGCGGGGCCGGACGGAGGCCGTGGCGATCGTACGACCGGAGCGGGGCCCGTCCGATGCCCCGGTGCCACCGCACGTGGTCGCCTCGGTCGTACACGCCTGGGTGGTGTGTGGGGGATCGCCCCGCGCGCTGCGTTCCGTCGCCCGGATGCGGCGCCGCTGACCGGCGGGACGGCCGGCTGCGGCAGCGATCACGGCTGCCGCAGCCTCCCGTCCAGGCGTTGTGCGTCGTCAGGGCTCAGGCGGCGGAAGAGATCCCGCGCGGCCTCGTAGTGCCGTATCGATTCCGCATGATCGCCACGCGATTCGGCGGCCTGGCCGAGCCATTCCAGGCAGCGTGCCTCCCAGTGCTCGGACCGGGCGTCGCCCGCCCGGAAGCGTGCGAGCGCCTCCCGCAGTCGCCGGACGCCTCCGTCGCGGTCCCCTTGACGGTCCAGGACATGGCCGAGCAGGGCCAGGACGCGGGTCGCCTCGTACGTCTCTCCCAGCGCGTCCAGTTCGGTTCCGGCCCGGCGCAACTGCTCGGCGGCCGTGGCCAGGTCGCCGCCGGCCAGAGCGGTTTCGCCGAGGCGCCGCCGGGAGAGGGCGGCTCCGCGCCGGTAGCCGATCGACTCCCTCAGCCGCAGGGCCCGCTCGAAGTGGTCGCGTGCCTCGCCGAGCCGGTGGGCCAGGAGACTGATGTGTCCCAGTCCGCTGACGGCCTGCGCCTGTTGGCGTACGTCGTCGTCGGCTGTCGCCAGCTCCAGCGCCTGCCGGTACCAGTCGGCCGCCTCCGGATACCGGCCGGCGTCGCGCAGGCCGATCGCGCCGGAGGTGAGCATGCGGCCCTCCCCCTGCCTCGAACCGCTCCGGCGTGCCGCTTCGAGACCGAGGCGGTGTGCCTCGATCCACATCTCGGACGGACGTAACCGGAGGAAGAGCGGCCACATGAGGTCCGCCAGACGCCAGCAGGAGACGTGCCATCCGACCTGGTACGCGTACCGTACCGCGCCCATCAGGCCGTTGCGGTGGGTGTCCAGCCAGGCGAGCGCCTCCTCCGGACCGTCGAGCGGGGTGGCGGGCACCGTTCCGGCAGGGAGTTCCTGCCCCCGCAGCCGGTGGCCGGGGGTGAGGATGTTCTCCGCCGAAGCCGCGGTGGACAGACACCAGTCGACGAAGCGGCGCAGCACGCGTTCACGCCCGTCGGGGCCCTCCAGCTCCTCGCCGAGCCGACGGGCGTGCGGCTGGACGAGGTCATGGCACCGATAGGTGCCCGGCCCCGTCTCCTCCAGGAGATTCGCCTCTACGAGCGCGCTGACGGCGGTGTCGGTGATGTCGGCAATGTCGGTGATGTCGACTGCGTGCCCGGTGTCATGTGAGCTCTCGTCATCGCCCGCGAGAGCCGTGAGCAACGTGAGGTCGTGACGGTCCGCGGGCAGCAGTCCCATCCGCCGGTACAGCGCACGGCTTTCGTCGGGCAGGACCTCGTACGACATGTCGAGCGCCGTGCGCATCACGGCCTCCCCGTCCAGGCGCAGTGTGTCGACGGCGCCCTGACCCCGGGACAGGCTCTCGGCCAGCGCGGACACGGAACGGTGGGGACGCAGGGCGAGCTGGGCGGAGGCCAGGGCCAGTGCCAGGGGCAGGCGGCCGCAGAGTCTGACCACCTCACGCGCGGCGGCCGGCTCCCGCGCCACGCGCGTCCCACCGCCGATGGCGAGGAGCTCGACGGCCGACTCGGCGGTGAGCCCCTCCAGGCGGTGCACGGACGCGCCGTCGATGCGCAGTCCGGTCAGGCTGTTTCTGCTGGTCACCACGGTGAGGCCGGTCGGCGTGCCGAGCAGGAGCGGACGCACCTGAGCAGCCGTGAACGCGCTGTCCAGGAGGACGGCCAGCCGCAGCCCCGAGGTCATCGAACGCCACAGCGCACTCCGCTGCGCGATCCCGGCCGGCACCGAGGACGTGCCGAGTGCGACCAGAAAGGCTTCGAGGACGGTGGCCGGGGAGACGGGCCCGCTGTCCCGGTCGGCGGTCTGTCCGCCGAGGTCGGCGTAGAGCTGGCCGTCGGGAAAGCCGTCGGCGTGCTCGTACAGCCAGTGGGTGGCGAAGGCGGTCTTCCCGACGCCCGCGAGCCCGCTGACCACCAGGATCTGCGGTGCGTGCGCCGGACGCCGGGCATGCAGTGCGTTCAGGGCTCGTCGGTCGGCCTCCCGGTCGATGAAACGTGCGGTCACCGGCGGCAGTTGACGGGGCACGGGAAGGCCGGGGCGGGGGGTTGGGGAGGGCTGGTGGAAGTGGATGCCACCGTGGATGTCCCGGGCCTGCACGCTGGGGCCGTGGAGCACGGAACTGCCGCTGATGACATTGGCGGTCGCCGCGGGGGGCGTGTGGGCGGGGCCGGGGTGGTGGTGCAGCCACTCGGTCAGAGCCTGCCGTGTCGCCGCGTCGCGTGACGCCAACGCGACGAGTTCCTGGGCCAGTTGGCGCCTGAGGGCTGTCTCGGCCGGTTCTCCCCCCGCGGCGTGCGGGGGCCAGAGCCGGGCCACTGAGGGCTCCGCGCGGGCCGCGGCATCCACCACCCCGGCCAGATCGCGCCATGCGGGGGAGTCCCGGTCCGCGTCGCAGGCGGCCATGGCCGACAACAACGCCTCCAGTCCGTCCGCGGAGAAGGAACGCACGTACGCAACTCCTTTCGGGTCTCCGGGAGTCACTCCCCGCTCCGAACAAGGGGCGAACCAATACTGCTATTTATCGGTCAATTTTGAACTCATAGTTTCCTCTTGTGGTCGTCGACGCCAGGTTCATGACATTCTCGAATGCTCGGCAATCACAGGCCCTACCGGCGGGAGGACGCTGGTGGAGTTCGAGATCAGGCTTTCGGGATCAGTGGAGATTCGGGCCGCGGGCCGCCGTAGTGATCTCGGATCGACGAAGACGAGGGTCACGCTCGCCGCACTCGCCTGGGACGCGGGCCGTACGGTGAGCGTGGACACTCTGATCCACCGCATCTGGGACGAGCATCCGCCCGGCAAGGCCAGGGAAGCGCTCCACACCCACATCTCGCGGATCCGAAGTTCCCTGCGGATCGCCGGGGGCGAGGCACCCGCGGTCGTCAGCCGCACCAACTCGTACTCCCTGGAAGTCGACCCGGACCGGGTTGACCTGCGCTGTTACACGAGCTGCGTCGAGCGAGCCCGTTCCCTCAGGGACAGCGGGGACGAGGAAGCCGCCCTGCGCCTGCTGGATCAGGCGGCCCGTCTCTGGCACGGTGAACCGCTGGCCGGGATCACCGGATCCTGGGCGGAGCATCTGCGCGCCGCCGTCGGCGAGACCGGTCTCGTGGCCGCGATGACCAGAGCCGAGATCCTCCTCGACGGAGGCAGGTTCACCGACGCCGTCCCCGTGCTCCTGCCCTTGGCCGAGACCCACCCTGTCGACGAGGCCCTGGCCGAACGACTGGCCGTGGCCCTCTACGGCAGCAACCGGACGGCCGAGGCGACCAGACTGCTCCAGCGGACGCGGCAGCGCGTCGTCCGTGACATCGGTCTCGACGCCGGCCGCGGGCTGCACCGGGTGCACCAGGGAATCCTGGCGGGGACCCCAGCGGCGGACCTGCTCCCCCGCGCCGCAGCCGAGAAGAAGGCGCCGGTAAGGCCGACGCGTCAGGTTCCGGACAATCTACCGCGGGATGTTCCGTGGGCCGGACGGCGCGAGGAACTGCGGCGACTCACCGCGGCGCTCTGTGAGGGGCAGGGAGCCTCGGACGTCGTCACCGTCGAGGCGATCCACGGAATGGGGGGTGTCGGGAAGACTGCGCTGGCCGTCCATCTGGCGCATCGGCTGCGCGACCGCTTCCCGGACGGGATCCTCTTCCTTCCTCTGGGCGGGTGCTCCACCGACCGGACTCCACCAACCCCGGCCCGGGCACTCACCGAACTGCTGCGGCTGCTCGGCATGGCCACCAAGCAACTGCCGTACGAACTCGACGAGTTGGTCGCACTGTGGCGCTCGGCAGCGCGTGACCGTCGCATGCTGGTGATCCTGGACGACGCGACGTCCTCCGCGCAGATCGGTCCGCTGCTCCCGGGCGCCTCCCCGACCGCAGTCGTCGTGACCAGCCGCCGGCGGCTGCCCGGACTGCCCGGGGTCCGGCCGGTCTCCCTCGATGTGCTGCCGCCGAAGGACGCGACCGCGCTCTTCTCGCAGCGGCTGGGGAGGGGGCGTGAGACAGATTCGTCGGACGTGGCGGAGATCGTCCGGATGTGCGGGCACCTCCCGCTGGCCATCGAGATCGCCGCGAGCCGGTTGCTCGCCCGTACGTCGTGGACTTCGTCCGACCTCTTGCGCCAACTGCGCGGCAGTGGCGGCCGCCTTGCCCAACTGCACGACCTGGAAAGGGCGTTGACCCGTGTCTTCGCGGTCTCGTACCACGCGCTGAATGCCGAGCAGCAGTTGGTCTTCCGCCGCATAGGCTTGCACCGGGGAGTGGAGTTCGGGCCTGGCGCGATCGCTGCGCTCACAGGATTCTCCGAGGGAACGGTCGAACGTGTACTTGAGGAACTTCTGATCCATTACCTGGTGTCCGAGCCTGTTCCGCACCGTTTCACCATGCATGATCTTCTTCGCGACTACGCGCGATCGCTGGTCGAGGCCGGGGACGGAGATTCCGAGGGTGATGTTCGACGGGCCGCACAAAACCTGGCGCACTATTACGTTCATGCTGCGGACCGGGCGGACCGGCTGGCCTATCCCTTCCGCTCGCGCACGGATCCCGATCTCGGCGACCTGGCCCTCTCGTCGTGTCCGGAAATCGTTGACGCGCAGTCGGCGGAACAGTGGCTGATCACCGAGTCGGCCAATCTTCTGGACGCCATGGACTGGTTTGTAAACCATGGAACGGAGCATCAACTTGCCGTCGCCGTCCATGTGTTGGCGGGATTCCTGGACATGGAGGGCCACCTTGCCGCAGCCGAGCCGTTGCTGCGGCGTGCTGCCTCTCACTGGAGAGCCGCAGGTGACAGCGGGGCGACGGCGCGAGCGCTGCTCGACCTCTGCGCGGTGTACGCCCACGGCTCCCGCTACGACGAGGCGATCTCGGCGGCGCGCGAGGCACTCGACGTCGCGCGGTCTCTGCGGGACCGGGAACTGGAGAGCGAGTGCATTCACCAGCTCTCGATTTCCCTGTGGCAGACGGGTCAGTACGTGCTGGCCCGATCACTTCAGAGGGATTCTCTCGATTTTCTCTTGCAAACCAATGATCTGCGTCGAATCGCTCGCTGCAGAAACTTACTCGGTATAATCCACCTTCACTTGGCGGAGAGCGGCGAAGCATTGGCGTGTTTCTCCTCGGCCCTTGCCGGTTTCACGGAAATAGGGGACGAGCGGGGAAGGTACAGTGCATTGAACAACACGGCGGAAGTCCACAAGAAGATGGGGCATCTGAAGGCTGCTGAAGCCACTTACCGGAAAGCGATGCTCGTGGCGGAGCGGATGGGGAATCCCAGAGACAAGGCCACGCTCCAAATGAATGTGGCGTCCGTCCTGGATGCGCTCGGCAGAACCGATGAAGCCCTCGCTTTGTACGCCATGGTGCTGCCCGTGCTGCGGGACGTCGGAGACCGGCGGGCGGAAGCCATCGCGCTCACGAGAACAGGCAGGGCGTACCGTGCGGTCGGCCGCACGGAGGAGGCCCTTCGGCAGCATGTCGCCGCGCTTGAGGTGGCACGTGCCATTCATGCAGCGGGTGAAGAGGCCGACGTGTTGTACGACCTGGCCCTCGCTGAGCGGGATGCGGGGCGCACGGCTCAAGCCGTGGCCTATGGGGAGGAGGGTCTGGCCGTGAGCAAACGGATAGGGGCCGCCGCGGAAGAGGCCCGTGCCGCGAGGCTGCTCGCCGCACTGCGAGGAGAAGCTACCGCCCAGTTCAATTGAGGCGGGGGCGGCACTGAGTTCAACGTTTCTGCCGTTGATGCATACGCCTGACCGGGTGCGCTGTATGGTTCTGCCGCGTGGGGGTGCTGAGGTCGTCAGTCCAGGCTGGAACTCCGTCTGCCCACGCACCGGAACTTGTCCACCGCCAACCGAAAGAACGAAATGCGCAAGCGCTTCACGGAATGCCTGGCCGCTGCAGTTATTTTCACGTGCATTGCATATGGGACCCTCAGCGGCTTGGTCTCGTCCTACTCAAGCATCTGAAAGGCCGGGTGTCCGGTCCCGCTGCCCACCCGTGGCTCGGTACCGGACACCGGCCCCGATATGGCCGACCACGGTCGCTCCGCTGAGCAGGCGCTTCTGAGACGATGGCGTTCCGATCCGTTCGACTCCGCTGAGCGACAGGGGGTACAGGCGTGGATCCGATCTCGGCGAGCGTTCTCGTGGCGGCGGCGAGTGGGGCGGGCGGTGAGATGGGTCGGCAACTCTGGGATTCCCTGCGCCGGTTGGTGCGCGGGAATCCGGCAGATGAAGCTGCCGGATCGCCGGTGCTGGTGACCGGCGAAGCCGAACTGGCCTCCTTGTCCGAGACTCCCCATGATGCGGAGCGAGCACGGGCACTCAGCGAGGCTCTGAGCCGTCGCGCAGAGCAAGACCCCTCGTTCCGAGCGGACTTGACGCAGTGGCAGCAGCAGGCGCAGCTGCTTCGCACCGGAGACGGGGACACCACCAACGTCATCAGTGGCGGCAGTCAGAGGGGCCCGGTCGTACAGGGACGCGACTTCTCCGGGATCAACTTCAATGTCCCGAGCCAGGAGTAGCACTCTCATCCGGCGTCCACAGACCAGCGAGCCCGACGAACTTGTCCGCGCGGTACGGACGGTCCTCGGCGAGCACTCGCAGGACCTCCGACTCTCAGGCGGCAAGGGCCTGGGAGCTGGCGATCAATAACTCTGTGGTTTCGCTGGGGTGTTCAGGGCGTAGGCGGACGCTGTCCCGCGATGGCTGCGAGCTGGTCGTGGGAGGTCACCTTGATCGCTCCGGCGGTGATGGTGTGGCCGAGTGCGTCGAGGTCGGGGGTGGTTTCGCGGACGGCCCTGCCGATCCTCGCCGTGGAGACGCCGAGCAGGGTGGCCAGGGTGGCCTGCTGGCACGGCTTAGTGCGCCGCCGCCGGGCGGTGGGTCACACGCAGGAAAGCCTCGCTGAGGCACTACGCGTGGAGCGGTCCACCGTCGCGCGCTGGGAGTCCGGGAAGGTGGCGCCCCAACCGTGGATCCGACCGCGGCTGGCGGGAGCTCTCCAGGTCGGTGCGGAGGAGTTGAGCGAACTCCTCGTGGTCACGTCCGCCGACGAGCAGTCCTTCACAGAGCGCACGGAGTACGCCTTGCGGTACCCGTCCCGTGTAGATCTGGCGACGGTTGCCGAACTCCGGGGCAGCATGGACTCCTTGGGTGAGTGCTACGACCGCGTACCCTCCGCAACACTGCTGGCACGGGTCGGCGAACACACGAGCAAGGTTTCCTTCCTCGCCGGAGAAGCTCCGTCCGGGCGCGTTCAGCGCGAGATGCGCATCCTCCAGGCGGACGCGGCGACCTTCATGGGGCAGCTCGTCTGGGACGCCTCCCAGCGGCGAGACCACGCGACGGCCCGCTCGTACTACGCGCAGAGCGTCGAAGTGGCGCGTCACCTGGGCGATCCGAACGCTGAGGGGCACGCCCTCTTACGGACCTGCTACGTGTCCCTCTACGGGGCCAGTGACTACCGGGAGGGTCTGGACCTGGCGCTCCAGGCAGCCCGTACGGCCCGATTCACCAGCCACGTGCTCACGGGCCTCGCCATGCTGCACGCCGCGGAGGCGTACGCCTACCTGAGGGAAGACTGCGAGTGTGAGCGTGCCCTGGCGGGCGCCGAGAGGCACTTGGGGCACGCCCACGGTGCGGACGCTGCCCACGATCTCTTCTCGCCTACGCACTTCGGCCGTCTGGCCGGTTCCTGCTACCTCTCGCTCGGCGACTACCGCAAGGCCGAACAACTCCTGGCCCAGACCGCGGCAGAGCTGCACGACAGGCGCAAGTCCCGCGCGATCGTCCTCGGTAACCTCACTCTGGCTCGGCTCCGGGGCGGGAACCTCGACGGCGCGCTCGTCGCGTTCAACGACGCTGTGAGCGAACTGCACGGCACGCGCGGAGGCGGTGGGATGAACATCGTCTTCCGAGCCGCCCGAGAAATGCGCCCGTGGCGCAGCGAACCTGCGGTGCAGGACGCGCAGGACCGGCTGATGGCGTTGATGGAAGCGACGTGACCACGGCATGAAGGAGCCCGACGTGCGCACACATGTGGACGAAGCCAAGCAACGAGTACGCGAGCGCGTCTGGAATCTGCTTGACGCGGAGAGGGCCGTCCTGAACGAGACGGCGCACGGCCGCATCCCGAACTTCAAAGGGTCCGACGCCGCGGCGGAGCTGATCGGCGACCTGAAGTCCTGGCGCGACGCGCGTGTCATCAAGGCCGTGCCGGACAAGGCGCAGCTGCCGGTGCGAGCTCGCGCGCTTACCGAGGGGAAGACGGTGTTCATGGCGGTACCGAAGCTCGCCGATCCGCGCCCCTTCTATCTCCTCGATCCCGCGGTGCTCCCCGTCTCTCCGCAGGAGGCAGCCTCCAGCAAGATCGCGGCGACGGTGGCTCCGCGGGTTGATGTGGCCGACCTCCGGCCGGTCGACATGGTGGTCGTGGGCAGTGTGGCGGTAAACCGGGCCGGCGTACGCATCGGCAAGGGCGCCGGATATTCCGATCTTGAGTTCGCGTTCCTGATGGAAGCCGGTCTGATCAGCGAACAGACGGTGGTCGTGTCCACAGTCCACTCCCTCCAGGTGCTGGATGAGGACCTGCCGGCGACCGACCACGACTTCGGGATGGACCTGATCATCACCCCCGACGAGGTCATCTCCTGTGAGTCGCCTCACCGGCCGGCCGGGCTGGTGTGGGAACACCTGAACGCGGCGAAGATCGCCTCCATTCCGGTACTCGCTGCTAGGGCTCCTGCGAACGGCCGCTGAGCTGAAGCAGTTGCCCAAGTGCGAAATCCACTCGGCGCTGCGGTATTACGTCGGCTCGCGGCGGTGCGATCGTGAATACTCGCGCTTGATATCCGGAGAGCGTGCCACGTCGACTTGATCGATAAAAAGTCTCAGGACGGAGCGTCACAAACACTGTGGCCAGCCATGTCTGAGCAATTTCGTTGGCGATGAGAAAGACTTGCTCCTGGTCTTCGCTGCTCCGCTGGTCGATGTTGTCAAGGAAGATCACAAGTTGCCTGCGCCGGCTCGAACGCAGATGCTCCAGGCTCGCTCTCGGATGGCCTGCGCGATCCTCAACCGCGCGGCGCAGGAAGTTGATCCTTTCTTTCTCGTAGGCGAGAGGATCAATTTCTTTGAGGCGCCCCGCAACGCCGCGTTCGAACCGGTTTAGAGCGCCATGGTGTACCGCCTCTACAAAGGAGGCATCTTCGATATCGGTATCGTAATCTTCGCGTAGTTGGCGAATAGACTCTTCGATCACGTGGGAATCGATCTGTGTAAGCGTTGGGGAAGCCCCGAAATCGATATAGAGGCTGAGCGCCTTATCGAAAAGGTCTTCAGCCTCCACGTGGACGAGCCGCTGGATGAATGTTGTCTTACCTACTCCAACATCTCCAAGAAGTACAATCGGGCGTCGAGATGCAGCGGCCGCGAGCATGCCCTGAGTCAGGCCTTTATTCAGCCCCTTCTTTCCTTCGATGGGAGAAGCGTCGGGCTCTTCCTCCCGGTCTGTGCCAGCCTGTACTTCCGCCTTGATGCCTGCTTTTGGCCAGTGAAGAATGTCCATCAGTAGGGTGTCGATTAGATGAAGCCGAGTGGTCGCCTCGTTACGGCTGTCATTGGCTGCATTCGAATCGGCCCACTCGATGAGTTGATCAAGCGCAGCTTTCCCGCGTCGTAAGTGCTTGGCAACGTTGACCGGCCCTGACTGTGGGTGTGGTGGATGGTGGTGGCATCGCAAGCCTATCCGTTGGGGTGAGTGCAAACCACAGCGGACAGGTCAAGGACCGCGTCGCACGCTCTCCCGCCAGTGGCCGCCTGACCTGCACAACCTTACGGAGACTCGACCGCGTGGCCGCCGGAAGCGGATGGGCTGGGAGGTGCTTCGTCCTTGGCGTCGTGCGGTGGGGAGGAGTCCTCTGTGTCTTTGGACTTCTGTCTCCTCAACCGGCTGACGCGCGTGATGAGGTCGGGGCGGGAGGGTCTGGGGCGGTGGCCGTGGACGCGGGGGTCGTCCGTGACGGCGTAGCGCTTCACGTAGGCCCCGAGGAACGCCTGGAGTGTGGCGACCGCCGGGATGGCGATGAGCGCGCCGACGGCGCCGAGGAGGGCGGTGCCCGCGATGACGGAGCCGAAGGCGACCGCGGGGTGGATGTCGACGGTCCTGGCGGTCAGCTTGGGCTGCAGCACATAGTTCTCGAACTGCTGGTAGATCACGACGAAGATCAGCACCCACAGCGCGTACAAGGGATCGACGGTGAAGGCGATCAGCATCGGCAGGGCGCCCGCGAGGTAGGTGCCGACGGTGGGGATGAACTGCGAGACCAGGCCCACCCAGACGGCGAGCACGGGCGCGTAGGGAACACCCAGCCCTTGCAGAAGCACGTAGTGCGCCAGGCCGGAGGCGAGCGCCATCAGGCCGCGTGAGTAGATGTAGCCGCCGGTCTTGTTGACGGCGATCTCCCATGCGCGCAGTACCTCGGCCTGCCGGGCGGCCGGCAGTACGGAGCAGAGCGCGCGGCGCAGTCGGGGGCCGTCCGCGGCGAAGTAGAACGCGAACAGGGTGATCGTCAGCAGCTGGAAGAGCCCGCCGAGGACCTGGGCGGACACGTCGAGGACGCCGGTGGCGCCGTTCTGGACGTAGTCGCGCAGCCAGTCGGAGTTGAGCAGGTCCTCCTGGACCTCCACCCGCTCCAGATCGGTGTTGAAGCGGGCGTTGACCCAGTTGATGACGGAGTCGAGGTACGCAGGGAAGTCCTCGACGATCTTGACGATCTGCTCGGCGAGCA
>NZ_WJBG01000189.1 GCF_009709555.1 Streptomyces blattellae | reverse complement strand
CGCCGATGGTACTGCAGGGGGGACCCTGTGGGAGAGTAGGACACCGCCGAACAAAATTTGAAAGGGTTGGACCCGGAACTTCAGTTCCGGGTCCAACCCTTTTTTGTTCTGAGTCACTTGAAGTTCACGTTGCGCACCCAGCATCCGTAGCATGGGTACTGCTGCAATGCTCCGGGCTGCCGGTGTCGGAGTCGGTGACGAGGTCGTCGTCCCGGCGTTCGGGAACGTGGAGGTCGCCGAGGCCGTGGCGACGGCCGGTGCGGTGCCGGTGTTCGCCGATATAGACCCGGTGACGTACTGCCTGGACACGTCCGTGGTCGAGGCGGCCGTAACTCCGCGGACGGTGGCCCTGGTTGTCGTACACCGCTTCGGTCGGCCGGCGGACATCGCGCGGCTGTATGGGCTCGGGCAGCGGCATGGGCTGCTGGTGCTGGAGCAGGGGGAGTCCGAGGCGCCGTATGACGAAGTTGCTCAGCGCAGGGAGCGCGCTTCCTATCTCGATGCGAAGTTGCGGGGTGTGCAGACGCCCGATGGTGGTGTCGGGCACACCTACCAGCAGTACGTCGTGCGGGTGCCGGGGAACGGGCGGCCCGACCGGGACGTCTTCGCTCGGGCCTTGCGGGCCAGGGGAGTTGAGTGCCGTGTGCCGGTGAAGACGCCCGTGCATCGGCTGCCGGAGTTCCGTCGGTGTGTCTCTCTTCCGGAGACCGAGCGGGCCGCGGACGAGACGCTGGCGCTGCCTGTGGACGCGTCGTTGACGAAGCGGGACATGCATCGAATAGTGTCAGCGTGCAACGCCCTGGGGGGACTGCTTCAGCCCGCCTTCTGAAGGGAAGAGCGTGGTTGGGAGCAGGAGTCTGTTCAGGGTATGATCTATTTCGTCGCCGTGAGGGAAGCCTCCGGGAAGGCGACAGGCCCCTATAGCTCAGTCGGCAGAGCGTCTCCATGGTAAGGAGAAGGTCAACGGTTCGATTCCGTTTGGGGGCTCCAGTGAAAGGCCTCCCGCCCATCGGCGGGGGGCCTTTTTGCTGTTGTCCTAGTCCTTGTGGAGTCCCGGGACTCGCATCGCCAGGATCGCCATGTCGTCGGACGGGGCGTCGGATGCGAAGCGCTCCACGGCGCGCATGATGCGAGCCGCGACGGCGCCGGCCGTGAGGCCCGTGCAGGTCGTGAGGACGTCGGTGAGGCCGTCGTCGCCCAGCATGCGGGTGCCCTCGCGGCGTTCGGTGACGCCGTCCGTGACGCACAGGAAAACGTCGCCGGGGTCCAGGGTGACCGTCTGCTCGTACAGTTCGAGATCCTCCATGACGCCGAGGAGCGGCTGGGGTTCTGCGGCCGGTTCGACCGTGCCGTCCTGGCGCAGGCGGAGGGGTAGCGGGTGGCCGGCGCAGACCACCTTCAGTTCCGCGCTGCCGTCGTCCTGCGGGCGCATCTCGCCGTACAGGAGGGTCAGGAAGCGGCTGCGGGCGCCCTCGTCGAGGATGGCGGAGTTCAGGCGCTCCAGTACCGCCGGGCCGCTCAGGCCCTCGCGGGCGAGCAGGCGCAGGGCGTGCCGGGCCAGGCCGGTGACCGCCGCCGCGTTCGGGCCCGTACCGCAGACGTCGCCGATGGCGAAGCCGTAGGCGCTGTCGGTGATGGGGAAGAGGTCGTAGAAGTCGCCGCCCACCTCGTTGCCCTCGCCGGCTGCGCGGTAGATGACCTCGACCTCGACGCCGTCGATCTCGGGGAGTTCGGGCGGCAGGAGGCTGCGCTGGAGGGACTGGCTGATGGCGGTGCGCTCGGAGTAGAGGCGGGCGTTGTCCAGGGCCAGGGCGGCTCGGCGGGACAAGTCCTCGGCCAGCTCCAGGATTTCCTGGCGGAAGTGTTCGTCGGTCGGCTTGCCGAGCGTCAGCATGCCGATGACTCGATTGCGGGCCACGAGGGGCAGGACCACTGTCTCGCCGCCGACCGCTGAGGCCGTGGCCAGGGTCGGGCCGATGCCCGAGCTGACGCGCGGGAGGGGCTCGCCCAGGCCGAGGCTGCGCATGGACGTGCGCAGCGCCGCCTGGTGTGCGGCCTCGGCGGGGGCCGACCAGACGCGGGCGCCGGGCGTGGGCACGGGATCCGGCGGGGCGACCTTCGAGAGCAACGACTTGATGCCGTCGATGAGTTCCTCGTCCTCGTGCAGGACGTACGACAGGTACGGCTCCGAGGCCTGATCGGCGATCGTGTAGACCGCGCACCAGGTGGCCAGGGTCGGGACCGTCATCTGGGCCATGAGGGCGAGTGTCTGGTCGCGGTCGAGCGTGCCGGCGAGCAGGTCGGAGGCCTCGACCAGGAAGCTCAGCGAGCCTCGGCGCAGGCGCTCCAGTTCACCCAGACGGGCCGACTCGACGGCCAGCGCGATGCGGTCCGCGGCGAATTGGAGGCGCAGTGCCTCCTCGTTGGAGTATCTGCCGGGGGCCTCCGCGGCGACGCCCAGGGAGCCGGTGAGGCGGCCCTCGACCTTCAGCGGGACGGTGACGACCGAGCGCATGCCCGTGCCGCTCAGCAGGGGTACGGCGCCGGGGACCATGGTGAGGTCCTCGTGGACCGCCGGCATGCGGGCCGAGCCGTAGCGGCCGGGGCCCGCCTCGACGGGGACGCGGGCGAAGCGCTGGCGGGCGGAGGGCAGGCCAGTGGAGGCGCGGACCTCCAACTCCGTTTCGTCGTCGGTGGCGAGGAGCAGGAACGCGCTGTCGCCGTCGAGCATGTCGCGGGCGCGTTCCACGGTGCGCTGCAGGAGGCCGTCGAGGTCGTCCGGGGCCGGGGAGCCGATGAACACCTCGAAGGGGTCGGTGCTCTGGCCGTCGGCGGAGGTGGCGGAGTCGGAAGCGGGCAGGCGCGACGGTGTCTGCAGGACGGCGCGTTCGTGGTTCCGTACGAGCAGGCAGACCGTGGACGGCTCGCCGCTCGTGTCGCGGACCCTGAGGTGGGAGGCGTACACCGGGGTCACCCGTCCGTTGGCACCGCGGATGCCGTAACTGCCTTCCCAGCGCGAGAGTTGGAGCGCCTCCGCGATGCCGGTGCTGGTGCCTGGGGTGTGCGGCCAGGCCGCGAGGTCGGTCAGGGGCTTGCCGGTGACCTGTTCGGAGGCGTAGCCGAAGAGTTCCTCGGCGTCCTCGTTCCAGGCGGTGATGGAGCCGCTGCGGTCGATCTGGACGACGGCGACGCGGACGCGGCCGTCGGCGAGCGGCAGGAGGTCGGCGGGGAGCGAGGGGCCTGCCGCGCGGGTGCCCACCGCGCGCTCAGGGAGGTCTAGTTGGAACCAGACCTGCTTGTGCGTGGGTGTGTACTCGACGCCCCAGCGGCCGGCCAGCGCCGCGCACAGCTGGAGGCCGCGCCCGCCCTCGCGGTCCGGGCTGCCCATGTTGACGGCCGAGCCCTGGAGCGGGATCTCGCGCTCCGGATAACGGTCGGCGACTTCGATCCGGACGCCGTCGTCACTGCGCAGGCACAGGACGTCCGCGGAGGTGCCCGCGTGGACGACGGCGTTGGTCACCAGTTCGCTGGTGAGGACCACGGCGTCGTCGACGATGTCGGCGAAGCCCCAGCCTTGGAGTGTGTCGCGGACGAAGGAGCGGGCGACCGCGACCGATCGCCCGACGGGCTCGAAGCTGGCGGCCGCGCGCGCGGTGATCACAGAACTCCTCGACCGGTTGTCGACGTGCAGGGCTCCGTGGCCGACCGGCTCCCGTCGCGTTTGCGACGGCAGGCCGTCGGTCGGCCGGGGGTCCGGGGGATGTCCCCCCGGGATCAGTCCGGTGGTCATGGTGCGGCCGCCCCTCCGATGCCCGCTCGTACTCGTGCCACCGCCCAGGCCGGACGGACCGGCGCGGCTGGACAGCCGCATGCAAGGTTACTTACCTTCCCCGTCCATGCGGATGCCGGTCTGCAGTGTTTCCGTCCGGAGGGTGTGCGGACGGTGTGGGAAGCTGCCGAACTGTTATGGCCGGGTTCAGCGAGGGTGAAACACTGGGCAAGCTTCTTGTGAAGGTCCGGGCAGGCAGAGTGAGATCCGCTCACGGCGGGCAGCAGCCCCAGGTGTGGCCTGGTATATCCGGCAGGAATACGCAGTAGTAACTGGTACGCCGAGCAGTAGCACGCGAGCACAGCAGTAACGGTCGACCCCTGCGGGAGGGACAAGTGGAGTCTGGCGCAGCGACGCGGGGCACTCATACGCGCGCGAAAGGCGGACAGTCCCTGAGCAAACAGCGCAAACCGCGTGGTGGGACCACCACGCTGGACACAGCCGCCCTGGACAGACTGCTGGCGGCTCTCGTGTCGATGCGGGACGGGAACTTCCGCAAGCGACTCACGGTGTCCGGGGACGGCGTGATGTCGGAGATCGCCGCGGTCTTCAACGAGGTGGCCGACCGCAATCTGCATTTGACGGGTGAGCTGTCGCGCGTGCGACGCATGGTGGGGCGTGAGGGAAAGCTCACAGAACGGCTGGAATCGGGCGCCTGTGAGGGCTCCTGGGCGGCGGCCATCGACGCCTCGAACGCCCTGGTCGACGATCTCGTACGACCGGTCTCCGAGGTCGGCCGGGTGCTCTCCGCGGTGGCGGAGGGCGATCTGTCGCCGCGTATGGAGCTGCGGACGCAGGCGCCGGACGGCACCGCGGGGCAGCCCTTGCGAGGGGAGTTCCTGAAGGTCGGGCGGACGGTCAACAATCTGGTCGACCAGCTGTCGACGTTCACCGACGAGGTCACGCGTGTGGCCAGTGAGGTCGGGACCGAGGGCAAGCTGGGCGGGCAGGCCCAGGTGCGCGGTATGTCGGGTTCGTGGAAGGACCTCACGGATTCCGTCAACACGATGGCGTACCGGCTGACGGCCCAGGTGCGGGACATCGCGCTGGTGACGACCGCGGTGGCGAAGGGCGACTTGTCCCGGAAGGTCACGGTTCATGTGGCCGGCGAGATGCTGGAACTCAAGAACACCGTCAACACGATGGTGGACCAGCTGTCGTCCTTCTCCTCCGAGGTGACGCGAGTCGCGCGCGAGGTGGGCACCGAGGGCGAGCTGGGCGGGCAGGCGCAGGTGCCGGGTGTGGCCGGCGTGTGGAAGGACCTCACCGATTCGGTGAACCTCATGGCCGGCAACCTGACGGCCCAGGTGCGCGGCATCGCGCAGGTCACGACGGCGGTGGCCAACGGCGATCTGTCGCGGAAGGTGACGGTGTCGGCGCGCGGCGAGGTCGCGCAACTCGCCGACACGATCAACCAGATGACCGAGACGCTGCGGATTTTCGCCGACGAGGTCACCCGTGTGGCCAACGAGGTCGGTGCCGAGGGGCGGCTGGGCGGCCAGGCGAATGTGCCGGGCGCCGCGGGGACGTGGAAGGACCTGACGGACTCCGTCAACACGGTCTTCCGGAACCTGACCACCCAGGTGCGGGACATCGCCGCCGTGACGACCGCCGTGGCCAGCGGCGACCTGTCGCAGAAGGTCACCGTCGACGTGGCGGGCGAGATGCTGGAGCTGAAGAACACCGTCAACACGATGGTGGACCAGCTGTCGTCCTTCGGTTCCGAGGTCACGCGTGTGGCGCGGGAGGTCGGTGTCGAGGGTGAGCTGGGCGGGCAGGCGCAGGTGCCGGGGGCGGCGGGGACGTGGAAGGACCTGACGGACTCTGTCAACACCGCGTTCCGGAATCTCACCGGACAGGTGAGGAACATCGCCCAGGTCACCACAGCGGTGGCCAACGGTGACCTGTCGCAGAAGGTCACCGTGGACGTCTCCGGCGAGATGCTCCAGCTGAAGAACACCGTGAACACGATGGTGGACCAGCTGTCGGCCTTCGCGGATCAGGTGACCCGGATGGCGCGGGACGTGGGCACGGAGGGTCGGCTGGGCGGACAGGCCGTCGTACCGGGCGTGTCCGGTACGTGGAAGGAGCTCACCGACTCCGTCAACTTCATGGGCGGCAACCTCACCTCGCAGGTGCGGCAGATCGCCCAGGTGACGACGGCGGTGGCGCGGGGTGACCTGTCCCAGAAGATCGACGTCGACGCGCGCGGCGAGATCCTGGAGCTGAAGAACACCATCAACACGATGGTCGACCAGCTGTCCGCCTTCGCCGACCAGGTGACCCGGGTCGCCCGCGAGGTGGGTACGGAGGGCCGCCTCGGCGGGCAGGCGCAGGTGCCCGGCGTCGCCGGCGTCTGGCGTGACCTGACCGACTCCGTGAACGGAATGGCAGGAAACCTCACCGCCCAGGTGCGCAACATCGCGCAGGTCGCGACGGCGGTGGCGCGGGGTGACCTGTCCCAGAAGATCACCGTGGACGCGCGCGGCGAGATCCTGGAGCTGAAGAACACCCTGAACACGATGGTCGACCAGCTGTCGTCGTTCGCGGAGGAGGTCACCCGGGTCGCCCGTGAGGTGGGTACGGAGGGCCAGCTGGGCGGTCAGGCCGAGGTGCAGGGCGTCTCCGGCACCTGGAAGGACCTCACCCAGTCCGTGAACTTCATGGCGAACAACCTGACCATCCAGGTGCGTCAGATCGCCGAGGTCACGACGGCTGTCGCCAAGGGCGACCTGTCGAAGAAGATCACCGTCGACGCGAAGGGCGAGATCCTCGAACTCGTCACCACCGTGAACACGATGGTCGACCAGTTGTCGTCCTTCGCCGAACAGGTGACCCGCGTGGCCCGCGAGGTGGGCACCGAGGGCATCCTCGGCGGCCAGGCGCATGTGCCGGGCGTCACCGGCATCTGGAAGGACCTCAGCGGCAACGTCAACCTGATGGCCAAGAACCTGACCATGCAGGTGCGGAACATCTCCCAGGTCGCGGCGGCCGTCGCCAACGGCGATCTGACCCGGACGGTGACGATCGAGGCGCGGGGTGAGGTCGCGCAGCTCGCGGACACCTTCAACACCATGGTGAAGACGCTGAGTTCGTTCGCCGACCAGGTCACCAAGGTGGCCCGCGAGGTGGGCACGGACGGCATCCTCGGCGGGCAGGCGCACGTACCGGGCGTGGCCGGCACGTGGAAGGACCTCACCGAGTCCGTGAACCAGATGGCGTCCAACCTGACCGGTCAGGTGCGGAACATCGCCCTGGTCACGACCGCCATCGCCAAGGGTGACCTGTCCAAGAAGATCGACATCGACGCCCGCGGTGAGATCCTGGAGCTCAAGACGACGATCAACACGATGGTCGACCAGCTCTCCTCCTTCGCCGAGGAGGTCACCCGAGTCGCCCGCGAGGTGGGCACGGAAGGCCAGCTCGGCGGTCAGGCACGCGTGCGTGACGTCGACGGCACCTGGCGCGACCTCACCGAGTCCGTGAACGAAATGGCAGGAAACCTCACTCGGCAGGTGCGTGCCATCGCGCGCGTGGCGACCGCGGTGACCCGTGGCGACCTCAACCTGAAGATCGACGTCGACGCTTCCGGCGAGATCCAGGAACTCCAGGACTACATCAACAAGATGATCGCCAACCTGCGCGACACCACGATCGCCAACAAGGAGCAGGACTGGCTCAAGGGCAATCTCGCCCGGATTTCCGCGCTCATGCAGGGCCGCCGCGACCTCGACGACGTGGCCTCGCTGATCATGAGCGAGCTGACGCCGGTGGTCTCCGCGCAGCACGGCGCGTTCTTCCTCGCCATGCCGCTGCTCGACGGCAAGGACATCAGCGGGGACCAGGAGGATGCGTACGAGCTGCGCATGCTCGGCTCGTACGGCTACTCGATGGGCTCCATGCCTACGTCGTTCCGGCCCGGTGAGGCGCTGATCGGGACGGCCGCCCAGGAGAAGCGCACGATCCTCGTGGAGAACGCGCCGAGCGGCTATCTGAAGATCTCCTCGGGGCTCGGCGAGGCACCGCCCGCGCAGGTGATCGTCCTACCGGTGCTGTTCGAGGGCAAGGTGCTCGGCGTCATCGAGCTGGCCTCCTTCACTCCCTTCACGCAGATCCAGAAGGACTTCCTCAACCAGATCGCCGAGATGATCGCGACCAGCGTCAACACCATCTCCGTCAATACCAAGACCGAGGTGCTGCTGAGGCAGTCGCAGGAGCTGACCGAGCAACTCCGTGAGCGGTCGGCGGAGTTGGAGAACCGGCAGAAGGCCCTCCAGGATTCCAACGCCGAACTGGAGGAGAAGGCCGAGCTGCTGGCCCAGCAGAACCGCGACATCGAGGTCAAGAACACCGAGATCGAGGAGGCGCGGCAGGTCCTGGAGGAGCGTGCCGAGCAACTCGCCGTCTCCATGCGCTACAAGAGCGAGTTCCTGGCGAACATGTCGCACGAGTTGCGTACGCCGCTCAACTCGCTGCTGATTCTGGCCAAGTTGCTCGCCGACAACGCGGACTCCAACCTCACCCCCAAGCAGGTGGAGTTCGCCGAGACGATCCATGGCGCCGGCTCCGATCTGCTCCAGCTGATCAACGACATCCTCGATCTGTCGAAGGTCGAGGCGGGCAAGATGGACGTCTCGCCGACGCGTATCGCGCTCGTCCAGCTCGTCGACTACGTGGAGGCCACGTTCCGCCCGCTGACCGCGGAGAAGGGCCTCGACCTGTCCGTACGGGTGTCTCCGGAACTGCCCGCCACGCTGCACACCGACGAGCAGCGGCTGCTTCAGGTGCTGCGCAATCTGCTGTCCAACGCGGTGAAGTTCACCGACTCCGGGTCGGTCGAGCTGGTGATCCGGCCGGCCGGCGCGGACGTCCCGCTGGCGATTCGCGACCAGCTCCTGGAGACCGGCTCGCTGCGTGACGCGGACGCGGATCTGATCGCGTTCTCGGTGACCGACACGGGCATCGGCATCGCGGCCAGCAAGATGCGGGTGATCTTCGAGGCGTTCAAGCAGGCGGACGGCACGACCAGCCGGAAGTACGGCGGGACCGGCCTGGGGCTGTCGATCTCGCGGGAGATCGCCCAACTGCTCGGCGGGGAGATCCACGCGCAGAGCGAGCCGGGACGCGGCTCGACGTTCACGCTGTATCTGCCGCTGCACCCGAGCGAACTGCCGCCGCAGGGCTACCAGCAGGGGCTGCCGGCGCTGGAGGCCGGCGATCTGGTGGTGTCCGCGTCCCTGGCCGCGGCCGACCTGTCGGAGCTGTCCGAGGTGGAGATCGAGACGCCGGCCGAGGTGAAGTCGTACCGCGAGACGCAGAACGGCGCCGCCGCGCTCTTCCGGCGCCGGCGCAGGGCCACGCCCGTCGCGCCCGAGCAACTGGGGCAGGCGGCGCAGGAGCGCTGGCCCGCCGCGGACCAGGACGCGGCGACACGGTCGCACCGGGGCATCCGGTTCGGCGGGCAGAAGGTGCTGATCGTCGACGACGACATCCGCAATGTCTTCGCGCTGACCAGCGTCCTGGAACAGCACGGCCTGTCCGTGCTGTACGCGGAGAACGGCCGTGAGGGCATCGAGGTCCTGGAGCAGCACGACGATGTGGCGGTCGTCCTGATGGACATCATGATGCCCGAGATGGATGGGTATGCGACGACGACGGCGATCCGCAGGATGCCGCAGTTCGCCGGGCTGCCGATCATCGCGCTCACCGCGAAGGCGATGAAGGGCGACCGGGAGAAGGCGATCGAGTCGGGCGCCTCCGACTATGTGACGAAGCCGGTCGACCCCGACCATCTGCTGGCGGTGATGCAACAGTGGATGACGGAGGAGTGACGGGAACCGTCGGGCCGCGAGGCGAAGCGGCGGGGAAGTAGTGGGGACCTTCGGTGTTCACCCGGAGTTGCTGACTCAGTGTGGCCGAAGCCGTGTAGAAGTACGGGATACGGGGAACCTTCTGGTCTCCTGCTGCGTTTCTGCTACGTGCACAGTGACATCGCGGTGACAGGGTGTGGCGACAGGCAGGGTGCGGCTACCATGACCGGCACAAGGACGGACGGCGCAAGGGAGTCGTCCCCTGGGGCGGCGCGCACCGGCGCCACCCCAAGTCCTGAGGACAGGGGAGGCCCCAAGCCGGGGCGAGGAGGGCGGGCCATGGTGCAGAAGGCCAAGATCCTCCTGGTCGATGACCGGCCGGAGAATCTGCTGGCGCTGGAGGCCATCCTCTCCGCGCTCGATCAGACGCTGGTGCGGGCATCGTCCGGGGAGGAAGCGCTCAAAGCACTGCTCACGGACGACTTCGCGGTCATTCTGCTGGATGTCCAGATGCCGGGCATGGACGGTTTCGAAACCGCCGCGCACATCAAGCGGCGAGAACGGACCCGGGACATCCCGATCATCTTCCTCACCGCCATCAACCACGGCCCGCATCACACCTTCCGCGGCTATGCGGCGGGCGCGGTCGACTACATCTCCAAGCCCTTCGACCCGTGGGTGCTGCGCGCGAAGGTCTCTGTGTTCGTCGAGCTCTACATGAAGAACTGCCAACTCCGGGAGCAGGCGGCC
Source organism: Streptomyces blattellae (assembly GCF_009709555.1). Classification (GTDB taxonomy): domain Bacteria; phylum Actinomycetota; class Actinomycetes; order Streptomycetales; family Streptomycetaceae; genus Streptomyces; species Streptomyces blattellae. Next base: position 19,913 of record NZ_WJBG01000189.1, on the reverse strand, counting down.
CTGCTGCGGCTCCAGTTGGAGGGCGGCGGGGGCAAGACCGCGGTCGGCGAGGCGAAGGAGCCTGCCGGGCTGCTCGCCGAGCTGTCGGCGCGGCTCGCGGCCGTGGAGGAGCAGGCCGAGGCGCTGTCCAAGCAACTCGACGACGAGTCCGCGGACGCGGCGGCGGTGGCCACGGCCGCCCATCTTGAGCGCAAACTCACCGGCCTGCGCCGGGCGCTGGACGCCCTGGAACCGGGCACGGGCAGCGGAGCCCCGTCGGTGCCCTCGCAGAACTGACGCCCGCCGCAGACGCCGTTGTGCCTGCGTGCACATGGCGTTTGAGCGCGCGTCAGTTTCCCGCCCCGGCAAGCGCGACACGAACGGGTGAAGCACTGGGCACACGTGTCCCCTGTCGTCTCCACCGGTAATCTCACACCTATGGCCTCACGTCCCTCCGCAGCCAAGAAGCAGCCCGCGAAGAAGGCTGCCGCTTCGGCGAAGGCTCCGGCGAAGAAGGCCGCCGCCAAAAAGGCCCCGGCGAAGAAGGCGCCCGCCAAGAAGGCCGCGGCCAAGAAGCCCCCGCCCAAGCCGGCGCCGAACCCCACCGGGGGCATCGTCTGGCTCGTGCGAGCGATCTGGCTCGGCGCCGCGCACGCCGTGGGTGCGGTCTTCCGGGGCATAGGGCAAGGCGCGAAGAACCTCGACCCGGCGCACCGCAAGGACGGCATCGCCCTGCTCCTGCTCGGACTCGCGCTGATCGTGGCCGCGGGCACCTGGTCCAACCTGCGCGGTCCGGTCGGTGATCTGGTCGAAGTTCTGGTCACCGGCGCCTTCGGCCGCCTCGACCTGCTGGTGCCGCTGCTGCTCGCCCTGATCGCCGTGCGCTTCATCCGGCACCCCGAGCAGCCCGAGGCCAACGGCCGCATCGTGATCGGCCTGTCGGCGCTCCTCATCGGTGTGCTCGGCCAGGTCCACATCGCCTGCGGTTCGCCCGCGCGCAGCGACGGCATGCAGGCCATAAGGGCCGCCGGCGGTCTCATCGGCTGGGGCGCGGCGACCCCACTGACGTATGCCATGGGCGAGATGCTCGCCGTGCCGATGCTCGTGCTGCTCACGATCTTCGGGCTGCTGGTCGTCACTGCGACCCCGGTCAACGCGATTCCGCAGCGGCTGCGGCTGCTCGGCAGGAAGCTCGGGCTCCTCCACGACCCGGCCGATGACGAGGACGAGGACGAGTACACCGACGACGAGCGCTACGACGACCAGTGGCGGGAAGCGCTGCCCGCGCGTCCGCGCAGGCGTGGACCCAAGCCCGAGGCGTACGACCCCGACAGCGCGGAGCAGGAGGCCCTCTCGCAGCGTCGCGGTCGCCCGCGGCGCTCCGCGGTGCCCCAGCCCGCGATGGACCGGCAGATGGACGCCGTGGACGTCGCGGCCGCTGCCGCTGCCGCGCTGGACGGTGCCGTCATGCACGGCATGCCGCCCTCGCCGATCGTCGCCGACCTCACCCAGGGCGTGAGCGTCGGCGACCGCGAGGAGGCCACCCCGACGCCGGCGCCGGTCCCGGCCGCGCGGCCGAAGCAGGAGAAGCTCAAGACGGGCGTACCCGATCTCACGAAGGCCGCCCCAGGCGAGATCCGCGACCTGCCGCCGCGCGCCGAGCAGCTCCAGCTCTCCGGAGACATCACCTACTCCCTGCCGTCGCTCGACCTGCTCACGCGGGGAGGCCCCGGCAAGGCGCGCAGCGCGGCGAACGACGCCATCGTCGCCTCGCTCACGAATGTCTTCTCCGAGTTCAAGGTCGACGCGGCCGTCACCGGCTTCACGCGCGGGCCGACGGTCACGCGGTACGAGGTCGAACTCGGCCCCGCCGTGAAGGTCGAGCGGATCACCGCGCTGACGAAGAACATCGCGTACGCCGTCGCCAGCCCGGACGTGCGGATCATCAGCCCGATCCCCGGCAAGTCGGCGGTCGGCATCGAGATCCCGAACACCGACCGCGAGATGGTCAACCTCGGGGACGTCCTGCGGCTCGCGGCGGCCGCCGAGGACGACCATCCGATGCTGGTGGCCTTCGGCAAGGACGTCGAGGGCGGCTACGTCATGCACAACCTGGCGAAGATGCCGCACATGCTCGTCGCCGGAGCCACCGGTTCCGGTAAATCGTCGTGCATTAACTGCCTGATTACGTCCATCATGGTCCGCGCGACTCCCGAGGACGTACGCATGGTCCTCGTCGACCCCAAGCGCGTCGAGCTGACCGCCTACGAGGGCATTCCGCATCTGATCACGCCGATCATCACCAACCCGAAGCGGGCCGCCGAGGCGCTCCAGTGGGTCGTACGGGAAATGGACCTCCGGTACGACGATCTGGCGGCGTACGGCTATCGGCACATCGACGACTTCAACGCGGCCGTGCGCGACGGCAAGGTGAAGTCGCCCGAGGGCAGTGAGCGGGAGCTGCAGCCGTACCCGTATCTGCTGGTGATCGTCGATGAGCTCGCCGACCTGATGATGGTCGCGCCGCGGGACGTCGAGGACGCGATCGTGCGGATCACGCAGCTCGCGCGCGCGGCCGGCATCCACCTGGTGCTGGCGACGCAGCGGCCGTCGGTGGATGTCGTGACCGGTCTGATCAAGGCCAATGTGCCGTCGCGGCTGGCCTTCGCGACCTCGTCGCTGGCGGACTCGCGGGTCATCCTCGACCAGCCCGGTGCCGAGAAGCTGATCGGCAAAGGTGACGGGCTGTTCCTGCCGATGGGGGCGAACAAGCCGACCCGTATGCAGGGCGCCTTCGTGACCGAGGACGAGGTCGCGGCCGTCGTCCAGCACTGCAAGGACCAGATGGCGCCCGTCTTCCGGGACGACGTCACCGTGGGCACCAAGCAGAAGAAGGAGATCGACGAGGAGATCGGCGACGACCTCGATCTGCTGTGCCAGGCGGCCGAGCTGGTCGTGTCGACGCAGTTCGGGTCCACCTCGATGCTCCAGCGCAAACTGCGGGTCGGTTTCGCCAAGGCCGGGCGGCTGATGGACCTCATGGAGTCCCGCGGCATCGTCGGCCCCAGCGAAGGCTCCAAGGCACGTGACGTTCTTGTGAAACCTGAGGACCTGGATGGCGTGCTGGCCGTGATCCGTGGGGAGTCTGACGGGTAGGAACCAGGTCGCAGTGGTCATCTTGCGTGCGGATGCGCGGCGGGCCGATGCTCAACCGTGACCCACGCGTAAGGGATCATTGAGCAACCGTTTCCCTTTGGCGTACGTCAAGTTGAGGGAAGCGAAAAGCTTGCGCCCCACCATCGGGATGTCCGGCCATTCCGATGGCGTACAAAGTCCCACCGCCCGGTTGCCCCACCCTTTCGCACCCCCCCTAGACTGAACCTCCAGCACAGGTGGCTACACGCTCGAAAGGCGCCCCCGTGTCCATCGGCAACTCCCCTGAAGACGAGCGTCCGTTCGAAGACGACCGTGAGGAAGCCCGCCCTTCGATCGGTCGTGCCCTTCAGCAGGCACGCATCACGGCCGGGCTGACCGTCGACGATGTCACCAACGCCACCCGGGTCCGCCTGCCCATCGTGCACGCCATCGAGGCGGACGACTTCGCGCCCTGCGGCGGAGACGTCTACGCCCGTGGTCACATCCGGACCCTGGCCAGGGCCGTCGGTATCGACCCGGCTCCGCTGCTCGCCCAGTACGACGCCGCGCACGGCGGGCGGCCGGAGCCGACCGCGCCGGCCCCGCTCTTCGAGGCGGAACGCATCCGCCCCGAGCGACGCGGGCCCAACTGGACCGCGGCCATGGTCGCCGCGATCGTCGCCGTGGTCGGCTTCGTCGGGTTCACCGCGTTCAGGGGCGGCGATGCCGAGGGCGACGCCAAGACCCAGGTCGCCGAAGGTTCCACGCCCGCGACCAGCAACACCGCCTCGCCCACGCCGGCCAAGCCCAACGACCCCGAGCCCGACCCGACGGACAGCGCCATCGCGGCAGCGCCCCAGGACAAGGTGACCGTCCGGGTCAGCGCCGTCGACGGCCGCAGTTGGATCTCGGCCAAGGACCACAACGGCCGGCTCCTCTTCGACGGTCTCCTCAGGCAGGGTGAGTCCAAGACCTTCCAGGACAGCGAGAAGATCAACCTCGTCCTCGGCGACGCCGGCGCGATCCAGCTCTACGTCAACGGCAAGAAGATCGACGAGGACTGGCAGCCGGGGGCGGTCGAGCGGCTGACGTACACGAAGGGCGATCCGCAGGCCGGATGAGCGGTCCGAGTCCGTCTCGGGGTGGCGCATTTTCGACAGTCCGCATTTTGTCGGCAGTCTGCCTTTGAAGGGCATGCGGGCACGGGGTTGGCCAAGATCGGCCAACCCCGTCGACGTGGGGTGTCAGTGGGACGAAGTAGTCTTGAGCCCATGCCTGAACGCCGTACCGTCGCACTCGTCACCCTTGGCTGCGCCCGTAACGAGGTGGACTCGGAGGAGCTCGCAGGCCGCTTGGAGGCGGACGGCTGGGAACTCGTCGCGGCCGCCGAGGACGCGGATGTCGCCGTCGTCAACACGTGTGGCTTCGTCGAGGCCGCCAAGAAGGATTCGGTCGACGCGCTCCTTGAGGCGAACGACCTCAAGGGGCATGGCAGAACCCAGGCCGTCGTGGCGGTGGGCTGCATGGCCGAGCGGTACGGCAAGGAGCTGGCGGAGGCGCTGCCGGAGGCCGACGGCGTACTCGGCTTCGACGACTACACGGACATCTCCGACCGGCTCCAGACCATCCTGAGCGGCGGCATCCACGCCGCCCACACCCCGCGTGACCGGCGCAAGCTGCTGCCGATCAGCCCGGCTGAGCGCCAGTCGGTGTCCGACGTGGCCCTCCCCGGCCACGGCGCTCCGGCCGACCTGCCGGAGGGCGTGGCTCCGGTCTCCGGTCCGCGTGCGCCCCTGCGCCGTCGGCTGGACGGCTCCCCGGTGGCCTCGGTGAAGCTCGCCTCCGGCTGCGACCGGCGCTGCTCCTTCTGTGCCATCCCGTCCTTCCGCGGCTCCTTCATCTCGCGCCGGCCCAGTGACGTGCTGAACGAGACGCGGTGGCTGGCCGAGCAGGGCGTCAAGGAGATCATGCTGGTCTCCGAGAACAACACGTCGTACGGCAAGGACCTGGGCGACATCCGGCTGCTGGAGTCCCTGCTGCCGGAGCTGGCCGAGGTCGACGGCATCGAGCGGGTGCGCGTCAGCTACCTCCAGCCGGCCGAGATGCGCCCCGGGCTCATCGACGTCCTTACGTCGACTCCGAAGGTCGCGCCCTACTTCGACCTGTCCTTCCAGCACTCCGCCCCGGATGTGCTGCGCGCGATGCGCCGCTTCGGCGACACCGACCGCTTCCTGGAACTGCTCGGCACCATCCGGAGCAAGGCTCCGCAGGCCGGCGTGCGCTCCAACTTCATCGTGGGCTTCCCCGGCGAGACCGAGGCCGACCTGGCCGAGCTGGAGCGATTCCTGAACGGCGCGCGGCTGGACGCGATCGGCGTCTTCGGCTACTCCGACGAGGAGGGAACCGAGGCGGCGACGTACGACCACAAGCTGGACGAGGACGTCGTCGCCGGGCGACTGGCGCACGTGTCCCGGCTGGCCGAGGAACTCGTCTCGCAGCGCGCGGAGGAGCGCGTCGGCGAGACCGTGCACGTGCTCGTCGAATCGGTCGACGGCGAGGAGGGCGCGTACGGCCGCGGGTTGCACCAGGCACCGGAGACGGACGGCCAGGTGCTGCTCACGAGCAGCGAAGGTCTCGGCGTCGGTCGTATGGTCGAGGCGAAGGTGGTCGGTACCGAAGGTGTCGACCTGGTGGCCGAGCCATTGCAGGGCTCGCTCGGATACGGAGAGGAGGCGACCGGATGACCGGAGTCCCGGCGTCCGCCGCGGGCGGTTCCGCCAAGGCGAAAGGACCGGTGACCTCTGCCGCGTCCGTCTCCGGGGGTGACTCCGGTGCACCGGGCGGTGCCAAGTCGGCGCGGGGCGGAAAGCTGGCGGCCGCGGCCGTCGATCAGGCCAGCGTCTGGAACATCGCCAACCTCCTGACCATGCTCCGGCTGGTCCTCGTCCCCGGCTTCGTCGCGCTGATGCTGGCCGACGGCGGCTACGACCCGGCGTGGCGCTCGCTCGCCTGGGCGGCCTTCGCCATCGCGATGATCACCGACCTGTTCGACGGTCATCTGGCACGCACGTACAACCTCGTCACCGACTTCGGGAAGATCGCCGATCCCATCGCCGACAAGGCGATCATGGGCGCGGCGCTGATCTGTCTGTCCGCCCTCGGTGATCTGCCCTGGTGGGTGACGATCGTCATCCTCGGCCGGGAACTCGGTATCACCCTGCTGCGTTTCATCGTCATCCGGTACGGCGTCATTCCGGCGAGCCGCGGCGGCAAGCTGAAGACCCTCACGCAGGGCGTGGCGGTCGGGATGTATGTCCTGGCGCTCACGGGATGGCTCGCCACCCTGCGGTGGTGGGTGATGGCGGCGGCGGTGGTGCTGACCGTGGTGACCGGGCTCGACTATGTGAGACAAGCCATTGTGCTGCGCAGGCAGGGAATCGCCGAGCGCAAGGCCGCGTCGGAGGAGGCGGACGCATGAATTCCCCGGCCGCCGAGCTGGTGCGACTACTCACCGTAAGAGGTGAGACGCTGGCCGTCGCCGAATCCCTGACCGGTGGGCTGGTTGCGGCGGAAATCACAGCGGCACCAGGAGCGTCCAAGGCCTTCCGGGGATCGGTGACCGCCTATGCCACCGACTTGAAGCATGAACTGCTCGGTGTCGACGCCACCCTGCTGGCGCAGCGGGGAGCGGTGGATCCGCAGGTCGCGGCGCAGATGGCGGCCGGAGTGCGCAAGGCGCTGGGCGCCGACTGGGGCCTCGCGACGACCGGTGTCGCCGGTCCGGAACCCCAGGACGGGCAGCCCGTCGGCACGGTTTTCCTCGCCGTCGACGGCCCGTTCGCAGGGGACTTCACGGCTACCGGTGGCGGGAAAGTGGCCGCGTTGCGGTTGAACGGCGAGCGGGCGGAAATTCGTATGGAGAGTGTACGGAGCGTACTCGCTCTCCTCCTGCAGCACCTTGCGAGCGAACAGACCGGGAATGAGCGGGCACAGGATACGGAACAGAACGGGGGGTTTTGATGTTTGCAGCCCTGAGTGAACACGACATCGCTCCCCGCACGGCCGCGGCTCAAGGCGGTACGGTGGGGCGTGAAGGATGCGGCTACGCGGTCCGAGGAGGGAGCCACCGATGATTCTGCTCCGTCGCCTGCTGGGTGACGTGCTGCGTCGGCAGCGCCAACGCCAGGGCCGTACTCTGCGCGAAGTCTCCTCGTCCGCCCGAGTCTCACTCGGCTATCTCTCCGAGGTGGAGCGGGGGCAGAAGGAGGCTTCCTCCGAGCTGCTCTCCGCCATCTGCGACGCGCTGGACGTACGGATGTCCGAACTCATGCGGGAAGTGAGTGACGAGCTCGCACTCGCCGAGCTGGCCCAGTCCGCTGCGGCCACTTCGAGCGAGTCCGTACCCACGCCGGTGCGTCCGATGCTGGGTTCCGTATCGGTGACCGGTGTGCCACCGGAACGGGTGACCATCAAGGCGCCCGCCGAGGCCGTGGACGTGGTGGCCGCGTGAGTCACGCGCGTGCGCGCATGAGCTGACGAAGTGTGTGAAGCCCCGGTCGGGGCTCCTCCGGGAAGAATCCGGGGGAGCGCTGCCGGGGTTTTCTCGCTCCCGTATTCCCCTTTGGTCCGTTTGCCGGTATGGCATGGGGCGGTCATGGTGGAGAGATGTGACGGGGCGACCCAACGGAGGTTCGGATGTACGTCGTCAAGAGCCCGCTGTCCGACGCGGATCTGAAGACCGTGTCCGAGGCGCTGCAGGGTGCCCTCGTCGACCTGGTGGACCTTGCCCTGGTGGCCAAGCAGATCCACTGGAACGTGGTCGGGCCGCGCTTCCGCTCCGTCCATCTGCAGCTCGACGAGGTCGTGGCCTTGGCGCGGACACACTCCGACACCGTCGCGGAGCGTGCCTCGGCGCTGGGTGTCCCGCCGGACGGGCGCGCGGCGACGGTGGCGGTCGGCAGCGGTATCGGTCCGGTGCGCGAGGGCTGGGTCACGGACGGCGATGCAGTGGCCACATTGGTCGACGCCCTGGGCGCGGTGATCATCCGCATGCGGGAACGGATCGGGGCGACCGCCGAGCCGGACCCGGTCAGCCAGGACATCTTCATCGGGATCACCGCCGATCTGGAGAAGCATCATTGGATGTTCCAGGCCGAGAACGGGTGACGTGGTCGTGCCGGTGCGGTCTGCTGGGCGTGAGCTTGAGGCTGCCGGGCTTGACGGTGGTTGTTCCTGCTGGCTGTGACGGCATTGGCCTGTGCTGCGTCCGTGTGCCGTGGGTGTGCCCTTCCGGCGGGGAAGGCAGCCCTCTAGCGTCGGGCCGGAGGTGGTGCCATGACGGGGTCGATAGCGCGCTGGGGGGTGGCCCTCGGGCTCGGGGTGTTGTGGTGCGGGCTCGGGGTGTTGTGGTGGTGGGCCGCGCTGCGGCTCGCGCTGGCGCCCGACGCCGGGGTGCTGGAGGGTGCCGTCGCCGCCGGGGGATGGGGGCTGAGCCTGCTTCCGGTGCACTGTGTGCCGAAGGGGCGGGCGCCGGGCGCCGTGCAGGCCGGGCGGTGGCGGGAGGCCGGGCGCGTGGCATGGCGGGTGGCCCTCGCTACCAGGGCATCGCCACCCCGCCGTTCGGACGCAGGATCTGGCCCGTCGTGAAGGCCGACGCGTCCGATGCCAGATGCAGGACCGCGTGGGCGACGTCCGCCGGCTCGCCGACGCGGCCCAGCGGTGACATCCGGGCCATCAGCGACTCGGTGTGCGCCTGGGCCTCGCTGTCGTGGCGGTCCGTCATGGGCGTGCGGATCCAGCCCGGAGCGACCGCGTTGACACGGATGCCGTGCCGGCCGATCTCGGCCGCCAGTGTCTTCGTCAGCTGGACCACGGCCGCCTTGGCGGCGCCGTAGCAGAGCAGGCCGGGGCCGCCGGTGTCGACGGCTCCCGACGCCATGGTGATGATGCTGCCCTTGGTCTGCTGGGCGAGCATCAGCCGGGCGGCCTCCTGGCAGGCGTACAGCACGCCTTTGAAGTTGACGTTCAGCACGCGGTCGAGGTCTTCGTCCCTGGTGTCCAGGACGTGGCTGCTGTGCATGATTCCGGCGACCGCGGCCATGACGTGCAGATGCTCGCAGGAGCGGACGGCCTGCTGGAGCTGGGTGCGGTCGCTGACGTCGAGGGCGTGGGCGTGGGCGGTGCCACCCGTGTCTTCGATCAGGGTCGCCGTCTCGTGCAGGCCCTGTGCGTCGCGGTCCGCGCAGTGCACGGTCGCTCCCGCCTCCGCGAGCAGGAGCGCCGAGGCCCGGCCGATGCCGCTGGCGGCCCCGGTGACGAATGTGGTGCGTCCGGTGAGGTCGTACGCCTTGACGGGCATGAGGGGACGGTACGAGGGTTTCTGACGGGTCGTCAATTGTTTGGGCGGCGGCGGGTTCCGTCGCAGGGGCTGGTTCGTTCAGTGGTACGGGGCTGGGTTCCGTCTCCTGCGAGAGGTGCCGGGCGCCGGGGCGGGGCCCGTCTGGCAGGTCGGGCACCAGTACGTGGGACGGTCGCGGCGTCCGTCGCCCTGGTCGGCCACCCGGATCGGGCTGTGGCAGCGGAGGCAGGGGCGGGGTGCGCGGCCGTACACGAAGAGGTCCTGGCCGCGGTGGCCCGTGGTGGTGCGGGCGGGGCGGTCGCGGTTGGCCTCCAGAAGCCTCTTGGCGAGGGCGGGCAGTTGTACGGCGCGTTCGGTGGGGAGGGCGCCGACGGGGAGCCAGGGGGTGGCCCCTAGCAGGAAGCAGAGTTCGCTCTTGTAGACGTTGCCGATACCGGCCAGATTGCGCTGGTCGACCAGGGCCTCGCCGAGGGGGCGGGCGGGGTCCGCGAGGAGGTTGACCAGGGCGCGGTCGGGGTCCCAGTCCGGGCCCAGGAGGTCGGGGCCGAGGTGGCCCACGGTGCGGTGCTCGTCGGTCGTGCGGAGTAGGTCCAGGACGGGGAGGCGGTAGCCGACGGCTGTGTGGTCGGCTGCGCCGAGGATGGCGCGGATCTGGTGGGCGGGGCCGCCGGTCCAGCGTTGGCCCGCGTCGAACACCTTCCAGGAGCCGTCCATCCGCAGGTGCGAGTGGAGGGTCAGGCCGCCTTCGATGCGGGCGAGCAGGTGCTTGCCGCGGGGAGCGACCTCCAGGACGGTGCGGCCGGTGAGGTCGACGGTGGCGTACTTGGGGACCCGGAGCTCGCTCCGGGTCAGCACATGGCCCGCGAGCGCGCCGTGCAGGCGCCGCGCGGCTTGCCAGACGGTGTCTCCTTCGGGCATGTGGGTCCGTTTCTCCTTCGGAGGCGTCTTCCTTGACAGGTTTTGCCGTAGTGCTCCGACGACGGCTGCCGTCGTGGTGCGTTGCTGCCGTGCCCGTGCGGGTGGGTCAGGCCCGCAGTCTGAGGCCCCTGGGAGTAGCGATGAAACCGGATCCTTCCAGGAGGCTGCCGATGGGGGAAGTCAGGGCCGAGGCGCCGTTGACACGTTCCACCGTGACCGTGCCGAGGGAGCCCGCGCGGGCGGCCGTGGCGAGCGCTTCCGCGGCCTCGCGCAGGCGTGGGTCGTCCGTGGGCCCGCTGTCCGGGGTGGAGGGCCAGGCCAGGAGCGTCTTGCCGCCGCGCTCCATGTAGAGCGTCAGTTCGCCGTCGACGAGGACTACGAGGGAGCCTGCCTTGCGACCCGGCTTGTGCCCGGCACCGGTCGGAGGTTCGGGCCAGGGGAGCGCGGCGCCGTACACGTTCGCGGGGTCGGCGGCGGCGAGGACGACGGCTCGGGAGTCGGGGGTGGGACGGGTGCGGTGCGGGGTGGTATGGGGTGGGGGGAAGTCGCGCGGCGATGCGTACTCGTCGCGGGAGCGTGGGGAGCGTGGGGAGTGGGGGCTGGACGCGGCGGAGCGGGGCGTGCCGAAGCCGTCTTCGGAGCCGGGGGTTTCGAAGCCGTGGGCGGGAGTGGAGCCGTCGGTTTCCTCGAAGCTTGGTGGCGTGGAGCGATCGGGCGCGTCGAAGGTCGTTGGCGTGGAGCGATCGGGCGCGTCGAAGGTCGTTGGCGTGGAGCGATCGGGCGCATCGAAGGTCGTTGGCGTGAAGTTGTCCAGAGACTCGAAGGCACCGGGCGGGAAGCCGTCGGAGGCGTCGTACGACTGGGGCTGGGGCTGGGGCTGGGGCGGCAGGGTCTCTCCCCGTTCTAGGGCGGACGCCACCGCGCGGAGGCGGTCGACCGCGCCGTCCATCGCGAACTGGGCGGCGCCGAGGCCCTCCACCACGTAGCCGCGCCTTGCCTGGCCGCTCTCCTCGAAGGCGGACAGGATGCGGTACATCGCCGAGAAGCCGCCTTCGACGCCTTCGGCGGAGACGGCTCCCCGGGTCACCACGCCGTGCCGGTCGAGGAGGGTGCGAGCCAGAGCGTGGGCGCGGACGGTGGTGTCGGGCTCGCGCTCCGGCAGCAGGGACCAGCGGCCTGCGACGGTTGGCGGGCCGGTGCGGGAGGCGGGGCGGGCGGCGGCGGTCAGCGAGCCGTAGCGCCCGCGCGGGACCGTGCGCTTGGCGCGGTGGGCCGTGGAGCCGGCGGTGCGGCCCGAGCCCAGAAGGGAGCGCATCGGGGTGAGGGTGTCGTTCGTCAGGCTGCCCGACCAGGCCAGATCCCAGACGGCGTCGGCCAGTTGGGGGTCCGTGGCGTCGGGGTGGGCGGTGGCCCGGACCTGGTCGGCGATCTGGCGGAAGAACAGGCCGTAGCCCCCGGAGAGGGCGTCCAGGACGGCCTGGTGGAGCGCGGTCAGTTCCAGGGGGTGCGGGGGCGGCAGGAGCAGTGGGGCCGTGTCCGCGAGGTAGAGGGACACCCAGCCGTCCTTGCCGGGGAGCGCGCCCGCACCGGCCCAGACGATCTCTCCGGCGGCCGTGAGTTCGTCGAGCAACGCGGGCGTGTAGTTCGCCACGCGGGACGGCAGGACGAGCTTCTCCAGTGCCGATGCCGGTACGGACGCGCCCTGCAACTGCTCCACGGCACGCACCAGTCCGTCGATGCCGCGCACCCCGTGGCCCTTGCCGATGTGCTGCCACTGGGGCAGGAACTGGGCCAGCGCGGGTGGCGGCACCGGCTCCAGTTCATGCCGCAGGGCGGCCAGCGAACGGCGCCGGAGGCGGCGCAGGACCGCCGCGTCGCACCACTCCTGGCCGATGCCCGCGGGGTGGAACTCTCCTTGTACGACACGGCCGCTCGCCGCAAGTCGCTGCAACGCGCCCTCGGTGACCGCCACGCCCAGACCGAAGCGGGCCGCCGCGGTGGCCGACGTGAAGGGGCCGTGGGTGCGGGCATACCGCGCGAGGAGGTCGCCGAGCGGGTCCTTGACCGGCTCGGTGAAGGCCTCGGGGACGCCGACCGGCAGCGCCGTGCCCAGAGCGTCACGCAGGCGGCCCGCGTCCTCGATCGCCGCACAGTGGTCGGTGCCGGCGATCCGGACCCGGATGGCGCGGCGGGCGCCGGCCAGCTCCTCAGCCCACTGCGGTTCGGCGCCCCGCTCGGCCAACTCGGCGTCCGTCAGCGGGCCGAGCAGGCGCAGCAGATCGGCGACGCCTTCGGCGTCCTTGACGCGGCGGTCCTCGGTGAGCCACTGGAGTTCCTTCTCCAACTCGGCCAGGACCTCGGCGTCGAGCAACTCGCGCAGCTCCGCCTGGCCGAGCAGCTCGGCCAGCAGGCGCGAGTCCAGCGACAGGGCGGCGGCCCGGCGCTCGGCCAGGGGTGAGTCGCCCTCGTACAGGAACTGGGCGACGTAGCCGAAGAGGAGGGAGCGGGCGAACGGGGAGGGCTCGGGCGTGGTGACTTCGACCAGGCGGACCTTGCGGGACTCCAGGTCGCCCATCAGCTCGACGAGTCCGGGGACGTCGAAGACGTCCTGCAGGCACTCGCGGACTGCTTCCAGGACGATCGGGAACGAGCCGAACTCGCTGGCCACCTGGAGCAGTTGGGCGGCGCGCTGGCGCTGCTGCCACAGAGGGGTGCGCTTGCCGGGGTTGCGGCGCGGCAGCAGCAGCGCGCGGGCGGCGCACTCGCGGAAACGGGACGCGAACAGCGCCGAGCCGCCCACCTGGTCGGTGACGACCTGGTCGACCTCGCCCTTGTCGAAGACCACGTCCGCCGCGCCGACCGGGGCCTGTTCGGCGTCGTATTCCGTGCCCGCCTTCATGGGCTCCTGGTCGAGCAGGTCGAGGCCCATGAGGTCGGCGTCGGGCAGACGCAGCACGATGCCGTCGTCGGCGTGCATGACCTGTGCGTCCATGCCGTACCGCTCGGAGAGCTTGGCGCCGAGAGCCAGGGCCCAGGGGGCGTGCACCTGGGCGCCGAAGGGGGAGTGGACGACGACCCGCCAGTCGCCGAGTTCGTCGCGGAACCGCTCCACGACGATCGTGCGGTCGTCCGGGACATGGCCGCAGGCCTCGCGCTGTTCGTCCAGGTAGGACAGGACGTTGTCCGCGGCCCAGGCGTCCAGGCCCGCGGCGAGCAGGCGGAGTCGGGCGTCGTCCTTGGGCAGGGAGCCGACCTCACGCAGGAACGCGCCGACCGCGCGGCCCAGTTCGAGCGGGCGGCCCAGCTGGTCGCCCTTCCAGAAGGGGAGGCGGCCCGGTACACCCGGGGCGGGGGAGACCAGGACGCGGTCACGGGTGATGTCCTCGATGCGCCAGGAGCTGGTGCCGAGCGTGAAGACGTCCCCGACGCGGGATTCGTAGACCATCTCCTCGTCGAGTTCGCCGACCCGGCCGCCACCCTTCTTGGGGTCGGCTCCGGCGAGGAACACTCCGAAGAGGCCCCGGTCGGGAATCGTGCCCCCCGAAGTGACGGCGAGGCGTTGGGCGCCTGGGCGGCCGGTGATGGTCCCGGCCACGCGGTCCCACACCACGCGCGGGCGCAGCTCCGCGAAGGCGTCGGACGGATAGCGGCCCGCGAGCATGTCGAGCACGGCCGTGAACGCCGACTCCGGGAGCGAGGCGAACGGTGCGGACCGGCGGACCGTGGCGAGGAGGTCGTCGAGCTGCCAGGTGTCCATCGCCGTCATGGCGACGAGCTGCTGGGCGAGGACGTCCAGGGGGTTGGCCGGCACCTTCAGGGACTCGATCGAGCCGGTGCGCATCCGCTCGGTGACCACGGCCGCCTGGACGAGGTCACCGCGGTACTTCGGGAAGACCACGCCGGTGGAGACCGCGCCCACCTGATGGCCCGCGCGGCCCACGCGCTGCAGGCCGGACGCGACGGACGGCGGGGACTCGACCTGGACGACGAGGTCGACGGCACCCATGTCGATGCCGAGTTCGAGACTGGAGGTGGCGACCACGGCCGGGAGCCGTCCTGCCTTGAGGTCCTCTTCCACGAGGGCCCGCTGCTCCTTGGAGACCGAGCCGTGGTGGGCGCGGGCGATGACGGGCGGGGCGCCCTGGGCGGCTCCCGAGCCGCCCATGAGTTCGGCGGGGGCGTGGTGCTCGTCCAAAGGCTCGCCGGTGGCCCGCTCATAGGCGATCTCATTGAGCCGGTTGCACAGCCGCTCCGCGAGGCGGCGGGAGTTGGCGAACACGATCGTCGAACGGTGGGCCTGCACCAGGTCGGTGATGCGCTCCTCCACATGCGGCCAGATCGACGGGCGTTCCGCCCCTTCGGTGCCGTCGGCCACCGGGGAGCCGCCCAGTTCACCCAGATCCTCGACCGGAACGACGACCGAGAGGTCGAACTCCTTGCCGGACTTGGGCTGGACGATCTCCACCTTGCGGCGGGGGGAGAGATAGCGGGCGACCTCGTCGACCGGGCGGACGGTGGCGGAGAGGCCGATACGGCGGGCGGGCTTCGGGAGCAGTTCGTCGAGCCGCTCCAGGGAGAGTGCGAGGTGGGCGCCGCGCTTGGTGCCGGCCACCGCGTGCACCTCGTCCAGGATCACCGTCTCGATGCCGGTCAGCGCATCGCGCGTGGCCGACGTCAGCATCAGGAACAGGGACTCCGGAGTGGTGATCAGGATGTCAGGGGGGCGGGTGGACAGGGCGCGGCGCTCGGCGGCCGGGGTGTCGCCGGAGCGGATCCCCACCTTCACCTCCGGCTCGGGCAGGCCGAGGCGCACGGATTCCTGGCGGATGCCGGTCAGAGGGCTGCGGAGGTTGCGCTCGACGTCGACCGCCAGGGCCTTCAGCGGGGACACATAGAGGACACGACAGCGCTTCTTCGGGTCGGCCGGCGGGGGTGTCGAGGCCAACTGGTCGAGGGCGGCCAGGAAGGCGGCCAGGGTCTTTCCGGAGCCGGTGGGGGCCACCACCAGCACGTCCGAGCCCTCCCCGATGGCCTGCCACGCGCCCGCCTGTGCCGCGGTGGGCGCGGAGAAGGCCCCCGTGAACCAGCCGCGGGTCGCGGGGGAGAAGCCGTCCAGGGCTCGATGTGCGGAGCTGACCATGCGTCCATCCTGCACCCGGCCACTGACAATCGCTCTGACCTGCGACGATATATTCGGCGGCGGTGTGTGCGGGGGTCGTGGTGAGAATGGGGGCATGGCGGGTTCGGGTGAGCGGGCGCGGCACTGGCGGTACGCGGAGCTGCCCGGTGTCGATCTGCTGCGGGCCCGGTACATCCACAAGACCTTCGTGCGGCACACGCACGAGAACTTCGTCATCGCCGCGATCGCCGAGGGCGTGGAGGTGTTCCAGCACCGCGGCGTCGACGAGTACGCGGGCCCCGGCGCGCTCGCGCTGGTCAACCCGGACACCGCGCACACGGGCCGCGCGGGAGTCCCCGAGGGATGGCGGTACGGCGCCGTCTACCCTTCGCCTGAGGTCGTGGCCGAGATCGCCGCGGAGACCACGACGATCCGCGGTACATCCGGCTTCGTCAGCCCCGTGGTCGACGATCCGTACACCGTGAGCCTGGTGCATCGGGTGCTCCGAGCCGCCGACGAGGGCAACGCGCTGGCCGCCGACACCCTGCTCCGGGTCGCGGTGACCCGGTTGCTCAGGCTGAACGGCGGGCCGCTGCCACGGCGGGCACCACGGACGGCTGGTGCGCGGATAGCGGCACGCGCGCGTGCCGTATTGGAGGAGCGGATGGCCGAGCCGCCGCCCCTGGAGCGGCTGGCGGCCGAGTTCGGAACCAGTCCCTTCGCCCTGCTCCGGGCCTTCCGGGACGCCTATGGGATGCCGCCGCATGCCTGGCTGACCGACGCGCGCGTGCGGCAGGCAAGACGTCTGCTGGACGCGGGTTCGACGCCCGCCGAGGCGGCCGCCCAGGTGGGATTCACCGATCAGCCCCACCTCAACCGCCACTTCACCCGAATCGTGGGGGTGCCTCCGGGAGCGTACCGGCGCGAGCGCAAGAACGTACAAGACGCATAGCAGCGGTTGCGCCTACCGTCCGAGGCGTGGCAGAACCGACAGCTCTCCCGGACATACACGCCGGAGCAGAAGACAGGGCCGATGCCGCCGTCGTCCGGGACGCCCTCGGAGTCGGTGTCGCCGTAGGACTGTCCGGGTTCGCCTTCGGGGTGACCTCGGCCGGGAGCGGGCTCACGCTCCTGCAGACCTGCGCGCTGAGCCTTCTGGTGTTCACCGGCGCGTCCCAGTTCGCGCTGGTGGGGGCGCTGGCGGCGGGCGGCAACCCGCTCACGGCGGCCGCCGGTGCCTTCTTCCTGGGCGTGCGCAACGCCTTCTACGGGCTGCGGCTGTCGCAGTTGCTGGCCCTCCCGCGCGCGGTGCGACCGTTCGCCGCCCAGTGGGTCATCGACGAGACGGCGGCTGTGGCGCTCGCGCAGCCGACGCGACGCGGCGCCCGTATCGGTTTCGCCGTCACCGGACTGACCCTGTACGCGCTGTGGAACCTCACCACGCTCCTCGGCGCACTGGGGGCCGAGGCCATCGGCGACACGGACGCGTGGGGCCTCGACGCGGCAGGGCCCGCCGTCTTCCTGGCGTTGTTCGCGCCGATGCTGGTGTCCACCACCGAGCGGGCCGTCGCCGCCCTCGCCGTCCTGCTGGGGCTTGGTCTGCTGCCCGTCCTGCCCGCCGGAGTGCCGGTCCTGGCGGCCGCGCTCGCGGCACCGGTGGTGCTCTTCCTGGAGGGGCGGCGCAGGGGTATCGCGCGCGACGAGGCCGAAGAGGAAGCCCGTTGAGCATCTGGATCGCGATCACCGCGACTGTCGCCGGGTGCTACGTCGCCAAGCTCGTGGGGCTGCTCGTGCCCTCGGGTGCCCTGGAGAGGCCGCTCGTCAGGCGCCTGGCCGCCCTGCTGCCCGTCGCCCTCCTCGCCGCCCTCACGGCCCAGCAGACCTTCGCCGACGGCCGTGCCCTGGTGCTGGATGCCAGGGCCGCAGGTCTCGCAGCCGCCGCCGTCGCCCTGGTGCTTCGTGCTCCGTTCCTGCTGGTCGTCGCGGCGGCCGTGGTGGTGACGGCCGGGGTGCGTGCCGTGGGCGGGTGACCGGGCTCAGCCGATGGTCCGGCCGTACGCCCTGAGGGTGCGCAGCGCCTCGATCGTCACCATGGGGCGTGCCTCCAGCGCCGTGCCCGGTGCCCACTGGCGCCAGGTGATCGGCCAGCCGCCGTCCTCCTGCTGCCGGCTCGCCAGGTGGTCCAGGGAGCGCTCCATCTCCTCGTCCGTGAACCACGCGCGCGCGAGAGAACCCGGGGTTTTGGCGTAGTCGTAGGGGAAGTGGTGCTCGCCCGGGGCGTAGCCGGGCGCGACCGGGAAGGCGTCGAGGTGGTCCGGGTCCAGTGCCGCGAGCCGGTGCTCGCGCACCAGGCGGCCGAGACGGTCTGCGGCCGCCTCCGCGCGCGGGCGGTCGGGCACGGAGTCCAGGAAGGCAACGGCCGCCTCGATCTCGTACGGATGGGACTGCCTCAGGGACCCGACCGCGTGCCAGCAGAAGTCCGTCGCCCGGAACAGCCAGGCATGCCACACCTCGTTGCGGTGCAGCAGGCCGACCACTGGCCCGGTGGCCAGGAGTTCGCTGGGCGGGTCGTCGACGACCGGCACGAAGGGAGCGGTGGGGTAGCCGCGCTGGCTGGGATGGACCGACGGCAGTGCGCCGTCCGGAGTGGAGACCGACGTCAGATAACGGCACACCCGCTCCACCCGCTGCCCGCCGCAGCGACCGATGGAGTCCAGCACCCGCAGGGCGTGACCGGTGTGCAGGGGCTGGCTGACGGGGCCGCGCAGATCGGGTTCCAGCGCATGGCCGTACCCGCCGTCCTCGTTGCGGTAGGCGTCGAGCGCGGTCTCCACCGGGTCGGGGCTGCCGTGCAGGAAGTGGTGGGCGAACAGGCGCTGTTCCAGTACGCGCGCGGTGAGCCAGACGAACTGCTCGGCGCGGAAGAGCGGGGAGTGCGCCGGGGGCGTCGGGGGGAGTGGGGAAGCTCCGGATTCGGCCATGCGACAGACCGTAGGGCGGAACACGGTCTCGGCGAGGGCTCCCGGCCGAGGCCCACTCTCAGGGGCGGGATACTGGACGCATGCGGTTGACGGTCTTCTGGCAGCGGATGGCTGACCACTTCGGTCAGGGATACGCCGATACGTTCGCGCGCGACCATGTGATGGCGGAGCTCGGCGGGCGCACGGTGTACGCGGCGCTGGACGCCGGCTGGGAGGCCAAGGATGTATGGCGCGTGGTGTGCATGGTCATGAACGTGCCACAGGACAAGCGCTGACAGGTCACGGAGATCGCAGGACGAGGGCCGATTGTCGGTGTCGTGGGTGAGACTTGCACCGTGGCACGCACTGACGACACCGACCAGGTCACCCCGCAGGCATCGCCGCTCGGCACGACGCCGCCCACCCGGCCCCCGGCCGACGGCGCCGCCGGGGCGAACGCCCGCATGCCGCGCTGGCTGCCGCGCGCCATGGTGCTCGCGCTCGCCCTCATCGCCGTGTTCCAGCTGGGCAGCTGGGCGTTCCACGAACTCACCGGCCTGCTGATCAACATCCTCATCGCGTTCTTCCTGGCCCTGGCCATCGAGCCCGCGGTGAGCTGGATGGCCGCGCGCGGGATGCGCAGGGGAGTGGCCATCTTCCTCGTCTTCTTCACCGTGACGATCGCGGCCGCGGGGTTCGTCACGCTGCTCGGTTCGGTGCTCGCCGAGCAGATCGTCAAGATCGTCGAGGACTTCCCTGCGTACCTCGACTCCGTCATCAACTGGGTCAACGCCCGCTTCAACACCGATCTGGAGCGGGTGGAGGTCCAGGAGGACCTGCTCAACTCCGACTGGCTGCGCGACTACGTCCAGAACGGCGCCACCGGCGTCCTCGACGTGTCCGCCCAGGTCCTCGGCGGGCTCTTCCAGCTGCTGACGATCACCCTGTTCGCGTTCTACTTCGCCGCGGACGGCCCCCGACTGCGCCGCGCGCTCTGCTCCGTACTGCCGGCCGCCCGGCAGGCCGAGGTACTGCGCGCATGGGAGATCGCCGTCAACAAGACCGGCGGCTACATCTACTCACGCGGCCTGATGGCGCTCGCCTCCGGCCTGGCGCACTACGTGCTTCTGCAAGGGCTGGGTGTTCCCTACGCGCCCGTGCTCGCCGTCTGGGTGGGCCTGGTCTCGCAGTTCATCCCCACCGTCGGCACCTACCTCGCGGGCGCCCTGCCGATGCTGATCGCCTTCACCGTCGATCCCTTGTACGCGCTGTGGGTGCTGATCTTCGTCGTGATCTACCAGCAGTTCGAGAACTATGTGCTGCAGCCCAAGCTGACCGCCAGGACCGTCGACATCCACCCCGCGGTCGCCTTCGGCTCCGTCATCGCGGGCACCGCCCTCCTCGGCGCCGTCGGCGCGCTCATCGCCATCCCGGCGGTCGCCAC
>NZ_WJBG01000188.1 GCF_009709555.1 Streptomyces blattellae | reverse complement strand
TCGTGGTGCCGTGGTACTCCACCGCATCCCTGGTCAGATCCATGAACGCCTGCTCCAACGACACCGTCCGCGAACTCAGCTCGAACAGTGCGACGCCGTGCTCCGCCGCCTTCAGCCCGATCTCACGGGCGGTGAGCCCTGCGACGTGCAGTTCCTCGGAGCCGGCCTGACCGGTGATGTCGACGCCCGGCCCCGCCAGGACGTCCCGCAGCCGCGCCGGATCCTGGGCCGCCACCTTCACCGTGTTCCCGCCGGCCTCGCGCACCAGATCCTGCACCGTCGTATCGGCCAGCAACCGCCCGCGCCCCACGATGATCAGATGGTCCGCCACCAGCGCCATCTCACTCATCAGATGCGAGGAGACGAACACCGTCCGCCCCTCCTGCGCGAGCCCCGTCAGCAGATTGCGGATCCACAGCACGCCCTCCGGATCGAGGCCGTTGACCGGCTCGTCCAGCATCACCGTCTGCGGATCACCCAGCAGCGCCGCGGCGATACCCAGCCGCTGCCCCATACCGAGGGAGAAGGCCCCGGCCCGCTTCCCCGCCACACTGCCCAGACCGGCCAGCTCGATGACCTTCTCCACCCGGCTGCGGGGTATCCCGTGCGTCAGCGCGAGCGCGTTGAGATGGTTGTACGCCGAGCGGCCCGGGTGGATCGACTTCGCCTCCAGCAGCGCGCCGACCTCCTGCAGCGGGGCCCGGTGCTGGGCGTAGCGGCGGCCGTTCACCGTCACGGAGCCGCTCGTCGGGGCGTCCAGTCCGACGATCATGCGCATCGTGGTCGACTTCCCCGCACCGTTCGGCCCCAGGAAGCCGGTCACGGTGCCCGGCCTGACAACGAAGTCCAGGCCGTCCACCGCGGTCTTGTCCCCGTACCTCTTGGTCAGTAGCTGTGCCTCGATCATTCGTATGCCTTTCCGTCAGCCTCCGGGCGTCCGACAGACGCTTCACCAGCAACGCTAGGAACCGGACAGCCCCGATCCGGTCGACCCGCGGGCTGAACCACGGGGACGACCTCGTACCGGGGTACGAAGCGGACATCAGCATCCAGGTCGAGCCGGTGAGGATCGGACGCAGGTATCGCGCCCGGCGTACCGAGACGCACCGGTACGGCTTACGGTGCCGTTTGCGCTCGGCATCGATGAGGAGAGAGTGAGCCCGATGAGCGAAATGCAGGGAAGGGTCTGTGTGATCACCGGCGGCACCGGCGGTATCGGCCGCGCCACCGCCCTCGCGCTGGCCAAACAAGGCGCCACCGTCGTCGTTCTGGGGCGTTCGCGGGAGCGCGGCGAACGAGCGCGCGCCGAGATCGCCCAGGAGAGCGGCAACGACAAGGTCGAGCTCGTCATCGCCGACCTTGCCGCTCAGGACGACGTGCGTCGTGCGGCTGCCGAACTCCTGCAAAGGCACGCGAAGATCCACGTACTCGTCAACAACGCCGCGGTGATGCTGCCCAAGCGCGAGGTCACCGGCGACGGCATCGAGAAGATGTTCGCCACCAACTACCTTTCGCACTTCCTCCTGACCAACCTCCTGCTCGATCGACTCAAAGCGTCGGCGCCCGCGCGGATCGTCAGCGTCGGGGCGCTGATCCGGGGGGCCAGGATCGACCTCGACGACCTGATGCTGGAGAAGGGCAAGTATTCGAGCTTCGCCGCGCTCGGGCCCAGCAAGCTCGCCGTCGTGCTCTTCACCCGCGAACTGGCCAGGCGGCTCGACGGCACGGGTGTCACCGCCAACGCGCTGTACCCCGGCATGGCCAAGACCGCGATCATGGACGAGTCGTCCTGGCTGATGAAGACGTCCATGCACCTGATGTCGGGCACGCCGGAGAAGGGCGCCCGGACGTCGGTGTTCCTCGCGAGCGATCCGGGGGTCGCCGGTGTCACCGGCAAGATGTTCGCCAAATGCCGGGAGGTACCGATGCGCGGAGCCCAGCTCGACGACGAGGAGCTGTGGCAGCGGTTGTGGGACAGGAGCGCCCAACTCACCGAGCTGGCCTGAAACCTGCGGTGCCACACCCGAGCCCGCTCGTGGGCGTCCCGGCGGCCTCCACGGGCGTCAGACGCGGGTGAGTTCCGTAGCGCCGAAGGAGACGTCGAAGCGGTCGCACCAGATGCTGACGCTGCCGTACCGGGCCGGGTCGACGTCGTCGGGCACGGTGTAGTTCTGGCTGCCTTTGTTGCCTTTGAGCTTGCCGAGGCTGACGTAGTCGCCGTCGTCGAACACGTGCCAGCCCGCCCGGCCTTCCTCGACCCGCGCGTCGGTCAGCCAGACGTGCAGGTCGGGGCCGTTGCTGGTGTCCAGGTTCTCCAGCCGGATGACCTGGGAGCCGTCGGCCAGCCGCAACAGCTTCACCGTGCCGGACGTCGCATGCTCGTGGCTGATCAGGTCGCCAATCGCCAGCGTCACCGGTCCGGCGGCCGGGTCAGGCGCGGAGGACTCCCCGGACGGCTGCGCCTCGGCGGGCGCCTTCGAAGCGTCCGCGGTCACCGCGGGCAGCGCCTCCTGGACCGTCTCGTCCTGCCACAGCTTCCACGGCTGGAACCAGTACAGCCCGAAGGCGGCCCCTGAGAACGCCACCACCAGCAGGCCGACCATCCACGGCCCGACCTTCACGCGCCGCACCCGTCCCATAGCTGCTACCTCCCGGGAGTCACTGGAGTCACTGGCTCTCACCCCCATTCAACGGACGGATCGGCCGTCCGGGGATCCCTGGCGGATGACGAAACCCTTACGTCCGCCTCTGGCCCGCCCTCCGCCTCCCGCCCGAATCACCCCTGTCGCACACCTTGTTGGGGCGGGACGCGCCTACATAGCATGCTCCGGCATCACGCGTTTTGAATCGTTTCACGTACGTACGTACGGCCCGCTGTCCGGAACGACACATCGAGCGAGGAACGGAACGCGCATGAGCCAGAGCTGGAACCGAAGACTCTTCCTCAAGGGCACGACGGCAGGCGTGGGCGCCGGGGTCACCGCGTTCTCCGCGGCCGGGTCAGCCGCGGCCGGCCCGGCGGCGGCCGGCCCGGCGGCGGCCGGCACACCGGCACGGGGCCCGGAAGGCGCTCGACGCGGAGCACTCCGCACCGGAGCCCTCCGCGTCGAGCGCACGACCGTCGAACACGCCGAGCGGCTCCTCGGCACCGACATCGAACACCCGCGTCTGGGCTGGGAGTTGTCCGCACCGGGGCGCGGCGCCCGGCAGAGCGCGTACCAGGTCCAAGTGGCCCTGGACCCCCTGAAGTTCGCGGCCGAGCCGGTCTGGGACTCGGGGAAGGTGGCGTCCGACCGCAGCGTGGGCATCCCCTACGGCGGACCCGGGCTGCGTCCCCGTACCCGCTACCTCTGGCGGGTACGGGTCTGGGACGGCGCCGGGCGGGCGTCCCGCTGGAGTGAGGCCCGCTGGTGGGAGACAACGTTGTCGGAGGCCGACTGGCAGGCCCGCTGGATCGGCGCCGACCCGGCCCCGCAGCCGCCCTCCCTCTCCGGCGCCTCGTGGATCTGGTCGCCGGGTGCCACCGCCTCCGACGCGCCGGCGGGGCCGTGCTGGTTCCGGGCGGCGCTGCCCCTGCCCGGCGGCACGCGGGTGCGGCGGGCCACCGTGGTCGCCACCGCCGACGACGACTTCACGCTCCATCTCGACGGCCGGCAGGTGCTGCACGCGCCGGAGCAGCAGGACGGCTGGCGCACCGGCCATGCTGCCGACGTCACCGAGGCCGCCGCGGAGGCCCGCGCCGCCGGCCGCCCGCTGGTGCTCGCCGCCCGCGCCACCAACCGCCCCGGCGCCTCCGTCAACCCCGGCGGCCTGCTGGTACGGCTGGTCGTCGACACGGAGGACGGTGACGGGCCGCACGAACTGGTCACCGGCGACGGCTGGCGGGTGTCGGCGACCGAGCCCCAAGGCGGCTGGCAGCGCCCGGAGTTCGACGACACGGCCTGGGCCGGTGCCGCCGTACTCGCCCCGTACGGGCAGGGCCCCTGGGGCAGCGGAGTGAGCGTCGCCGTACCGGAGCAGCCCGCGCCGCTCCTGCGCCGCTCCTGCGCCGCGCCTTCACCGTGCGGAAACGCGTCTCCCGGGCCCGCCTGCACATCAGCGGACTCGCCTACTACGAGGCCGAGATCAACGGCCGCAGGGTCGGCCGGCAGGTCCTCGACCCCGGCTTCACGGACTACGACGAGACCGTGCTGTACGCCGTCCACGACGTCACCGCGCTGCTGCGGCGCGGCGAGAACGCCATCGGCGTCACCCTCGGCCGCGGCTTCTTCGGCATGACCACCCCCAACGTCTGGAACTGGCACCGCCCGCCATGGCACGGCGAGCCCCGCCTGCTGGCCCAGCTGGAGATCGACCACCCGGACGGCTCCCGCACCACCGTCGCCTCGGACGGCGAGTGGCGGATCACCGAGGGGCCGACCCTGTCCAACTCCCTCTACGCGGGCGAGACATACGACGCGCGCCGGGCCCCGCACGGCTGGACCCGTCCCGGCTTCGACGACAGCGGCTGGCGGACGGCGGGCGAGCAGCAGGCCCCCGCAGGCCCGCTCAGGGCGCAGCCGTACGAGCCGATCGAGATCACCGAGACGGTACGGCCGACGGAGATCTCCGAACTCCGGCCCGGGGTCTACGTGGTGGACATGGGCCGCACCATGGCGGGCTGGACCCGCCTCACCGTCCGCGGCGCCGAGCCGGGCACCATCGTCCGCCTCGTCCACGGCGAGAAGCTGAAGGCCGACGGCAGCGTGCACGCGGAGACCGGCCATGTCCCGGGCCGCTTCCAGACCGACGAATACATCTGCGCGGGCGGCGACGCGGGCTCAGGCTCGGCCTCGGACTCGGACTCGGACTCGGACTCGGACTCGGACTCGGACGAGGTCTGGGAGCCGAAGTTCTCGTACAAGGGATTCCGTTACGTGGAGATCCACGGCCTTCCCTCCCGCCCGTCCCCGGAGCAGGTGCTGGGGCGGCTGGTGCACACCCGCGTCGAGGAGGTCAGCTCCTTCGAATGCTCGGAGCCGTTCTACGAGTGGCTGGACGGTGCCATGCGCCGCACGGTCCTCAACAACCTGCACGGCATCCCGACCGACACCCCGATGTACGAGAAGAACGGCTGGACCGGCGACGCCCAGGTCGGCACGCCGGTGATGACGTACGCCTTCGGGGTGCACCGCTTCCTGGCCAAGTGGCTGGGCGACCTGGCGGACAGCCAGAACGGCGCGGGGCAGCTGCCGGTGATCGTGCCGAGCGGCGGCTGGGGCTACGCGGAGCTGGCGCCCTCCCCCGAGTGGACGACCGTGTTCCCGTTCGTCGTGCGTGAGGTGTACCGGGTGTACGGGGACGAGCGCGCCGCCCGCGAGCACTGGGCGACGCTGACCCGGTACCTGGACTGGGAGCTGTCCCGGCTGCGGGACGGGCTGGCGGTCACGGCGCTCGGCGACTGGGTGGCGCCCGGCTACGAGATACCCCCGGAGGACACCCGGCTGACCGCGACCGCGTACCTCCACCGGGCGCTGGTGCACACCGCCGAAGTGGGCGAACTGCTGGGTGACGGCGGGGCCGTGACCCGGTACCGGGAGGCGGCCGAGAAGCTGAAGACCGCGTTCAACGACGCGTTTTTGGGCCCGGAGGGCCACTACCGCACGGCGAAGGACCCGCACTACCGGCAGACCTCCAACGCGATTCCCCTGGCCTTCGGCCTGGTGCCGCCCGGCGCCCGCGCCTTGGTACTCGACAGCCTGGTCGCGGACATCGAGGCGCGCGGCAACCATCTGAACACCGGCTGCCTCGGCACGAGCGTCCTCCTTCAGGTGCTGTGCGCCCACGGCCGCCCGGACGTGGCCCACGCCGTCGCGACGCAGCGCACCTATCCGAGCTGGGGGTACTGGCAGGCCAACGGCGCCGACACCATGTGGGAGATGTGGCCGCTGGACTCCCGCTCCCGCGACCACTACTTCCTGGGCACCGTCGCCCAGTGGCTGTACGAGAACGTGGCCGGGCTGCGCCCCGGGGACGCCGGCTACCGCACCTTCTCGGTGCGCCCCGACGCCCGTACGGGGGTCGACTGGGCCCGTACGTCGATCCGTACGGTGCGCGGCGAGGCCGCCGTGTCCTGGTCGCGTCTCGACCGGGAGCTGCGGCTGTCGGTGCGGGTGCCGGTGGGCTCGACGGCCGAGGTGCACGTGCCGGGAGGGGCGCGTTCCCGGGTGTCCGCGCCTGAGGGCGCGGAGTTCCTGCACAGCGATCCCGAGTTCGTCGTCTTCCGCGTCGGGCACGGCACATGGGCCTTCACCGGCCCGGCGTGACCCATCCGATCCACGCGCCGCATGTGCACGTTTCTCCAAGCCCTCACGCTTGTGCACATTTCTCCAAGCGTTCCTGCGCACGCCGGTACAGCGTCCACCCGCCCCGGCCATCTCCACGAAGGATCCACACGGACCCCCTTGTCCCCGCGGGGCGGCGGGCCGGAACGCTGCGCGGGCGAGACGCATGGCGGCGGGCTACGTACACACCTCTGTACGAAAGGAGACGTCGCCATGTCGTGGAGCCCCGCACGTTTACGTCTGCTCCTCGCCCTCGTGATCGCGGACCTCGTGCTGTTGCTGGCCGTCGCGGACGCGGACGCGGACACGGACACCCCCGCACCACACGGCACGCGAGTCGTCGCCGAGGAGAAAGGAGGGTGACGCCTGGTGACGGCGCCTTCGCGGAAGGTAACCGAGTACTGGAGGTCACGTACCTCTCAGTAGAATCTCATCCGCTCCCCATGGTGAAACCAGGCGCCGACCACAGTATGGTCAAGCATTCAATGGGAGGGCGGGGGTCCGAACGCCGGGGGGCAGGGAGGCACGGCGATGGTGTTGGTCGGATCGGTCGGTCCGGAAGTGCGCCGCGTGGCGCGCGGGGTGAAACGGCGAATACGGAGACTGGCCGAGCCCCCTGTGCCGCAGTCGGCGCACCGGCTCGTACCCGAACCGGTCTTCGTCCTCTCCTCGGTGCGCTCCGGCTCCACCCTGCTACGGGTCCTGCTCAACAGCCATCCGCAGATCCGCGCCCCGCACGAGATGCATCTGCGCACCCTGTCGGTCGACCTGAACAAGCAGTACACGAAGAAGGCGATGGCGGAACTCGACCTGGACCAGCGTGAGCTGGAGTACCTGCTGTGGGACCGCATCCTGCACCGCGAGCTCGTGCGCAGCGGCAAGCGGATCATCGTGGACAAGACGCCGGGCAACGCGGCAGTCTGGGAGCGGCTGCAGGAGGGCTGGCCCAAGGCCCGCTTCATCTTCCTGCTGCGCCATCCCGCGTCGATGGTCAGCTCACTGATCAACAACCGCCCCGACCGCGATACCGACCAGACCATACGTGAAGTGCTCACGTACATCGAAGCCGTCGAGGCGGCCCGCACCGCACTGCCCGGTCTCACGGTCCGCTACGAGGACCTGACCGAGCGGCCCGAGGCGGTCACCCGGGAGATCTGCGAGTACATCGGTGTCCCGTGGACGCCGAAGATGCTCGACTACCGCAAGAATGATCACGGTCCGTTCGTGCCGTTCATCGGTGACTGGAGCGAGAACATCAAGTCCGGGAAGGTCCAGAAGGCGCGACCGCTGCCGGACGCGGAAGACGTTCCGGCGGCGCTGCGCGACATCGCCCGTGCCTGGGGGTATCCGTCGTGAGCGACATGTCCGATGCGAAGTGCCGATGTACGTGCCCGGGGGCCACGGTGTGGGTGACCGGGCCGTCGGTGGCCGACCGGCGTGCCGCCGCCTACGCGCTCGCCGAACGCCTGCAGGCCGAACAGCGCCGGGTCGAGGTGCTCGACCGTCTCAACAGCCATGACACGGACCCCCGACGCATCGGCCTGATGGCCGAGGTACTGGCCCGCAACGGCATCGTGGCGATCGTGCCGTGCGCCGAGGAGGGCGTGCCGTCCGTGCGGGACCGCCACGCGGCGAGCTGCACGCGGTACGTCGAGGTGTGCGTGGCCGAGCGGGAGGGACCGGAGGAATCAGCGGTGGCGGCACACAAGGTGCTGGTCGGAAGCAGCTGAGCGGAGCTCTGCCCAGCCGACGTGGCGGGGGCTGAGCGGGCCCGACGCGCGAGGTGCCTCAAGCGGTCGACGTCGACGCGCCGACCTCGCCGTAGCGGCCCACGCCCGCGCCGCTACGGCGCCCCCGGCACCCGTATCCGCTACCCGCACGCCCGGCCACCCCACGCGCTCACCCCGGCCACCCCACGCGCTCGCCCCAGCCCCGCAGCGACTCGCCCGCACCGTCGACCGGCTGTCTGGTCACCGCGCCGGTCAACGCGCCGCGGCGGCAACCCGCTCCGACCGGCGCACGCGGAACCGGTCGCGTCGTAGCAAGGGCCGCTCGATGAGGACGTACGAGGCGAGGGCCACGGCGATCGTCACCGTGACGCCGGCGAGGAACAGCCGGCGACCGTCCATACCGAGGTCGGCGAGCAGCCGGATGACGGGGTAGTGCCACAGGTACATCCCGTAGCTGAGGTTGCGGCCGGCCCACGCCAGTCCGGGCACCGACAGCAGACGGGACGGCCACGCCCGCGGGCACTGGTCCAGCGCGGCCACCACCACGGCCGACAGAACGGCGGCGGCCAGCATCCCGACCGTGTACCACACCGGGCTCCACCTGCCCGGTTCGGTGATCGGGACCTGCCAGGCGATCAGCGCGAGCAGCGCGAGCGCGGGCCCGCACAGCCGGCCCGCCCAGCGGCGCAGCACCGCCAGCCGGGGGTCGTCGGCGCGCAGCCGGGCCAGTACGAGGGCCAGCAGGGCCCCGACGAGAAGCTGGTCGGCGCGGGTGTCGGGACCGTTGTAGATGCGGTGCGCCGCCGTGGGGTCCCAGAGCGCCGTCCGCCACAGCAACGGCAGGACGCACAGTGCCGCGACCCAGCCCAGGACCGCCCGGGCCGTCGCGCGGCGCAACAGCACCAGCAGCAGGAGCGGCCAGGCGAGATAGAACTGCTCCTCCACCCCCAGGGACCAGGTGTGGCTGAGCGGTGCGACGAGGTCGGAGTACGGTCCGGGCTCCCCGGCCCGTACGAGATTGACCACCGAGGCCGCGGCCAGTGCCGCGGCCACCCACGCCCCGTCGAACAGCGGCAGCACGAACGCCACCGACAGCACGGCGGTGACCGCGCACATCACCAGCAGGGCCGGCCCCAGCCGCAGCCACCGCCGCCGGTAGAACGACCGCAGGCCGATGCCACCGGTACGGGCGTACTCGGCGGCCAGCAGCCGGGTGATGACGAAGCCGCTGATCGTGAAGAAGACGTCCACCGCCACCGAGCCTCCGGGCACGACCTCCGGCTCCAGGTGATAGACGATCACCACCATCACCGCGACCGTCCGCAATCCGTCGAGCCCTGCCACCCGCCCACCACGCAGCGCCGACGAAAAGCCCCGCCCGCCGCCTCTTCGCCGCCGCGCCGACGACGGGACGAGCGGCGGCGCCGCCGGTCCGCCCGGGCTCTGGTCGGTGTCCTCGTATGCCGCGTCCGGTGGGGGGATGCTCATAACGGCGGCGCCTGCCCAGCCGCACAGAGATCACACACCTTCTCGCCTCCTCGTCGGGGGGCGCCGTCCGGCCTCAAGTTGACGTCGGCGAGACTTGCCCGGTGGCAAGCACAGACGAGCCGGGTCCGGCCGCCCCGCACGCATCCGCATCCGCATCCGCATCCGACATCGGCCGCACGCCGCCGAGCCCTCAGCCCTCGCCCGAGCAGGCCACCGGGCCGGCTGCCCGCATGCCGCGCTGGCTGCCGCGCGCCATGATGCTGGCACTCACCCTCATCGCCGTGTTCCAGCTGGGCAGTTGGGCCTTCCACCAGCTCCTCGACCTGCTGATCAACATCCTCATCGCGTTCTTCCTCGCCCTCGCGATCGAGCCGGCGGTGAGCCGGATGGCCTCATGGGGCATGCGCAGGGGGCTGGCCACCTTCCTCGTCTTCCTGAGCCTGGTGATCGCGAGCCTCGGCTTCGTCACACTGCTCGGTTCCATGCTCGCCGAGCAGATCGTCAAGATCGTCGAGGACTTCCCTGCGTACCTCGACTCCGTCATCAACTGGGTCAACGCCCGCTTCAACACCGATCTGGAGCGGGTGGAGGTCCAGGAGGACCTGCTCAACTCCGACTGGCTGCGCGACTACGTCCAGAACGGCGCCACCGGCGTCCTCGACGTGTCCGCCCAGGTCCTCGGCGGGCTCTTCCAGCTGCTGACGATCACCCTGTTCGCGTTCTACTTCGCCGCGGACGGCCCCCGACTGCGCCGCGCGCTCTGCTCCGTACTGCCGGCCGCCCGGCAGGCCGAGGTACTGCGCGCATGGGAGATCGCCGTCAACAAGACCGGCGGCTACATCTACTCACGCGGCCTGATGGCGCTCGCCTCCGGCCTGGCGCACTACGTGCTTCTGCAAGGGCTGGGTGTTCCCTACGCGCCCGTGCTCGCCGTCTGGGTGGGCCTGGTCTCGCAGTTCATCCCCACCGTCGGCACCTACCTCGCGGGCGCCCTGCCGATGCTGATCGCCTTCACCGTCGATCCCTTGTACGCGCTGTGGGTGCTGATCTTCGTCGTGATCTACCAGCAGTTCGAGAACTATGTGCTGCAGCCCAAGCTGACCGCCAGGACCGTCGACATCCACCCCGCGGTCGCCTTCGGCTCCGTCATCGCGGGCACCGCCCTCCTCGGCGCCGTCGGCGCGCTCATCGCCATCCCGGCGGTCGCCAC
>NZ_WJBG01000187.1 GCF_009709555.1 Streptomyces blattellae | reverse complement strand
CTACCTGGACTCGAACCAAGACTAACTGAACCAGAATCAGTCGTGCTGCCAATTACACCATAGGCCACTGGAACGCAAGCCCCGGAGGGGATCTCGTTCTAGCTTGCGCCTCCGGGTCCGGCCTTTCGGCCCGCTCTCCGGCGGCGCAGGAAGAACATTACCCGAAGGTGGACGGGGCTCCAAAACGGGTATCCGTGCCGAGCAGCGCTGGGAGTTCGGCCAGCGAGGCGATCCGGTGCGGGCCGGCGGGCATGTCGTCGCCGGTGTACGCGGTGGCACGGTCGATCCAGACCGACAGCAGTCCGGCGTCGGCGGCGCCCCGCCCGTCGATCTCCGGGTGGTCGCCCACGTACGCCACGTGCCGCGGGGCGAGGCCCAGGGCTTCGCAGGCCGCGTGGAAGGCGCCGGCCTCCGGCTTGGAGACACCGAGTTCCGCGGCGCACAGGATGGCCTCGAAGCGGTCGTGCACACCGAGCATGCGCAGCTTGCGGTCCTGGACGGTGAGGCTGGAGTTGGACAGCACGGCGTGCCGGTGACTGGCGGCGAGGGCGTCCAGGACGGGCAGCACGTCCGGGAAGAGCGCCCAGGCGGCCTCGTAGTGCGCGATGTACCGCAGAAACCAGGCGTCGGCCTCGGCGTCGGTCAGCTCCTCGCCCAGGAACACCCGCACCCGGTCCCGCCGCTGCCCCTCGAACGACGCCTCCCCCGCGGCGAACCGCGCCCACTGGCGGTCGGTGACCTCCCGCCAGCGCACGAGCGCCTGCTCCACGGACTCGTCTCCGTCGAGCAGGCCCTCGGCCACAAGGTGCGCGCGCATCCCGGCGCGGTCGGCCGAGGTGTAGTCGAAGAGGGTGTCGTCGACGTCCCAGACAACAGCTCTGATCACCATGACACGGACGGTACAGCCGGACCGGCTGGGGGCTCGGGGGTTATCCCCCGACGGATGCCGCGTCGAAGAGGGTGTCGTCGACGTCCCAGACAACAGCTCTGATCACCATGACCCCGACGGTACAGCCGGACCGGCTGCTCATATCCCCGACGGCATCCAGGGGCTGGCACACTGAGGCCATGAACGAGTATCGAGTCCAGTTCACCGTCGAGGCCCGCGCGGCCTACGACGGTCTGTCCGGCGAGCGTCGAGCCCAGCTGGACCGGGCTGTGCGGATACTGGCACGTGACCCGTTCCGCAAGAACGCGACCGCGCAGCTCGGACCTGACGAACACCTGCGGAAGGCGTACGTGGCCCCCGGCGTGATGCTGGAATACATGGTCGCGGGGGCCATCATGGTCGTCGTCGTGCTGGAGATCTTCGACGAGTTCGCGTACCTGATCGACGAGAGCGACGCCGTCTGAGCGGAACGCCAGAGGGGCGGCACCCGGAACCCCCGGGTGCCGCCCCTCACGTGTGCGTACGCGTTACGCCGCCAGCTTCGCCAGCGCCGCGTCGATCCGCGCCAGCGTCTTCTCCTTGCCCAGGATCTCCAGGGATTCGAAGAGCGGGAGGCCGACCGTGCGGCCGGTGACGGCGACGCGGACCGGGGCCTGGGCCTTGCCGAGCTTGAGGCCGTGGGTCTCGCCGGCGGCCAGGACGGCCTCCTTCAGCGCCTCGGCCGAGGTCCAGTCCGCCGACTCCAGCTTCTCGCGGGCCGTACGCAGGAGCGCGTCGCTGCCCTCCTTCATCGCCTTGGCCCAGGACGCCTCGTCCTGGACCGGCTCCGGCAGGAACAGGAAGTCGACATTGTCCGTGATCTCCGACAGCACCTTCAGGCGGGTCTGCGCGTGCGGGGCGACGGCCAGCCACTTCGCCTCGTCGAAGGCCTCCGGGGCCCACGGCGCGAAGGGGGCCCGCAGCCAGGGCGCGCAGCGCTCCGTGAAGTCCTTCACCTCCAGCAGGCGGATGTGGTCGCCGTTGATCGCCTCGCACTTCTTCAGGTCGAAGCGGGCCGGGTTGGGGTTCACGTCCGCGATGTCGAAGGCGGCGACCATCTCGTCCATCGTGAAGATGTCCCGGTCGGCCGAGAGCGACCAGCCAAGGAGGGAGAGGTAGTTGAGCAGGCCCTCGGGCAGGAAGCCGCGCTCGCGGTAGAGGTTGAGGGACGACTGCGGGTCGCGCTTGGAGAGCTTCTTGTTGCCCTCGCCCATCACATACGGCAGGTGTCCGAAGGCGGGCACGGACTTCGCGATGCCCAGCTCGATCAGCGCGTTGTACAGGGCGATCTGCCGCGGGGTGGAGGAGAGCAGGTCCTCGCCGCGCAGGACGTGGGTGATCTCCATCAGGGCGTCGTCGACCGGGTTCACCAGCGTGTACAGGGGTGCGCCGTTGGCTCGTACGATCCCGTAGTCCGGGACGTTCTCGGGTGTGAACGTCAGCTCGCCGCGGACCAGGTCCGTGAAGATGATCGTCTCGTCCGGCATCCGGAAGCGGACGATGGGCCTGCGGTCCTGAGCCTGGTACTCCGCGACCTGCTGTGCGGTCAGCTCGCGGCAGTGGCCGTCGTAGCCGGACGGCTTGCCGGCGGAGCGGGCGGCCTCCCGGCGGCTGTCCAGCTCCTCCTGGGAGCAGTAGCAGTGGTAGGCGTGGCCGGCCTCCAGGAGCTTCTGCCCGACCTCCTGGTAGAGGTCCATCCGCTGCGACTGGCGGTACGGCGCGTGCGGGCCGCCGACCTCGGGGCCCTCGTCCCAGTCGAAGCCGAGCCAGCGCATCGAGTCGAGCAGCTGGGCGTACGACTCCTCCGAGTCGCGGGCCGCGTCGGTGTCCTCGATGCGGAAGACCAGAGTGCCGCCGTGGTGGCGGGCAAACGCCCAGTTGAACAGGGCGGTGCGGACCAGGCCCACGTGCGGGTTACCGGTGGGCGAGGGGCAGAAACGGACGCGTACGGGGGAGCCGGGTGCGCTAGCCACGCTTGACAACCTTGTTGGTGAGAGTGCCGATGCCTTCGATGGTGACGGCGACCTCGTCGCCGACGGTGAGGGGGCCGACCCCTGCCGGGGTGCCCGTGAGGATCACGTCGCCGGGGAGCAGCGTCATGGCCTCGGAGATGTTGACGATCAGATCCTCGACCGGGTGGATCATCTCGGTGGTGCGGCCCAGCTGGCGCTGCCGGCCGTTGACCGTGAGCTGGATGGTGAGGTCGCTCGGGTCGAGGTCGGTCTCCACCCAGGGGCCGAGCGGGCAGGAGGTGTCGAAGCCCTTGGCCCGGGCCCACTGCTTCTCGCGTTTCTGCACGTCGCGGGCGGTGACGTCGTTGGCGCAGGTGTAGCCGAGGATGACGTCCTTGACGCGCTCGCGGGGGACCTCACGGCACAGGCGGCCGATGACGACGGCCAGTTCGGCCTCGTGGTGGAGTTCCTCGGAGAAGGAGGGGTACTGGATCTCGTCACCGGAGCCGATCACCGAGGTGGACGGTTTGAAGAAGGCGAACGGGGCGTCGGGCACCTCGTTGCCCAGCTCCCGCGCGTGCTCGGCGTAGTTGCGGCCGAAGGCCACGACCTTGTTGGGGAGCACCGGCGGCAGCAGCCTGACCTTGCTCAGGGGCACCTTCGTGCCCGAGAGCTCGAAGTCCGCGAACGGGATGCCCTTGATGATGTCCAGGACGAGCTCGTCCGGCTTGTCACCCTCGACCGCGCCGAAGGCGACGTTCCCGTCGATGGAGAATCTGGCGATGCGCACGGGATGCTTGGCCCCTTGACTGAGCTGGCTGAAGTCTGACGCTCCAGGCTAGCGCCAGCTCGGCAAGGGGCGGGCGCCCCGCATGGTGTCGCGGGCGCCCTGGGCGTCGTACGGAACGGCTACTGTGCGGCGGTGGCCTGGGCCGGGATGTCCATGAGGACGGTGCGGCGCGGGTTGGCCGTGTGGGCGGGGAGGTCGGCGGTGTGCTCCGGGTGGTCCGGGGTGTGCAGGTCGCCGGCGTCGTCGAGGTGCGCCAGCGTCGTGCGCCGCGGGTTGGCTATCGTGCGGAACATCATCGTCGTCTTCACGGGTGTCCGGTGCCTTCACAGTTGGGCTTCAGTTGTAAAGCGCCAGGCTAAACATCCAATTCCCTCCGAAGACGCGCAGACCCCTTGATCGCCGTGTGAGTTTGCTCACGAATCCATGGGCAAACCGGTCAATTCAGGCCCTTAATCGACCCCCACGAAACGGACATTGACCGCCTGAAGCCCGCATTCCGCTCCTGATCATGGCGACTGGGACTCCCCCACTGACCGGCGACTCGTTGCGGTAAGTCCGCTTTGCGGCGGATCACTTTCTACGTCTCGTAACGCAGCCCTCACGTGGTGTCACGGAGGTCACAGCCTGACCACGGGCCTTGTTGGAGATCCTGCACTGTGCTGGAATTCCACGGACCGCCGCAGGAACGAACCGGCGCACAGGGGGCGCGACGAGCGCCGAGTGGCGGCGAGAAAGGGAGCCAGCGCCGGTCACTCACGACCATCGGGGTGCGCATCAGGGCGCCCTCCACGACGCCGACACCGTCCTTCCGTTGACGCGGAGGGGCGCCTGGTCCAGAGGTTGCGACGCTAGTGCAGGGACGTTTCAAGAGGGATGGCAGTGCTTCGGCGGAGCCGGAGCCGCACGGCGGGACTGGCCCCAATGCCGGCAGTCCCTCGCCCCAGCACGCCCAGGGTCCGGGCCAGGCAGCGTCCGGCGAGGGCGGGCGTGCCGGTGCGTCCGCAGCATCCGGAGCATCCGGAGCCACAGCGTCCACCGGACCCACGGGCTCCACGGGAGCACCCGGCGCCGCCGCGCCGCCGGTGAAGCCGCCGAAGGGCCCCTCCGGCCCCGGCTCACGAATAGCCCTGCGCAACTGGCGCATCTCCACGCGTCTGGTGTCACTGCTCGCGCTCCCGGTGGTCGCGGCCACCTCCCTGGGCGCCCTGCGCATCAGCGACAACGTGAGCGACATCCAGCAGCTCGACAACATGAAGCTGCTGACGGACATGACCAAGCAGGCCACCGAGCTGGCCTCCGCGCTCCAGGAGGAGCGCGACCAGTCGGCCGGCCCGCTGGCGCACGGCGCGAACGCGAGCAGCGACGACGCGGTCAAGGGCTACCGGGACCGGACCGACCGCGCCCGGGACAACTTCCTCGACGCCGCGGACGAGGTCGACGCCTCCAGCAAGGACGGCGACCTCCAGGGCGTCCGCGACAGCCTCGTCGGTCTGGTCGGCGACCTGAGCAACCTTGAGAAGATCCGCGACGACGCCTTCGAGGCCGAGCGGAACTCCACCCAGACGGTCGAGGCCTACCACCGTCTGATCACCCACCTGCTCGACCTCTCGCAGGACATGGCGGAGGCCACCAGCAACCCCGAGATGATCCAGCGCACCCGTGCGCTGGCCTCGTTCTCCTCCGCCAAGGAGTACGCCTCCATCCAGCGCGCGGTCATCGCGGCGGCGCTGCCCGTCACCCCCAGCACGGGCGGCAGCCTCTCGGAGAACGACCGGCTGTACGGCGAGTCGGCGCTGGAGAGCGAGAAGTCCGAGCTGCTCAGCTTCCGCAGCATCTACGGAGCGGACGGCGCCGCCGAACTGCTCCAGCCCATCGAAGAGGGCAACCCCACGATCGAGGCCTCCGACACCTACGCCGACCGTGCGCTCAGCCAGGCGAACGGCCTCGCCGACCTGGACAAGCGGTCGTACAGGGACTGGGTCGACGACAGCTCGTCCAAGATCGACCAGATGGGGAAGATCGAGACCACGCTGCTGGAGCAGATGGAGCAGAAGGCGCGCGAGCTGCGCAACGAGTCGGAGCGTGAGGCGATCATCTCCGGTGCGCTGATCCTGCTCGTGCTCGGTGTCTCGCTGGTCGGCGCCTTCGTCGTGGCCCGCTCCATGATCCGCTCGCTGCGCCGGCTGCAGGAGACCGCGACCAAGGTCGCCCAGGACCGGCTGCCCGAGCTGGTCAAGCAGCTGTCCGAGTCCGACCCGCAGGACGTCGACACCTCCGTCGAGTCGGTCGGTGTGCACTCCCGGGACGAGATCGGCAAGGTGGCCGCGGCCTTCGACGACGTCCACCGCGAGGCGGTCCGCCTCGCCGCCGAGCAGGCCCTGCTGCGGGGCAACGTCAATGCGATGTTCACCAACCTCTCCCGCCGCTCCCAGGGTCTGATCCAGCGCCAGCTGTCGCTGATCTCCGAACTGGAGTCCCGCGAGGCCGACCCGGACCAGCTGTCCTCGCTGTTCAAGCTCGACCACCTCGCGACCCGCATGCGCCGTAACGGCGAGAACCTCCTCGTGCTCGCCGGTGAGGAGCCCGGCCGCCGCTGGACCCGCCCGGTCCCGCTGGTCGACGTGCTCCGCGCCGCCGCCTCCGAGGTGGAGCAGTACGAGCGCATCGAGCTGGCCGCCGTGCCGACCACCGAAGTGGCCGGACGCGTCGTCAACGACCTCGTGCACCTGCTCGCCGAGCTGCTGGAGAACGCGACCTCGTTCTCCTCGCCGCAGACCAAGGTCAAGGTCACCGGTCACGCCCTGCCCGACGGCCGGGTGCTGATCGAGATCCACGACACCGGTATCGGTCTCTCCCCCGAGGACCTCGCCGCGATCAACGAACGGCTCGCCTCGCCGCCCACCGTGGACGTCTCGGTCTCCCGCCGCATGGGTCTGTTCGTGGTCGGTCGTCTGTCGCAGCGGCACGGCATCCGCATCCAGCTGCGCCCGTCCGACTCCGGTGGTACGACCGCGCTGGTCATGCTCCCCGTCGATGTCGCGCAGGGCGGCAAGAAGCCGCAGCCCAAGCCCGGCCAGGGTGCGTCCGGTGCGTCCGGTTCATCCGGCGGCCCGGTCGCCGCGCAGGCCGCCGCCGGGGTGGCGGCCGCTCGCCGCTCGGGCGCGGGCCAGGGCGGCGGCGCTCTCGGTGCCGGTGCGAGTGCGGGCGCTCTCGGTGCCGGCACGGGTGCGCCCGGTGGGCGGCTCGGTGCCGCTCAAGGGCCGCGTGCCGCGCTGCCGGGCAGCGGTGGTGGCACGGGTGGCCGTCCCGGTCCGGGTGGGCCCGGTGGAGCGCGCGGGCCGCAGGGTCCGTCGGCTCCTCAAGCGGGCGGCCGGCCGGCTCCCGCCGGTGCGGGTGCCGGTTTCGGCGGCCAGGCGCCGGGTGCCCCGCAGGGCCTGACGGCCGCGGGCACGGGCGGGCCGTCGCAGGGGCAGGACGCGCGGGATGCCGTATCGAACCAGGAATCCGGGCGTGGCGGCCGTCGTGGCCGTCGGCCGCAGCTGCCGCCGCGGGGCGGGCCGCGGGCCGAGCTGCCGGGCGGCAACGCACAGCCGCCGCGCACGCCGAGTTGGAGCGACGAGAACGCGCAGCCGCCGGTGCCGCGCGCCTCGCTCGACACCCCGCGCGGGCATGACGAGCAGCGTGACCCGGCGCAGACCGCGCCGATGCCGCGGATCGACGACCGGCAGGGCATGGGCTCGACCTCCGAGTTCCCGGCGATTCCGCCGCGGGGCGCCGGCCGTCAGGGTCCGGCCTCGGACCTCGGTGGCCAGGACTTCGGCGCCCCGCAGCAGCCGGGCGCGAACGGACCGCAGAACACCGGGCAGTTCACGCGTGCGGACCAGAACTCCGGCGAGTTCCCCCGCCCCGGAGCGGTCCCGCAGAGCCCCGGCCCCAACTCCGGGCAGGGCACGGGCCAGTTCGTGCGATCGGACGTCTTCGGCCCGACCGGGAACGCGTCGGCCCCGCAGGCGTACGACAACGGATCCACGGGCGGTTACGGCTACCCGCAGCCCGGTCGGCCGGGCCCGGCCAACGGCAGCGGAACCAACGGCACCAACGGCACCAACGGCACCGGATACGGTGCCGGGCGTTCACCGGTACCGCCGCCGCGTCCGCAGCGGCCCGGCCGCCCTGAGCCCGAAGCCCTGCCGCCGGCGTCCGGCCCGGGAGATGGCCGTACGCCGCTGTACGACACCCTTGAGACCAACTGGTTCCACGGTCAGGGCGGCCAGGGCGGCCCACGGCAGGGCAACGGCTCGGCCCCCGCGCCGGCCACCCCGCCGCAGCCGCAGCACACTCCCGCATCCCAGCGTCCCGCAACCGGCGCCTGGCGCAGCTCGCCGAACGACGACCTCATTCGGCAGGCAGAGCGCGTACGGCAGCCGGCCGCGGGCGGAGTCACCACCTCCGGCCTGCCGCGCCGGGTACCCAGGGCGAACCTCGTCCCGGGTACGGCTCAGCAGCAACAGCACAACAGCGGTCCGCAGGTCTCCCGTGCGCCTGATGACGTACGCGGCCGGCTGACCAATCTCCGTCGGGGTATCTCACAGGGCCGGCAGGCCGGTAGCGATCAGACCGGCAGCTTCCCTGACCCCACTCACCAGCAGGAGCGTTAGTTGAGGCAGATGAGCCAGGCGGCACAGAACCTGAACTGGTTGATCACCAACTTCGTGGACAACACCCCCGGGGTGTCCCACACCGTCGTCGTGTCCGCCGACGGTCTCCTTCTGGCGCTGTCGGAAGGCTTCCCGCGCGATCGAGCCGATCAGCTCGCGGCCGTCGCGTCGGGGCTCACCTCGCTGACGGCCGGGGCCTCCCGGATCTTCGAGGGGGGCGACGTGGCACAGACGGTCGTCGAGATGGAGCGCGGCTTCTTGTTCCTGATGTCCGTCTCGGACGGTTCGTCCCTGGCCGTCCTGGCCCACCCCGAGTGCGACATCGGACTGGTCGGCTACGAGATGGCGCTGCTGGTTGACCGCGCGGGCGCAGTACTCACGCCGGACCTGCGCGCCGAACTGCAAGGAAGTCTGCTCCACTGACCCGCCCCGGATCCACCCGTCTCACCAAATCACCGTCCGGCCGCCACGATCCCCCCACCGGCCACAGTCAGACGGCACGACTGACAACTTGCTGTCCCGCCCGGAGGATTCATGACCCCGCCCACCGCCTCTCATGATCCGTACGCGGAGCCGTACGGGGACGAAGGCGACGAGCCGCTGGTACGTCCGTATGCGATGACCGGCGGCCGGACCAGGCCGCGCTACCAGCTCGCCATCGAGGCCCTGATCAGCACCACGGCCGACCCGGCAGCGCTCATGGGACTCCTCCCTGAGCACCAGCGCATCTGCCATCTCTGCCGTGAGGTGAAGTCGGTCGCCGAGGTCTCGGCTCTCCTCGCCATGCCGCTCGGCGTCGCCAGGATCCTGGTCGCGGACCTCGCCGAGGCCGGCCTTGTCGCCATCCACCAGCCCGGTGGCGACGAGACCACCGGTGCGCCCGACGTGACACTGCTCGAAAGGGTGCTCAGTGGACTTCGCAAGCTCTGACGGAGGCCGCGCCACCACGTCCGCGAAGATCGTGGTGGCCGGCGGCTTCGGCGTGGGCAAGACGACCTTCGTCGGCGCCGTCTCCGAGATCAACCCGCTGCGCACCGAGGCCGTGATGACGTCCGCGAGCGCGGGCATCGACGACCTCACCCACACCGGGGGCAAGACCACCACCACGGTGGCCATGGACTTCGGCCGTATCACCCTGGACCAGGACCTGATCCTGTACCTGTTCGGTACGCCGGGTCAGGACCGTTTCTGGTTCATGTGGGACGACCTGGTGCGCGGCGCCATCGGTGCCGTGGTCCTGGTGGACACCCGGCGCCTGGCGGACTGCTTCCCGGCGGTGGACTACTTCGAGAACAGCGGGCTGCCCTTCGTCGTCGCCCTCAACGGCTTCGACGGCCACCAGCCGTACGCCCCCGAAGAGGTGCGCGAGGCGCTGCAGATCGGTCCGGACGCCCCGATCATCACCACGGACGCCCGGCACCGGTCGGATGCGAAGAGTGCCCTGATCACGCTGGTCGAGCACGCTCTCATGGCCCGACTGAGGTAGCGCTCGATTCACACTCAAGTCGGAAGCGCCATACGGAAGTTGTCGTAGATGCCCCGGAGCCGACTGTGTCCTTTGACACGGTCGGCCACGGTGTTCATAACGTTTCGGCAGAGGAATCGGGTGGTACGGCCACGCGTCGCGGTCGACCCGTGTCGCTGCGCACACAAATGCCCCGTCATTTGACGGGGCTCGCTCTTTATGACCGTTTTATCTGGGGCTTACATCGCTTGTAATGATCGCTTTCCACTGTTTGGAGGAGCACAGGCCCACGTGCTGGAATGCCTGAACTGCCCATTAGTCAAAGACGTACTCCCCAGTCGATGGCGAACCGGGCTCTGAGACACTGCGGCACAAAGAAGGTGCCGACCGCCGAGAGGTTGTTGGTCGAGTGAGGCGAAGCAAGAACGGTCCCGAGCCGTCGTCGGCGAGGGGCAACTTCACCCCGCCGCCGCGCGGAGCGGCGCCCGCCCCTGTGCCCGGATCGGAGCAGGCCGCCGCCCCGGCTCCAAGCGGCGGCCGTCTCTCCCCACGCAACTGGCGCGTGCCGACCCGGCTGAACGCGATCCTGCTCATACCCGTGGTCGTCGGCCTGGTCATGGGCGGCTTCCAGGTGAAGAGCTCGATCGACACCTGGCAGGAGGCCGAGGACGCGGAGAACACCGCGCGCCTGGTCCGGGCGTCCCTGAACTACTCCGACGCGCTCTACAACGAGCGTGACGTCACCGCGGCGCCCCTGCTGAAGGGCAGCGCACAGACCGCCGAGGACAAGGCGACCGTCACCCAGGCGCGCGAGGCCACGGACAAGGCCGCCGACGCCTTCGACGAAGCGGCCCAGAGCATGCCGCAGAAGGGCGGCCTGGAGCGCCGCCTGAAGCTGTTCCGCGAGGAGGAGCCCAAGCTCGCCTCGCTGCGTGAGAACGCGTACACCAGCGAACTCACCGGCGTGCAGACCGAAGAGGGCTACGTCGAGGTCGCGCACCCCCTCACCGAGTTCGCCAACGAGCTCGGTCTGGGCACCGGCAACATCACCAGCTACGGCCGGACCGTCTACGCCCTCGAACTCACCAAGGCGGCCCTGTCGCTGCAGCGCTCCATCGGCATGCACATGCTGATCAAGCCCGGCCCGGACGCCCAGAGCTTCGGTCAGCAGCGCGTCGCCCTCTCCTCGTACGCCTACCTCGAAGGCATCGCCGTCGAGGAGTACATCGGCGGTGGCACCGAGGCGGACGCGCAGCGGCTGGAGGACGCGCAGAAGCAGATCACGGCGGACGGCCAGCAGATGGCCAGGGAGGCCGCCGAGGAAGCCGCCGCGAAGGGCGAGAAGTACGTGCCCCCGCCGGCCAACCCGACCGACATGGTCACGGCGATCGCGACGATGGAGAACATGGACCCCAGCGTCCGTGAGGGGCTCGCCGACCAGGGCATCACCGTGTCCAACTACTGGGCGGTCAACACCCTCAAGTACAACGCCTACCGCCAGATCGAGACGGACATGGCCGACACGGCGGTGAACGAGGCTGCCACGATCGCCGACGACGCCAGGCGGGACACCTTCATCGTGGGCGCCGCCGTGGTGATCGCCCTGCTCGCCGCGTTCATCCTGGC
Source organism: Streptomyces blattellae (assembly GCF_009709555.1). Taxonomy (GTDB): domain Bacteria; phylum Actinomycetota; class Actinomycetes; order Streptomycetales; family Streptomycetaceae; genus Streptomyces; species Streptomyces blattellae. The sequence continues at coordinate 63,420 of NZ_WJBG01000187.1, read as the reverse complement.
CGGCATGGTCGCCCGCCAGATGAGCCGCTCGATGCGCCAGCTGCGCAATGCCGCCTTCGGCATCGCCGAGCAGCGGCTGCCGATGCTGGTCGACCAGCTCTCGCGCACCGACCCCGGCCGGGTCGACACCCGGGTCGCGCCCATCCCGATCACCTCCACGGACGAGATCGGCGAGGTCGCCCGGGCCTTCGACCAGGTCCACCGCGAGGCGGTCCGGCTCGCCGCCGAGCAGGCCCTGCTGCGGGGCAACATCAACGCGATCTTCACCAACCTGTCGCGCCGCAACCAGTCGCTGATCGAGGGCCAGCTGACCCTGATCACCGACCTGGAGAACAACGAGGCCGACCCGGACCAGCTGGAGAACCTCTTCAAGCTGGACCACCTCGCGACCCGTATGCGCCGCAACGGCGAGAACCTCCTGGTCCTCGCCGGCGAGGAGCCCGGCCGCCGCTGGGACCAGCCGGTCCCGCTGGTCGACGTCCTGCGCGCCGCCTCCTCCGAGGTGGAGCAGTACGAGCGCATCGAACTGTCGGGCGTCCCGGAGGCCGAGATCCACGGCCGCGCGGTCACCGACCTCGTGCACCTGCTGGCCGAGCTGCTGGAGAACGCCACCACGTTCTCCTCCCCGCAGACCAAGGTCCGCGTCACCGCGACCCGTCTCCCCGACGGCCGCGTGATGATCGAGATCCACGACAAGGGCATCGGCCTCACCGCCGAGGACTTCGCGGACATCAACCACAAGCTGGCCAACCCGCCGACCGTGGACGCCGCGATCTCCCAGCGCATGGGCCTGTTCGTGGTCGGCCGGCTGTCCGACCGGCACGGCATCCGGGTCCAGCTGCGTCCCTCCGGCGAGCAGGCCGGTACGACGTCCCTGGTCATGCTGCCCGACGCGATCACCCACGGTGGTGGCGGCGGCGAACAGCAGCCGATCCAGGACGAGTTCACGGTCTCGCAGATCATCCCGGAGCGCAGCTTCCAGGGCGAGGACTTCAACCGCCAGCCGCTGCGCACCGCCGCCGAACTCGGCTTCGACGACAGCCGTTACGCCGAGGTCCCGGACGACATACGCGAGCTGGACCCCGTAGGCCGCTCCCTGATGCGCGAGGAGCGCCGGGCGGCTCTGGAGGCCCAGAGCCCCCAGGAGCAGGGCCAGCAGCCCGCTCTGGACGCCGCCGCCCCCTCCTCGTACGTCGAGGCGTTCGACGACCTCCGGCAGCCCTTCGACGACGGCCAGGGCGGCTACCCGGAGCAGCCCGCCACGTACGACCAGCAGACGGCGTACGACGAGCCGCAGCAGACGCCGTACGAGGAGCAGCAGCGACCGGCGTACGAGGAGCAGTACTACGCGCCGAACGGGGGCCTGCCGCAGAACGACACGTTCTCGACGAACGGCGGCTACCCCGAGCCCTCCTATCCGGAGCCGGTCCAGGAGGACGGCTCGGCGGGCCGCGGCTTGGCCCCGGAGACGTTCTCGGCCTTCGAGGAGCGGCGCCACCAGGACGACTGGCCGCAGCAGAACGGCTACCAGAACGGCTACCCGTCCGAGTACGCTCCGGAACCGGAGTCCGCGCAGGCCGCCGACGTGAGTGACGGCGACGGCGTAGGCTTCGACCGTCCGGGACCGGCCCCCTCCGCGTCTCACCAGCTGACCGACGCCGGACTGCCCCGCCGCGGATCCACCTCCGTGAACGGCAACGGCTCGCAGCCCGTGAGCCAGGAACCGCCGGCCCCCGCGCCCGAGAGCAACGGCAGCGGCAACGGCGACTGGCGCTCGGCCAACGACGCGCGCTGGCAGCAGGCGGCGCAGCTGCGGAAGCCCAAGGCAGGTGGAGTGACCGCCTCCGGCCTGCCGCGGCGGGTACCCAAGGCCAACCTGGTCGAGGGCACCGCCGAAGCGACCCCCCAGGGTGGCCCACAGGTCTCCCGCGCCCCCGAGGACGTCCGGGGCAGGCTGAGCAACCTGCGCCGCGGTGTCCAGCGGGGACGCAGCGCGGGAAGTGAAACGAACGGCCAGGCCACTAGGAATCAGCACAGTGGTCCTGACAGCACCTACAACCAGGAGCGTTAGTGTGAGCCCGATGAGCCAGGCGGCACAGAACCTGAACTGGTTGATCACCAACTTCGTGGACAACACCCCCGGGGTGTCCCACACGGTGGTGGTCTCCGCCGACGGACTCCTTCTGGCGATGTCCGAAGGCTTTCCCCGCGACCGCGCCGACCAGCTCGCGGCGGTCGCCTCCGGTCTGACCTCGCTGACCGCCGGTGCCTCGCGCATCTTCGAGGGCGGCAGCGTGAACCAGACGGTTGTGGAGATGGAGCGGGGATTCCTCTTCATCATGTCCATCTCGGACGGTTCGTCGCTCGCGGTCCTGGCCCACCCGGAGGCGGACATCGGCCTCATCGGGTACGAGATGGCGCTTCTGGTGGACCGTGCCGGTACGGTCCTGACCCCTGATCTGCGTGCGGAGCTCCAAGGGAGCCTTCTCAACTAACAGTCAGACGGTGCGTTTTGGCGTCCCGGGGCCGTAAGGTTTCGGGACGCGGCTCACACTGATGGGTGCCAGGCACAGTCGGAGGAGGAGAAAGTGGCAACACCCCCAGGCGGTTCGTCTTCGGGCAACTGGTCGTACGGCCCTGGCCAGGGCCACGACGACGGTTCGCCGAACCGGTACAACTTCCCCTCCGCACCGAGCCAGCGGCGCCAGCAGCCGTACACGCCTCAGGGACCGCAGGGTCCCGGGCCGTACGACCAGCCGCACGCGCCGCGCATCCAGCCGGTGCAACCACAGCGACGCGCCCCTGAGCAGGCGCCCGCAGGGGCGTCGAACAACCCCCTGGTGCGCCCGTACGCCATGACCGGCGGCCGGACGCGCCCGCGCTACCAGCTCGCCATCGAGGCACTGGTGCACACCACCGCGCAGCCGCATCAGATGCAGGGCCAGTTGCCCGAGCATCAGCGGATCTGCAACCTCTGCCGAGAGATCAAGTCGGTGGCCGAGGTCTCGGCTCTCCTCACGATCCCCCTCGGCGTGGCCAGGATCCTCGTCGCCGACTTGGCGGAGGCGGGCCTGGTCGCCATCCATCAGCCCGGCGGCGACGAGAACGCCGGCGGCCAGCCAGACGTGACACTGCTCGAAAGGGTGCTCAGTGGACTTCGCAAGCTCTAGCGGCGGTCCTTCCCGCTCCACCACCTCCGCGAAGATCGTGGTGGCGGGCGGCTTCGGCGTGGGCAAGACCACGTTCGTCGGCGCCGTCTCGGAGATCAACCCGCTGCGCACAGAGGCCGTGATGACATCCGCTTCGGCGGGCATCGACGACCTCACCCACACCGGGGACAAGACCACCACGACGGTGGCCATGGACTTCGGCCGTATCACCCTGGACCAGGATCTGATCCTGTACCTGTTCGGCACCCCCGGTCAGGACCGTTTCTGGTTCATGTGGGACGACCTGGTGCGCGGCGCCATCGGCGCGGTCGTCCTGGTCGACACCCGCCGTCTCGCCGACTGCTTCCCGGCGGTCGACTACTTCGAGAACAGCGGGCTCCCGTTCGTCATCGCCCTCAACGGCTTCGACGGACAGCAGCCGTACAACCCGGACGAGGTCCGGGAAGCTCTGCAGATCGGCCCTGACACGCCGATCATCACGACGGACGCGCGGCATCGCGCTGACGCGAAGTCGACGCTGATCACTCTCGTGGAGCATGCGTTGATGGCACGGTTGCGGTAGGCGGTCGGGCGGCCACTGGGCTGCCTCGGACGGTCGTACGCCGTCTGCGGGTAGCCGGTGGTTCGCGCAGTTCCTCGCGCCCCTATGGGGCGCACGACTAAGGGCCCCTCCTCAGGAGGGGCCCTTAGTCATCGTTCCCGCTAGTGCCAGCTGTGCGGTGCCCGGAATCCCGGCTCGCGCTCCAGGCGGCGCCAGCCGGCCTTGGCGCGGCCTCGGCGGGTCGGCTCGGTGGGCGGCTGGGCGGCGGCGCGGGCGAGGAGGATGGCCGTGATGGCGGCGACTTCCTCGGGCTCGGCGTGGCCCTTCTCGACGCGGATGTCAGGGGTGCTCATAGGTCTCAGTCTCCGTGGATGAGGTTTCCACGCGGGTGGCGCGGAGGGTCCGCTGGGTTACTGCGGGGGGTTGCCGTGCTTGCGGGAGGGCAGGTCGGCGTGCTTGGTGTGCAGCATCGCCAGCGAGCGGATCAGCACCTCGCGGGTCTCCGCCGGGTCGATCACGTCGTCGACCAGGCCGCGCTCGGCCGCGTAGTACGGGTGCATCAGCTCGGACTTGTACTCCTTGACCATCCTGGCCCGCATCGCCTCGGGGTCCGGGGCCTCGGCGATCTGGCGGCGGAAGATGACATTGGCCGCGCCTTCCGCGCCCATCACGGCGATCTCGTTCGTCGGCCAGGCGTACGTCAGGTCGGCACCGATGGACTGGCTGTCCATGACGATGTACGCACCTCCGTAGGCCTTGCGCAGGATGAGCGAGATCCGCGGCACCGTCGCGTTGCAGTAGGCGTACAGCAGCTTCGCTCCGTGCCGGATGATCCCGCCGTGTTCCTGGTCGACGCCGGGGAGGAACCCCGGCACGTCCAGGAAGGTGACGATCGGGATGTTAAAAGCGTCACACATCTGGACAAAGCGCGCAGCTTTTTCCGATGCCTCGATGTCGAGGACCCCGGCGAGGGTCTGCGGCTGGTTGGCGATGATGCCGACGACCTGGCCGTCGAGCCGGGCCAGCGCGCAGATGATGTTGCGGGCCCAGCGCTCGTGGACCTCCAGGTAGTCGCCGTCGTCGACGATCTCCTCGATCACCTTCGCCATGTCGTACGGCCGGTTGCCGTCCGCCGGGACCAGGTCCAGCAGGACGTCGCCACGGCGGTCCGGAGCGTCCGCCGCGTCCACTCGGGGCGGGTTCTCGCGGTTGTTCTGCGGGAGCATCGACAGGAGGTAGCGCACCTCGGCGAGGCAGGTCTCCTCGTCGTCGTAGGCGAAGTGGCAGACCCCGGAGGTCTCGGCGTGCACGTCCGCGCCGCCGAGGCCGTTCTGGGTGATCTCCTCGCCGGTGACCGCCTTGACCACGTCCGGGCCCGTGATGAACATCTGGGACGTCTCACGGACCATGAACACGAAGTCGGTCAGGGCCGGACTATAGGCCGCGCCGCCCGCGCACGGGCCCAGCATCACGCTGATCTGCGGGATCACCCCGGACGCCTTGGTGTTGCGCTGGAAGATGCCGCCGTACCCGGCGAGCGCGCTGACGCCCTCCTGGATACGGGCTCCCGCACCGTCGTTGAGCGACACGAGCGGCGCCCCGGCCGCGATGGCCATGTCCATGATCTTGTGGATCTTCGTGGCGTGGGCCTCGCCCAGCGCACCGCCGAAGATCCGGAAGTCATGGGCGTAGACGAAGACCGTACGGCCCTCCACCGTGCCCCAGCCGGTGATCACACCGTCCGTGTACGGCTTCTTGGCCTCCAGGCCGAAACCGGTGGCCCGGTGCCGGCGCAGTTGCTCGACCTCCTGGAAGGAGCCCGCGTCCAGCAGCAGCTCGATGCGCTCCCGGGCGGTCAGCTTGCCCTTGGCGTGCTGCGCCGTGGTCGCCTTCTCGCTCGGTCCGGCCACCGCCTGCGCCCGGATCTCGTGCAGCTCGGCCACCCGCCCGCGGGCGTCGGTCGGCTCGCTCGTGGATTCACCCGGCGCCTCATCCAAAACGGTCATGTAGCGACCTTACGAAGGACAGCAAGGAAAGCGGGCCGTTGACTCCGTACAGTCTCCGGCGCGTTTTCCTGGTGCCCCTGAACAGAACCTCGACGGCGTGCAGGCTTTCCGACTGCTCAGAGGGGACCGGGCTTGTAGAGATCACACAAAGCCGTCACCGAGAGCCGCCTCACATTCAGGTGCGGCACATGCCATCGCCGGAGTGAAACGACAGACCCGGTCGGCGGCCGGTCGAGCGTACCTCGGAGCGCGGAATAGCCCTGCCGTCGACCGCGTTAATCTCGTTGAATGTTCAACATAATCGGCCGTGGCCTCCGCCCGGAGCCACGACCCGTCCCCTCAGGAGCAGATCATGGGCATCTTCGGCCGTAAGGACGACACCGCCGAGACCGTCGGCGAGACCGCCGCGGTGACCGCCGACCTGGCGGCCCTGACCGGCGACTACGCCATCGACCCGGCACATTCCTCGCTCGGGTTCGTCGCCCGCCACGCCATGGTCACCAACGTCAAGGGCACGTTCCTCGACTTCACCGGCTCGCTGCACCTGGACGGCGGCGACCCGACCCGGTCAACGGCCTCCATCGACGTCAAGATGGACAGCGTGGACACGGGTTCCGCGGACCGCGACGGACATCTGAAGAGCTCCGACTTCTTCAGGACCGAGGAGTTCCCGACGATGACCTTCCGCTCCACCAAGGCGGAGGCCCTCGGCGACGACGACTACCGGATCACCGGCGACCTGAGCATCCTCGGCGTCACCAAGCCGCTCACCATCGACCTGGAGTTCAACGGCGCCGCGAAGGACCCCTTCGGCAACGAGCGCGTCGGCTTCGAGGGCAGGGCGGAGATCAAGCGCTCCGAGTGGGGCCTGACCTGGAACGCGGCGCTGGAGACCGGCGGCGTCCTGGTCTCCGACAAGATCAAGCTGAACTTCGACATCTCGGCGATCAAGAACGCGTGACCCTCCACGACAGCGCCGGTGAGCCTCGCCTCACCGGCGCTGCGCAGGCGGGGCAACTGAGGGAGGGCCCTGGGTGGTTGGCCGGATTTCGGTCCTTGTGTGCGCGCTCGCAGCGTCCTCATAATCCAGCAACCACGAATTGACTGGTCCATGCCAGGAACACCTCCGTCTGAGGTGAACCGGCGAGGGGCGGTCGATTGCCAACCCCCCACGGAAGGCGTCACGTTGCAGAACCTCCTCAAGGCCCTCAAGAGATGCGCGGTCGCCGGTGCGGCCGTGCTCGCGGTCGTCAGTCTCCAGCCCGTGTCCGCGGCGCACGCCGCCCCCGCGCCCGTCGTCGGCGGAACCCGCGCCGCACAGGGTGAGTTCCCGTTCATGGTCCGGCTCTCCATGGGCTGTGGCGGCGCGCTCTACACCCAGCAGATCGTGCTCACCGCCGCGCACTGCGTGGGCTCCACCGGCCCCGACACCAGCATCACCGCCACCGCCGGTGTCGTGGACCTGCAGTCCACCTCCGGACGCGTCCAGGTCCGCTCGACGTACGTCTACCGGGCCCCCGGCTACAACGGCAACGGCAGGGACTGGGCCCTCATCAAACTCGCCCAGCCGATCAACCTGCCCACGCTGAACATCGCCACGACCAGCCAGTACAACACCGGCACCTTCACGGTCGCCGGCTGGGGCGCCGCCACCGAGAACGGCGGCCAGCAGCGGTACATGCTCAAGGCGAACGTGCCGTTCGTCAGTGACGCCACCTGCCGCGGCTACAGCGGCTACAGCGGCCTCGTCGCGAACGAGGAGATCTGCGCCGGCTACGCCGCCGGCGGCGTCGACACCTGCCAGGGCGACTCAGGCGGCCCCATGTTCCGCCGCGACGCGTCCAACGCGTGGGTCCAGGTCGGCATAGTCAGCTGGGGCATCGGCTGCGCCCGCCCGAACGCCCCCGGCGTCTACACCGAGGTCTCCACCTTCGCCTCCGCGATCGCCTCGGCCGCATCCTCGCTCTGAACTCCCGCTCCCGTACGGCCCGCCGGGCCCCGGCGCCGATGTGCGCCGGGGCCCGGCCCTGGGCGGCACGTCGGATCCGGACCGGTTCAGAACCCTCCGCCGAAGTCCCCTCCGCCCCCGAAGTCCCCTCCGCCGAAGCCGCCGGAGAAGTCGTCGGTGCTGAAGTCGGCGCCGGAGACGTCGCCGCCCTCATAGCCGCCGGTGCCGAAGTCGCCGTAACCGGAGCCGTAGTCGGCCGCGTAGGCGGGGGCGGCCATCATGGTGCCGAGCATGGTGCCGATCAGCAGGCCGGGCAGGATGCCGCCGCCGAAGTAGCCGCCCGCCCAGGGGCCGTACGCCGGCCCCGCGTCCCAGTACGGGCGGCGGCCGGAGTCGGTGTCCACCTCGCGGACCATCGGATCGCGGCCGTCGGCCAGCCGGGACCGGTCCGCGACGCAGACGGGCACCTCGCGCGGTGCGCCGCCGGACGGCGTCCATGTCTCGTCGGCGACGGACGGGCCGTGCCGCGGGTCGAAGAAGCACGGCGGACGCCGCTCGGGCAACGGGCTCTTCTCCCGCCTCGCCGCCAGCCGGGCCAGCGAGAAACGGCCGTCCTCCAGGGACTGGGTGACGGCACGGACCTGCTCGGGTTTCTCCGCCTGCGCCATGTGCGTCTTCGCCTTGTCGTAGGCGTCGAGCGCGTGCTCGTAGTCCTCCCGCATGGCGTCGTCCGCGCCGGGCTCCCCCGGATGGAAGTCGAGGCGGTCCAGCTCCTCGCCGAAGGCGGTGATGTCCTCGTCGACGACGACCCGCAGCTTCTCCAGTGCGGCCCGCTGCTCCTCCTCGTGCCGGAGCCGGTTGCGGCGTACGAGCGAGTACGCGCCCGCGCCGCCGGCCGCCAGCACCGCGCCGATCGTGATCAGCCCGGCGACCGGAACGCCGTCGTCGGTGCCGGTGGAGCCCCAGGAGGACGGGGCAGAACCGCCCATGTTGGCCAGGGCCCGGTCGGTGAAGGCGGTGAGCTGGCTCTGGGCGTTCGGCTCGTCCTGCACGCTGGTGACGAGGTTCCGTACGGCGTCGTTCGACAGGACGGACGAGTCGGCCTTCGCGTCGAAGTCGTCGCCCACCCGGATCGCGTAGGCACCCGTGATGCCCGTCGCGGTGCGCAGGTTCTCGAAGAGGTTGTCGGTGGGCTGGTCCGCGGGCAGAACCGCCACGAACAGCGGCTTGTCCGCGTCCTTGATCTGCTCGGCGAGCGTGTCCGCGTCCGACGCCGACAGCTGCGCGGAGGCGGCCGGGTCGACGTAGACGGGGTTGTCCTTGAGTGCTTCGGCTACGGCCGAGACGCTCGTGGCCGCGGAGGCGCGCGGGGCGCTCACCGACACGACGGTCAGTGCGGCGAGCGCCAGGGCGATCAGCAGTCCGATGAAGCCTCGGCCCGGTATCGCGACCTTCATACTGTCGAAAGTACCTGAAATACCTGTAGATCGGGCGCCCTCGACGATAGGCCGACGTCAGTTCCGCAGGGCCGCTACGATGCCCTCGCCGCCGTGGACGGCGCACCAGTCGCAGCAGAAGGGCAGGGGGATGCTCCGCAGACGCAGGGCCGCCGACATGACGGTGTCCGAACTCAGCGAGCTGGACCGGTCGCGTACCCGGGTCGAGCTGCTGTGGGAGTTGTTCCGGCATGCCGAGCGCGAGGTGACGGGCGCCATCGGCTGGTATCTGGAGAAGCGCCGGCGTCCGTCTCGGTGGTCGCGGACACTGCGGGCGCTGGCCGCGCTGCTGGGCATCGTCGGCACTCTCACGCCGCTGGTGCACGCGGCCGTTCCGGAGAGCATCCAGCCGGAATGGGGCTTCGTGTTCCTGGCCGGAGGCGCGGGCTGTGTCCTGTTCGACCGGATCTTCGGTTTCTCCGCCTCCTGGACCCGCTACATCCGCACCGAGGTTTCGTTGCAGCAGGTCCTCAAGAAGGCCCAGGCCGACTGGGCGCAGGCCTACCTGAGGACCACCGACGCGCCCAGCGACAAGGAGCAGGCCACGCTGCTGGGCATCATCGAGCGGCTGCGGATGGACACCCAGCGGATCATGGAGGAGGAGAGCACGGCCTGGATCGGCTACCTGGCGGACGGCGTCGAGGAGCTGACCCGCTCCACGGCGCACGCCCCCGGGCAGCGGGCGGGCGGCGCCGGGCTGTTCCGCCTGGACCGGATGCCCGGACGTGACCGGGGCGCCGACCCGATGCCGAGGCAGCGCGACACGGCCTTGTAGCGGGCGGGTGCCGGGGAGGGCCGGCTCACTTCGCCGGCACCACGCCCGCCCGCAGCAGCCCGTAGGCGTAGGCGTCCTCCAGTGCCTGCCAGGACGCGGCGATGACGTTCTCGCCGACACCCACCGTCGACCACTCGCCCTCGCCGTCGGAGGTGGAGATCAGGACGCGGGTCGTGGACTGGGTGCCGTGCTTGCCTTCGAGGATGCGGACCTTGTAGTCGACGAGGTCGAGCTTGGCGAGCTGCGGGTAGATCTTCTCCAGCGCCACCCGCAGGGCGCGGTCCAGGGCGTTGACCGGGCCGTTGCCCTCGGCCGTGGCGACGATGCGTTCGCTCTTGGCCCACAGCTTCACGGTGGCCTCGTTGGCGTGGGTGCCGTCGGGGCGGTCCTCGACGATCGCGCGCCAGGACTCGACCTCGAAGTACTTCAGCGACCTGCCCTCCACCTCCTCGCGCAGCAGCAACTCGAAGGACGCGTCGGCCGCTTCGTACGTGTAGCCCCTGAGCTCCCGCTCCTTGACCCGCTCGACGACCCGGCCGACCAGTTCGCGGTCGCCGCCGAGATCGACGCCGAGTTCCTTGCCCTTGAGCTCGATGGAGGCGCGGCCGGCCATGTCGGAGACCAGCATGCGCATGGTGTTGCCGACCTGCTCGGGGTCGATGTGCTGGTACAGGTCGGGGTCGACCTTGATCGCGGAGGCGTGCAGTCCGGCCTTGTGCGCGAAGGCGGAGACGCCGACGTAGGGCTGGTGGGTGGAGGGGGTGAGGTTGACGACCTCGGCGATCGCGTGCGAGATACGGGTCATCTCGCGGAGGTGGCCGTCGGGGAGGACCTTCTTGCCGTACTTCAGCTCCAGGGCCGCGACGACGGGGAAGAGGTTGGCGTTGCCGACGCGCTCGCCGTAGCCGTTCGCCGTGCACTGGACGTGGGTCGCGCCCGCGTCGACGGCGGCGAGGGTGTTGGCGACGGCGCAGCCGGTGTCGTCCTGGGCGTGGATGCCGAGCCGGGCGCCCGTGTCGGCCAGGACCGTGGAGACGACCGCCTGGACCTGCGCCGGGAGCATGCCGCCGTTGGTGTCGCACAGGATCACGACGTCGGCGCCCGCCTCCGACGCCGTACGGACGACGGATTTCGCGTACTCGGGGTTGGCGCGGTAGCCGTCGAAGAAGTGCTCGCAGTCGACGAAGACGCGGCGGCCCTGTTCCTTCAGGAAGGAGACCGTGTCGCGGACCATGTCGAGGTTCTCGTCGAGTGTGGTGCGCAGCGCCAGCTCGACGTGCCGGTCGTGGGACTTGGCGACCAGCGTGATCACCGGAGCGCCGGACTCCAGCAGCGCCCTGACCTGGTGGTCCTCGCTCGCCTTGCCGCCCGCGCGACGGGTGGCGCCGAAGGCGACCAGCTGGGCGTGGTTGAAGACGATCTCCGCCTGCGCACGGGCGAAGAACTCCGTGTCCCGCGGGTTGGCGCCGGGCCAGCCGCCCTCGATGAAGCCCACGCCGAAGTCGTCCAGGTGCCGTGCGATGGCCAGCTTGTCCGCGACGGTGAGGTTGATGCCCTCCCGCTGCGCGCCGTCGCGCAGGGTGGTGTCGAAGACGTGGAACGAGTCGTCGAGTTCGCTGGTTTCCGTCATGATCTGTTGGCTCCTGATGAAGGGATCTCGGTCGTTACCGGAATGACCGGCTCCACCGTCCTCCAATGTTCCCTCGCGCTGCGCTCCCGGCTGTAGGTGGGCCAGAAAAGCGAAAAACCCCTCGCGGGTGCGAGAGGTCTGCGCGCGGGTCGAGGACGACGGTGTCCGCCCGTACCTGGTCGTACGTGGCGGTCACTGCGGACCGGCGCGTCTGCTGCCAATAATCATGGCGAACGAGAGCACGGGGGCAGTCTGGCACAGCCCCCGCGCCTCGCTCACGGTTGTCTCAGAATGCGGTCGATCACCTCAGGCGGCGACATGGACGTGCGCCCGCCCGGACGGCCGGGGTCTAACCGAGCCGGTGCATCCAGCCGTGCTGGTCCTCCGTGACGCCGCGCTGGATGTCGAGGAGGGCGTGCCGGAGCTTCAGCGTGACCTCGCCCGGCTCGCCGCCCGACTGCTGCCACTCGGCGCCCCGGCGCTTGACGGTGCCGACCGGGGTGATCACGGCTGCCGTACCGCAGGCGAAGACCTCGGTCAGGGAGCCGTTCTCGGCGTCGCGCTGCCACTGGTCGATGGAGATGCGGCCCTCCTCGGAGGTGTAGCCGAGGTCACGGGCGACGGTGAGCAGGGAGTCGCGGGTGACGCCCTCCAGGATGGAACCGGTGAGGGCGGGGGTGACGATCCGGTCGCCGTACACGAAGTACAGGTTCATGCCGCCGAGTTCCTCGATCCACTTGTGCTCGACGGCGTCGAGGTAGCAGACCTGGTCGCAGCCCTTTGCGGCGGCCTCCGCCTGGGCGAGGAGGGAGGCCGCGTAGTTGCCGCCCGTCTTGGCGTCGCCCATGCCGCCGGGGACGGCGCGGACGCGGTCCTCGGAGAGCCAGATGGAGACCGGCTTGACGCCGCCGGGGAAGTAGGCGCCCGCGGGAGAGGCGATGACCATGAAGAGGTACTCGCCGGCCGGCTTCACACCCAGCCCGACCTCGGTGGCGATCATGAACGGGCGCAGATAGAGGGACTCCTCGCCACCGTGCGCCGGGACCCAGGCCGCGTCCTGCTTCACCAGCACGTCACACGCCTCGATGAACGTCTCGACGGGCAGCTCCGGCATGCCCAGTCGGCGGGCGGACGCCTGGAAGCGCCTGGCGTTCTTGTCCGGGCGGAACGTGGCGACGGCGCCGTCGGGCTGGCGGTAGGCCTTCAGGCCCTCGAAGATCTCCTGCGCGTAGTGCAGGACCATGGTGGCCGGGTCGAGGGAGATCGGCGCGTACGGGACGAGCTGGCCGTCGTGCCAGCCGCGGCCCTCCGTCCACTTGATGACCACCATGTGGTCGGTGAAGTGGCGGCCGAACCCGGGGCTGGCCAGGATCGCCGCACGCTGCGCGTCGGAGAGTGGCGAGGCCGAGGGCTTGAGCTCGATCGTGGGCGTCGTCATGAGTGGTTGTCCTTCACCGTTGTGTGTGACGGGCCGCGCTCACGCCAGTACTGTCAGTGGCCAGTGCTAGGACGTCCGAGCATTCCCTCATTCGGCGGCTCCGCGTTCGATTATCGCAAGCGGGAGACGGCGAAGAAATCGGCCTGTTCGGCGTGGTTCGCGACCCGGAGTTCGATGGTGACACCCGGCGGCGGACATGGGGAAGCCGCCGGGATCGATGTGACCCGGCGGCTTCTGGGTCCCCCGCTCGCACGACGTCGGGAGGGGGCGAGTGCGCGGCAGGGTCAGCCGGCTACTCGTACTGCCAGTGCGTCGCCGATCTCGGCGGTGGAGCGGGCGGGCTTGCCGGTGCGCTCGGCGAGGTCGGCGGAGACCGCCTCGTCGATGCGGGCGGCCTCGGCCTCGTAGCCGAGGTGGCGCAGGAGCAGGGCGACGGACAGGACCGTGGCGGTGGGGTCGGCCTTGCCCTGGCCGGCGATGTCGGGCGCGGAACCGTGGACCGGCTCGAACATCGAGGGGAACTCGCCGGACGGGTTGATGTTCCCGCTCGCGGCGACGCCGATGCCGCCGGAGACGGCTGCGGCGAGGTCGGTGATGATGTCACCGAAGAGGTTGTCGGTGACGATGACGTCGAACCGCTCCGGCTGGGTGACCAGGTAGATGGTCGCCGCGTCGACGTGCATGTACTCCGTGGTGACCTCGGGGAACTCCTCGGCCACCTTGTTGAAGATGTTCGTCCACAGGTGACCCGCGAAGGTCAGCACGTTGTTCTTGTGGATCAGCGCGAGCTTCTTGCGCGGACGGGCCTGCGCGCGGGCGAACGCGTCGCGCACCACTCGCTCGACACCGAAGGCCGTGTTCACGGAGACCTCGGTGGCGACCTCGTGCGGGGTGTCCTTGCGGATGGTGCCGCCGTTGCCGGTGTACGGACCTTCGGTGCCCTCGCGGACCACGACGAAGTCGATGGACGGCTCACCCTTCAATGGCGTGTCCACACCCGGGAGCAGCTTCGACGGACGCAGGTTGACGTGGTGGTCGAAGAGGAAGCGGAGCTTCAGCAGGAAGCCGCGCTCCAGCACGCCGGAGGGGACCGACGGGTCGCCGATGGCGCCGAGCAGGATGGCGTCGTGGTTCTTCAGGGCCTTCGCGTCCGCGTCGGTGAGGGTCTCACCGGTGGCGTGGTAGCGCTTGGCTCCGAAGTCGTACTCCTTGGTCTCCAGCTTCACATCCTCAGGAAGGACGGCGGAGAGGACCTTCAGGCCTTCGGCCACGACTTCCTGGCCGATGCCGTCACCGGGAATCACTGCGAGATTGATGCTGCGAGACATGTCGGCACCCTACCCCTCCATCCCATGAGATGACACGGGGTGTCCGCGATACGGACAACCGGATCGACGGCGACACCACGGCGCCGGTCCGCGTTCACCCGTACGTATGGCGGGGGTTGGGGTTCGCTGGGAAGTTCATTGGCCATGGGCCTCCCGGACTTCGGCATTCCCCCGCGGCTCGCGCGCCGGATGAGCATGGCCGAACAGCACGAGTACCTGCGCACCAGACTGACCCGCCGCCGCACGCTGGTGACGGCGGGCGCGTTGGCGGGCGGACTGCTCACCGGATGCTCGGAGTCGGGGGGAGGACAAGGCCGTCCGCCATCGCCACCTCGAAGGTGCCCGGCTCCGTCGTCACCCCCTTCGGCCGCCATCTCGCCTTCGGCGCCGACCCGAAGACGCAGATGCGGATCTCCTGGCAGGTGCCGGCCGCGGTGCGGAAGCCGTACGTCCGGATCGGCACCCGGCCCGAGGAGCCGATCCGGAGGACCGAGGCCGAGGTGCGCGATCTGCACACGCCCGAACTCCGGGGCGTGCGCCCGGCGTTCGAGCAGTACTACGTGCACGTGGCCCTGGACGGCCTGCGCCCCGGCACGACGTACTACTACGGCGTCGGCCACGACGGCTTCGACCCGGCCTCCCCGGACCGCCGCTCGACGATCAGCTCCTTCCGTACGGCGCCGGCGGCCCCGGAGACCTTCGCCTTCACCGCCTTCGGTGACCAGGGCGCGGGCGCTGAAGTCGCCTTGTCCGACAACGTAGTTGGCGCACCTGCCGCCGGACGGGCGGGAAGTGACGCCTGTGGAGGCCCATGTGAGACCGATCTCCCCGGAGACCGGCAGGGGCCTGTGAAGCAGGAACCCGTGGTGGTACCGCGAAGCGGCACGGACCGGAATCTCCAGCCCTCGGGCTGGAGAGGGCGTCAACGGGGCTTCTCCTTACTCTCGGTGGAGGCGGAGAGCGGTACGGCGCCACGGCTGAAGGTGTCGGCGCCGGCGCAGAGCGGCGAGCGCATCGACCACTTGGAGGTGCGGCGCGGAGCGTAGGCCCCGCACCGCACCTCGTACGGGCGGCTCCCGGTATGGAGGTTGTTTCGTTGTCCGACGGGCCGGCTCAGTGGCCGGTCGCGCCGCCGTTGTCCCGGCGGTCGAGGGCGCGCTGGAGGGCGGCGGCCGCGTTCTTGCGGTCGGACTCGCTGGTACGGGAGATACGGCGGACTCGACGGCGGGCGGTCGTCTCGGCCATGAGAAATCGACTCCTTCGAACAAACCTGGAGTACGGACAGGGGGTGCCGAGACTCCCCCACTGCCTCAAGGGCGTGGGAGGTGCCCCCAGGTGGGGCGGGGAGCGGGGGCCGCAGGGGTTGCCTGCACGGGGCCCGGCTCACATCCGCCATTCGCTTGATCGAGCGAGACGTTCGGCTTCTACAAAGCTATGGGAGGACCGCGCTCCTGTCTCCACAATTACTCGGGCTTCCTACTATCTGAGACGGTGGGCTGGGTCACACGGCGCTGACCTGGGGTTTCATCGCAGTCCCGTCGCCCACACGACTGATCCTCTTCTCGACAGGCGACTTCAGGCCACGGCAGGGGGGTACCCGTGACCTCATGAGCGATACGACCAGGGCACTCCTCGCGGGCGGCCCGGACGATCTGCCCGAGCGGATCGTCCCGGTCCCGCCCCCGGGAGCAGACGTCAAGATCAAGCTGCGCGGCGGATACGAGCACTTCCGGCCGACCGAGCGGCACGAGGACACCACGGAGGGCAGGCTGCCCGTGTACGAGTGGTGGGAGCGGACGGAGATCGCCGAGTAGGTTCACGTGGCGCCCCGGACACGTCCCGCAGGCGGGCCGCCCGCACAGAACGCCCCCGTTCCGGAGGGGGGATCCGGAGCGGGGGCGGGGGTCGGAGCGGGCCGTCAGCCCATGTGCGGGTAGCCGTAGTCGGTCGGCGGGACCAGGGTCTCCTTGATGGCGCGGGTCAGGGTCCAGCGCATCAGGTTCTGTGGGGCGCCGGCCTTGTCGTTGGTGCCGGAGGCGCGGCCGCCGCCGAAGGGCTGCTGGCCGACGACGGCGCCGGTCGACTTGTCGTTGATGTAGAAGTTGCCGGCCGCGTAGCGGAGCTTGTCCATCGTGTACGCCGCAGCCTGGCGGTCGCCCGCGATGACCGAGCCGGTGAGCGCGTAGTCGCACACCGACTCCATCTGGGTCAGCATCTCCTCGTACTGCTCGTCCTCGTAGACGTGCACCGCGAGGAACGGGCCGAAGTACTCGGTGGTGAAGACCTCGTTCGCCGGGTCCGTGCACTCGACGACCGTCGGGCGGACGAAGTAGCCGACGGCGTCGTCGCAGGAGCCGCCCGCGACGATCGTGCAGGCCGGATCCTCCTTCGCGCGGTCGATCGCGGCCTTGCTCTTGGCGAAGGCGCGCTCGTCGATGACCGCGCCGATGAAGTTCGACAGGTCGGTGACGTCGCCCATGGCGATGCCGTCGACCTCGGCCGCGAACTCCTCACGGAAGCCGGAGTTCCAGATCGACGCCGGGATGTACGCCCGGGAGGTCGCCGAGCACTTCTGGCCCTGGTACTCGAAGGAACCGCGGGTCAGCGCGGTCTTCAGGATCGCGGGGTCGGCGCTCGGGTGGGCGACCACGAAGTCCTTGCCGCCGGTCTCGCCGACGATGCGCGGGTAGGAGCGGTACTTCTCGATGTTGGCGCCGACGGTCTTCCACAGGTACTGGAAGGTCTTGGTCGAGCCGGTGAAGTGGATGCCGGCGAGGTCGCGGTGGGCCAGGGCGACCTCGGAGACCTCGATGCCGTCACCGGTGACGAGGTTGATGACGCCCTTGGGCAGACCGGCCTCCTCAAGCAGCCGCATCAGCAGCACGGCGGCATGGGTCTGCGTCGGGGACGGCTTCCAGACGACGACGTTGCCCATCAGCGCGGGCGCGGTCGGCAGGTTGCCCGCGATCGCCGTGAAGTTGAACGGCGTGATCGCGTAGACGAAGCCCTCCAGCGGGCGGTGGTCGAGGCGGTTCCAGACGCCCGGAGAGTTGGCGACCGGCTGCTCGGCCAGGATCTGTCGGGCGTAGGCGACATTGAAGCGCCAGAAGTCGATCAGCTCGCAGGGAGCGTCGATCTCCGCCTGCTGGGCGGTCTTGGACTGGCCGAGCATGGTGGAGGCGGCCAGCGTCTCGCGCCACGGCCCGGACAGCAGCTCGGCCGCGCGCAGGATGATCGCGGCACGGTCGTCGAAGGACATCGCACGCCAGCCCGGCGCGGCGGCGAGCGCCGCGTCGATCGCGTCCCGCGCGTCCGCCTGCGTCGCGTTGCGGTACGTACCGAGGACGGCCTTGTGGTTGTGCGGCTGCACGACCTGGAAGGCCTCGCCGCCGCCCATCCGCTTCTCACCGCCGATGGTCATCGGCAGGTCGACCGGGTTCTCGGCCAGCTCCTTCAGCCTGGCCTCCAGCCGGGCGCGCTCGGGCGAGCCGGGGGCGTAGCCGTGCACCGGCTCGTTGACGGGGGTGGGGACCTGGGTCACAGCGTCCATGGGTTACCTCTTCCGAGTCATTCCCGGGCTCCAGCCGCGGGGAGCTGAAGCCGTTGCGTATCGTGAGCAGCGGTCAGGGCTTGACCGTCACGAACTCGCCTCGGCGGGCTCGTGAGAAGCTCTCCAGGGGTCGGAGTCACGGGTTCCGTAACTCCTTTCCACGGAACCGGGTCCGGCTCAACCGGCCGCGGGGCGGCGGCTGCCGGCCTCCGAGCGTCTCTCGGGGCCCGACATTCGCCGCTCATCCAGCGCATCACCCCTTGCTGACCATCGAGCGTATGAAAAAGCGCAGGTTGGCCGGTTTCTCCGCCAGCCGTCGCATGCTGTGCCTTCCCGGGGGACAACCCCCGGCCCCCCGGCCGAAAAACTCAGCGCGTGCATCATCGATCAGCCTCGGGTGAGCATGCTGCGAGCGAAAAAGCGCAGGTTGGCCGGTTTCTCCGCCAGCCGTCGCATGAAGTAGCCGTACCAGTCGGTGCCGTAGGCCGTGTAGACGCGCATGCGGTGGCCCTCGGCGGCAAGTCGCAGATGTTCGTCGGTCCTGATCCCGTACAGCATCTGGAACTCGTACTCGTCGAGTTTGCGCCCGGCCCGCCGGGCCAGTTCCTGGGCGATGGAGAGCAGGCGCGGGTCGTGCGACCCGATCATCGGGTACCCGTCGCCCTCCATCAGAACCTTGAGGACGCGGACGTACGCCTTGTCGATCTCGTGCTTCCGCTGGTGGGCGACCTCGGCGGGCTCCTTGTACGCGCCCTTCACCAGCCGTACGCGGCTGCCGTTCGCGGCGAGGCGGCTGGCGTCGGCCTCGGTGCGGAAGAGGTAGGCCTGGATGACGCAGCCGGTCTGCGGGAAGTCCCTGCGCAGTTCGTCGTGGATGGCGAACATCGAGTCGAGGGTGGTGTGGTCCTCGGCGTCCAGGGTGACCGTGGTGCCGATGGCGGCGGCGGCCTCGACGACCGGGCGGACGTTGGCGAGGGCCAGTTCGTGACCGCTGCGGAATGCGGGGGCGGGCCCGGAGGGCCCAACGGGCAGGGCGGTGGTGGGCGACGGGAGGGCTTGGCCGAACATCGACAGCTTGACGGACATCTCGGCACGCGTGCCCAGTTCCAGCTCCCCCAGCCGGCCGACCAGCTCCAGGTAGGCGTCGCGGGCGGCCCCGGCCTGCTCGGGGGTGGTGATGTCCTCGCCGACGACGTCCATGGTCAGCTCCAGACCCTTGGACGTGAGGTCCTGGATGACCGGCACGATGTCGTCGACCGTCTCGCCCGCGATGAACCGGTCGACGACCTGCTTGGTCACCGGGGCCGCCGAGATCAGGCGTCGCATCCGGTCGCTGCGCGACGCGGCGAGAATCACGGGAGCCAGCACGGGGCACCTCCACAAACCAGCAGACAGAACCACCGTGAAACCTAAGGATCCCTCCGATCGTCGGCCATCGACAGCTGTCACGCATCCGTGCCGCAGTTCTCAGACAGATGTATGAAGGCCCTGCGGTTCTGCGGGAGAATGCCCGGGTGACCGCCGATACTCCATCCTTCCACCGAGCGGACGACTATCAGGAGCTGGTCGACGAGATCTCCGAGTTGCTCGGCGTCCCGGCGACACTGGAGAACCGCGACTTCGAGCTGATCACCTTCGGCGCGTACGACAGCGAGGACGAGCTGGACGCGTCGGCCCTGGACCCGGTGCGTGCCCGCTCGATCCTGACCCGGCGCTCGACGGCGGCGGTGCGGGCGTGGTTCGAGGGCTTCGGCATCACGCGCGCGACCGCCCCGGTCCGTATCCCGCCCACTCCGGAGGCGGGGGTCCACCGGGGGCGGATCTGTCTCCCCGTACGCCATCGCGGTGTCGTCCTCGGTTACGTCTGGCTGCTCGACGGCGAGCCGGGGCCCACCGGGCAGCAGCTCGCCGCCGCGATGGACGTGACCGGGCGGATCGGCGCGCTGCTCGCCGACGAGGCACAGGCGGGCGCGGATCTCACGCGTGAGCTGCGCGCGGTGCTGACCGCCGAGCGCGGCTGGCAGCGGGACATGGCGGTGGCGGCGCTGGGCACCGCGCTGGGCCCTCGGGGGGACGGCCCGCACGCCGTGGTGTGTGCCGCGCCCTGGCCGTCGGCGGACCCGGACGACGCCCCGTCGGCCCGTACGGTCCCGCACGCGACGGCGCTGTGCACGGTCCCGTGGGGCACCGCCGGCCAGAGCCTCGCCGTACTGGTCCGGCTGCGGTCGGCGGACGCCCGGACCCCGGCGCTCGCGGCGGCGGCGCGGCTGCTCAAGGAGGGAGCGGGCGCGGCCGGGGTCGGCGAACCGCGCACCGGTCTCGCCGAGCTGGGCACCGCCTGGCAGGAGGCCTCGGCAGCCGCGCGTGCCGCCCTCGCGGAACCCCGGTTCGGACCGGTGGCCGAGTGGAACCGCATCGGCCCGTACCGGCTCCTCACCTCCCTGCCCCCGGCGGCCACCCACGACCCGGCGGTCGCTCCCCTCCTCTCCCCCGCCCACCGCGAACTCGCCCGCACCGCCGAGGCCTACCTCGACTGCGCAGGCCAGGCCGCCCGCACCGCAGCCGAACTGGGCATCCACCGGCAGACGCTCTACTACCGGCTGTCCCGCGTCGAAAAGCTGACAGGCCTCGCCCTCGACGACGGCGAGGACCGGCTCCTGCTCCACATGGCCCTCAAGGGCACCCGACTCTGACACAGCCGCGATCTCGCTGCAGGCAGGCCGCCCGCAGCGATCAAGCGGGATATGAAAATGATTGTCATCATGCTACGGTCGTCGCGCGCTCAACCTTTGACCACGTCTTTACCCGGAGTGTCCCGTGCGCCTGCCCGCCCGCTTGTTGCCCCTCTCCGCGGTCGCCGCGGCCTCCGCGCTGCTCACCGGCTGCTTCGCGTCGAGTGAGTCAGCCTCCTCCGACGCGGGGAATCGCGTCCGCCTGGCGATGATGCAGCCGCCGCGCTCGGGGCTCTCCCCGCTGTCCGACGACGCGTTCAAGCTGTCGCGCTGGTCCACCGCCGAGACCCTGGTGAAGCTGGACGCGGACGGCGATGCCCGGCCGGCCCTGGCCACCGAGTGGACGCAGTCCGGGAAGACGTGGACCTTCACCATCCGGGACGGCGTCACCTTCCACGACGGTACGCAGCTCACCGCGCGGGCCGTCGTCAACTCCCTCACCGAAGCGGCCACCGCCTCCCCCAAGCCCCGCATCCTCGACGGCGTCGAGCTGACCGCGAAAGCGCGGGACTCCGGCACCGTCACGGTCACCACCGCCGACGAGGACCCCCTGCTCCCGCAGCGGCTCAGCTCGCCCCAGCTGTCGATCCTCGCCGCGAAGGCGTACACCGGGAACACGGTCGACCCCGTCGGCGCGGGCACCGGCCCCTTCGAGCTGACGAAGGTGGGCGGCACCTCGTCCGCCTCCCTCGACCGCTACGACGACTACTGGGGCGAGCGGGCCAAGGCTCCCGGCATCGACGTGACATTCGTGCCGGACGGCACCGCCCGCGCCGCCGCCCTGCGCAGCGGTGAGGCCGACATCGTCGAGGCCGTGCCGGTGTCGCAGGCGGCGCTGCTGGACGAGGAGCTGATCACCGAGGTGCCGATGCCGCGTACCAACACGCTGTACCTCAACACCGACAGCGGCGTCTTCAAGGACGCCTCGCTGCGGGCCGCCGCCCGCGAGGCCATCGACGCCGAGTCGATCGTGGAGGGCGTGTACGAGGGGCGCGCGGACGTCGCCGAGGGGCTGCTCGGGCCCGCGCTGCCGTGGGCCGCCGATCTGCGCACCGACGTGCGGCGGACGGCGGCGAAGAAGGCGGACGGCCAGACCGTCACCATCGGCACCTTCACCGACCGCGCCGAGCTGCCCGAGGTCGCCGCCACCCTGCAACAGCAGCTCCAGAAGGCCGGCTTCAAGGTGAAGCTGGACGTCCGCGAGTACGCCAACATCGAATCGGACGCGCTGGCGGGCGAGTTCGACGCGTTCATCCTGTCCCGGGCCACCGTCCTGGACTCCGGCGACCCGGCCGCGTACCTCTACAGCGACTTCGCCTCCGACGGCTCCTTCAACATCTCCCAGCTCGCGGACGACTCCGTGGACAAGGCGCTGAAGAGCGCGGGCGAGACCGCGGTGGGCGACGCGCGCCGCAAGGCCGTCATCGACGCCGAGGCCGCCGTGCTGGCCACCGACGCCGCCGTCCCGATGCTCCACGAGCGCGTGATCCAGGGCGACGCGGCCGGTGTCGTCGGCGCCGCGCACGACCCGCGCGAGCGTGAGCTGGTCACGGCGGACACGTACGTCAGGTGAGGCCGACCGCCGCCGGGGTGACCCGGGCCCTGTGTCTCGTCGCGGTCCTGGCCGCCGTAGGCCTGCTGCCCTGGCTCTCCGGCAGGGACCCCGCGCTGACGGTCCTGCGGGCCAGGTCCGCCGAGCAGGAGCCGACGAAGGAGGCGCTGGACGCCGTACGACGGGATCTCGGGCTGGACGCCGGTCCCCTCTCGCTGCTGGGGAGCTGGGCCTCCGATCTGGTGCGCGGGGACCTCGGGACGTCGTGGGTGTCCGGCACCGAGGTGCTGCCGTCCGTCACCGCCGGGCTCCAGGTGTCGCTGGGGCTGGTGGGTGCGGCCTTCGGCTTCGCGGTGGTGCTGGCCTGCGTGCTGGTCGCGCCCGTGCTGGTACGGGGGCGGGGGTCGGCCGGGGCGGGGGCCGCGATGCTGGCTGCCGTACCCGAATTCCTGCTGGCCACCGTCGCGTTGCTGGTCTGCGGGGTGTGGCTGGGCTGGCTGCCGACCTCGGGCTGGCAGGGGCCCGAGTACATGGTCCTGCCCGCGCTCGCACTCGGCGTCCCGGCGGGCGGCATCCTCGGCCGACTGGTCGCGGACGCGCTGCCCGCCGTGCTGGACGAGCGGTGGGTGGAGCTGTGGCGGGGCGCCGGGGTGAGCAGGGCACGTATCGCGGCGGCGGCCCTGCGGCGCGTACTGCCGCCGCTGGTACCGCAGTTCGGGATGGCCGCCGTCGGTCTGACCGGGGGTGCGGTGGCCGTGGAGACGGTGTTCGCGGTGCCGGGCATCGGGCGTACGGCGCTCGGGGCGGCCAAGTCGCAGGACCTGCCGCTGCTCCAGGGGGCGGTGCTCGCCCTGCTCGCGCTGGGCCTGGTGACGGGTGCCGTCGCGGCTCTGCTGCGGCGGCGGCTGCTGGGGCCCGCGCTGCGTGACGCCGGGCTCTCCCTGCCGCCGGTCCGGCCGGTCCGTACCCACCCGGCGATCCCGCTGACGCTGTTCACCGTCCTTGCCGTGGCGATCGGCTGGGGCCTGGCGCGGGATCCGTACGCCGTGAACACCGCCGCCCGCCTTGCCGCGCCCTCGTGGAGCCACCCGCTCGGCACCGACGGACTCGGCCGGGACGTACTCGCCCGGCTCGGGCACGGTGCCGCGCCGACGGTCGGCACCGCGGCCGGCGTATGCCTGGTCAGCCTGGTGCTCGCGCTGGGCCTCGGCTTCCTGCCGGGCGTCGCGGCGGGCGCGGCGGACATCGCGAACGCGCTGCCGCCGGTGATCGTCGGGATCCTGGTCGCGGCCGCCGCCGGGCCCGGCACGGGCGGTGCGGCCTTCGCGGTCGCGCTGATCTCCTGGCCGCCGTTGGCCGCCCATGCGGCGGCGCTGGTGCAGGAGGTACGCGCGTCGGCGTTCCTCACCGCCCAACGGGCCATCGGGGCGACGCCGTGGTGGATCCTGACCCGGCATGTGCTGCCGTCCGTGGCCGCGCCGGTCGCCCGGCACGCCCTGCTGCGACTGCCCGGTATGGCCCTCGCCCTGGCCTCGCTGGGCTTCCTGGGACTGGGGGCACAGCCGCCGGCGCCCGAGTGGGGCCTGCTGCTCGACGAGTCGCGCGCCTATGTGGAACGGGCGCCGTGGGCCGCCCTCGCGCCCGCCGTGGCGCTGGCCCTGCTGGCGGGGCTCGCGGTGTCGGGAGCGTCGTACGCACAAGGAAGGCGAGTGACCCGGGTGACCGGTGTGACCCGTGCCAGGAAGGAGGCGCCCGGTGGAGCCGGACGTGCTGTTGTCGGTGCGTGATCTGCGGATCGCCTTCGACGGGGTGGAGGCCGTGCGCGGGGTGTCCTTCGACGTGCGCCCGCGTGAGGTGCTCGCCGTGGTGGGCGAGTCGGGCGCGGGCAAGTCGCTGACGGCTCGGGCGCTGCTGGGCATGGTGCCGGCGGGCGCGACGACGGGCGGCACGATCCGGCCTGACCTGTCGGACCGGCGCGGCCGTCGTATCGCACTCGTCCCCCAGGACGCCCTCTCCGCCCTCTCCCCGGTGCACCCGGTGGGCGACCAACTCGCCGCCGCCGTACGGTCGGTGGCCCGCGTCTCCCGCAAGGAGGCACGGGCACGGGCGGTGGCGGCGCTCGAACGCGTGGGGATCCCGGACGCGGCGCGCAAGGCACGGGCGTATCCGCACGAGTACTCCGGCGGCATGCGCCAGCGCGCGGTCATCGCGATGGCCACGGTCAACGAACCGGACATCGTCGTCGCCGACGAGCCGACCACCGCCCTCGACGAGGAGCACCGGGACCAGGTGCTGCGCGTGCTCGGCGAGCGGCGCGAGGCGGTCGGGGCGGCGCTCGTACTGGTCACGCACGACATGGACGTCGTACGGGAGCACGCCGACCGCATGCTGGTGATGTACGCCGGGCGCCTCACCGAACTCGGCCCGGCGGACGAGGTCTTGGCGCGTCCCCGGGCGCCGTACACGGCGGGCCTGCTGGCCTCGCTTCCGGAACATGCGCCCAGGCGCCGCCGTCTGCCCGCCCTCCCGGGCACCCCGCCCGCCCCGGGTGCTCTCCCGCCCGGATGTGCCTTCGCGCCGCGCTGCTCCCTCGCGGCGGACGCCTGTCACGCGACTGAACCCGAGCCCCAGCAGGTGGCGGGGCGTCTGGTCGCCTGCCACCGCTGGGCCGACACCCCCGACCTGCTCCAGGAGGCGTACCGTGCCTCTTCTTGACGTACGCGACCTGGTCGTCCGATACGGCACGGTCACGGCGGTGGACCGGGTGTCCTTCTCGCTGGAAGCGGGCGAGACCCTCGCCCTGAACGGCCCTTCCGGCTGCGGCAAGTCGTCCACCGCCCTGGCCGTGCTCCAGCTGCGCCGCCCGGACGGCGGTGAAGTCCACTTCGAAGGACAGGAGTTGACGAGCCTGACGGACCGCGAGCTGCGCCCGCTCCGCCCCCGGATGCAGCCGGTCTTCCAGGACCCCTACGGCTCCCTGAACCCCCGCCACCGCATCCGCGACGCGGTGGCGGAACCGCTGCGTGTCCAGGGGCGCCGGCCCACCCCCGGCGAAGTGGCCGAACTCCTCGACCGGGTGGGCCTGGACCCGTCGTACGGCGACCGCCGCCCGCACGAACTCTCCGGCGGTCAGTGCCAACGCGCCGGAATCGCCCGCGCGCTGGCCTCCGGCCCACGCCTGCTGGTCCTCGACGAGCCGGTGTCGGCCCTGGACCCGTCCGTCCGGGCCGGCGTGCTGAACCTGCTCGCCGACCTCCAGGACGACCTGGGCCTGGGCTATCTGTTCATCTGCCATGACCGGGCGGTCGTACGGCACTTCGCGGACCGGGTCGTCGAGATGCGCGAGGGGCGGGTCATTTCCGGCTGGCGGCGTCCCTGACCTGGCGCAGCAGAGCGTGTCCGGGGTCTTGTCCCGCTGTCGTGACGCCAGCGCGCCGGCGGGTGGGGGTGCGGGAGCGGGCATGCGAAACGCCGGACGAGCCGAGGAAACCCTCAGCCCGTCCGGCGTTGAGGACAAGGCCCGAACGGGGCCTCAGACCAGGTTCACCGCGCGAGCGGACGTCGCCCCGATCTCCTCCGCGACCTCGGCCAGCACTCCCGCGGGCACCGCGTCATCGACGGTCAGCACGGCCAGCGCCTCGCCGCCCGCCACCGCGCGAGCGACCTGCATCCCGGCGATGTTGATCCCGGCCTCACCGAAGATACGGCCGACGGTGCCGACGACTCCCGGACGGTCCTCGTAGCGCAGCACCACCATGTGGTCGGCGAGCGCGAGGTCCACGTCGTAGTCACCGACCGCGACGATCTTCTGCAGGTGCTTGGGACCGGCCAGCGTGCCGGAGACCGAGACCTCCTCGCCGCTGCCGAGCGTGCCGCGCACGGTGATGACGTTGCGGTGGTCGGGGGACTCCGAGCTGGTGGTCAGCCGCACCTCGACGCCGCGCTCCTGGGCGAACAGCGGGGCGTTGACGTACGACACGGTCTCGTCGACGACGTCCTCGAAGACACCCTTGAGGGCGGACAGCTCCAGCACCTTCACATCGTGCTGGGTGATCTCGCCGTACACCTCGACGTCGAGGCGGACGGCGACCTCACCGGCGAGCGCGGTGAAGATCCGGCCGAGGCGCTCGGCGAGGGGCAGGCCCGGCTTGACGTCCTCGGCGATGACGCCGCCCTGGACGTTCACCGCGTCCGGGACCAGCTCACCGGCGAGGGCGAGGCGGACCGAGCGGGCGACGGCAATACCGGCCTTCTCCTGGGCCTCGTCGGTGGAGGCGCCGAGGTGCGGGGTGGAGACGACCTGGTCGAACTCGAACAGCGGCGAGTCCGTGCAGGGCTCCTTCGCGTACACGTCGAGACCGGCACCGGCGACCCGGCCCTCCTTGAGGGCGGAGTACAGCGCCTCCTCGTCGACGATGCCACCGCGCGCCGCGTTGACGATGCGCACGCTCGGCTTGACCTTGCGCAGCGCCTCGTCGCCGATCAGGCCGAGGGTCTCGGGGGTCTTCGGCAGGTGGACGGTGATGAAGTCGGAGACCTCCAGCAGCTCGTCCAACGACAGCACCTTGACGCCCATCTGCGCGGCGCGCGCGGGCTGCACGTAGGGGTCGTAGGCCACGACCTTCATGCCGAAGGCGGACATGCGCTGGGCGACGAGCGCGCCGATACGGCCGAGCCCGACCACACCGAGGGTCTTCTCGGCCAGCTCCACGCCGGTGTACTTGCTGCGTTTCCACTCGCCGTTCTTCAGCGCGGCGTTCGCCTGCGGGATGTTGCGGGCGGTGGCGAGGATGAGACCGCAGGCCAGCTCGGCGGCGGTCACGATGTTCGAGGTGGGGGCGTTGACGACCATCACGCCGGCCTTGGTGGCGGCGGAGACGTCCACGTTGTCCAGGCCGACGCCGGCTCGTGCGACGACCTTCAGTCTGCCCGCGGCGGCGATCGCCTCGGCGTCCACCTTCGTGGCCGAGCGGATCAGGATCGCGTCGACGTCGGCGATGGCGGGGAGCAGTTCGGCTCGGTCTGCTCCGTTGCAGTGCCGGATCTCGAAATCCGGCCCCAACGCGTCGACGGTGGCGGGCGACAGCTCTTCAGCAATGAGTACGACGGGGTTCGAGCTCACGTGAGTCCTCACATGTCCAATGCGGACGGCCGTCCCGACGGCCGCAGGCGGTGGAGGGGTGCTTGGCCGCGTGGAGACGCACGACGCTGTGGGCCTGACGCGTATGTAGTACGGCAGTGTAGTGGCGCGGCGGAGGTCGTCTTACGACTCTGCGGAAGGATCACCCGGACGTGAAACTCCCTTTGTACGGGTCCGGGGCACAGCCCCGCGGCGGTACCCCCAGCCGAGGGTACCGCCGCGGGCAGGACTCACGCCTCCTCGTCGTTCACCCAGCTCATGAGCTTGCGCAGCTCCTTGCCGGTGGTCTCAAGGAGGGACTCGGCGTCCTGCTGCTTGTACTCGTTGTACTTCTTCAGACCGCCGTGGTACTCGGCCATCCACTCACGGGCGAACGTGCCGTCCTGGATCTCCGCGAGGATCTTCTTCATCTCGGCCTTGGTGGCGTCGGTGATGATCCGCGGCCCGGTGACGTAGTCGCCCCACTCGGCGGTCTCGGAGACGGACCAGCGCATCTTCTCCAGGCCGCCCTCGTACATGAGGTCGACGATCAGCTTCAGCTCGTGCAGGCACTCGAAGTACGCGATCTCCGGCTGGTAGCCCGCCTCGGTCAGCGTCTCGAAACCGGCCTTGACCAGCGCGGCCGTACCACCGCAGAGGACGGCCTGCTCACCGAACAGGTCGGTCTCGGTCTCCTCGGTGAACGTCGTCTTGATGACGCCGGCGCGGGTGCCACCGATGCCCTTGGCGTACGACAGGGCCAGCGCGAAGGCGTTGCCGGTCGCGTCCTGCTCGACGGCGGCGATGCAGGGAACGCCGCGGCCCTCCTCGTACTGGCGGCGGACGAGGTGGCCCGGGCCCTTGGGGGCGACCATGCAGACGTCGATGCCGGCCGGCGGCTTGATGAGGTCGAAGCGGATGTTCAGGCCGTGGCCGAAGAACAGGGCGTCGCCGTCCTTGAGGTTGTCCTTTACGGACTCCTCGTAGACCTGGGCCTGGATCGGGTCCGGGACCAGGATCATGATGACGTCGGCCTCGGCGGCGGCCTCGGCCGGGGTCACCACGCGCAGCCCCTGCTCCTCGGCCTTCGCCTTGGACTTGGAGCCCTCGTGCAGACCGACCCGGACGTCGACACCCGAGTCACGCAGCGACAGCGCGTGGGCGTGGCCCTGGCTGCCGTAACCGATGACCGCGACCTTGCGGCCCTGGATGATGGACAGGTCGGCGTCGGCGTCGTAGAACAGCTCGGCCACTTTGGGTTCTCTCCTTGTGTGCAGGTGTTGCGTCCCACCGTATGACGGCGGGCTGAGGTGAAGTCTGCGGGTCTCGGTATACGGGCGGCCGGTGTCCCCCGGCCGCCCGGATCCGTCGTTACGCGGACCGGTCCAGGGCGCGCAGCGACCGGTCCGTGATCGAACGCGCACCGCGTCCGATCGCGATCGTGCCGGACTGGACCAGCTCCTTGATGCCGTACGGCTCCAGCATCTTGAGCATGGCGGACAGCTTCTCGCCGCTGCCGGTGGCCTCGATGGTGACGGCCTCCGGGGAGACGTCGACGGTCTTGGCACGGAACAGCTGGACGATCTCGACGATCTGGGAGCGGGTCTCGTTGTCGGCGCGCACCTTCACCAGAACGAGTTCGCGCTGAACCGCCGAACCGGGCTCCAGCTCGACGATCTTCAGCACGTTGACGAGCTTGTTGAGCTGCTTGGTCACCTGCTCCAGCGGCAGGTCCTCGACGCCCACCACGATGGTGATGCGGGAGATGTCGGGGTGCTCGGTGACGCCGACCGCGAGCGAGTCGATGTTGAAGCCGCGGCGGGAGAACAGGGCGGCGATCCGGGCGAGGATGCCCGGCGTGTTCTCCACCAGGACGGAGAGCGTGTGCTTGGACATGGGTCTGCTTCCTTTACCTGCGGCTCTCAGTCGTCTTCGTTGTCGCCGAAGTCGGGGCGGACGTCCCGGGCGGCCATGATCTCGTCGTTGGAGGTGCCGGCGGCGACCATCGGCCACACCATCGCGTCCTCGTGGACGATGAAGTCGATGACGACCGGGCGGTCGTTGATCGAGTTCGCCTCCTCGATGACCTTGTCCAGCTCGTCCGGGGACTCGCAGCGGATCGCGTGGCAGCCCATGGCCTCCGACAGCTTCACGAAGTCAGGGACGCGGGTGCCCCTGGCCTCCGGGTTGACGTCGTCGGGACCGGAGTGCAGGACCGTGTTGGAGTAGCGCTGGTTGTAGAACAGGGTCTGCCACTGGCGGACCATCCCGAGGGCGCCGTTGTTGATGATGGCGACCTTGATCGGGATGTTGTTCAGGGCGCAGGTGGTCAGCTCCTGATTGGTCATCTGGAAGCACCCGTCGCCGTCGATCGCCCAGACGGTCTTCTCCGGGGCTCCGGCCTTGGCACCCATCGCGGCCGGGACCGCGTAGCCCATCGTCCCGGCGCCGCCCGAGTTCAGCCAGGTCGCGGGCTTGTCGTACTCGATGTAGTGCGCGGCCCACATCTGGTGCTGGCCGACGCCCGCGGCGAAGATCGTGCCCTCGGGGGCGAGCTGTCCGATGCGCTCGATGACGTGCTGGGGGGAGAGCGAGCCGTTGTCGGGGTGGTCGTAGCCGAGCGGGTACGTCTCGCGCCAGCGCTTCAGGTCGGTCCACCAGGCGGTGTAGTCACCCTGGTTGCCCTCGCTGTGCTCCTTCTGGACCGCCTGGATCAGATCGGCGATGACCTCGCGGGCGTCACCGACGATCGGCACGTCGGCGGCGCGGTTCTTGCCGATCTCAGCCGGGTCGATGTCGGCGTGGACGATCTTGGCGTGCGGGGCGAAGCTGTCCAGCTTGCCGGTGACGCGGTCGTCGAAGCGGGCTCCGAGGGCGACGATCAGGTCGGCCTTCTGCAGCGCGGTGACGGCGGTGACCGAACCGTGCATGCCCGGCATTCCCACGTGCAGCGGGTGGCTGTCGGGGAATGCGCCGAGCGCCATCAGGGTGGTGGTGACGGGCGCTCCGGTGAGCTCCGCGAGGACCTTCAGCTCCGCGGTGGCCTGCGCCTTGAGGACGCCGCCGCCGACGTACAGGACGGGTCGCCGTGCGGAGGTGATCAGCTTGGCGGCCTCACGGATCTGCTTGGCGTGCGGCTTGGTGACGGGCCGGTAGCCGGGCAGGTCCATGGCGGGCGGCCAGGAGAAGGTGGTCTGCGCCTGGAGGGCGTCCTTGGCGATGTCGACCAGGACCGGGCCGGGGCGGCCGGTGGAGGCGACGTGGAACGCCTGCGCGATCACCCGTGGGATGTCGTCGGCCTTGGTGACCAGGAAGTTGTGCTTGGTGATCGGCATGGTGATGCCGACGATGTCCGCCTCCTGGAAGGCGTCCGTGCCGATCGCCTTGGAGGCGACCTGCCCGGTGATCGCGACCAGCGGCACGGAGTCCATGTGGGCGTCGGCGATCGGCGTGACCAGGTTGGTGGCACCGGGCCCTGAGGTCGCCATGCAGACACCGACCTTGCCGGTGACCTGCGCGTAACCGGTGGCGGCGTGGCCGGCGCCCTGCTCGTGCCGGACCAGGACGTGGCGGACCTTGCCTGAGTCCATCAGCGGGTCGTACGCCGGAAGGATCGCGCCGCCGGGGATGCCGAATACCGTGTCGGCGCCGACCTCCTCGAGAGAGCGGATGAGGGACTGCGCACCCGTGACGCGCTCGGGGGCGGACTGTTGTCCTCCGGATCGGGGCCGCGGCTGCGGGTGTTGGGCCCCGGTGGCCTGCTCGGTCATCGTCATTCTCTTCTCGATGCTGAGGGTTTTTGCGAAGTTCGTGCGGTGTGCGGCTGCTGTACGACAGGTGCCTGTGCAACAAAAAACCCCTCGTGCCGTAAGGCAAGCGAGGGGAGCGCGCCGGGAGGGGTCGCTGAGCGGTCAGGGGCTCAGCTTCAGCCGACGCGCTTTCCAAGTACGAGAATTCGGGTGCGCATGGCACAGACCCTCTCCCCGGCAGACACCGCATGTCAAGCTGGTGGGACGGGAGTCTCATTATGTGAACGAAGGGCACTGCCGCCTCCGAGGACAGCGGGGACACCACTGGTGTACACCCCCGAGCCCCTTTCCACGGTCCGTTCACCTCCGACGCGCCCCTGCGGTTCTCTCACGCCCCCGGCGAACGCGGGCTCAGCCGGACCGTTCGGTACCGGATAGTGGCCGGAAGCCAGCGCTCTGCGCAGCCGGTACTCGTCCAGCGGACCGGAGAAGGCCATGCCCTGCCCGTGCGTGCAGCCCATCGCGCGCAACGCCACGACCTGCTCCGGAAGGTCCACGCCGTCCGCCACCGACTGCAGCCCCAGATCACCGGCGATCCGCAGCAGCCCACTGGTGATCTTGTGCAGCCGTGCCGACTCGACGACGCCCTCGACCAGGGAGCGGTCGAGTTTCAGTACGTCGACGGGAAGCCGCCTGAGCGCGGCGAGCGATGCGTATCCGCTGCCGAAGCCGTCGAGCGCGATCCGGACACCCAGCCGGTGCAATACCCCCAGGCGTCGCTCCAGCTCGTCCAGGGACACCCGCGCATCGGTGTCCGCCAACTCGATCACCAGCGCCCCGGGCGGCAACCCGTGCCGGGTGAGCAGCGCCTCGATCGAGCCGAGCGGCATCGACCGGTCCAGCAGGCGCCGGGCGCCCACCCGTACGGTCACCGGGACGGCCGACCCCGTCGCGGCCCGCTCGGCGGCCTGCTCGACGGCCTCCTCCAGGATCCAGCGGCCCAGCTCCTGGGTCTTGTCGCCGTCCTCGGCGACCCGGAGGAACTCGGCCGGGGTGAACAGCACGCCCTGCGAGGAGCGCCAGCGCGCCTGCGCGGCGACCGATGTGATCCGGCCGTTCTCCAGACAGACGACGGGTTGGTGCAGCAGCGCGAACTCGCCGTCGTTCAGCGCGGCCCGCAGGCGCGTGGCCAGCTCCGCCTTTCGTACGACGTCCTGCTGCATCTGCGGTGCGTACAGCTCCACGCGGCCCTTGCCGGCCGCCTTGGCGCGGTACATGGCCAGGTCGGCGTTGCGCAGGATCTCGCCCGCGCCCAGGCCGGCCTCGGCGAAGGCGACCCCGATGGACGCGGCGACCCGGACATCGTTGCCGTCGATGGCATACGGCTGCGAGAGCGTGACCCTGAGGCGGTCGGCGAGCTCCAGTATGTGGCGTTGGCGAGAGGCACGGTCACGGGTGCCGTCGCCGACGATCAGGGCCGCGAACTCGTCGCCGCCCAGCCGGGCCGCGGTATCGCCCTGCCGGACGCCGTCCTGGAGTCTGCGGGCGGCCTGGACGAGCAGCTCGTCCCCGGCCTGGTGCCCGATGGTGTCGTTGACGGCCTTGAAGCCGTCGAGGTCGATGAAGAGGACCGCCGTACCGGCGAGTGAGGCGCCCCGGTCGGAGGCGCGACGGCCGGACAGGGCCTGCTGGACGCGCCGGGTGAACAGGGCGCGGTTGGGCAGGTCGGTGAGCGGGTCGTGCTCGGCGTTGTGCTGGAGCTGCGCCTGCAGGCGCACTCTTTCGGTGACGTCCCGGCTGTTGAAGATGAGTCCGCCGTGGTGACGGTTGACGGTGGACTCGACATTGAGCCAGCCGCCGTCGCCGTCGCCGGCCTTGAAGCGGCACTCGATGCGCGTAGTGGGTTCTTCGAGTGGGCTGGCGGCGAGGAAGCGGCGCACCTCGTGCACCACGCAGCCCAGGTCCTCCGGGTGGATGAGATCGGCCAGTTCCGTGCCCACGAGGTCCTCGGCGGGGCGGCCGTAGACCCCGGCGGCGGCCGGGGAGACGTA
This sequence comes from Streptomyces blattellae, assembly GCF_009709555.1. Classification (GTDB taxonomy): domain Bacteria; phylum Actinomycetota; class Actinomycetes; order Streptomycetales; family Streptomycetaceae; genus Streptomyces; species Streptomyces blattellae. The sequence continues at coordinate 30,335 of NZ_WJBG01000187.1, read as the reverse complement.
CCGGAGGATGCCGTTGGGTGCGGCGATCATGATGACGTCGCTGGAGCCCTGCACCAGGGACCGGAAGTGGTTCTCCTTCTGCGCCAGTTCCTGGGTGAGGGTGATGTTGTCGAGCAGCATGATGCCCTGGCGCACCACGAGGGCGAGCACGACGGTGCCACCGGTGAGAAGCACCACGCGGTCGACGCTGCGGCCGTTGAGGACGTTGTAGAGGATCCCCAGGGTGCAGACCGCGGCGGCGAGATACGGCGTGAGGGCGGCCAGGGAACCGGCGATGGGCCGGGCGGCGGGGTACCGGCTGAGATCACCCCCCTGCGGGGGTGCGTGGTGATGGCCGCCGCCCCGCTGTCCGGGCACGTGCTCGTGCACCACGCGCGTGTGCCCCTCGTCCTCCGCCTGCCCGCGCCGCGGCGCGGCCCAGGGGGCGTACGCCAGGAGCAGCGAGCCGGCGAACCACCCCGCGTCCAGCAACTGGCCCGAACGGTACGTGTAGTGCAGCAGCGGTGAGGTGAACAGGGCGTCGCACATCACCGTCAGGGCGAGCGCGCCGATCGCGGTGTTCACGGCGGTGCGGTTCCCGGAGGAGCGCCGGAAGTGCAGGGCGAGCACCATGCTGACCAGGACGATGTCCAGCAGCGGGTAGGCCAGCGACAGCGCGGTGTGCGCCACGCTCGATCCCTCGGACTTGGCCGCCTGGGCGAGCGCGAGGCTCCACGACAGCGTCAGCAGCGAGCCGCCGATCAGCCAGGCGTCGAGGACCAGGCAGACCCACCCCGCCTTCGTCACCGGCCGTTTGGCGAGGACCAGCAGGCCCACGATGGCGGGCGGGGCGAAGCACAGGAAGAACAGATCGGCGTAGCTGGGGCTGGGTACGGGCTGGCCGAGGACCACCTCGTACCACCCCCAGACCAGGTTGCCGAGGGCCGCCATCGCCGAGGAGAGCGCGAACAGCAGCCAGGCGAGCCGAAACCGGATCTGCCGGTTTCGGGCGTAGAGAAAGCAGGACACGGCCGCGGCGGCCGCCGCGGCGCTCAGACCGAAGTCGCCCATGATCAGCGCGACTTGGTGCGAGCCCCAGCCGAGCGCGGAACCGACGGCGTATCCCGCGCACACCAGGGCCAGTGACAGTTGGAGGACCAGGCTCGACCCGCCGCCGCAGGACGGTGGCCCGGTCGGCAGCGCCCGCCTCGGACGCTGCGCGCGCAGCGCTGCGTCGAGGGTGGTCGTGGAGGACAGCGGCGAGGTCACCGGGCCCTCCCGGTCCGCGTCGCTCCCGGGCCCCGGGGGTCCCGGTGCGTATGCCTCCTGCGGCCGCTGTGCCTGCGGTGGTGATGGCTGTGGTGACTGGCGTGGTGGCCGCGTCTGCGCGCGGCCGTGCGCCAGGGTCGCCGTCGGCGGCTCCGTCGCGTCGGATCGTTCGTGCATAGGCCGTGCATCGCCCGTCGCCCCCCTCACAGTCTGAAATATCCATCCCCGGCGCCGAACGGTCCGCGGCGCATCCCCTGTCGGGACGATACACCAGTCTCGTCACTCAGGGACATAGCTTCTCTACGCTCCGTGACGACCAGCGGCGATACGGGCACGTACCGCGTTCGGAGGATTGCGGAGGGTACCCGAAGCGGATTACGTGCCCGTTTCGTCCGGCTGCTGTGCGCTCGTGGCATCCGTCGGCCGTATGCCGGTCGCGCCTGTCGTAAGGATCACGTTCCGCAGCGGGCGATGGTTCAGGAAGCGGCTCAACTGGTCCCTCAGAAGCCGCTCGGCGCGCGGCAGGAAGGCGGATGTGGGCCCGCCGACGTGGGGGCTGATGAGCACGCCGGGCGCGCGCCACAGGGGGTGCTCGCGAGGCAGCGGTTCGGGGTCGGTGACGTCGAGGGCGGCGGTGATGCGGCGGCGCTCCACTTCGGCGAGCAGGGCCTTGGTGTCGACGACTGCGCCGCGGGCGACGTTGACGAGGAGCGCGCCGTCCTTCATCCGGGCCAGGAAGTCGGAATTGACCAGGTGGCGAGTGTTTTCGGTGAGCGGCGTGGACAGGATGACGACGTCTGCCTCGGGCAGCAGCGCGGGCAGTTCGGTGAGCGGGTGCACCAGGCCGCGCGCCATGGTGCGCTGAGAGCGCGCGACGCGCGCCACCCGCGCGAGTTCAAAAGGCGCGAGCCGGTCCTCGATGGCGGCGCCGATCGAGCCGTATCCCACGATCAGCACGTTCTTGTCGGCCAGTGCGGGCCGGAACCCGCCCAGCCACTCGCCCCGGTCCTGCGCCCGCACGAAGTCGGGGACCCCGCGCAGCGAGGCGAGGATCAGGGTGAGCGTGAGTTCGGCGGTGCTCGCCTCGTGCACCCCGCGCGCGTTGCACAGCCGTACGCCGGGGCGCAGATGCTTCAGCCCCGGCTCCACGTGGTCGATGCCGGCGGACAGGGTCTGCACGACCTGTACGGACGTCATCCCGGGCAGCGGGCGCTGTCCGAGCTCGGGGGCCTTCATATAGGGCACCACGTAGAAGACGCAGTCCGCGGGGTCCGCGGGGAAGTCCTCGCCACCGTCCCAGAAGCGGTAGTTCGGCCCTTCCGGGAGCCCTTCGATCTCTTCCGGCGGGATGGGCAGCCACACGTCAGCAGTCATGCCAGGAGGCTAAGCGCTCCGCGGGAAGTGCCGTGATCTGCCGTCGGCCGACTGCAGCCGATGCCATCAGGGCCGCTCAGGGCCTGGCGGCACGTTCCCGTCGTCCGCCCGAAGCGCGGGCCGCGCGGCGGCGGGCTCCGCCGGGCAGGTCCCGGTCAGGGGTGCGACGGCGCAGAGGTTAGGTTGGGGGGCGCGGAAGAGGGAGGGTTGCGGGCAGGTGGAGCGCAGGACGATCGGGGCGGCGGCGCTCGCGGTGGGGGCCGTCGGACTCGGGTGCATGCCGATGAGCTGGGCGTACAGCGGCTCGCGGCAGCGGGGGGACGAATCGCTCAGGGCCGTGCACCGGGCGCTCGATCTGGGCTCGACCCTGCTGGACACGGCCGACATGTACGGCCCGTTCACCAATGAACTGCTGGTGGGGCGGGTGCTCAAGGAGCGCCGCGAGGACGCCTTCGTGTCGACCAAGGTGGGCCTGCTGGTCGGCGAGCAGCACGTCGTGGCCAACGGGCGGCCGGGCTATGTGAAGCGGGCGTGCGACGCGTCGCTGCGGCGACTGCAGACCGACTACATCGACCTCTACCAGCTGCATCGAGCGGACCCGGAGGTTCCGGTCGAGGAGACCTGGGGCGCGATGGCTGGGCTGGTCCAGGCCGGAAAGGTACGGGCGTTGGGGCTGTGCGCGGTCGGCGCGCGCTCCGGGCGGCGGCCGGGGGCCGGGCTGCACGACGCCACGGTCCGGCAGTTGCAGCGGGTGCAGCAGGTGTTCCCGGTGAGCGCGGTGCAGGCGGAGCTGTCGGTGTGGTCGCCGGATGCGCTGGCGGCACTGCTGCCGTGGTGCGAAACGCGCGGCGTCGGCTTCCTGGCGGCGATGCCGCTCGGCAACGGCTTCCTGACCGGCACGCTGACACCCGGCGAGGGCTTCGAACCGGACGACGTCCGGGCCCGCCACCCGCGCTTCACGGCCGAGATGATGGCCGCGAACCAGCCGATCGTGGCCGGTCTGCGCCGGGTGGCGCACCGCCACGGCGAGGACGTCACACCCGCCCAGGTGGCCCTGGCGTGGGCGCTGGCCCAGGGGCGGCACGTGGTCGCGGTGCCGGGCGCCAAGCAGGAGCGCTGGGTGGCGGAGAACGCGGCGGCTGCCGGGGTACGGCTCACGGCGCACGACCTGGCGGAAGTGGCGGAGCTGCCGGTGGCGCGGGGATCCTGGGACTGAGAAGCGGGTCCGGACGCGTCGACGTGCGCCGGGGCTGATGCGTGGAATCTCGCCGTGCGACGACGATTCGGGATTCTTCGATCGGGAACCTGTGTCGCGCGAGCGGTGTATGAAAAGTAGAACTCGCCGCGTCGAAGGGACCATGATCGTGCAACGTCGAGCTGTGGCGGCCGCAGTGGCCGCGGCCACACTCCTGCTGACAGCCGGCTGCTCCTCCGACGACGGAGGCTCGGGATCGTCGGGCGGCGAGGAGAGCGCGTCATCGAACGGTACGAGCCCTCAGTCCCCGCCTTCGGGACAGGCCGCCGACGCCACCCCGCCGGCCAAGGGCTCGGTGAACGTCGTGCGCACGGTCACCGAGGACCTGGACTCGCCGTGGGGCCTTGCCCCGCTCCCGGACGGCGACCTGCTGGTCTCCTCGCGCGACGAGGCCACGATCACCCGGGTCGACACGGAGACGGGCAGGAAGACCGAGCTGGGCGAGGTGCCCGGGGTGTCCCCGGCCGGAGAGGGCGGCCTCATGGGCCTCGCGCTCTCCCCGGACTACGCCTCGGACCACATGATCTACGCGTACTTCACCTCGGCCTCGGACAACCGCATCGTCCGCATGCTGTACGAGGAGGACAAGGCGTCCGGCGAACAGCTCGGCGCACCCGACACGATCTTCCGGGGCATCCCCAAGGGCTTCATCCACAACGGCGGCCGGATCGCCTTCGGCCCGGACAGGATGCTGTACGCGGGCACGGGCGAGAGCGGTGAGGAGGGCCTGTCCCAGGACGAGGACTCCCTGGGCGGCAAGATCCTCCGCCTGACCCCGGAGGGCGAACCGGCACCGGGCAACCCGTTCTCGAACTCGCCCGTGTACTCCTACGGCCACCGCAATGTGCAGGGCCTCGCCTGGGACTCCGAACAGCGCCTGTTCGCCGCCGAGTTCGGCCAGGACACCTGGGACGAGCTGAACGCGATCAAGCCGGGCGACAACTACGGGTGGCCGGAAGCCGAGGGCACGTCCGACAACGCCGCGTACCACAACCCCATAGCCCAGTGGGCCACGGACGACGCCTCCCCCAGCGGCATCGCCTACGCCGAGGGCTCCGTCTGGATGGCGGGCCTGAAAGGCGAACGCCTGTGGCGCATCCCCCTGAAGGGCACCGAGGCCTCGGCCGACCCCCAGGCCTTCCTCGAAGGCGAGTACGGCCGGCTGCGCACGGTGGTCTCGGCGGGCAGCGACAAGCTGTGGCTGGTGACGAGCGAGACGGACGGGCGGGGTTCTCCGTCCGGCGGTGACGACCGGATCCTGGAGGTGCGGGTGAAGTAGACCGGCGCTCACTCCTCGGCGGAGTCGTCATCGCCACAGCCATCGTCCTCGTCCGGCTTCGGCGGCCGTACGACGACCTTCCCCGAGGCGAGATCTATCGGACCGCGCCCGGGGTCCCCGTCGCCGACGTCCTCCCGGGTCAGTTCCAGCCGGTTCTGCTCGTCGCGGGTGTGCTTGCGGCCCGGAGCGAAAAGCTCCTCGAACATATTGAACACCGCGCCTCCCTGCCGGTCCCTTACAGCGTACGCCGCACCCGATGCCGGAGAGCGGGGCGTGAGAAGGGCCTCCCGGGGCCGTGCACCGGGCGCGGGGCGCCTCACTCAGCAGCCGGAAAGGGGGGTGGCGCCGGGGGCGCCCGGGACGGAGTCGGGGGCGAACAGTCCCAGCCGATGTGCCACCGCCGCCGCCTCTCCCCTGCCTGAGACGCCGAGCTTGGACAGGATGTTGGAGACGTGGACGCTGGCGGTCTTGGGGGAGATGAAGAGCTCCTCGGCGATCTGGCGGTTGGTGCGGCCGGCGGAGACCAGGCGCAGGACGTCGCGTTCCCGGCCGGTGAGGCCGAGGGCCTCGGCGGGGTCGGCGGGAGCCAGCGGCTGCTTGGGGGTGTGGGTCAGGCTGAGGCGGGCGCGCTGGGCGAGCAGCGCGGCCCTGTCGGCCAGCGGGCGGGCGCCGAGATGGCCGGCGACGGCACGGGCCAGGCGGAGCAGTTCGGCGGCCCGGTCACGCTCGTCGTCGCCGCCGTGCGGCAGCAGGGCCTCGGCGAGGCGGTACCGGACGCGGGCGAGATCGTAGGGCCGGTCGAGGCGTTCGAAGGCGGTGACCGTCTCGGACCAGTCGTCCGGGGTGCTGCGCGCCTCGGCCCGCAGCAGTTCGGCGCGGACCCAGCGTTCGTACGCCTGCCAGATGGGGACGTTCGTCGCCAGGGACTTGGCGGCGGTGCGGATGCGGTCGAGGATCTCGGCCCGGCCCGCATCGGGGGCGGGCAGGCCGCACGCGTCGGCCTCCGCGGTGGCGGAGGTGAGCAGCAGCGGCCAGGCGTAGCGCTGGGTGCCGGGTGGGAATCCGGTGTCCAGGACGCGCCCGAGTTCGGCACGGGCGTCGCGGAGGCGGCCCTGGCCGGCCGCGATGCCGATGGCGATGTGGGCCAGGGGCAGCGTGTACTGGGGGGCGCTCTCATGGGCGCCGAAATGCCCCCGGGCTGCGGCCAGTTGGCGGGCGGCCTCGGCCAGATCACCGCGTTCAAGGGCGAGTCCGGCGTGCCGTGTGGCGTACATGCCGCGGGGCTTGGCGCTCAGGCTGACCCGCTCCGAGCTGGTGGCGGCCTCCCCGGCCTCGTCCCAACGGCCCAGGGAGAAGAGGGAATCGGAGAGGTTGCCCCACACCCAGGCCTCGCTGTCCAGCAGGCGCAGTCTCCGGGTGAATTCGATGCCTTCCTCAAGGAGCGGGACGGCCTCTTGCGAGCGGCCTATCCCTTCCAGGTGGGAGGGCAGATTCACATACACGCGCGCCATCACGGACGCGGCGCCGAGCGTCTCCACCTGCTCCTTGACCCGGTGCACCTCCGCGAGTCCGGCCTCGATGTCACCCGCGTCGACCAGCAGCCCGCCGAGCGTCAGCCGTGCGTTCATCTCGATGTCGCGGGCGCCCACCATGCGTGCGTACTCCACGGCCCGCTCGGCCGAGATGAGCGCATCGGGGCCCGGGTCGTGCAGCATCCACCAGTTGGCCACCGTCGCGAGGACCTCGGCATGCACCTCGGAGGGCGGCAGGCCGCGTACCAGGTCCTGGGCGGTGGCCAGTTCCCGCCATCCGTCGCCGCGGGCCAGGGCCTGGACCAGCCGGGCCCGCTGGTTCCAGAACCAGGCGGCGCGCAGGGCGTCTCCCTCGTCCTCCAGCAGCCGCAGCGCCCGCTTGGTGATCTTCAGGGCGCGTTCCCGCTCCCCGCACAGCCGCCCGGCGACGGCGGCCTCGGCCATCAGGTCGAGGGAGCGCAGGGGCGTGGTGGCGGGGTCGCAGCCGCAGGGGGGATAGACCTCGGTGTAGTCGACGGGGCGCAGCGTGGCCCGGATCTCCTCGGGGGCGGTGTCCCACAGCTCCATCGCCCGTTCCAGGAGCCGCAGTTGCTCGGCGTGGGCGTGTCGGCGGCGGGCCGTGACGGAGGCGGCGAGGACGGCGGGCAGGGCCTTGGCGGCGTCGTGGGCGTGGTACCAGTAGCTGGCCAGGCGCATGACGCGCTCGTCGGCGGGGACGAGGGTGGGATCGGCCTCCAGGGCTTCGGCGTAGCGGCGGTTGAGCCGGGAGCGCTCGCCGGGCAGCAGGTCGTCGCCGACGGCCTCGCGGACCAGGGAGTGGCGGAAGCGGTAGCCGTCCTTGTCGGGGGCGGCGCTGAGGATGTTGGCGTTCACGGCGGCCCGCAGCGCGTCGATCAGGTCGTCCTCGGCGAGCCCGGCGATCGCGGCGAGCAGCCGGTACTCGACGGCGGAGCCGCCCTCGGCGACGATCCGGGCGACCCGCTGGGCGCTCTCGGGCAGGCACTCGACCCGGACCAGGAGCAGATCGCGCAGGGAGTCGGTGAGCCCGGTGCGGCAGCCCTCGGCGGCGGAGACGGCGAGTTCCTCGACGAAGAAGGCATTGCCGTCGGAGCGCTGGAAGATCTCGTCGACCTGGGCGGGGTCGGGTTCGGCGGCGAGGATGCCGGCGATCTGGCGGCCGACTTCCTCGCGGCTGAACCGGCCGAGTTCGATCCGGCGGATCGTGCGCAGCCGGTCGAGTTCGGCGAGCAGGGGGCGCAGTGGGTGGCGGCGGTGGATGTCGTCGGAGCGGTAGGTGGCGAGGACGAGGAGGCGGCCGGTACGCAGCGTGCGGAACAGATAGGCGAGGAGGTGCCGGGTGGAGGCGTCGGCCCAGTGCAGGTCCTCCAGCGCGACGACGACCGTGTGGTCGGCGGCGACGCGCTCCAGGAGGCGTGCGGTGATTTCGAAGAGGCGGGCCATGCCCTGCTCGTCGTCCCGGCCGGTGGTCCGGGCGGTGGACCGGCCAGGGGTCCGGGCGGTGGGTGTTTCGCCCATCTCCGGCAGCAGCCGGGCCAGGTCCTCCTCCTGTCCCTGGGCCGCGGCGGCCAGTTCGCCGGGCAGGGCGCGGCGCAGGGCGCGCAGCGCGGCGGAGAAGGAGGCGAAGGGCAGTCCGTCGGCGCCGATCTCGACACAGCCGCCGAGCGCGACGACCGCGCCCTGCCGGCCCGCCGCGGCGGCGAACTCCTCGACGAGCCGTGTCTTGCCGACCCCGGCCTCACCGCCGATCAGCAACGCCTGCGGCTCGCCGGCCGCGGCGCCGGCGAGCGCGTCCTTCAGCATGTCCAACTCGTCGCCACGGCCGACGAAAACGGGACTCACGGACCTGGTCTCCACAGTCCCGAGCATCGCACGGGGGTCTGACAACGCGGGACCGGTTTTCTTCCGGGGGGTCGTCGGGACCGTCGTACGGGCCGGAGTGCGAGCGCGGGCCGTACCGCTGGTCGGTACGGCCCTGCCACCCCCGCCCTCCGCCACGCTCATGCGACCCGGGCGAACCGGTCCCGGCGTGGGCGGTGGGGATGGCTGTCCGGCTCGGCGGTGCGTCGGGCCGCTTCGCGGCGGGCGGCGCGGCGAGCGCGGACGACCTCGCGGGCGAGCCGTTCCTGCTCGGCCTGGCGGATCAAGTCGGCGGAGCGGAGCTGCAGCATCTCGTAGTCGTACATGGTGTCTCCCCCGGTGAGAGTCGGTTTCGGGTCTCGCTTTCTGCGATGCCTCAACCTTCGTCTCCCAGGGGGGCCTGCCACATCGGCAGAGTTCCGCATCTTGGGCGGCGGGCGGGGCCTTAGACGTGCGTGAGGAGCCTCAGGGCGATCCGTAAGGTGCTCACGGATCGCCCTAAGACCCCTCAGGACCCGCGGTGGTTCAGGTGGACGGCAGTCCGAGCAGGACGTCGGTGTACTTGAGGACCGCGAGGAGCAGGCCGATGACGCCGAGCGAGACGCCCGCCCAGGACACCGACTTGATCCAGACCGGCTGCGGCTTGCCCGGGACGCCGAACGCCGGCCGGGCGAGCACCGCGACGCCGACGATCAGCGCGACCAGCGCGAAGATCCCGCCCCACAGCGCGGTGGCGTGCCAGGCGTCACCGTACTGCGCTTCGAGCTGCGTGGCGATGCTCGGGTTCGACACGGCCTGCATCTCCAGCTGGCCGTTGATGTTTTCGCGCGCCGAAGCCACCGTGCCGACCCAGCTGCCGGACAGGGAGACCATACCGATCGCGGCGGAGACTATGGCGCCGGCGCCCTGACCGACGATGGAGGGCTCCTTCACCCGGGCCTCGGGCAGCTCGTCACCGTCCTCGTCCCCGGCGGACAGGATGTCGGCCGGCTCGGCCGCGTCCTCCGTCACGTCGCCGGACTTGGTGACGTCCACCTTCTCCTCGTCTGTCGCGGCCTCGGTGCCTGTCCCGGCGCCGGCTTCGTCAGCTGTCTTGGTTCCCATGTCGCGCACCGTACGGATCCTGTCTGAGAAGTCTCTTAATGATCGTTGTCAGCGGCACGCGCGCGTGCTTCACGCCATTCGGGGGCGAGGACGGACCACACCTCAAGGTCGTGGCGCACGTCCCGGTAGGGATAGCTCTGCCGCAGTACGCCATCGCGGCTCATGCCCAGCCGCCGCGCCACGTTGATGCTCGGCTCGTTGGCGGACGACGCCTGCCACTCCACACGGTGGATGCCGCGCTCGTCAACCGCCCAGTCGATGAGGACCCGCATGGCCCGCGTGACCAGTCCGCGCCCGGCGGCGGCCGGCTCCAGCCAGCAGCCGACCTCGCAGGTGCCCCGCTCGGCGTCGAAGAGCAGGAACAGCACGCCGCCGACGAGCTTGCCGTCCAGCCACAGCCCGTGAAGGCTCCCGGTGTCGGCCGCGCGCTTGTCGGCGTACGACTGGAGGAGTTCCCGCGCGGAGCCGGCATCGACGGCCGTGGCCCCGAACGGGATGTACTGGTTGACGAACTCGCGCCCCCGGTCCAGGTGGGCCAGGAACTCCTGGGCGTGCCAGGGCTCCAGGGGCCGCAGCTGCGCTCCGTCGTCACCCAGGGATATCGCGTACATCCTGATCCCGCTCCTTCTCCAGCTGCTCCACGACGTCGACGTCGGCGAGCCTCTCATGGGCGGCACGGCACTCGGGCGGCTCGATGCTGATGCGCGGCAGGCGCTTGTCCAGCGCGCGCGGCAGCCACCAGTTGGCGCCGCCGAGCAGGTGCATGAGGGCCGGCACCAGCAACGTACGCAGGACGAAGGCGTCGAGGGCGACCGCGGCGGCCAGTGCGATGCCGAACATGGCGATCACGCGGTCGCCGCTGAGCACGAAGGCGAGGAAGACCGAGATCATGATGACCGCGGCGGAGTTGATCACCCGGCTGGTCTCGGCGAGGCCGATGCGGACGGCCCGCCGGTTGTCGCCGGTCTCCAGCCACTCCTCGTACATCCGGCTGACCAGGAAGACCTGGTAGTCCATGGAGAGGCCGAACAGCACCGACACCATGATGACCGGCAGGAACGGCTCGATCGGCCCGGCCCGGCCCAGCCCCAGCAGCTCGCTTCCCCACCCCCACTGGAAGATCGCGACGACCACTCCGAACGCGGCGGCGACGGCGGCCACGTTCATCGCGGCGGCCTTCAGCGGAATGCCGACGGACCGGAAGGCGAGCAGGAGCAGCAGACAGCCGAGGCCCACGACGACGCCCACGAACAGCGGCAGCTTGCCGACGATGACATCGGCGAAGTCGTCGTAGGCCGCCGTCACCCCGCCGACGTGCACATCCAGCGAGGTGCCCGTCTCGGCACGCGGCAGCACCTCGGTGCGCAGCCGGTCGACGAGGGCGCTGGTCTGCTCCGACTGCGGAGAGGACTGCGGGACGACGGTCAGATACGCCGTGCTGCCGCCGGAGCTGTAGGTCACCGGCGTCACGGACGCGACCCCCTCGGTGGCACGGAGGGTGGCGTCGAGGTTGTCGAGGGCGAGCTTGTCCTCTGCTCCGTCGACGGCGGTGACGAGGGTCAGCGGCCCGTTGACGCCGGGGCCGAAGCCGTCCGCGAGCAGGTCGTACGCCTGCCTGGTGGTCGTCGCCTGAGAGTTGTTGCCCTGGTCGGAGGTGCCCAGGCGGAGCCCGAGCGTGGGCAGGGCCAGCAGCGTGATCACGGCGAGGGCGACGGCGGCGAGCTTCTTGGGGTGCCGTTCCACGAAGGCCGACCAGCGGGCCGCGAACCCGGTCGGCAGCTCGGGCTCGGGACCGTGCTCGGCGAGCCTGCGGCGCTCACGGCGGCTGAGCGCCCGTATGCCGATGAAGGAGAGCAGGGCCGGCAGCAGGGTCACGGCGGCGACGACGGTGAGGACCACGGTCAGCGAGGCGGCGAGGGCGACGCCGTTCAGGAAGTTCAGCCGCAGGATCAGCATCCCCAGCAGGGCTATGCACACCGTGGCGCCCGCGAAGACCACCGCACGCCCGGTCGTCGCGACGGCGCTCGTGACCGACTCGGTGACGGACAGTCCCTGTTTCAGGCCGCGCCGGTGTCTGGTCACGATGAACAGCGCGTAGTCGATGCCGACGCCCAGCCCGATCAGCATGCCGAGCATGGGCGCGAAGTCGGCCACGGTCATGACATGCCCGAGCAGCACGGTCCCGGCGTACGCCGTGCCGACGCTCACCAGCGCGGTGGCGATGGGCAGCAGCGAGGCGGCGAGCGAGCCGAAGGCGAGGAAGAGCACGACCGCGGCGACCGCCACCCCGACGATCTCCGCGAGGTGCCCGCCGGACGATTCGGTCAGCGCGATGGCACTGCCGCCCAGCTCCACGTCAAGCCCCTGGGACTCGGCGGACTCGGCGGTGTCGACGACGGTCTGCGCCTCGGACCTGCCGACGGACTCCACCGGGTCGTCGAAGGTGACGGTCGCGTAGGCCGTACGTCCGTCGCCGCTGATCCGCGCCGCGCCCTGGCCGTCGTATGGGCTGACCACTCCGGCCACGCCGGGCAGTTCCGCGATCTCGTTCAGGGTGCGGGTCATGGTCTGCTCGACGTCGGCGGCGCGGACGGTGCCGGACGTGGTGTGCCAGACAACGGTGTCGCTGTCGCCGCCGAGTCCGGGGAAGCCGTCCCGCAGCAGCTGGGTGGCGTGCCCGGACTCGGTGCCGGGGACCTCGTAGTCGTTCGAGTACGCGGTGCCGGCGACGGCGGCGGCCGCGCTCACCCCGCCGAAGGCGAGGAGCCACAGCAGAACGGCGACGAGGCGGCGTTGAACACACCAGCGTGCTAGGGCTGCCACGAACGTGCTCCCGGAGGTGCGATGTGTGGATCTTTGACCGGGAACAGTCGCTCAGGACGTGAACGGCCCGCAAAGAACATATGAGCAGTGCGAGGACCACTCTCGCAGGCGGAAGTGATCGTTTATCACGTTCGTGGGCTTATTCACAGGAGATGGGAGGAACATCACAGGGCAGTAACGGCCACTCTGTCATCGCCTCCCGCTGAGAATTCGGGTGCGGACGCCGGGCCAGACTGTTAGCTTCCGGCCGTCCGCCGTCCACGCGGCGCCTTCGCCGCCGGCCGAAGCAGGTGCGTTGTTTGAGCGTCCGACCGAGCTCCGCCGTATCCCTCTCCGCTTCCCAGGACTCAAGGAGCCCGTTCAACGATGCCGGACATCACCCCGAGGACGTCGGACGATGACCTCACCAAGCGGCTGACCCACGCCCGCTACCCGCGCAGCAACAGCTACGACGCCCGCTGGGTCGTCGCCAACCAGATGGGCCCGAACGCGCTGTGGCTGCTGGAGTGGCTGGCCCCCGCCCTCGGCCTCGACACCCTCCGCCCCTGCGCCCGCGTCCTCGATCTGGGCTGCGGCCGGGCCATGACCTCGGTCTTCCTGGCCCGGGAGTACGACGCCCAGGTCACCGCCGCCGACCTGTGGATCGAACCCGACGACAACGCCCGGCGTATCGCCGAGGCCGGTTTCGCCGACCGGATACTGCCCCTGCGCGTCGAGGCGCACGACCTGCCCTTCGCCGAGGGCAGCTTCGACGCGATCGTGAGCATCGACGCGTACCAGTACTTCGGCACCGACGACCTCTATCTGCCCACCCTGACACGCCTGTTGAAGCCCGGCGGGCGGATCGGTGTCGTCGTGCCGGCGTCGCGTGCGGAGTGGGACGGCACCGAGCCGCCGGAGCACCTCAAGCCATGGTGGGAGCCCGACTGGTGGTGCTTCCACTCCGCGGACTGGTGGCGACGCCAGTGGACCCGCGGCGGCGTCGAAGTGGAGGCGGCCGACTGGCTGGACGACGGCTGGCGGGACTGGCTGCTGTGGTGCGAGGTGATCGCCGAAGAGAGCCCCGAGGAGTTCCATCGCACGATGGCCCGCCGGGTCGGCGAGGCGGTGCGGGCGGACGAGGGCCGCACGCTGGGCTTCGTACGACTCGTTGGGCGTCGTACGGCTGATGCCGTTGGCGAACACAGCCGACGGCCGACGGCCGACGACTGAGCGCACGGTTCGCCCGCGTCGCGCGGGATGCCAACGGCCCCGGAGGACGTGCCGACGTGCCTCCGGGGCCGTACACACCGTGGCTCAGCCCTCGCCGACGCCCAGCTTCTGAAGGATCAGCTCCTTGACGCGGGCCGCGTCGGCCTGGCCCCGGGTCGCCTTCATGACCGCGCCGACCAGCGCGCCGGCCGCGGCCACCTTGCCGCCGCGGATCTTGTCCGCGACACCGGGGTTGCCGGCGATGGCCTCGTCGACGGCCTGACCGAGCGCGCCCTCGTCGGAGACGACCTTCAGACCGCGCTTGTCGACGACCTCGTCCGGGGTGCCTTCGCCCGCGAGGACGCCCTCGATGACCTGGCGGGCCAGCTTGTCGTTCAGGTCGCCCTTCGAGACCAGCTCGGCGACCCGCGCGACCTGCGTCGGCGTGATGGCCAGCTCGTCCAGGGACGCGCCCGACTCGTTGGCGCTGCGGGCCAGTTCGCCCATCCACCACTTGCGGGCGGCGGCGGCGTCCGCGCCGGCCTCGATCGTGGCGACGATCGGTTCCAGCGCACCGGCGTTGAGAATCGCCTGCATGTCGGTGGCGGAGATCCCCCACTCCTCACGCAGCCGGTTGCGGCGCACCAGCGGCAGCTCGGGCAGCCCGGCGCGGATCTCCTCGACCCACTCGCGGGCCGGGGCGACCGGCACCAGGTCGGGCTCCGGGAAGTACCGGTAGTCCTCGGCCTCTTCCTTCACCCGGCCCGAGGTCGTCGACCCGGTGTCCTCGTGGAAGTGCCGGGTCTCCTGCACGATCGTGCCGCCGCCGCTGAGGACGGCCGCGTGCCGCTGGATCTCGTAGCGTGCCGCGCGCTCCACGGAACGCAGCGAGTTGACGTTCTTCGTCTCGCTGCGCGTGCCGAACTTGTCGGCGTCCTTGGGCATCAGCGACAGGTTGACGTCGCAGCGCATCTGGCCCATCTCCATGCGGGCCTCGGAGACGCCGAGCGCCTTGATGAGCTCGCGCAGCTCACGGACGTACGCCTTGGCCACCTCGGGAGCGCGCTCGCCCGCGCCGACGATCGGCTTGGTGACGATCTCGATGAGCGGGATGCCGGCGCGGTTGTAGTCGAGGAGCGAGTGCGAGGCGCCGTGGATACGGCCCGTCGCGCCGCCGACGTGCGTCGACTTGCCGGTGTCCTCCTCCATGTGGGCGCGCTCGATCTCCACGCGGAAGGTTTCGCCGTCCTCCAGCTGTACGTCGAGGTAGCCGTCGAAGGCGATCGGCTCGTCGTACTGGGAGGTCTGGAAGTTCTTCGGCATGTCCGGATAGAAGTAGTTCTTCCGGGCGAAGCGGCACCACTCGGCGATCTCGCAGTTCAGCGCGAGACCGATCCTGATCGCGGACTCGACGCCGGTCGCGTTGACGACCGGGAGCGCGCCGGGCAGGCCGAGGCAGACCGGGCAGGTCTGGGTGTTCGGATCGGCGCCGAGCGTGGTCGAACAGCCGCAGAACATCTTGGTCTTGGTGCCGAGTTCGACATGGACCTCAAGGCCCATGACGGGGTCGTACGACGCCAGCGCGTCCTCGTACGACACCAGGTCGGTCGTGGTGGTCACGGTGAAACTTCCCTCTCAGCCCAGCAGGACGTCGTCGTCGCCCAGCCGCTTCAGCTCGCGGTAGAGGATGGCGAGGCCGGTGACGATCGCGGCGGCGGACACGGTGGCGTCGATCAGGACCAGCGTGTCGTTCTCCGCGCGGGCCTTCTTCAGCCGCCTGGCGACGCCGAACGCGCCGAACGCGGTGGCGGCCATGGACAGGTACGTACCGGACTTGGACTTCTTGAAGCCCTTGGCCTTGGTCAGTGCGCTCACAGCGACGGAGCCTCCTCAAGCAGCGGGTGCCCCCACTTTTCCACGAAGGCGGCCTCGACCGCGGCGCCCACCTTGTACAGGCGGTCGTCCTTCAGCGCCGGGGCGATGATCTGGAGACCGACCGGGAGGTTGTCCTCCGGGGCGAGGCCGCAGGGCAGCGACATGGCCGCGTTGCCCGCCAGGTTGGTGGGGATGGTGCACAGGTCCGCGAGGTACATCGCCATCGGGTCGTCGGCGCGCTCGCCGATCGCGAAGGCGGTGGTCGGCGTCGTCGGCGAGACGATCACGTCGACCTGCTCGAAGGCCTTCTCGAAGTCGCGTGTGATGAGCGTACGGACCTTCTGGGCGCTGCCGTAGTACGCGTCGTAGTAACCGCTCGACAGGGCGTACGTGCCGAGCATGATGCGGCGCTTGACCTCGGGGCCGAAGCCCGCCTCACGGGTGAGGGAGGTGACCTCCTCGGCGGAGTGCCCGCCGTCGTCGCCGGTCCGCAGGCCGTAGCGCAGGCCGTCGAAGCGGGCGAGGTTGGAGGAGCACTCGGAGGGCGCGATCAGGTAGTACGCCGACAGCGCCAGGTCGAAGGACGGGCAGTCCAGCTCGACGATCTCGGCGCCCAGCTCCTTGAGCAGAGCCACGGACTCGTCGAAGCGCTGGATGACACCGGCCTGGTAGCCCTCGCCGCGGAACTGCTTGACCACGCCGACGCGCATGCCCTCGACGCTGCCGTTGCGAGCGGCCTCGACGACCGGCGGGACGGGTGCGTCGATCGAGGTGGAGTCGAGCGGGTCGTGCCCGGCGATGACCTCGTGCAGCAGCGCCGCGTCCAGGACCGTACGGGCGCAGGGCCCGCCCTGGTCGAGGGAGGACGAGAACGCGACCATGCCGTAGCGGGAGACCGCCCCGTACGTCGGCTTCACACCGACCGTCCCGGTGACGGCGGCCGGCTGGCGGATGGAGCCGCCGGTGTCGGTGCCGATGGCGAGGGGGGCCATGTGCGCGGCCAGCGCGGCGGAGGAGCCACCGCCCGAACCGCCGGGGATCTTGGTGAGGTCCCACGGGTTGCCGGTCGGACCGAAGGCACTGTTCTCCGTCGACGACCCCATGGCGAACTCGTCCATGTTGGTCTTGCCGAGGATGACGACGTCGGCGGCCTTCAGCCGCTTGGTGAGCGTCGCGTCGTACGGCGGGACCCAGCCTTCGAGGATCTTCGAGCCGACGGTGGTCGGGATGCCCTCGGTGGTGAAGATGTCCTTCAGCGCGAGAGGAACGCCGGCGAGGGGCCCGAGCTTCTCCCCCTTGGCCCGCTTCTCGTCGACGGCGCGGGCCTGGGCGAGCGCACCCTCACGGTCGACGTGCAGGAAGGCGTGCACCTTCTCGTCGACGGCCTCGATACGGGCCAGGTGGGCCTCGGCGACCTGCACCGCGGTGAGCTCACCGGAGGCGATCTTCGCGGCGGTCTCGGCGGCGGTGAGCTTGATGATGCTGTTGTCCGTCATGGTGGTCTTAGTCCTCCCCCAGGATCTGCGGCACCTTGAAACGCTGCTGCTCCTGGGCCGGGGCGCCGGAGAGCGCCTGCTCGGGGGTGAGCGACGGACGGACCTCGTCCGCCCGCATGACGTTCGTCAGCGGGAGCGGGTGCGAGGTCGGCGGTACGTCTTGGTCGGCGACCTCGCTGACGCGTGCGACCGCGCCGATGATGTCGTCCAGCTGGGTGGCGAAGTGGTCGAGCTCGTCGCCAGACAATTCCAGACGCGCCAGCCGAGCGAGGTGGGCAACCTCCTCGCGCGTGATGCCAGGCATGCAGCGTTCCTCTGGGGTGAGTGCGTGTGGTTTGGGGCCAATCCTATGGGGCGGGGGCCTCCGGCGGTTACACGGTTTCCCCAGGGGTGCCTGGACTGGGTTGTCGGGGGGCGCTACCGCACAGGTGGGCTGGAACGGGGCCTCACTCCGCCGCAGGTAGTGCTGCCCTCGGGCGCTGCCAGCCCCTCGATCCCCGTGCCCTCAGCCAGGCCGTGGTCTCCTCCGGGGGCATGGCCGCTGCTACCAGCCAGCCCTGTACGGCGTCGCAGCCGAGGTCGCGGAGGCGCTCCCAGGTTTCGTCGTCCTCGACGCCCTCGGCTACGACGAGGAGGCCGAGGGAGTGGGCGAGGTCGACGGTGCAGCGCACGATCTCCGCGTCCTCGGGGTCGACGGCCAGCCGGGCGACGAAGGAGCGGTCGATCTTCAGCTCGCTCACCGGCAGCCGCCGCAGATGCACCAGCGACGAGTAGCCGGTGCCGAAGTCGTCCAGCGACATCTTCACGCCGTGCCCGGTCAGTCCGGCGAGGGTGTCGGCGGCCCGCTGCGGGTCCTCCAGGAGGACGTGTTCCGTTATCTCCAGCTGGAGCGAGCCCGCCGGGACGCCGTGGCGGGCGAGCCGGGCGGCGACGGAGCCCGCGAAACCGGGGGTGTGGACGTCGCGCGGGGAGACGTTCACCGCGACCGGGACGCGCAGGCCCTGTGCCCGCCACACGGCGACCTGCGCGAGCGCGGTGTCCAGCACGTACTCCGTCAGATGCGGCATCAGCCCGGACGACTCGGCGATCGCTATGAACTCGTCCGGCGGCACCTTCCCGCGCTCGGGGTGCACCCAGCGGACCAGCGCCTCAAGGCCGGCGACCTGCCCGTCGAAGCGGACCTTGGGCTGGTAGTGCAGCTCCACCTCGTGCGCGTCGAGCGCGCGCCGCAGGTCGCCCAGCAGCCCGAGCCGGTCCGGGGTGTTGGAGTCCCGCTTGGACTCGTAGACCTCGACGCCCGTACGGTCCCGCTTCGCCTGGTACATCGCCACGTCCGCCCGGCGCAGCAGGCCCTCGGCGTCGAGGGCGTGGTCCGGGAAGACGGCGACGCCGGCGCTGGCCTCCAGGACGAGGGTGAGTCCGTCGAGGTCGAGCGGGGAACTGAGCGCGGCGACCAGGCCCCGGGCGATACGTGTCGCGGACGTCGTGGAGTCGGCGACCGGCAGCAACACGGCGAACTCGTCACCGCCGAGCCGCGCGGCCTCCGCCCCGCGCGGCAGCGCCACCCGCAGCCGGTCGGCGATCTGCAGCAGCAGCCGGTCACCGGCGAGATGACCGAGCGTGTCATTGACCGACCGGAAACGGTCGAGGTCGATCAGCATCAGAGCGGACCGTGCGCCGATGCGCTCGGCGTCGTCCAGCGCGGTCCAGATGCGTTCGAGCAGCCACTGCCGGTTGGGCAGCCCGGTGAGCGGGTCGCGCAGCTGCTCCTCGGCCCGGGCCCGGGCTATCCACAGGGTGAAGTCGAGGGCGATGAGCGGGATCGAGAACAGCGGCAGCAGCACCGGCTTGGCCACGGCCACGACACACACCAGCGGTGCGATACCGAGCAGCGCGACCGTGACCAGGCCCTGTCTGACCAGGGCGGTGCGGGCGACCGTGGGCAGGCCGCCGGTGCGCGGGGCGTGCAGATACCAGAGCAGGGTGCGGGTGACCGCGAGATAGGCCACCGCGACGAGGACCACTTCGGGGGCGGTGTAGAAGGTCCAGGTGCCGGGGGCCCAGGGGGTCTCGACGGACGGCACCCGGCCGAACGCGGCCAGCACCAGGGCGCCGGCGCCGAGCCCGAGGATGTCCACCGAGCCGTGCAGCAGGCCCTGGCGCCAGCGGCCCCGGCGGGCTGTGCCGACCAGGACGACGACGGTGAGGCTGACCATTCCGGCGGGCACCCAGCCGTACAGCATCAGGACGGCGAGGGTGAGGGCGGCGCCGGAGCCGGTGCCGCCCCACCAGCGGGCGCGGCCGAGGGCGACGAGGTGGCCGACGATGATGCCGGTCAGCACGGCGAGCGACCAGCCGACGGTGCCGGACGGGAAGAGGGCGTGGTCCCCGGTGAACGCGCGGAAGAAGCCACCGCCCAGGACGAATCCGGCCGCCGCGACGACCGCGGCGGGCAGCGCGGGCCAGGCTGTGTGCCGTTCCGCGTCGGTGCCCGGCAGTGCGCTGTGCGCCCGGTCAACGGTGAGCTGTGCGCTGCTCTTGGTGTCGGCCGCGGCACACGGCCCGGCGGCGCGCTCCCCCGCGCCCGGACGCCCCCCGGACCGTCCGCCCCACCGGCTCGCCCGCCATGCGTCGGCGACCCGGCGCAGGCGCAGCCGCGAGTACGGGGCGGCGCTCTCGGTCGGTTCCATTCCCGTCCCTCTCACAGCCGGCGGTGCCCTCGCCACGCGGCCCGGTGCCCGACATCCCTCAGTGGCGCCGGGTCGGAAAACCCTTCCCCCTGCTCTTCAAAGCCCTCTCCGAGCAAGGAAATGCCCCGACCGCAGCTGGGCACGGCAGGCGCACCCCTCAACAGTAGGCCGCGGAAGGCTTCCACGGGCAGCGGTCGTCGTCGGTTGCCCGATTGCGGCCCGGCCACCCGTATGCATCTGGTATGCGCCGATCGGGTGGCCTTCAACCGCTACTCCGCTGCCGGAAGGGCGACTTCGGCGGCAGCGTCCTGCCCTTGTTCCAGCAGGACGTTGAACCCGTCCTCGTTCAGAACCGGCACCTTCAGCTGCATCGCCTTGTCGTACTTCGAACCAGGATTGTCACCCACTACGACGAAAGACGTCTTCTTCGAAACAGAACCGGTCACCTTCGCCCCTCGGTCCTGGAGCGCCTCCTTGGCTCCGTCCCGTGTGAAGTGGTCGAGCGTGCCGGTGACGACGACGGTGAGTCCTTCGAGCGGACGCGGGCCCTCGTCCTCGCCGGCGCCCTCCTCCTCCGTACGGACGCCCGCCGCCTTCCACTTACGGATGATCTCCTGGTGCCATTCCTCGGCGAACCATTCCTTGAGGGAGGCGGCGATGATCGGGCCGACGCCGTCGGTGTTCGCCAGCTCCTCCTCGGTGGCCTGCTCGATGCGGTCGACGGAGCGGAAGTTGCGGGCCAGCGCCTCGGCGGCGACCGGGCCGACGTGACGGATCGACAGGCCGGTGAGGATACGGGCGAGCGGGCGCTGCCTGGCCGCCGCGATGTTCTCCAGCATGGCGGTCGCGTTCTTCTTCGGCTCGCCCTGCTGGTTGGCGAAGACCGTGGCGATCTTCTCCTCGCCCGTCTTCGGATCCCGCTTGGGCAGGCCGCTGTCCTGGTCCAGGACGTACGCCTTGATGGGCAGCAGCCGCTCGATGGTCAGGTCGAACAGGTCGCCCTCGTCGACGAGCGGCGGTGCGGCGGGCTCCAGCGGCTTGGTGAGCGCGGCGGCGGCGACATAGCCGAAGTGCTCGATGTCCAGCGCCTTGCGGCCGGCCAGATAGAACAGGCGCTCACGCAGCTGGGCGGGGCAGGTGCGGGCGTTCGGGCAGCGCAGGTCGACGTCGCCCTCCTTCATCGGCCGCAGCGCCGTGCCGCACTCGGGACACTCGGCCGGCATCTCGAACTCGCGCTCGCTGCCGTCGCGCAGGTCGGCGACGGGTCCCAGGATCTCCGGGATGACGTCACCGGCCTTGCGCAGCACCACCGTGTCACCGATGAGGACGCCCTTGGCCTTGACGACGTCCTGGTTGTGCAGGGTGGCGAACTCGACCTCCGAGCCCGCCACCGTCACCGGCTCGACCTGGGCGTACGGCGTGACCCGGCCCGTACGGCCCACCCCCACACGGATGTTGATGAGCTTGGTGTTGACCTCCTCCGGCGCGTACTTGTACGCGATCGCCCAGCGCGGCGCACGCGAGGTGGAGCCGAGCCGGCCCTGGAGCGGGATCTCGTCGAGTTTGACGACCACGCCGTCGATTTCGTGCGCCACGGAATGGCGGTGCTCGCCGTAGTAGGCGATGAACTCCCTTACACCGTCCAGGCCGTCGACCACCTTGTTGTGCTGGGAGGTGGGCAGGCCCCAGGACTTCAGCAGGTCGTACGCCTCGGAGAGGCGGGTGAGGCCCTGGAAGCCCTCCAGGGCGCCGATGCCGTGGACGACCATGTGGAGCGGCAGAGTGGCCGTGACCTTGGGGTCCTTCTGGCGCAGGGAACCCGAGGCGGAGTTGCGGGGGTTGGCGTACGGCTTCTCGCCGGCCGCCACGCGGCGTGCGTTGAGATCCTGGAAGGCCTCCATCGGGAAGTAGACCTCGCCGCGGATCTCGACGAGCCGCGGGAGCCGGTCGCCCTTCAGCCGGTGCGGGATCTCCGCGATCGTCATCACGTTCGGTGTGATGTCCTCGCCGATCCGTCCGGTGCCGCGGGTGGCGGCGCGGGTGAGCCTGCCGTCCTCGTACGTCAGGTTCACCGCGAGGCCGTCGACCTTGAGCTCGCACAGCAGGTGGTAGTCAGGGGTGCCGACGTCCTTGGCCACGCGGTCGGCCCAGGCCGCGAGGCCCTCGTCGTCGAAGACGTTGTCCAGGGAGAGCATGCGTTCGCGGTGCTCGACCTCGGCGAGGTCGGTCTCGTACTCGACGGCGACCTTCTGGGTCGGCGAGTCCGGTGTGCGCAGCTCGGGATGGTCCTCCTCCAGCGCCTCCAGGGTGCGCAGCAACTGGTCGAACTCCGCGTCGCTGATGACGGGAGCGTCCTTCACGTAGTACCGGAAGCGGTGCTCCTCGATCTGCTCAGCGAGTTGCGCGTGCTGCTCCCGTGCCTCGGCGGGCACCGTCGTCTCCGCTTGCTTGTCGCCGGCCACCGTGTTGTCCTCCCGTTACTCTGGGTTGTCCGCGAGGGATCTCGCCGCCTGGACGCAGTGGGCGAGGGCCTTGCGTGCGTAGTCGGGGGAAGCCCCCGCGAGTCCGCACGACGGCGTGACCGTGACCGCCTCCGCGAGAAGCGCGGGAGACAGCCCCAGCCTGCGCCAGAGCGTCCTGACACCCATGACGCTACCGGCAGGGTCTGACAATGGGCCGTCCGTGCCCGGGACGACACCGGTGAAGAGCCGGGTGCCCCCTTCCACCGCTTCGCCGATCGCGTCGTCATCACGCTCGGTGAGGAGGGAGGCGTCGAAGGAGATCGCCGTCACGCCCGCCCGGCGCAGCAGGGCGAACGGGACGTCCGGTGCGCACGAGTGCACCACGACCGGCCCGCTCTCGTGCACCCCGGCGACGTCGCGGAGCACGGCCTCGACGATCTGCCGGTCGACGGCCCGGTGCGTGCGGTAACCGCTGGCGGTCTTCACCCGGCCGCGCAGTACGGCGGTGAGGGAGGGTTCGTCGAGCTGGAGGACGAGTCGGGCGCCGGGTACGCGCCGTTGGACCTCCGCGAGATGCGACCGCAGCCCTTCGGTGAGTGAGCCGGCGAGGTCGCGGCAGGCGCCGGCGTCGGACAGCGCGGCCTCGCCGTTCTTGAGCTCCAGCGCGGCGGCCAGCGTCCAGGGGCCGACGGCCTGCACCTTCAGCTGCCCGTCGTACCCCTGCGTGAACTCCTCCAGGGCGTCGAGGTCTTCACCGAGCCAGGACCGGGCCCGCCGGGTGTCCCGGCCCGGCCGGTCCCCGATCCGCCAGCCGCTGGGCTCCACGCGCGCGTACAGCTCGACGAGCAGTCCGGCGGTGCGGCCGATCATGTCGGCACCGGGGCCGCGGGCGGGCAGCTCGGCGAGGAACGGGAAGTCCTCGAAGGTTCCGGTGACCGTCTTGGCCGCCTCGCGGGCGTCGCCGCCGGGCATGGAGCCGACGCCGGTGGCGGGGGCGAAGGTGGGGTTTTCGTTCACGCGGTGAAGCCTACGTATGAAGCCCGCGTATGGTTTCGCCCCCGCCGCCCCTACCCGTCCCGTCCTCCAGGGGGCTCCGCCCCCTGGACCCCCGCTCCTCGAACGCCGGAGGGGCTGGTTTTCCCGGGGCGCACCGTCAGGTCGTTGACCTCCGCGTCCCTGGGGAGGTCCAGGGCCATCAGGATCGTCGTCGCCACCGACCCGGGGTCGATCCACTGCGAGGGGTCGTACTCCTTGCCCTCCTGCTGGTGGACCTTGGCCTGCATGGGGCTCGCCGTGCGGCCGGGGTAGACCGAGGTGACGCGGACGCCGTTGCCGTGCTCCTCGTCGCGCAACGCGTCCGCGAGGGCCTTCAGGCCGTGCTTGGAGGCGGCGTACGCGGACCAGTCGGCACCGGCTCGAAGTCCCGCGCCCGAGTTGACGAAGACCACGTGGCCGCGGGTGGCGCGGAGTTGGGGCAGGAAGTGGCGGGTCAGTTCGGCGGGGGCGACGAGGTTGACGTTGAGCTGGTGGCGCCAGGACTTGGGGGTCAGCTCGCCGACCGGCCCGAGGTCGACGACACCGGCGATGTGCAGCAGGGAGTCCACCCGGTCGGGCAGCGTCTGGTGCGAGAAGGCCCAGCTCAGCCTGTCCGGGTCAGCAAGGTCGCCCACCAGGGTCCGGGCGCCCGGGAACTCGATGGCCAGTTCCTTCGCGCGGCCCGCGTCGCGCGCGTGCAGGACGAGTTCGTCCCCGCGCGCGTGGAGGCGGCGGGCGACGGCCGAACCGATACCGCTGCCCGCCCCGGTGATCACATGTGTAGCCATGTGCGCCATGGTCGCATCGGGCCGCGCCCCGGCCCACCGCGGGAGCCTCTGATGAACAGCCTCCAGGCACGCCATCGCCCAGGCCGACGTCGGAGCCGCCCCGCACCAGCGTGTGGCCGCCCTTGCCGATGAGCTTCGCGAACTCCCGCGCGGGGGGCGTGTGTCTGTCGGACAGGTCGGCGGCGGAGAGTGCGGAGAGTGCGGAGAGAAAGACGCAGATTCGCATGAAGTCACCGTGTGCGGGAAGAACCAGCGCCCCGCCGGTGCTGTCCGGGTATGACTGATGGACACACGATCACGATCGAGCAGGGCACCCAGCGCGTGCGGGTGGTCCGCGACGACCAGGTACTGGCGGAATCCGACCGCCCCTTGGTCGTGCGCGAGACCGGCTGTCCCGTGCGCTACTACCTCCCCGCCGAGGACGTACGCCTCGACCTCCTGACCCCCTCTGAGACCACCACCCACTGCCCCTTCAAGGGAACGGCCTCCTACTGGTCGCTGCCCGACGCGGCCGACCTCGTCTGGTCGTACCCCGACCCCAAGCCGGACGTCTCCCAGATCAAGGACCATCTCTGCTTCTACGACGCCGAAGTGGTGTGAGTGGAAGTGTCGTGACCGATTAGTTCCGTGCCGGGTGGCAGTCTCCACGCCATGGACAAGAAGATCCTTTCGCGCGACGGCACTCCGATCGCGTACACACGCACCGGACAGGGCCCGGCGGTCGTCCTCGTGAGCGGCGCCATGTCCACCGGCGCCACGGTGGCGCCGCTGGCCGGGCACCTCTCCGGCGGCTTCAGCGTCGTCGTGTACGACCGCCGGGGCCGCGGCGAGAGCGGTGACATGCCGCCGTACGCGGTGGAGCGGGAGGTCGAGGACCTCGCGGCGCTCATCGACGCGGTGGGCGGGGAGGCGGCGCTCTACGGCATCTCGTCGGGTGGCGCGCTGGTCCTGGAGGCGGCGGCGAGCGGGCTGCCGGTCAGCAAGGTGGCCGTCTACGAGACGCCGTTCGCCGTGTACGAGGGCGGGGCGAAGGAGCGCGCCGAGTACACCGAGCGGCTGACAGCGGCGCTGGCGGAGGGTCGGCGCGGGGACGCCGTCGAACTGTTCCTGAGGCTGACGGGCCTGGCCGAGGAGATGATCCAGGGCGCCCGCCAGTCCCCCATGTGGGCCGCCATGGAGTCCATCGCGCCGAGCCTGGCCCACGACAACGCCGTGATGCGCGACGGACTGGTGCCCCGCGACCGGCTGGCCTCGATCACCGTCCCCGTCCTGGCCGTCGCGGGCGGCGCGAGCCCCGCGTGGCTGCGCGAGGCGACGCGGGCGGTCGCGGAGACGGTGCCGCAGGGCACGTACCGGAGCCTGGAGGGCCAGACGCATTTGGTGGACCCGCAGGTTCTGGCGCCGGTGCTCGCCGAGTTCTACGCACAGTAGGCGGCGCCCGCCCGGTGACGCCCAGGTGCCGCCGGCTGACCAGCGCGCACGCCGCCCGGCGCGGGTTACGCCGGTACGGCCCTCGCCCGCGTCGTCGACGCGATCGTCGCCGAGCCCACCACGCGCGTGCCGTCGTACAGGACGATCGCCTGGCCGGGGGCGACTGAGCGGACCGGGGCGGTGAACGACACCTCCAGGGTGCCGTCGATCAGTTCGGCGGTGACCTCGGTCTCACCGCCGTGGGCGCGGAGCTGGGCCGTGTAGGTGCCGGGGCCGGAGGGGGCCGCGCCGCACCAGCGGGGCTTGATCGCGGTCAGTTCGGAGACGTCCAGGGCGGAGGCGGGGCCGACGGTCACCGTGTTGTCCACCGGGGAGATGTCGAGGACGTAGCGCGGCTTGCCGTCGGGCGCCGGGTGGCCGATCCTCAGCCCCTTGCGCTGGCCGATGGTGAAGCCGTACGCACCCTCGTGCGTGCCGAGCCTGGCGCCGGACTCGTCGACGATGTCACCCTCCGCCTTGCCCAGCCGGTCGGCCAGGAAGCCCTGTGTGTCGCCGTCGGCGATGAAGCAGATGTCGTGCGAGTCGGGCTTCTTGGCCACCGCCAGCCCCCTGCGCTCGGCCTCCGCGCGGATCTCGTCCTTCGTCGTCACGGTGTCGCCGAGCGGGAACATCGCGTGGGCGAGCTGCCGGTCGTCCAGGACACCGAGGACGTACGACTGGTCCTTCGCCATGTCGGAGGCGCGGTGCAGTTCGCGGGTGCCGTCCTCATTCACGAGCACCTTGGCGTAGTGGCCGGTGCAGACCGCGTCGAAGCCGAGCGCGAGGGCCTTGTCGAGAAGAGCGGCGAACTTGATCTTCTCGTTGCAGCGCAGACAGGGGTTGGGGGTGCGGCCCGCCTCGTACTCGGTGACGAAGTCCTCGACCACGTCCTCGCGGAAGCGGTCGGCGAGGTCCCACACGTAGAAGGGGATGCCGATGACGTCCGCGGCGCGGCGGGCGTCGCGGGAGTCCTCGATGGTGCAGCAGCCGCGCGCGCCCGTACGGAAGGACTGCGGGTTCGCGGAGAGCGCGAGGTGGACGCCGGTCACGTCATGGCCCGCCTCGGCCGCGCGGGCGGCGGCGACGGCGGAGTCCACACCGCCCGACATGGCGGCGAGGACGCGGAGGGGGTGGGGGCGCTGCGGGGTCTCAGTCATAACCCCTCCAGGGTAAAGGCCCGCGGGAACCAAGGCTCACGAGTATCCGTTCACGATCACATGGGGGCGAGACGAGCATCCAAGGACAGCGACCGGCGCATCGGCCGGCGGGCGCTGCTGGCCGGTCTGGCCGCGACCGCGGGAGGCACGGCCGTGCTGGCGCGCGACCAGCTGGGGCGCCTGTGGTGGCGGGTGCCGGGTGTGGAGAAGGCGCGCAAGGCGGGCGAGGTCGACTACACGGGCGCGAGGTGGGTGGCGGCGTCCTCGGCGAACTGGCGGCTCGCGGACCGGCCCGCCGACTACGGCATAGACATGGTCGTCATCCATGTCACCCAGGGCAGCTTCGACAGCGCGGTGAAGGTGTTCCAGGACCCGGGGCACGGGGCGGCGGCCCACTACATCGTCCGCAAGGACGGCCACATCACCCAGATGATCCGCGAGCTGGACGTGGCGTACCACGCGGGCAACCGCGACTACAACGAACGCAGCGTCGGCATCGAGCACGAAGGTTTCGTGGACCAGCCGGAGGACTTCACGGACGAGATGTACGAAGCCTCGGCGCGGCTCACTGCCCGGATATGCGCGCGGTACGACATCCCCGTCGACCGCGAGCACGTCATCGGGCATGTGGAGGTGCCGGGCACGGACCACACCGACCCGGGTGAAGGCTGGGACTGGGACCGGTATATGCGGCTGGTGCGGGAGGCGAGCG
This sequence comes from Streptomyces blattellae, assembly GCF_009709555.1. Taxonomy (GTDB): domain Bacteria; phylum Actinomycetota; class Actinomycetes; order Streptomycetales; family Streptomycetaceae; genus Streptomyces; species Streptomyces blattellae. Next base: position 2,966 of record NZ_WJBG01000187.1, on the reverse strand, counting down.
CCGGCACGACGGGCCGGGCCCAGGGGCGGTCCGCTTCAGCTGGGTCCGCCGCTGAGTCCGGCGTCAGCTGAGTCCGCGGTCATCAGCGGAGACCGGCGTCAGCTGAGTCCTGCCGCCCTGGCCCGTTCCACCACCGGGCCGATGGCTTTGGCCAGCGCATCCACGTCGGCTTCCGTGGAGGTGTGGCCGAGGGAGAATCGGAGGGTGCCACGGGCGAGGTCCGGGTCGGTGCCGGTGGCGAGCAGGACATGGCTGGGCTGGGCCACGCCGGCGGTGCACGCCGAGCCGGTGGAGCACTCGATGCCCTGGGCGTCCAGGAGAAGGAGCAGCGAGTCTCCCTCGCAGCCCGGGAAGGTGAAGTGGGCGTTCGCGGGGAGGCGGCCCTCGCGTGCGGGGTCCCCTCCGAGCATCGCGTCCGGCACCGCCGTACGGACCGCTTCGATCAGGTCGTCCCGCAGGCCGCCGATCTCCCGTGCGAACCATTCGCGCTGTTCGGCGGCGAGGCGTCCGGCGACCGCGAAGGCGGCGATGGCCGGGACGTCGAGGGTGCCGGAGCGGACGTGGCGCTCCTGGCCGCCGCCGTGCAGAACCGGTACGGGGGTGTGCTCGCGGCCGAGGAGCAGCGCGCCGATGCCGTACGGGCCGCCGATCTTGTGGCCCGAGACCGTCATCGCGGCGAGGCCGGAGGCGGCGAAGTCGACGGGGACCTGGCCGAAGGCCTGTACGGCGTCGGCGTGCAGGGGGACGTCGAACTCGGCCGCCGTTTCGGCGAGTTCGCGGATCGGCATGACCGTGCCGATCTCGTTGTTCGCCCACATGACGGTGGCCAGGGCCACGTCGTCGGGGTTGCGGGCGAGGGCTTCGCGCAGGGCCTCGGGGTGGACGCGGCCGTAGAAGTCGACCGGGAGGTATTCGACCGTGGCGCCCTCGTGTTCGCCGAGCCAGTGGACGGCGTCCAGGACGGCGTGGTGTTCGACCGGGCTCGCCAGGACCCGGGTGCGGGCCGGGTCGGCGTCTCGACGGGACCAGTACAGGCCCTTGACGGCGAGGTTGTCGGCCTCGGTGCCGCCGGAGGTGAAGACGACCTCGCTGGGGCGGGCGACGAGGGCTTCCGCGAGGGTCTCGCGGGCCTCCTCCACCGCTCGCCTTGCCCGGCGGCCCGATGCGTGGAGGGAGGACGCGTTGCCGGTGACGCCGAGGTGCGTGGTGAGTGCCTCGACCGCCTCGGGAAGCATCGGGGTGGTCGCGGCGTGGTCGAGGTATGCCATGGTGACGCCGATTCTACGGGTCCGCCGCGCCGGGCTCGGGCCGCAGGTCGTGCCTGCACTCCGGTGGTTGTGCAAGGCCCCGGTGGTTGTGCAAGGCCCCGGTGGTTGTGCAGGACCGCCTTGGTTGTGCAGGACCTCGGTGGTCGTGCAGGACCGCCTTGGTTGCGCAGGACCGGGCGTGCCCCGCGCTGTCGGCCGTGCCCGCCTTCCACAGCAGCGGTCGGGCGACTGGCCTCAGAAGCTCCACGACACCGTGTTGTCCGCCTGCATGAATGCCACCAGGACCAGCAGGTCGGCGACTCCGAGGCCCAGGCCCAGATACGCGCGGCCCTTGCGCGCGGTACCGCGCCAGAGGGCTGCTGTGGCCAGGACGATGGCGATCGGGCCGAGGAAGATGTTGAGGACGAGGAGGCCCACGAGGCCGAGGATGAAGGCGGCGACGGCCATGCCGTCGGTGTCGTGGGCGGTGGTCTGACGGGTTGCGGGTGCGGTGAGTTGCATGGTGGTCGGCTCCCGACGGGCTGGATGAGCGGTCAGTTGACGGATGACACGCGCCGGCGGGCGTGCCGCTCGCGGAGCGCGAAGATGCCGAGCCAGGCGGCGATCACGACGGCGGCGACGGCGGTGAAGGTGAGCGGTGCGTGGGCCACGGTGCCCAGCACGACGCCCAGCAGCAGGAGTGCGGCGACGATGAACAGCATGGGTGGTTCCCCCTCGGTTACGGTTCAGTGAACGACTGTGGTTACAACTGTTCACTGACCAACGAGTCTAGCGCGCCCTACGGCTTTCCAATTACGGAGAACAGTTGTTGACTGCATGGCATGAGTCACACCCTCGGCGTCCGGCAGGCCCAGAAACAGAAGACCCGGCAGGCGCTCCTGGACGCCGCCCTGGGACTGCTGGAGGAGCAGAGCCTGAGCAGCCTGGGCCTGCGTGAGGTCACCCGCGAGGTCGGCGTCGCCCCGACCGCCTTCTACCGGCACTTCCGCTCCATCGCGGACCTCGGTGTCGTACTGGTCGAGGAGGCGCTCGGCAGTCTGCACGAGATGATCCGGATGGTGGTGTCCGCGACGGACGACCCCGACGAACGCATAGCCAGCGCCATCGGGCTGATCGTCGGCCATGTGGAGGCACATCCCGCCCACATCCGCTTCATCGCCCGCGAGCGCAGCGGCGGGGTCCGGCCGGTACGTGAGGCCATCCGCGGCCAACTGGCCCGCTTCGCCGAGGAGGTGAAGGCCCAGCTGGTCAAGGACCCCCAGGCCGAGGCATGGACGGACGACGACCTGTCGATGCTCGCCAGCCTCTACGTCGACCAGATGCTGTTCACGGCCTCGCTCGTCCTGGAGGCCCTGGACGCCCCGCCGGAGGAGCGCGAGCGCGTCGCCCATGTCGCGACCCGGCAGCTGCGGCTCATCAGCATCGGCCGGCAGCACTGGCTCGACTGACGCCACCCGTACACGGCGAGAGCACACGGAGAAGCGGCGCACCCGTTCACGGGGTGCGCCGCCTTCGTCGTACGAGATCCGTGGTCAGCTCTTCGTGGCCTGGGAGGTCGGCTGACCGCTCGGCTGACCGCTGGGCATGCCGCCGCCCCCGCCCATACCGCCACCGCAGCCGCAGCCGCCATCCTGGCCGCCCTGCCCGCCGCCGGGAGCACCGGAGGGAGCACCGGACGGCATGTCCGAGGGCGCACCG
>NZ_WJBG01000186.1 GCF_009709555.1 Streptomyces blattellae | reverse complement strand
CCCGGGTAGAGGCGGAACGCCATCTTGAAGGCATCCGCGGGCAGTACGGGAATCGGCTCGGCCACGGCCACGCCGTGTGCGCTCAGGTCGTCGCTGTGGGGGGAATACGCATTCATGTCCCTACCTTTGATTTCTGATCGTAAGAAACGTGCGCGGCGGGGCCGTTCAGCCCTGCCCCACGGTGGCCATGTAGTCGACGGCCGCGCGGCGCCAGCTGAGGTTGACATGGTTCGAGGCCATCTCCACGTCGCGCTTGGCGATGGAGACCGGGTGCTTGGGGTTGCCTCCCTTGGCACCGACGAGGGCAGCGATCCGCTGGACGTTGCGCAGCGCGATGCGGGTGACGAGCGCGTTGTCGCGCGTGTCACGTATCAGCTCGGCGGGGGTCGTGGTCTGGTGTGCGGTGTTCCGCCGGGAAGCCTCCAGGCTGCGCTGGTCGACCAGCATGCGCGCCATCTCCAGCTCGCCGGCGGCCTCCGCGAACTCGGTCGCGACGTACTCCTGGTCGGCGAGCTTGGTGACGCCGCCCACGGCGCTGGCGACGCGGGTGGCCGACGCGGCCGTCTCGGCGAAGTGGTCGGCGGCGCCCAGCGCGGCGCCGACAGCGACGGCCGAGAACGGGAACCGGCCCGCCGCGGGCCAGGACGACCACAGCGAGTCGAACGTGGGGTGCAGGGAGCGCCGCTCCTCAGTCATCCGGCCGATGTCGCGCATCGGCAGGACCCGGCGATCGGGGACGAACACGTCTTCGAAGGCCATCGACCGGCTGCCGGTCCCCCGCAGACCTGTCGGGAACCAGTCGTCGATCGTCACGCCTTCCTTCTGGTCGACGAGGAACATGTGCCCTTCGCCGTTCTCCCCCGCGGGCGCATTGCACATCAGCCACTGGGAGAAGTCCGAACCGCTGCAGAACCCCCACTGGCCGGTCAGCCGGTAGCCGCCCGGCACCCGCTCCGCCTTGGCCTTCGGGTTCAGGTTGATGTTTCCGGCGATCGTCGCGTACGGGTCCTCTCCCCACATCTCGTCCTGCGCCTCCTCCGGGAAGGCGAAGCCGACGACGCTGCTGGCGCTCAGGATGGAGAAGACCCAGGCGGTGGAGCCACAGCCGCGGGCGAGCGTCAGGGTCACCATCGCGTGCTCATGATCGGTGAGCTCCAGGCCCTCGTATTTCTTGGGCCTGAGGATATGGAGGAGGCCGGCGTCCTGCATCCGCCGGTGGATGTCGTCCGAGATGCGTCGCGACTCGTCGGTCTCGGCGGCTCGTTCGCGGAGCAGGGGCACCAGATCCTCGGCCGCGCGCATGATGTCGTCCGCGGTCAGGGAGGAGTCGGGGCCGGGGCGTACGCCTGCAGCGGCACTGCTCGTAGAGGCGTTCTCGTTCTGCATTACGGACCTTCTCTCTGTGGGGGTGAGCGCTGGAAGGCAGTACGGGAGCCCCGTGGGCTCACTGCCAACGCCCTGATTCGGTGAGTTGTGGTATTGAGTGGCGGAGAACGGCCCGTCGGCCATTCCGTCACGCCTGTTGAGTCATGAATTCGCTGCCGCGTTCGCCGATCGCGACCGCCGCCGCGTGAGTCGGGGCGCGCGTGATGTCGGGCATGACGGACGCGTCGATCACCCGCAGTCCATCGATGCCGTGCACCCGCAGTTCGGGGTCGACGACCGAGAGGCTGTCGGTGCCTGCCCGGCACGTGCCGACCGGGTGGCTGATGGACATCGTCGTGCGGCGTACGTACTCAAGCACCGCGTCGACGTCGGCTGGGGCTGTGAGGTCTCGCGGGTGCTCCCCGACGTAGACACGGAACGCGGGCGCGGTCGCGATGTCCACGAGCTGGCGGATCCCCTCGACCAGGGTCTGTCGGTCGGACGGCTCGGTCAGATACCGGGGATCGATGACAGGCGCTGCCGTCGGGTCGTCGGACCGCAGGCGTATCTGCCCGCGACTGGCCGGGGTCAGCAGGCTCACCATGCAGGTGAGCGAGCGCTCCGTGCCGCCGGAGAAGTCGATCGGCGCCGGCAGCACCTGGATGTCGGGCGCACCAGATGCCCGACCGCACCGGAGGTAGGCCGCGACCTCGGCCAGCACCGCCAGCTGTCCGCGTCTCCGCTCGGCGTATGCGGCCACGTTCTCCTCGGTCTGGGCGTCGTTCCACGTACGGCCCCGCACGACCGGCCAGATGACCGGCACCGTCGGGTGATCGTGGAGGTTGGCACCGACTCCCTGGATGTCCGCCGCGACCTCGATGCCGAGGTCGGCCAGGTGCTGCGCCGGCCCGATCCCGGACAGCATCAGGATCTGCGGGGAACGCAACGCCCCCGCCGACAGCACCACCGATTCGGTCGCCACCGTCGTGCGCCGGCCGGAGCGGTCCAGGTACTCAACCCCGACGACGCGCTGCCCCTCCAGCAGGACGCGCTGGACCACCGCACCGACCTGGACCGTGAGATTGGCGCGGTCCATGGCGGGGATGATGTAGCCGCGGGTGCTGCTGCGTTCGCCGTTTCGGATGTTGCTGTAGAGGAAGCCTGCGCCGGCGATGTCGCCACTGTTGAAATCGCGGTTGATGTCGAGCCCGGACTCCAGGCAGGCCGTGACGAAGGACAGCAACATGGGGTTGACATCGCGCGCCGTGGTCACCGCGATGGGACCGCCCTGAGCGTGCAGCTCGGACTCGCCGAGTTCGTTGTCCTCGCTGCGGCGAAAGCTGGGCAGGAGGTCCTCCCATCCCCAGCCCTTCATCCCTCGTTCCGCCCAGCCGTCGTAGTCCTCGCGGGCACCGCGGCACCAGGACATGAAGTTGATCGCTCCGCCGCCGCCCACGACGCGCCCTTGCGGGATCTGCACCTTGCGGCCCTGGAGTTCCGGCTGGGCGACGGTCTCGTCGCACCAGTCGAACTCGCCGTGCTGCAGTTGGAAGACGCCCAGGGGCGGAATCGAGGCGTTCGCGGGAGTCGTGTCGAGGGGACCGGCCTCAAGGAGAAGGACGCGGGATCCGTCGCGCTCGCTGAGACGCGCCGCCACCACACTGCCGGCCGCGCCGCCACCCACAACTACGTGATCAAAGTGTCTGAGCTCCGTCATGGCTTCTCCTACGGGGCCGAGCGTCGAGAAGGTTCTCGATCCTTCGAGGGATGGTGCGGGCCTGGATGCCCACAGCGGTAAGAGGTACTCACCGAGAGCGTGAGGGGAGGTGTCCGGAGCCGGCCCGGCGCGCTGGGGGGAGCGCTGGCAGGCCGGCTCCGGCCATGACGACCACCGTTGTCGAGCCGAGCGAGGGGGGACTCCGTCAGCTCACAGTCATCGGTGGCCGCGTCCGCAGCCTGCCCCCTGCCCGCAGCAGTTGGCTCTCACCGGGGTGACCGAGCACGGTTTCGAGCTGGCGTGCCGCCCGCATGACCGCGTCGAGATCGAGTCCCGTCGAGATTCCGCTGTCTTCGAGGAGGTAGACGAGTTCTTCGGTCGCGATGTTTCCGGTCGCCCCCGGTGCGAAGGGGCAACCACCGAAACCGCCCGCCGACGCGTCGACCATCGTGACGCCCGCCTCGATGGCCGCCCAGGTACTGGCCAGGCCGGTCCCTCGGGTGTTGTGCATGTGGACGGCCAAAGGCGTGCCCGGCACCGCACCGCGTACGGCGTCGATCGTGGTCGTGACCCGTCCCGGGACCACTGTCCCGACCGTGTCCCCCAGCCCGATGATGTCGGCGCCGGCGGCCACCGCCCCGGCGGCCAGCTGTACGGTGCGGTCGGTGCTGGTTCTGCCGTCGAACGGGCAGTCCCACGCCGTCGCGAGGATGACCTCGCAGCGGCCGGAGACCTCATGGACGAGTTCCGCGATCCGCCCGACCAGGTCCAGTGACTCGGACGTGGAGCGGCGCACGTTGGCCTGGCTGTGCCCGTCCGCCACCGAGACGACGTACTCGATCGTGCGGAACCCGGCCCGGATCGCCCGCTCCGCACCACCGACGGAGGCCACCAGCGCCGACCATTCGATCTCGGGCCACTGCGTCACGAGTTCGGCGACGTACTCCGCGTCGGCCATGCTCGGGACGGCCCGGGGCGAGACGAACGCGGTGGCCTCGATGCGCTTGGCCCCGGTGGCGACGAGAGACTCCAGCACCCGCGCCTTGTCGGTGCGGTCGAGTGGCTTCTCGAGCTGCAGTCCGTCGCGTGGCGCGACCTCGCGAATCGAGACAACCGGCTCAGTCATTGACGGCTCCTAGTCGCGCGGGGTCCAGTTGTGGAGGAGCTCCGGCCAGTTCGGGAACCCGAAGGGACCGCCCATGGGGGTGACCTTGTCTTCGGGGACCTCCTCCCACGTCGTGGCCTCAAGGTTGTTGCCGTCGGGGTCACGGAAGTAGACGGAGACCGCCGACATGCCGCGGTGGCTGCGCGGGCCGTCGAACGGGACGCCCTGGGCCGTGAGGTGGTCGGCGAACTGGAGCAGGCCCTCGGCGGTCGTGCCGAACGCCCAGTGCGGCTGGGGTTCCAGCGTCTCCAGGTCCGGGTAGGACTTGTCGTCCTTCGGCTTGGCGATCTCGATCAGCGTCGTTCCGACGTGGAAGAAGATGTGCTGCGGGCGCCCCAGCTTGATGTCCTCGGCGTCCCAGCCCGCCCGGTAGACCTCGACCCCGCCGAGGACCTGCTCGATGAACTTCGCGGACTTCAGCGGGTCACGGACCGCCATTCCGACGTGGTCCAGTCCCGTGAGGCCGACCGAGTTCTTCGGGATGTCGAACCGGATTCCGTGGTCGAGGAATACCTTGGTGATCTCTGTGGTCACGGCTCACGCTCCGTTGCGTTTCATTGATTCACTGATGTGTTCTTCGGTTTTCTGGTCGCGTGGTGAACGACCAGGGTCTCTGCCAATCCCGTGGCTTTGCCGAAGGGGACGTGCTCAGTCGAGCAGATGGTTGTGCTCACCGAGTTTCGGTGCGCCGCGTTCCACTGCTCCCGGCGTTGTGGAGAGTTTGGGAACGATGCCCGGCATGGGCACCTTCTCGCCGTCGAGGGACGGGTCGGCGACGTGCAGAATCATGTCGCGGGCGCGATAATGTTCGTCGCTGTGGATATCGGCCGCGTTGTAGATCCGGCTCGCCGGAACCCTGGCTTCGTCCAGCAGCGAAAGCGCCTTTTCCGAGTCGAGGGACCTCGCCCATACGGCGACTTCCTCATCGAGTTCGCTCTGCCGAAGCGCCCGCTCGTCATGCGTGGCGTAGGAATCGGGCTCAAGCCACTCCTCGCGGCCGATCGCCCGGGCGAACCGCTCGAAGACCGCGTCCTGATTGGCGCCGATCGCCAGCCACACACCGTCGGACGCCTGGTAGACGTTCGACGGCGCGATACCCGGCAGGATGGCACCCTGCGGTTCCCTGACCACGCCCATCAGTTCGTACTCCGCCGCGATCGACTCCATCAGGCTCCACATGGCCTCGTAGAGCGCGACATCGACCATCTGACCCGCGCCCGTCCGCTCCCGAACCCGCAAGGCAAGCTGCGCCCCGACGAAGCCATAGATGCCGGCCATCGTGTCGGCGATCGAGATCCCCACCCGCACGGGCGGCCGGCCTGGCTCGGCGGTCATGTACCGGAAGCCGCTCATCGCCTCGCCGATCAGACCGAAGCCCGGCCGGTGCGCATACGGGCCCGTCTGTCCGAACCCCGAGATACGGACCAGGATCAGAGCGGGGTTCAGCTCATGGAGCACGTCCCAGCCCAGACCCCACTTCTCCAGCGTGCCCGGACGGAAGTTCTCGATGACGACATCCGCGTCCGCAAGAAGTCGCTTGAGCTGCTCCTGCCCCTCTGACGTGGACAGGTTGATGACGACGGAGCTCTTGCCTCTGGCGACATAGGACCAGTGCAGCCCCACACCGTTGTGCAGCCGGCCCCAGTGCCGCATCGGGTCGCCGCTCGGGGGCTCGACCTTGATCACGTCCGCGCCGTGGTCGGCGAACATCCGACCGCAGACGGGACCTGCTATCAAGTGCCCGAGCTCAACCACCTTCAGCCCGGACAGCGAACGACCGTCAGACACGTCGCCTCCGTGTGGACAAGTAAGAAGCAGTGCGTAGTTAGGATACGAACGACTACCGCTCGACGCAAGACCGGGGGGCCGGGTCAAGCGCGGCGGACACTGCCGAGGCGCACCTCTTCGGCACCCCTAACCGGACAACTGTCCGCACGATCCGAGACTACCCTCCCAGCACGGCGACGGGAAGCGCGGCGCTGTCAGAAAACAGGATGAAGGCCTCAGGCCAGGGTGTCGGGCACGTCGAGGCGGGGCTGGTGGAGCCAGGAACGAGCCACCGTCCGGCCGCAGGAAGCGGACAATAATCCGCCCACTATGACCAGGGCACTCAACGGAAACCGTCACCCTGCCGATGCGCGCCGTCCGACCTGGACCGCCATCGCCGAGGCGACGAGCGGGCCGCTCGCCCGCTCGCGGTGATCCCCACCCTCCCTCAGAGGCGCGTCATACCGGACCTCACGGCTCCGCTCGGGCGTCCGGATCTCGCCCGACATCCACCGGATCAACACGGTCACGTGACGTGCAGCTCTCGACCTGGACCCCATTCGACCCTATAGTCGTTAGTCGATTCACTTCTATGTGTACTGACCACAGTGATACCTACGACGGGAGACCCTGTGAAGCTTGCGCTCTTCGACGGCGGCCGGATCGGCGTCGTCAAGGATTCCGAAATTGTGGACGTGACATCTGCGGTGCCGGGCTTCGACTCGGGTTACGCCCAGAACCACTGGTTGCGTCTGTGTGCCGATTTCCACGAACTCCGGGAACCACTTGAGCGGGCTGCGGCGACCGGCCCTCGCATCCCGATCGAGCAGGCCAACCTTGACGCTGCCGTGCTGAATCCGTCGAAAATCGTCTGCGCCGCGGCGAACTACCAAGAGCACCTCGCGGAAATGGAGCCGATCCTCACCGACGCGCAGCGCGCATCCGCGTCCTGGTTCCTCGCCTTCGACGTCTTCCTCAAGGCGCCGAGCAGCATCATCGGACCCGGCAGCGACATCGAACTGCCCGATCTGCCGAACGCGATCCACCACGAGAGCGAACTCGCGCTGGTGATCGGCAAGACCGCGCGGAACGTCGACGCCGCAGAGGCCCTCGACCACGTCCTCGGATACACCATCCTCATCGACGTGACCGTCCGCGGCGACGGCGACCGCACGCGCCGGAAGTCGTACGACACGTTCACCCCCGTCGGCCCCTGGCTCGTCACCGCGGACGAGGTCGGCGATCCCCAGGACCTCGACATCACCCTGGACGTCAACGGCGAGAGCCGGCAGTCCGTGAACACCAGGACGATGAAGGTCCCGGTCGCCCAGATGATCGCCTACGCCTCCAGCGTCATGACCCTCCACCCCGGCGACCTCCTCACCACCGGTTCCCCTCCCGGCGTCGGCGCCATCAACCCGGGTGACCGGCTGGACGCGCACATCGAGAAGATCGGCTCGATGCAGCTGGGTGTCGTCGGCCCGAAGGGCTGAGCCGGAGCCCGCGTCGAAACAGCCGCGGAAGAGGTCCGGGCCGCCAGTGGCGGCCCGGACCTTCGTCTTGCCGGGATCCGGAAGAATCGCCGGCCCGTTCAGCACCGGCCGTCACCCGCCCGGTGTGGGGTCGCGATCCCGGGGCACCCTTACGGCTATGCAGAGGTTGCACCATGGAAGCGCCCATGCAACCGTTGCACTTATGGGCGAAAGTGTAACCGCGTTGAAGCGGAAGTGGGTCGCGGAGCGAATCGCTCGCTGCGCCCAGGCGCTCGCCGAGGAACGCGGCATCGACGGATTCACGATGGACGATGTCGCCGAGTGTGCCGGGGTGTCGCGACGGACGCTGTTCAACTACGTGCCTGGGAAGCTGGACGCGATCCTCGGCGCGGCGCCGGACCCGGACCCCGCGCTGTTCTCCGAGTTCCTGGCCGGCGGGCCGACCGGCCGGCTCGGGGAGGACATCAAGGCCGTCGTCGGTGCACTGCTGGACAGCAAGGACACCGCTGCGGACGACGTGGAGCGCGTCCGGCGGCTGATCGCCTCGGACCCCCGACTCCACAAAGCGATGCGCGACAGATTCGGCAAGGTCGCCACCTTCTTCGCCGAAGCGATCCTGACCCGAGAGGGCCCGGACGCCGATCCGCTCCGGGGTCGAGTGGCTGCCACGGTGACCTTGGCGCTGTTCGACCTGGCGCTCGAGAATTTCGTCGCCGACCCGGAGACAAGCCTGGTCGACCACTACATGCGCGTCTTCGGCCGCGCCACCGCGCTCTTCGACTGATCGCTCCGACGTCCGCCGGCCTGAGAAACCTCAAGACATCTGGGATCGACCCAGGGCCGGACGCGCACCAAACCTTCTCGACTCGCCCTGCACTACGAGGTCCGCGACGGCCTCTGGCACCAGAGCGCTGCCGTGGGCGGCCTGCACCAGCGGCCCATGGCACCCCCATCCTTGTACTTCTAGCTCGTGGGAGCCGGTATGGGAACTTCCATCGCTCAACGGTCGGACAAGCTCGACCGCAGTGTCATCATCACCGGGCTCGTCATCGTATCCGGGATGATCATGGTGGTGCTCGACACCACGATCGTGAACGTGGCCCTGGACACGCTGAGCACCGAACTCGACGCACCACTGTCCACAACCCAGTGGGTGGTCACCGGCTACCTGCTCGCGGTGGGCCTCGTCATCCCGCTCAGCGGCTGGGCCATGGACCGGTTCGGCCCGAAAGCGGTGTGGATCACGTCGGTGACCCTCTTCGCGGCGGGCTCCGCCCTGTGCGCGACCGCCTGGTCGGTCGAGGCCCTCATCGCGTTCCGCGTGCTCCAGGGACTCGGCGGCGGCATGCTGCTGCCCGTCGGCCAGGCGATCATCACAAGGGCGGCTGGGCCCGAACGCCTCGGGCGCGCGATGAGCATCCTCGGCGTTCCCATGCTGCTGGGGCCGGTGTTCGGCCCCGTGGTCGGCGGTCTGCTCGTCGAGTACACCAACTGGCAGTGGATCTTCATCGTCAACGTCCCGGTCGGCATCCTCGCCATCGTGCTCGCGGTGTGGAAGCTGCCCGACGGCGGTGCTCTGAGCGAGCCCGGCCGCCTCGACGTACGCGGTCTCGTCCTGCTCTCCGGCGGCCTCGTGTGCCTGCTCTACGGGCTGTCGCAGGCCAGTTCGCACGGCGGGTTCGGTGACTGGAGCGTGCTCGGATGGCTCATCGGGGGTGCCATCGGCCTGGCTCTCTACACCTGGCACAGCCTGAGCAGGGGAGCCGAGTCGATCATCGACGTCCGCCTGCTCACCGATCGGCTGTTCGCCAGTGGGACCGTGGCGATGTTCCTCGTCGCGATCGGGATGTTCGGCGGCATGCTGCTGCTCCCGCTCTACTACCAGACCGTCCGCGGTGAGGGGGCCCTGAACGCCGGTCTCCTGCTCGCCCCGCAGGGCCTCGGCGCGATCGTGGCGATGGTGATCGGGGGCAGGCTCACCGACCGGATCGGCGCGGGCTATGTCGTGCCCGTCGGTATCGTGCTCGCCTTGCTCGGCACCTTCCCGTTCACGCAGGTGGGGGTCGACACGTCGTACGTCTGGCTGAGCCTGACCCTGTTCGTGCGCGGCGTGGGGCTCGGGGCGGTGATGATGCCGACGATTGCCGCCGCCTACACGAAGCTCAGCAAGGACGCGGTGACGCGGGCGGCGCCGACCCTGACCGCCATCCAGCAGGTCGGGGCGTCGTTCGGCAGCGCCGTGCTGGTGACCGCGCTGACGCAGCGCTTCTCGGACCAGCTCAGCTCGCAGGGCATTCAGGCGGCAGGCGGCGGGACGGACCAGATCAGCTCGGTGCCGCCGGAGCAGATGCCGGTGGTCGGGCCGCTCCTGGCCGATTCGTTCGGTTTCGCGTTCTGGATCGCCTTCGCGCTCACGGCGGTGATCATCATTCCCGCGTTGTTCCTGCCCCGTCACACGACCCGGGGCCAGGGAGAGATGCCGGTACCTCCCAGCATCTAGGCCCTGTCGAGGACTTCCTTGCACCGCCGGCGACATCACCGTGCCGGCGGTGTCTTCGCGAGGGCCACCGCGCGTCAACTGTGCTCAGGCGAGACTTCCTTCCGGACCGGGGCCTTGGCCTCGGCCGCGGCGGTGCGGGCCGGTTCGACGAGCAGGGCCGACGCGACGAGCCCCACCCCCCACATGCAGGCGATCACGATATAGCTCACCGTCCGCGAGCCGTCGGTGGCGTCCCGCAGCGCCCCGATCAGGACCACCCCCATGAACTGGCCGATCGCGCCGAAACTGTTCCCCACCGCCAGCGCCCCGGCCGCCGCCGTCTGGGGAAGCACCGCACCCGGGATCGACGCCAGGACGCCTCCGGTGCTGATGACCGCGCCGCCCGCCACGATGAGCACCGTCACATGAAGCCAGAGAGTGCCGGGCAGCAGTGTCCCGATGAGCAGGGCCGCCGTCGCCACGCCGAACCCCATGAGCATCGGCGTCCTTCTGTTGTCGTGAGCGTCGCTCCATCGGGCGGCCAGCACCACCGCGACCGCCCCGAACAGCGAGGGCAGGGCCACCATCACCCCGACTTCGAGCGAGGTCGCGCTCGGCGAGAGGTCCTCGAAGATGGTGGGCAGCCACAGGATCAGTCCCACCGATCCGCCGGTACCGGCGAAGTACAGGGCCGCGAGCACCCAGACGAGACGTTGCCGGATCAGCAGGCCGAAGGCCATGCGGTCCTCGCCGGCCTTGGCCGCCTCCTCCGCGGCGACGCGCTCGGTGACGGCCGCGCCCTCCGAACCCTTCAGCCAGCGGGCCTGCCTCGGGGTGTCCGCCGCGACGTAGAGCCAGACGAACGCCCACACCAGTGGGGGTACGCCCTCGATCAGGAAGACCGTGCGCCAGCTCAGGTGGTCCACGAGCAGTCCGGTGAGCGGGGCGCCCAGCACCTGGGAGATCGGCAGTACCAGGAGGAACGAGGCCGCCGACCTTGCCCGTTCGGCGGACACGAAGTACCTGCCGAGCAGGAGGATGACGAGAGGTATCAGCGGCCCCTCGGCGAGTCCGAGCAGGAAGCGCATGATGACCAGCTGGGGCACGTTCTGCACCAGGCCGGTGCCCGCCGCGGCGAGTCCCCAGAGGATCATGCACCAGAACACGACCCAGCGCGGCCCCCACCGGCGGGCCGCCCGGATGGCCGGCAGCTGCAGGAGCATGTAGCCGATGAAGGCCGCCCCCTGGGCGAGTCCCGTCGCCGTGTCGGACATGGGGATGTCGTCGTCGAGATGCGGGAACAGCTGGGCGGTGTTGGTGCGGTCGAGGTAGTGCAGTCCGTAGGTCACGAAGACGATCGGGATCAGGATCGTCCAGCGCGTCCGTGGCAGGGGGACGGTGGCGCGGTCTGAAAGGGACATGGCTTACTCCTGGGGATGGAGGAGCTGGAGTCGCTGAGGTCAGGCTGGTGCGGGAGGTGTGAGCGGCGACCGGCGAGCACATGCTGTCGGGCAGGGAAGAACCCGGTCTCGACGTACGTCACGAGCCGGGTTGCGGTAGAGGCGTCTGTTCTATTCGAGGCTGAGGGACAGGCGGGCAAGCTTCCTTTCGCGTTCGAGACAGTCGCGCACTGCCCGCGCGACCGCGGCCGAGTCGCGTCGCCGGAAGACGCCGATCAGATCGCCATCGGCCCCGCCAAGGCGCGCGTGTACGTCGTGAGCGTGCTCCAGCCGGCTCAGCCCCATGCGTACGTAGCGCTCCCCTGCCCGCCACAGCGTGGTCAGGATCCGGATGTCCCAGCCCGTGGCCGCCGGCGCCAGCAGGTCGAGGTGAAGGGCCTGGCGGGCCTCGAAGGCCCCGTCGGTCCCGGTCTGCTCACCACCGAACCCGGCGGCCCGCTGTTCCAGGCGGTCGAGTTCCTCGTTCGAGATGATCCGGCACGCACGGCCCGCGAGCTCGGGCTCCAGAGTGCGGCGCAGGCGGTAGACAGCCTCAAGCTCAGCCAGGTCGAGGGGGGCCACGACGGCGCTGCGTCCGGGCCTGGTGACGACGATGCCTTCGTCCTCCAGGCTGCGCAGCGCCGTACGCACGGCGGTGAAGCTGACTTCCGGCATGCCGGCCAGCTCACGCGGCGACAACTCCTGGCCCGGTGCGAGCGCCCCGGACAGGATGGACCGCCGTATCTCGTCTGTGACCAGTTGTACGACCGAGCGTGGCGCTACGGCCCGCACGGCCGCGTCGGACGATGTCACCACCGCGGACCTCGGCTCCAGTTCATGTCAGGCATCGGTTCGGCCGGCCGGGATCTGCCACGGAACGGTGGCCGCGGCAGGCCTCGGCGATGGCCCTCGGGCGTCTGGCGGGGTAGGGTCGCGGCCTCGGGCCTGCGGCTCAGTCTCATCGGACGGCAAGCCCACGGGGCACGGGAGAGCCCGGTGTTGGAGTCGTACACCTGCCCGATGCGGTGCGGACCCCGAGGCCCGCCGAGCAGGAGTTACACGACCAGCGCCGGGCCCTCCCGGATTCGGGAGGGACTCACCACCCTCATGGGATGTCCCTCCCGTTCCTGCCCGCTCTTACCGGGACTGCTCCCGGTAAAAGCCGGTCTTATCCATGAGGGGCTTGTCGCTGAAGTTGAACAGCACGGCGTCCGTGGTCGACGAGGTGTTGGCGTGCCGGTGCCAGGCCCAGTTGGGGACCGTGAAGGTGTCGCCCTTGGTCCACGCGAACTCCTCGCCGTTGATGACGGTCACACCCTGGCCCTCGATCACGTGGTAGACGGTCGAGGAGGTGTGCCGGTGCTCTTCGGCTCGCAGCCCGGGACGCAGCAGGTTGACTCCGCACGACATGGTCGGTCCGATGGAGCCGCCGGTCGTGGGGTTGCGGAACTCAAGGGAGACGCCGTCGAAGGGGTCGCCGTCCGCTTCACGCAGCGCGTCCAGCGCCCGACGGGTGTCGGCCCACTTGTAGTTGTACAGAGGGGAGTCCATCCCCTCCCACTTCGTCCACGTCGGCAGGAGCTGGCCCACCCCGTAGTGCCTGACCGAGTCGCCGGAGCTGATGATCGGCTGGTCGCCCCCCTCAAGCTCCTCGTAGAAGATGGCTTCCAGCGACCTGGTGAGCGGCAGATCCAGCCCGTCCAGCCAGATCACGGGCTCGTCTCCGTCGTTGCGGTGGTCGTGCCAGCGCCAGCCGGACGTGAGCACCACGTCGCCGGGTTCCAGCTCGCACATCTCGCCGTCGACGGTGGTCGACGCGCCACGGCCCTCCAGGATCAGCCGGAGCGCGTTGATCGTGTGCCGGTGCGCGTCCGCGATCTCACCCGGCAGCACCATCTGGATCGACGCGGTCAGCGTGTGCGTGGTCCCGATCTTCGGCGCCATGCCCGGGTTGATCAGGTTGAGCACCCGCCGGTCCGCCCCGTCCGCACCCACGGGCAGCAGCTCCGCCGCCTTCTGCATGGCCGGGCGGATGTCGGCCCACCGCCACAGATAGGGCTCCATCGCCGACGACGGCTCCGCCGGCATGAACCCCGGCTGGGTGATGAAGACCGGACTCGCGTGGAAGGCGTGCACTTCATCGACGAAGGCGGTGCGCTCGTCGGCCTTGGTCTCGGGTGTGGCTTCCGTGATACTCATTGCCTCTCGCTTTCTTTCACTACGGTTCTATGGCGATCACATGTAGCCCTTGGAGCGGTAGAACCGCTCGGCACCGGGGTGCAACGGGAGTTCCGCGTTCTGCCAGGTCTTCGCCAGGTCGACCGTCTCGCTCAGGCCCTTGTGGGCGCCCTGCGACTCGAAGAGCGTCTCCATCTGGGGCAGCTGCTGCTCCAGACCCTGCAACGTCAGGAAGACGAGTTCCTCGTCGATGTCGGCGCGGCAATACAGCATCCAGCCCGCGAAGTCGACCGTCGGAACGTCGGTCTTGACACCCGGCAGCCGTCCCGCGGGGAGCACGCTCCGGCGCGCGCCGTACTTCGCCTCCAGGGACGACAGCACCTCGTCCTCGATCGGAAGGAACGTCATCGGCACGGCTTCGGCCAGCTCAAGCCAGGACTTGGACATGATGCCCTCGTCGAAGACCGCGTCGAGCTTTCCTTCCGCGAGCAGGGCCGCCCGCCCGGTCAGCCCCCCGTCGGTGACCTCAAGGAAGTTCAGCTGCCGCTCGCCGGAGGAGACGGTGCCGCCCCATCCCTCGATGGCCTCGACACTCACCCCGTACTCGGCGTACAGCAGGTCCATCACCCAGCCCAGCGGGTGACCCAGGTGTGTCGGCCCGGTCGAGATGCGCAGCGGGATCTTCTCTTCGAAGATCTGCCGGAGCGAGGTGATCCCGAGATCCGCGCGGACCGCGAGGGCGAGCTGATCGAAGTGGGGGAACACGCACACGGCACGCAGGTCGAGCGGCCGGTCGGTCAGCCCGAAGGCGGTGACGCCGTCGGCCGCGGCCTTGGCCATCCAGGGCGG
Source organism: Streptomyces blattellae (assembly GCF_009709555.1). Lineage (GTDB taxonomy): Bacteria > Actinomycetota > Actinomycetes > Streptomycetales > Streptomycetaceae > Streptomyces > Streptomyces blattellae. Next base: position 11,950 of record NZ_WJBG01000186.1, on the reverse strand, counting down.
AGACGTCATGCCGAAGTCATAAGTGCCGTCGTCCACCAGCTGCATTCCGCGCATACACGACTTGCCGGTGTCGATGGTGTGGATCGAGACGGACGAGCCTTCAGGCAACGGACTGTTGTAGCCGGTGAGGCCGAGCCCGAGCATACTCCCGACCCTCAGCCAGTTCGCACCCGAGGTGAGCAGCCGTACCTCGATAGGAGAACTCATCAACGGTCATCTCCTTACGTCGTTAGTCAGTACACTACTATGAGTCGCAGCGCGTGGCTACAGCTCGCAACGTGTTTCGGAAAACGAGAGGGTGTGCGTCCCATGCCGATGCCAGAATCCGCCCCCGCACATGAAGACCATCGCGGCGCAGCCGGCGACCACGACCTGGAGTCTGTGGCCGCCGGCTGCGCCCGGCGAGGCTTCAACCCTGAGGTGGTCGCCGATCGCGAAGAAGCACTACAGCGGATCCACGAGCTGATCCCGGCCGGTTCGGACGTCACCAACGGCAGCTCGGTGACTCTCCACGAGATCGGGCTCATGGCCGAACTTGAGTCCTCGCGGCGCTGGCGCTGGCGGCGAGCCGAGATCTACGCCACGAAGGAGCCCGAGAAGCGGGTGGAGCTGCGTCGTTGGGCGACTACCGCCGACTACATGGTGGGCAGTGTGAACGCGCTGGCCGCGACCGGGGAGGCCGTCTGTCTGGACGCGGGTGGCACAAGGGTCGGCGGCTACGCCTACGGTGCGGGGCAGGTCATCTGGGTGGTGGGGCGCAACAAGATCACCCCGACGTTGACCGAGGCCATCGAGCGCGTCCGCACGCATGTCTTTCCGCTGGAGGATCAGCGCATGCGAAGAGACATGGGACAGCCGGCCTTCGCCGGAAAGCTCCTGGTGGTCGAGCACGAGCCGCTGCCTGACCGGATCAAGCTGATTCTCGTGGACGAGGATCTCGGCTACTGACGTCCCCTCGCGCCGCCGGACGTCTCGACGCCGCCGGCGTGAACCACTCTCAGAGCGCTGCGGGACGCACCTGAATCGGTGCGTCCGCAGCGCTCTTCGACGTGTCAGACCCTGGTCACTGCCCGGTGCTGAACGTGTCGGCCAGACCGGAGGAGGAGCGCTCCCCCGCACCGGACTCCAGGGCGGCCAGGATCTCGGCCTGCCTGCTGCGGTACCGGGCCACGTTGGCGAGCTTGATCTCCTCGTAGCCACGGACCATGTCCGGCAGCTCGGCGAGTTCGCGGACGAGCGGGTGACCGGGCGCCACCCGCAGCGCACGGCTGATCGCCTCGCGGTACTCGCCGATGAGCGCGCGTTCCGTGCGGCGGACGGGGTGGTGGCCGAAGGGGTCCAGCCACTTGCCCCGGACCTTGCGCAGAGCGCGCAGGGACCGGAAGGCCGGGCGGAACCACGGGCCGAGCTTGATCTTGCTGTTGATGCCGACCGCACGCAGGATCGGCGGGTGCAGGTGGTAGGTCGCCCGGGAGCCGACGCCGAACTGCGCGTCGATCTCGGCCTGCAGCCGCGGGTCCAGGCTGAGCCGCGCGACCTCGTACTCGTCCTTGTACGCCATGAGTTTGTACAGGTTCCGGGCGACGGCCTCGGCAGCGTCGGGCGCCTCGCGCCGTACCTGTTCGACGAAGCGGGCGTACGTCGCGGCGTAGGCCTCGTTCTGGAACTCGACCAGGTCGGGGATCCGTATGTCGAGCAGCCGGGCGAGTTCGCTGCCGGGTTCGGCGGCCACCAGGGACCGGATCTCCGGAGGGCTGGTGCGTTCGGCGACCGGCGGCGTGGCGGACAGTTCCTCCTCTAGGCCGGCCGGGTCGGCGACGACCTGGCGGCCGCGCCGGAAGGCCTGGAGGTTGGCGGCCACGGCCGTGCCGTTGATCTCGATGGCCCGCTCGATGCTCTCGGCCGTGATGCCGAGGGCACCGGCCTGATACGCGGCGCCCAGCTGGAGGATGTTGGCGAACTGGTCGTCGTCGAAGAGCGCCTCGGCCAGGCCGCGGGCGTCGAGGTAGTACTGGTGCTTCGTCACCGCGTCGATGGCCGACCGGATGGACGACGCGCTCGGGAACGAGACGCCCGGGTCGACGATCATGCTTCCGGTGGGGACCTCGGTGGTGGACACCACGGCCGTCGTCCGGGCCGAATGGGCGACGCGCAGGTTCTCCGCGTCGGCGCCGACGAGTGAGTCGCAGACGAGGTAGAGGTCGCATTCGCCCGCCGCGAGTTTCGCCGCCTGGTCGACAGAGGTCGAGGTGACCTTGATGTCGGAGACGACGGCGCCGCCCTTCTGGGCCAGCCCGGTCTGGTCGATGGTCCGTACCTGCCGGCCGTCCAGGAACGCGGCGGTGGCCAGGATCTGCGCGGTGGTGACCACGCCGGTGCCGCCGACGCCGGTGATCCGGACGGTGAAGTCGCTCGTGACCATGGGGTCCGTGAAGGCGTCCGCCGCCAGCTCGGCGAAGACCCGGTGCACGCGCTTGCCGGTGGGCGTCACCGTCATGAACGACGGGCAGTCCCCGGCGAGGCAGGAGTAGTCGACGTTGCACGACGACTGGTGGATCGCGGTCTTGCGGCCGAACTCGCTCTCGACCGGCTGTACGGACAGGCAGTTGGACTTGGCTCCGCAGTCGCCGCAGCCTTCGCAGACGCGTTCGTTGATGAAGACCTTGGAGGCGGGCGCGGACGCCTTGCCGCGGCGCCACTTGCGGCGCTTCTCCGTCGCGCACTCCTGCTCGTGAATGAGCACGGTGACGCCCTGGACCTTCGCCAGCTCCTCCTGGGTACGCAGCAACTCGTCCCGGTGGCGGACCTCGACACCCTTGACGGCCTTGATGCGGCGGGGCGCGTCGCTGGTGATCACGACCTTCGCCGCGCCTTCGAGCAGCAGCAGCTCGGCGACCTTGTGCACCGGCAGACCGCCGATCGCGTCCTGTCCCCCGGTCATGGCGACCGCGGAGTTGTAGAGAAGCTTGTAGGTGATGTTCACCCCGGCGGCGACGGCCGCGCGAACGGCCAGGCTGCCGGAGTGGGTGAACGTGCCGTCACCGATGTTCTGCACGAAGTGCTCAGCGTCGACGAAGGGCGCCATCCCGATCCACTGGGTGCCCTCGCCGCCCATCTGGGTCAGCCCGATCACGTCGCCGACGACTTCGGGTTCCATGAACAGCGCCATGGTGTGGCAGCCGATACCGGCGCCGACGACGGTCCCCTCGGGGACCTTGGTCGACGAATTGTGCGGGCAGCCCGAGCAGAAGTAGGGGGTGCGGCTCAGCAGCGGGAGATCGATACGGCCTCGCGGTGTGGGCGCCGGGGCGAGTTCGGCGTAGCGGGTCAGCCGGCTCCGCAGCCCCCGGGCGACCTTGTCCGGGTCCAGCTCGCCGGACTCGTCGAAGAACTCCTTCCCCCGCACCTCGGGGGCGTCATGGCGGCCGTAGAGGACTTCCTTCACCGCGGACTCGATGAACGCCCGCTTCTCCTCGACCACCACGATCTCGTCCAGACCGTTTGCGAACTCCCGGACGATCTGGGGTTCCAGCGGATAGACGGCGCCGAGCTTCAGCAGCCGGATCCCGAAACGGCTCAGGTCCTCCTCGCCGAGTCCGAGGATGCGCAGGGCCTGCCGGACGTCCAGGTAGGTCTTGCCCGCCGCCACGATCCCCACCCGGGCGCCGCTGCCGCTGCCGGCGATCCTGTTGAGCCCGCCGGCCCGGATGTACTCCGTCGCGAGCGGCAGCCGCGTCCGGAACAGGCTCTCCTCCAGGGCGGCCAGCTCCTTGCCGAGCAGCCGGGCACTGGGCTGATGACGGTAGGCGGCATCGGACAGCTCCGGCGGTGCCCACTCGCTGCTGACCAGGGCCGTGGCCGCCGTGTCGGCGACGTTGGTGACCAGCTTCATCGAGGACCACAGACCGCTCGCCCTGGAAAGCTCCACCGCGTGCAGGCCGAAGTCCACGATGTCCTGGACGTCGGCGGGGTAGAGCACGGGGACCGCGAGATCGGCCAGGGCGCGTTCCGACGCGCACGGAACCGTCGAGGACTTGGCATTGGGGTCGTCGCCCACCAGGGCCACCGCGCCTCCTCGCGGATCCGTGCCGACCAGGTTGGCGTGGCGCAGGGCATCGGTAGCCCGGTCCAGGCCCGGGGCCTTGCCGTACCAGAGCCCGGTCACGCCCTCGGTCCGCGCGGCAAGCCGTGCCGTCAGCTGGCTGCCCATCACGGAGGTCAGGCCGAGTTCCTCGTTCAGGCCGGGCTGATGCACGACCCGGTAGTCACCGAGGAGGCGGCTTCGCCGCGCCAGCTCCAGGTCGAACCCGCCCAGCGGGGATCCCTCGTAGCCGGAGACGAACGCGGAGGTCTCCTTTCCGTTACGGCGATCATGCCGGGCCCGGTCGAACAGCATCCGGACGAGGGCCTGGATGCCGGTGAGATAGACCTCGCCGTCTTCGTGCAGATAACGATCTTCGAGTGTGAACGCGACCACTGCGGAACTCCCTCACGGGCGGTGGCGAGCATGCTCGGCGCGCGCAGCGCCATCTGCTCAGCGGGGTGCCGCCGAGGCGCGGGATCGCGGCTGCCTCGTCGGCGAGATATCTGTCACTTGCCTGACCAGGCCGGGAAACGCACGCGGCTCAGCTGGTCAGGTGGAGTCGACTGCGGTTCGGCAGCACCCTGAAGGGGCGCCGTATCGACATGCGGCTGCCTCCGCGCGGGCACGGCCGGCCACGATGGTGCCGCACATGACCGACGGCATATAGCGGGCCCCTCGGCGGCAGCCGCATATCGACACAGCCGGCGGAGCCCTCAGGCAGTCGCGTCGCCGCGGGGCGCGACTTCGGTGGTGAAGTACGACCTGAGGCGCGCGAAATTGGAACGGTAGTTTCCGATGAAACCGGCGATGCGCCAGCCGTCCGGCGTCCGGCGGCAGGTCCCCTCCCCCATCGCCCCGGAAATCTCGACGCCCCCGTCCGGCCACGAATTGGTCTGGGTGCCCGACATCATCACGTTCGCGGTGTCCCCGTCGAGGATCACCACGACGTTGGTCCACTGGTGCTGGCCCTTGATGCCGGATTCCTCACGCCAGTTGGTCTTCTTGGTGAGTCCGGTGTTCTGGCCCTGATCCCAGTTGACGAAGGCCGGAACGCCGTCGATATGGGTCGCCAGACTGCAATCGGACGTGACCATCGAAGGCAGCGCGTCCCAGTCCCAGCGATCGAGATGCGCGTGAAACCGGAGGACGAGCTCGGTCACTTCGGCGCGGTCGAGGAATGCGGAAAACCGTGGTCTGAGATCAGCGGGCAGTTGGCCGAAACCGTCGGAGGTGGTCACCGGTTTGCTCCTTCTGGGCAGTGGTGTACGCACCGAGCGTGGGAGTGCAGCGACGGACTTGCCCGGCCGACGGTGCGCGAGGGGCGCGCACGATCGTCACTCTTCAGGCTTCATGGCCATCGGGGACCATGCAGAGGCCAGCCTCACACGCTGATGCGTAGTTAGCCTACAAACGACTAATCGCCGAGCGCAAGAGGCCATGGCCTGGCAGGCCCGTTTCAGGAGCCGGCGCGCGGCCCCTTGCGGCGAGCCGTCGGCTGCTGTCCGTTCGCGTCGCCGCCACGGCGGGACCCCGCCGGACGCAGCGGCTCCCGCGACGGTTCGACAGCGAAGGCAGTCTGGTTCAGGCGCTGCAGCAGGGCCGCGGCACGCCCCGGCGTCCGGAAGCGCTGCACTTCGGGATCGGTGGTGAACACGTCCCGCGCCTTCTCCTCGACACCGAGCTTGGCCAGAACCAGTTGCATGCTGAGTTCGTACCGGAGAAGTTCGGTCGCCACGAGCACGATCGCCGGATCGTCGGCGAACACCCCCCAGGCCTCGTCTTCCACCAGGCCGCCGATCACGACCTGCTCGTTGTCCATTCCGACGATCAGCAAGCGGCAGCCCAGACTGGCGAGCGATTCCTCGTCGTTCGCCGTGCGGTGCAGCACGGAATAGCCGACCGGTTCCTCGGGTTGGGTCATGCTGGAGTACACCATTTCGACCCGGATGCCCTTGTCGGCCGCCCGGCGCAGCAACGGCGCGAGCTCCTCGTACTCGGTCGGCCACGCGAACAGGAGCAGGCTCTGCTGCGCCGCGCCGATCAGGTCCTCGCAACGCTCGATCAGCTGCTTGCGGCCGCTCAGCGGATGCGTCAGATGCGTGGTCTGCTGAGTGGTCACGTGACGCAGCGAATGTTCGAGGCTGTCGAGCGAGGCCTCGGTCTCCCGGCGGATCCTGCTCAGCAGCATGGTCGGGGGCATGGGCACGTAGGCGGTCGCGTCGCCGTCCCCCTTGACCTCGTACGCCGCGTTGCGGGCCTTGAGCTTGCCAAGGACCTCGTACACCGTGCTTCGCGGAACGCCGGAGCGTTTGGCCACCTCGTAGCCGTTCAGCGCCTCGCCCGCGGAGATGAGCGCGATGTACGCCTTGGCCTCATACCCGGTCATACCAACGAACTGGAGCTGTGCGATGAGATCGTCCACGCCAAGCATGTTAGTCGTTGGTCAAGGAACGTCCATGCGCAGATTTACCGCAGGATGTCCCCTGGACCCCGACCGCATACGGTCGGCGCAGGTCAGCCTGGTGCCTCAACCGTCCTGAAGTTAACAGAACGATTTTCTCTTAACAAAGGGTCTGCTGTTCTGTTAACACGGATCGTGGGAAGATGCACGCATGTCCGAGTTTCAGCGTGCCCGGCGGCCGGAGCACAAGGAGCAGCGCCGCCAGGCCATCCTCTCGGCTGCGCGCCGTCTGGCCACCGTCTCCGGAGTCCACAACGTCACGCTCAGCGGGGTCGCCGCCGCCGTCGGGCTGGCCAAATCCAACATGAGCCGCTACTTCGGTACGCGGGAGGAGATGTACCTTGAGCTGGCCTCGGAGTGCTGGCGCGAATGGCGCCAGGCCGTCGTCGAACGGCTCTCGACCGGTGATGACGTCGTCACGACGCTCACCGAGACCCTGCAGGCCCGGCCCCTGTTCTGCGACCTGCTCGGCCACACGGGGACGACCCTCGAACACAACGTCTCCGTCCCGGCGGCCCGCGACAGCAAACACACGATGATCGTCGTCATCGAGGAGATCGGCGCCGCGATCGCCGCAGCCGACCAGCGCCTGACCGCGAGCGAGGGCCGCGAACTCGTGACGGCAGCGGCGGGGCTGGCCGGCGCCGTCTACTCGGCGGCCAATCCGCCCCCCACCCTGGCCGAAGCGTACGGGCAGAACCCGGAACTCGCCGCGGCGCGGCTGTTGTTCCTGCCCACCATGCAGCGCCTCGTCGGCGCGCTCAGCGCGGGACTGCCCGCCCTGCGGCCGCACATCGCCTACAGCGCGACGAGTTGACCCGGGAAGCGATCGCGGCGATACACATCACAGCCGCCCTCACATGACAGCGCGCGTGCCCCGGCCCGTTGACGGGCCGGGGCACGCGCGACTCCAGAGGTCGGAGATCAGGCGACCGGTTCGGGCTGCCGTTCCTCGTCGACCGTTTCCGACGGGCCTTCGACGGACAGGTGCGGAAGGCGCTTGTCGAGCCAGTCGGGAATCCACCAGTTGGCCTTGCCGAGCAGGAACATCGAGGCCGGGACCAGGACCGTCCGCAGGACGAACGCGTCGATCGCCACGGCGGCGGCCAGGCCGATGCCGAACTCGGCGACGATCCGCTCACCCCCGAACGAGAAGGCGATGAACACGCAGAACATGATGGTGGCCGCTGCGGTGATGACGCGTCCCGTCTCGGCCATGCCCACCGAGACGGCCCGCTTGTTGTCGCCGGTGTGGACCCATTCCTCGTGCATGCGGCTGACGAGGAACACCTGGTAGTCCATCGACAGGCCGAACAGGACCGACAGCATGATGACCGGCAGGAACGCCTCGACCGGTCCGGCCGCGCCCCAGCCGAAGCGCTCCGAGCCCCAGCCGTACTGGAAGAACGCGACGATCACGCCGAAGGAGGCGGCAGTGGCGAAGAGGTTCATGACGGCGGCGACGACAGGCACCATGAGGCTGCGGAACGCCAGGAGCAGCAGCACGCAGCCGAGCGCGATGATGACCGTGAGGAACAGCGGGAGCTTGCCCGTCAGGACTTCGGCGAAGTCGTCGAAGATCGCCGTCTGGCCGCCCACGTAGACCTCGAGCGTGGTGCCCTCCTCGGCCGGCGGGATCACGTCGTCGCGGAGGTGCTGGATGAGCTCCGCGGTGTCCTCGGACTGCGGCGACGTCGTCGGGATGACCTGGATGATGCCGACCGTGGCGTCGGCCTCCGCAGGCAGCGTGGTCACGGCGGCGATGCCCTCGGTGTCGGAGAGCTGCGTGGCCAGGCTTTCCAGAGCCTGCCGGTCCTCGGCTCCGGGCGTTTCCGCGACAAGCTGGAGCGGACCGTTGAAGCCGGGGCCGAAGCCTTCGGCCAGCATGTCGTACGCCTTGCGGGTGGTGGTGTCTTCGCCGTGGTTACCGGCATCGGAGGAGCCCAGCCGCAGCGACAGCACCGGCAGGGAAAGCACGGTGATCACCGCAAGGGAGAGCACCGAGAGGACCACCCGGCGCCGTTCGGCGATCACGGCCCAGCGGGCCCAGAAGCCCGGCTTGTTCTCGGGGACGGCGGCCTGCGCGCGGCGTTCGCGGCGGCTCAGCACGCGCATTCCGATGAAGCCGAGCAGCGCGGGCAGCAGGGTGATCGCGGAGAGGACGGTGAAGACGACAGTGACCCCCGAGGCGATCGCCATGCCGTTGAGGAAGTCCACGCCGAGCACGAACAGGCCGAGCAGGGCGACCACGACGGTACCGCCCGCGAACATCACCGCGCGGCCGGAGGTGTCGATGGCCTTGACGACCGACGCCTCCATGTCCATGCCGGACTTCAGGTTCGTTCGGTGCCGGGTGACGATGAACAGCGCGTAGTCGATGCCGACACCCAGACCGATGAGCGCGCCGAGGACGGGGCCGATGTCGCCGATGCTCGTGACATGGGTGAGCAGCGTGACGGTCATGAGGCCGACGCCGACTCCCGCGACCGCGGTGGCGATCGGCAGCAGCATCGCGAACAGCGAGCCGAACGCCACGAACAGCACGATCGCGGCGGCGGCGATGCCGACGAGTTCGGCGGTGGGCGCCTCGGACTCCTCCGCCTGGCTGACCGGGTCGCCGCCGAGCTCCACCTTCAGGCCGTCGCCGCGGGCTTCCTCGGCGGTCTCGACGAACTCCTTGAGGTTGGCCGTATCCAGGTCGAAGGTCTGCTTGGTGAAGTTCACGGAGGCGTACGCGACGCTCCCGTCCTCACTGATCTGCTGCGCGCCCTGCTCGCTGTACGGGCTGGTGATCCCGGCCACTTCCGGGATCTTGGCGATTTCGTCGAGGGTGGTGGTCATCCGGTCTTCGACGGCGGCGTCCCGGACGTCGCCGTCCTCCGACTCCCACACGACGGTCGCGGTGGCGCCGGACTGGGCCGGCATCGTCTCTTCCAGCAGTTCGAGCGCCTTGCTCGACTCGGTGCCGGGAAGGGAGAAGCTGTCGCTGGCCTTGGAGCCGGCGGCGGTTGAGGCTAGGCCCACACCGGCTAGCAGTGCCACCCACAGCAGCACAACGAGAAGCCGGTGGCTATAGCACCAGCGGGCAAGGGCGGACAAGGGGACTCCTCACGAGCAAGGTGGACACGGTGCTTCCAGCCTCGTGCGCTCCACCCGCCCGACCTGTCCCCCTGACGAACGGTTTCCGGCCTACCGCGATCGCGGTATCGCCCTACACCGGCCGCGCTGAACCGGGCCGCACGAGGCCCGTCTCGTAGGCGAGCATGACAAGTTGGGCCCGGTCATGTGCATCGAGCTTGGCCTGCGTCCGGTTCACATGGGTCTTGGCGGTATGCGGGCTGATACCCAGTCGCTCGGCGATCTCGTCGTTGCCGAGCCCGGCCGCGACCAGGATGAGGATCTCCCGTTCCCGCTCGGTGAGCATCGCCAGCCGCTCGGCGGCGGCATCCACGTCCTGCGCGGGCCCGCGCAGGAAACGGGTGATCAGCGCGCGTGTCGCGCCGGGAGACAGCAGCTCCTCGCCCCGGGCGACGAGGCGGATCGCATGCTGGAGTTCCGTCGGCTCGACCCCCTTGCCGAGGAACCCGCTTGCCCCGCTGCGCAGCGCGGCAAACACGTACTCGTCGATCTCGAACGTGGTCAGCACCAGGACTCGGACATTCGGCAGCGCGGAGGTGATCTGCCGGGTCGCGGTGAGACCGTCCGAGCCGGGCATCCGGATGTCCATCAGGACGACGTCGGCCTCCGGGGCGAGCCGGACCGCCTCCCTCCCGTCGGACGCCTCACCCACCACCTCCATGTCGGGTGTTGCGTTCACCAGAACCTTGAAACCAGCCCTGACCAGCTCCTGGTCATCAGCCAGCAATATCTTGATCTTCATGTCCCCGCCCTCTCGTGCGGCAGCAGGACCCGCACATCGAACCAGCCGTCGGTCATGCACGCCGCGAACGTTCCGCCAAGGGCATGCGCGCGTTCCCGCATGCCGAGCAGCCCATGGCCGCCCTCCCCCAACTCCACGAGATCGCGAACCGTGGAGGATCCGGACCGCGACGAGGGATCAGCCCGGTTGCGGACGTGGATCCGCAGCGCGGCCGGCAAGTAGCGGAGCTCCAGCTCGGCGTAGGGGCGGGACGCGTACTTGCTGGCATTCGTCAGGGCCTCCTGGACGACCCGGTACGCGGTGAGCCCCACCGCCGCGGGAAGGTCCATGGGCGTACCGGCGACCTTCTGGTCGACGATCAGGCCGGCGGCTGTGAAGCCCGCGATCAGGTCGGGCAGCGCGTCCAGACCAGGGGACGGCTCGACGGCCGCCTCGTCCGGGGCACCCGGCCGGCGCAGCAGCCCGAGCGTGGTGCGGACCTCCGCCAGTGACGACCGGGCGGCCCGCCGGATGTGCGCGAGGGACTCCCTTGCCTGTTCGGGTTCTGTCTCCATCACATGAGCCACCACCGCCGCCTGCACGTTGATGATGGCGATGTGGTGGGCCAGGACATCGTGCAGTTCCCGGGCGATCCGCAGCCGCTCGTCGATGACCCGGCGGCGTGCCTCCTCCTCCCGTGTCCGTTCGGCCCGCCGCGCTCGCTCCTCGACCGCGGCGACGTAGGCATGCCGGTTGCGGACCGCGAGCCCGAACGCCGCGGCCGATGCGCTCATCGCGATCACCGCGACGCTCTCCGGGCCCAGCCACCCGCTATCGCCGGACACCACACTCGTCCCGGCCAGGAGGACCGCGACGGCGGCGACCTCCAGCACCGCTTCGCGCCGCGGCCGGCGCCGCGCGCACGTGTACATCGCGATCATCGTGGCCGGCATCAGCGGACTCTTGTCCCCACCGGACGCGAGGTAGCCGGCCGCTCCCAACGCGGTCACGGCGAGCACCGCCAACGGCCAGCGCCGTCGGAAGACCAACGAGGCGCAGACCACGGCCCCGAAGAACGCGCCCCGGAGGGTCGGCGGCCCGGTGCTGCTGTTCCCGTCCAGAACCGGGACCAGCAGCGAGGTCGCGTACACGCCAACGGCCAGCAGCGCATCCACGGCCTGCAGGCGCTTGCGCCCCCATGACGGTGAAGTCAACGCTCACCTCCCAGATGATCTGCCCCGCCGCATCCGCCTGAGTGCGCGAGGCGGCCCATGACGTGCGGCCGTCGCCCTGCCCTCAGTGCGCCGGCGCGGACGGCTACTGCCGGGCCCGTACCGTTCGGGCACGTCCCGCCATGGTTACCCACGCGCACCTCCAGGGCGGATTCGGGGGTCAACCTCGGTCGGAGGAGGGCATGTCGATCCCGCGTGCACGCAGGGAGTCGGCCACCTTCTCCAGCAGCCTGAGCAACTCGCCTCGTTCTTCGGGTGTGAAGTCGTCGAACAGCGCCGCCGCGGTCGATTGCGAGGGTGCGAGTTCCTGCTCC
>NZ_WJBG01000185.1 GCF_009709555.1 Streptomyces blattellae | reverse complement strand
CGATCAACCCCCATGACGCCCTGGACGACCGCGCACGGACGACCGTGGACAACTGGCCGGTGGTGACCATCGTGTGGCATGAGCCGACGGCCCCCAAGCGGGTCCATGACGCCTATGCGGCCCTCCGGGAGGGCCTGGACGTGGTGAGCCGTCTCCGGGAGGAGTTCCGGGAGTTGCGGACGGCCGACGAACGCCAGGAGCGGGAGCGGCGGGAGGCTCACGCGGCCCACCTGGCGGGCGGCCCGGCCCCCAAGGCGTACAAGCGCGTGGACGACCTGGCCCAGCGGGAGGACAAACTCCTGGCCCTCCAGGCGGCCCAGACCGGACCCGGGAGCTGAGGGCCCAGTACGACGCCATGGAGACGGACCCGGCGTCATGGCGGAGGAGCGGGACGCCCTGGTGAAGGCCCTGGAGGGCGAACACGCCCGCATGGCGGAGCTGGCCGTGGAGGCCGAACGCGCGTACCAGCGGTTCGCGGCCGTCAGGGCCCGCGCGGAGTACCTGTCCCTGGAGCTGGGCGACGTGGAGGCCCCGGCGGGACTGAAGTACGCCAACGACGACGTGACCGACGGAAGCGAGTGGGGCGCGATCCTCCACGTGGCGCAGTCCACGGACCCGCGCGTAACGGGGGAGTGGCTGGTCTCCGCCCTTCGGGACGCCACCTCCAAGGCGTGAACGCCCACCTGGGGGCCTGGCGACAGGGCCGGGCCCCCTTCCCCTGCCTGGGCCCTGGCGGGCCCCCAGAGAGGCCCTGGAGGCTGACGTGAACTTTGTTGCCTGGCTCCCGGAGCAGACGGACCGGGAGGACGCCACGGGCCGTGTCGCCGTGGCCGTCGCCAACCACCTGGCGGAGGGGTGGACGCCCCGGTCCGGCTCCGTGGATGAGGTCCGCAAGCTGGCCCCGGTGTTGGGCCTGGACCTGGCGGACGTGGACGCGGCGGACGCCCGGTACCGGGCGGGCCACATGGAGAACCCATTGCGACCGGAGGAGCTGGAGATGGGGGCCGCCCGATGACGTACCGGTCACCGGCCAACACCCGCCGGGAAGTGCTGAGTTGGCTACAGGCTCACCGGGACCCGTCGGTCACGGCCCTGACGCACCGGGCCCGCATCCTGGCGGCCCTGGCCGTGGAGCGCCCGGAGCTGGTGGCCGCCATCACCAGCACGGAGTTCCGGGGCCTGTGTGCCCACGTCTTCAAGGACCCGCGTGGAGCCCACGTTCCCGGGTTCGTCCGCCACGGCCGGGGTACGGCCGACCCCAAGGGAGTGACCGCGTGAGTCATCAGCGAACCAACGAACGGGTGGCCGCCGTGGCCGCTGAAGTCGTGGCCCGGCTGGGTGCCACGCATACCGACGGCCCGGACCCCGCCACGGCGTCCATGTCCACGGCTGTCCGTGTGGGCCGTGGCGGGCTGGACCCGACGGCCCGGCCGGAGAGCCAGGACCCGGCCGAGCTGGCCAGCCGTGTCCCGCGTGACGTGCGGACCGGCGGCACCGTCCGGCCGAGTGGGGCCGTGGCCTGGCTCGCATGAGCCGGACGACCCCGTGGGACCTGGGGGATACCCCCCTCCAGGGCGGCCGGGACATCGAAGCGTGATAGCGGCCCTGTCTCTGTACGGGTTCCAAGGTCTGTGAGCGACCTGAACGGCCGCCACACGTGGCTTCTGACCTGGGTGGATGCCGCTCCGGACCACACGCCGGAGTGGGCCATAACAGGGCTTTCGCTGGACACCCCAAGGGCCCCGATCCTTCCCCGCATAGGGCTGATCGGGGCCCTTTGGCGTACCCGGAGCCGGTTACGGAGCGCTCAGCCGGCCGTCAGCTCAGAGTGACCACCAGCACCAACTGCATTGGTGGATGGCGCCCCTGACGCTGATCTCGCCTGAGGAGAGGCTCGTGCACATCTGTGCAACCGACTCAGTGGAGGAGTGCGCGATGGCCCTAAAGTTCCTCGGGATCTGGCCGAACACGCCGGACGACGGATCGCCCACGATCTAGCTGGAAGAGACGACCGGAGACCTGATCATCCAGTCGTGGAAAGCCGACGAGGCAACCATCCGTGAAGCACAGGAAGTCGGGTCGGTGCCCGGCCACTCGACGGACGTTCCGGAGCACGAAACCGTGATCCGACTGCCCGCCAACATGCTCCAGTTCATCCCCAAGCCGGAGAACCTGGAGACGGCAGCAGACGAAGCCAGCAACGAGGACAACGGCAGCAAGGACAACAACGGTGGCAACAGCGGTACGTGAAGCTCTCGCCAAGGCGCAGCGCTCAGCGATGCACCTTGAGATGCGGGACAGCTACATGCGGGACGACCCCGAGTTCATCCGCTGGCAGCAAGGCCACCGGTACGACCCGTCCGACCAGGAGGCGTGGTGGCGGCCGTGGCTGGACGTGGTGGCCGAGGCGACAGGCCGGGGCGTTGTGATGCGACGTCTCCGCGTGGTTTCCGAGCCATTGAGCGACTACGTCCTATACGAGTACGACGGCACGTTCACGAACGTCGCTGCCGGTGAAGACGTGCGATGGCTGCCCCGGCCCCGGGCGCGCGATCTCCTCTTGCCCGCGCTGGACGGGTGGGTCATGGATAAGGAAACCGTGATCCTTCACCACTTCAGCGGCGAGGGTCAGTGGACCGGCCCGCGCATGGAGGTCTGCCACGATCCGGCGTTGGCCGCTCAGTACGTGAGGGCGTACGAGGCGGCATGGGAGCGCGCCACTCCCCACGCGGAGTACCGGCCCGCCTGACGATCACCCACCATGGCCGTTTCTCCGTCATCCAGCGCCCAGCAGGCCCGGCAGGCTCTCGCAACACGTCTTGCGGATCTCTGCCGGGATGCTGGTCTGACCGGGGCCGATCTCGCCGAGCGTTGCGGGTGGAGCAAGTCCAAATCCTCCCGGATCATGAACGCCCGCACTCCACCCTCCGCCGACGACATTCGGGCGTGGTGTCACGCATGTGGGGCGGAGGAGCAGACAGAGGACCTGATCGCGTCGCTACGCACGGCCGAGGGCATGTGGGTGGACTGGCGACGCATGGAACGGGCCGGACTGAAACAGGCGCAGGAAGCCCGCTTGCCTCTGTACCAGCGGACTCACCGTTTCCGGTCGTACTCCTCGTGGCTCGTGCCCGGCATGATCCAGACGCAGCCATACACGGCGGCAGCACTGCAAGCGATCCAGCGACGGCGCGGGCTCGTGGACGACGTGGCCGACGCGGTGGCCGCACGCATGGAGCGTCAGCGCGTGCTCTACGAGGGTGACCGGCGATTCGCCTTCCTCGTTGAGGAGTCTGTAATTCGGTCCGGGATCGGCGGCGCTGAGGTCATGATCGGGCAGCTTGGTCACCTGATCGCCATGGCGTCCCGTCCCAATGTCAGCCTGGGAGTCGTCCCCATGCGACCGGATCGGGAGCGCTGGCCGGTCGAAGGGTTCTGGATCTATGACGCGGCGCAGGTCAACGTTGAGTTGGTCTCCGGGTACCTCACCATCACGCAACCCAGCGAAGTGGCCATGTACGCCGACACGTTCGCGGAACTGGCAGAGCTTGCTGTGTATGGGGCCAAGGCTCGCAGCTTGATCAGCGACGCCATGGACCGGCTTGGGTGATTCCCATGCAACCTCGTGCAATCTCATGGGAGTTCGGGCCGCGCCGTCCCTAACGTGCTGGTCATGGCAACTACCGAGAGAGCCCAGGAGACGACGGCCGGTAGCGAAGTGCCGGT
>NZ_WJBG01000184.1 GCF_009709555.1 Streptomyces blattellae | reverse complement strand
CGATCAACCCCCATGACGCCCTGGACGACCGCGCACGGACGACCGTGGACAACTGGCCGGTGGTGACCATCGTGTGGCATGAGCCGACGGCCCCCAAGCGGGTCCATGACGCCTATGCGGCCCTCCGGGAGGGCCTGGACGTGGTGAGCCGTCTCCGGGAGGAGTTCCGGGAGTTGCGGACGGCCGACGAACGCCAGGAGCGGGAGCGGCGGGAGGCTCACGCGGCCCACCTGGCGGGCGGCCCGGCCCCCAAGGCGTACAAGCGCGTGGACGACCTGGCCCAGCGGGAGGACAAACTCCTGGCCCTCCAGGCGGCCCAGACCGGACCCGGGAGCTGAGGGCCCAGTACGACGCCATGGAGACGGACCCGGCGTCATGGCGGAGGAGCGGGACGCCCTGGTGAAGGCCCTGGAGGGCGAACACGCCCGCATGGCGGAGCTGGCCGTGGAGGCCGAACGCGCGTACCAGCGGTTCGCGGCCGTCAGGGCCCGCGCGGAGTACCTGTCCCTGGAGCTGGGCGACGTGGAGGCCCCGGCGGGACTGAAGTACGCCAACGACGACGTGACCGACGGAAGCGAGTGGGGCGCGATCCTCCACGTGGCGCAGTCCACGGACCCGCGCGTAACGGGGGAGTGGCTGGTCTCCGCCCTTCGGGACGCCACCTCCAAGGCGTGAACGCCCACCTGGGGGCCTGGCGACAGGGCCGGGCCCCCTTCCCCTGCCTGGGCCCTGGCGGGCCCCCAGAGAGGCCCTGGAGGCTGACGTGAACTTTGTTGCCTGGCTCCCGGAGCAGACGGACCGGGAGGACGCCACGGGCCGTGTCGCCGTGGCCGTCGCCAACCACCTGGCGGAGGGGTGGACGCCCCGGTCCGGCTCCGTGGATGAGGTCCGCAAGCTGGCCCCGGTGTTGGGCCTGGACCTGGCGGACGTGGACGCGGCGGACGCCCGGTACCGGGCGGGCCACATGGAGAACCCATTGCGACCGGAGGAGCTGGAGATGGGGGCCGCCCGATGACGTACCGGTCACCGGCCAACACCCGCCGGGAAGTGCTGAGTTGGCTACAGGCTCACCGGGACCCGTCGGTCACGGCCCTGACGCACCGGGCCCGCATCCTGGCGGCCCTGGCCGTGGAGCGCCCGGAGCTGGTGGCCGCCATCACCAGCACGGAGTTCCGGGGCCTGTGTGCCCACGTCTTCAAGGACCCGCGTGGAGCCCACGTTCCCGGGTTCGTCCGCCACGGCCGGGGTACGGCCGACCCCAAGGGAGTGACCGCGTGAGTCATCAGCGAACCAACGAACGGGTGGCCGCCGTGGCCGCTGAAGTCGTGGCCCGGCTGGGTGCCACGCATACCGACGGCCCGGACCCCGCCACGGCGTCCATGTCCACGGCTGTCCGTGTGGGCCGTGGCGGGCTGGACCCGACGGCCCGGCCGGAGAGCCAGGACCCGGCCGAGCTGGCCAGCCGTGTCCCGCGTGACGTGCGGACCGGCGGCACCGTCCGGCCGAGTGGGGCCGTGGCCTGGCTCGCATGAGCCGGACGACCCCGTGGGACCTGGGGGATACCCCCCTCCAGGGCGGCCGGGACATCGAAGCGTGATAGCGGCCCTGTCTCTGTACGGGTTCCAAGGTCTGTGAGCGACCTGAACGGCCGCCACACGTGGCTTCTGACCTGGGTGGATGCCGCTCCGGACCACACGCCGGAGTGGGCCATAACAGGGCTTTCGCTGGACACCCCAAGGGCCCCGATCCGTCCCCGCGTGGGGCTGATCGGGGCCCTTGGGCGTACCCGGAGCCGGTTACGGAGCGCTCAGCCGGCCGTCAACCCAGAGTGATTACGCTCGCCAACTTCCCTGGCTCTAGACGCCCTTGACGGCCTCGGCCCGCCGGGTGATGGTCGTGGAACGTCATAGAACCCACAGGAGGGCGGAGCCAGTCATGGCGCTACGGTTCATCGCAAAGGACCCGAACACCAACGGGACGCAGTGCCCCACGGCTTGGGTGGACGACGAAGCGGAGGAGATCGTCATTCAGGGCTGGAAGGCCGGGGAAGCGCTCTTGGCCCAGTGCCGGGAGACGGGCCCGATCCCGGAGACGGAGGCAGTGGTACGACTGCCCATCCGCATGGTGCCCGCACTGAGGGAGGCATGTGATGTCGCAGACCGACTTGGCGTTCACTGACCTACTCGCCAAGACGCATCACTCAGCCGTTCACCTGGAGATGCGGGACTCCTACGGGATTGGGGAGGAGGCGTCCGAGTTCGAGCGGTGGCGCTCCGGCTGGCGGCCCGATCCGGACCCGGCTACGTGGTGGAACGACTTCCACACTTGGGTCCGTGACGCGACGGCCCGAGGGGTGGTGTTCCGCCGGGCCCGCATCGTGTCTGAGCCGGTGAGTGAGTACATCCGTTACGAACACGCCTGCACGTACCAGAACGTGGCGGCCGGGGAACTGGTCCGGTGGCTCCCGCGCCGGAGTGCGTCGGACATTGCGCTCCCCGGAAATGACTTCTGGCTCTTTGACGGTCGCGTAATCATGTGGAACCACTTCACAGGTGAGGGCGGTTCGGCCGGGCCGGAGTTGGACGAGCGTCCCGAGGTGGCGAAGCTGTGCGCGTCGGCATTCGATGCCGTATGGGAGCGTGCTACGCCGCACGAGGACTACAAGATCCGATAGACCGATCAGCACATGCCCGCGTCCCCGTCATCAAGCGTCCAGGCTGCCCGTAAGGCGGTTGCCGACCGGCTCCGGGAGATCCGGAGGGACGCGGGCCTGACCGGCCATGCCCTGGCCAAGAGGGCCGGTTGGTACAAGTCCAAGGTGTCCCGGCTGGAGAACGCCGTGACCCCGCCATCGGACGACGACATACGCCGTTGGTGCGCAGCGTGCCAGGCGGAGGACCAGGCCGCCGACCTGATCGCGGCGGCCCGGTCGGCCGACAACATGTATGTGGAGTGGCGGCGGGTCCAGCGCACGGGTCTGCGCAGGCTTCAGGAGTCGTACGTCTCCCTGTACGAGCGCACGCGGGTGTTCCGGACCTACTGCGCCAACGTCGTCCCCGGCGTCCTCCAGACACACGAGTACGCCACGGCCCTACTGCGGTCCATCAGTCAGTTTCACGAGACGCCGGACGACGTGGCGGACGCCGTGGAGGCCCGGTTGGCCCGGTCGGCGCGCGTCGTGCGGGAGGGAGACCACCGGTTCGCCCTGGTCCTGGAGGAGTCGGTCCTCCGGCACCGTGTGGGCGACGCGGAGACGATGGCGGGCCAGTTGGGATACCTGCTGTCCGCCATGGCGTTCCCGTCGGTCTCACTGGGGGTGATCCCGTTCTCCGCAGAACGGCGCATGTGGATGATCGAAACGTTCACCGTGTACGACGAAGAACAGGCGGAAGCGGAGTTGTTGACGGCCCGTGTGAACGTGACCGCCCCGACGGAGGTACGCCAGTACCTGAAGGCGTTCGGGGAGTTCTCCCGCCTGGCGGTCTACGGAGCCGATGCAAGGGCCTTGATCACATCCGCCATCGACGCCCTGGAGTGATCCGTGTGGAACTCCGTGGAACTTCCTTGGGTTGGTTCCTCCGGCGTCCCTAGCGTGCTGGTCATGGCAACTACCGAGAGAGCCCAGGAGACGACGGCCGGTAGCGAAGTGCCGGT
>NZ_WJBG01000183.1 GCF_009709555.1 Streptomyces blattellae | reverse complement strand
CTAGGAGCGTGTCTCAGTAACGGGCAACTGGCCGGGAGGTCGTGATCGGCGGGATCGGTCGCGGTGGTCCGGTCAGCGCCTGTGGGGCCGACGGGCGGGTCGGTCGGGCCGGGATTTCGGCCCGCGGTGGCCGGGGCGGCCCGGTTGGTCAGTCGGCCGCGGCGGCGAGGCCGGTCGGTCCGGCGTGGCGGAAGATCTTGCGGAGGTTGTGGCAGGCGGCAAGCAGTCGCCACTCGCCGCGGGCGCCGTCTTCGCCGCGCAGGAGGAGCCGGCGGCCGTTGTGGCAGGTCATGATCTGTCCGAAGACGGGTTCGACGATGGCCTTGCGGCGGGCGTAGGCGGCCCGGCCGGGCTTGGTCCGCAGCTTGCGGGCCATGCGCTCCTTCAGCGTGGCGTCCTTGGGGATGCGTCCGCGTGGAGCGGGCGGAACCTGCTCGTCGTGGGCCAGTCGGCCGGTGGCCATGAACGTGTCGGTGCCGCAGGCCAGTTGGCGGTCCTTGGCGGCTTCGAGGTTGGCTTCCGAGCAGTATCCGGCGTCGACCAGCGCCTGCTTGGGGTGGGCGCCGGTGTTCGCCGCGGACTGGTCAAGCATCAGGGTGTAGTTCAGCGCGTCCGAGGGGTTGCACGTCACGTCGGCGGCGGTGATGACCTGGTGTTCCTCGTCGACTACGGCCTGCGCGTTGTAGGCCTGGATGTAGGCGCCGTCGCTGTTCTTCATGATCCGCGAGTCGGGATCGGTGAAGTTGGCCTGCGCCTTGGGCTTGGGCCGGGCCCTGGCGGCGGTCGCCTCGCCGGCGTCGGTGACGGCCTGCTCATCACTGGTGCCGGCGCGCTGCTGACGGCGGCGTTCCTTGTCCTCGGCATGCTTGCGGGCCTTGTCGGCGGCCTCGGCCTCGATCTGCGCGCGGGCGGCCTGCAGCTTCGCCAGGCGCTTTTCACGCCGGTCCAGTTCGGCGGGCAGGTCCACCTCCTTGCCGTCCACGCCGAAGACCTGGTCCTCGGCTTCGTCGGCGGCCTCCGCGTCGGCCAGCAGTGCCTGGGCCTTCGCTTCCAGCTGGGCGATCTCGGCCTCGATCCGCTCTTCCTTGTCGACCAGGCGGCCGTAGCTCATCGCCTTGTGCTTGGAGGCACTGGCCTCCAGCTTGGTGCCGTCCAGCGCGACGCGGCCCATCTTGACCAGGCCGAGTCGCATGGCCAGGTGCAGCGACTGGGTGAACAGACCGGCCAGTGCGTCCAGGTGGCGGCGGCGGAACCGGGCGATCGAGCGGAAGTCGGGGGCCTGGCCGGCGGCCAGGAACCGGAACGCGACGTCGTCGGCCATGCGGCGCTCGATCGCCCGGGAGGAGCGCACCCCGGTGGTGTAGCCGTAGATCAGCAGCCGCACCATCAGCCGGGGGTCGTAGGGCGGGTAGCCGCGCTTTTCGGTGTAGTCCGCCAGGACCGGTCCGAGGTCGAGCACCTCGTCGACCAGGTCGGCGACGAACCGGGCCGGGTGGTCCTCGGGCAGCCAGTCATCCAGCGACGGCGGCAGCAGCAGGACCTGATGCGGGTCGAACGCCCGGAACGTCTTGTCCACCGCCACCGCAGGACCCATCGGCCGCTTCTTCTCGACCGGCTCGACCTCGAACAGCCCATCCCCACCATGCATACCGTGATCATCCCGCACCAATGATCACGAACCATAGGCGGGTTGCCCGTTACTGAGACACGCTCCTAGCCGTACCCTGCACCCCCTACTTTCCGGCATCGGATGCGGTATCGGTGTCCGGCAGTTCGGCCCTGGTGGGGCCGTATGTCCAAGCGGTCAGTGCCCGGACCATGTTCAGGACGAACTTCTGCCGCTTGCCCGGCGGGAAAGGCCAGACGAGCCATGCGGGCGTGGAGAGCACGACGACAAGCAGGACGGGCAGCAGTCGCAGCGCCTGTGTCAGGCGCAGCGTGGCGACGGAGTGACACATGTCAGATCGCCGCTTTCGGATGAGCGCTTCGAACGGCTCCAGGACGGCTCTCCCAGCGGCACCCAGTCACTGGCGTCGATCGACGAGGTCCTGGAAGGCATCCCCGAGGTGTGACGGCCGCAGTCCCCGGCCGGACAGACCCGACCGGGGACAGGACAAGGCGCGCGGGGCTGACCGGCGTACTAGAGGAACGAGTTGATCTCGATCGTCTCCTCGCGGCCCGGCCCCACGCCGATCGCCGAGATCGGGGCGCCGGACATCTCCTCCAGGGCCTTGACGTAGTCCTGCGCGTTCTTCGGGAGGTCGGCGAAGGTCTTGGCCTTCGAGATGTCCTCGGACCAGCCGGGGAGCATCTCGTAGACCGGCTTCGCGTGGTGGAAGTCCGACTGCGAGTACGGGAGTTCCTCGACGCGCTTGCCGTCGATCTCGTACGCCACACAGACCGGGATCTCCTCCCAGCCGGTCAGGACGTCCAGCTTGGTGAGGAAGAAGTCGGTCAGGCCGTTCACGCGGGTCGCGTACCGGGCGATCACCGCGTCGAACCAGCCGCAGCGGCGGTCGCGGCCGGTCGTCACGCCCCGCTCGCCGCCGATGCGGCGCAGCGCCTCGCCGTCCTCGTCGAAGAGCTCGGTCGGGAACGGGCCCGCGCCGACGCGGGTCGTGTACGCCTTGAGGATGCCGATGACGCGGCTGATCTTCGTCGGGCCGACGCCGGCGCCCGTGCAGGCGCCGCCCGCCGTCGGGTTCGAGGAGGTGACGAAGGGGTACGTGCCGTGGTCGATGTCCAGCAGCGTGCCCTGGCCGCCCTCGAAGAGGACGACCTTGTCGTCCTCCAGGGCCTGGTTGAGGATCAGGACCGTGTCGGCGACGTACGGCTTGAGCTGCTCCGCGTAGCCCAGCAGTTCCCCGACCACCTGCTCGACGGCGATCGCGCGCCGGTTGTACAGCTTGGTGAGGATCTGGTTCTTGACGTCGAGGGCCGCTTCGACCTTCTGCTGAAGGATCGACTCGTCGTAGAGGTCCTGGACGCGGATGCCGACGCGGTTGATCTTGTCCGCGTAGGCGGGGCCGATGCCGCGGCCCGTCGTGCCGATCTTCCGCTTACCGAGGAAGCGTTCCGTCACCTTGTCGACGGTGACGTTGTACGACGTGATGATGTGAGCGTTTCCGCTGATCAGGAGCTTGGACGTGTCGACGCCTCGCTCGTTCAGCCCGCTCAGCTCGGAGAGCAGGACCGACGGGTCGACGACGACGCCGTTGCCGATGACCGGGGTGCACCCCGGGGACAGGATTCCGGAAGGAAGGAGGTGGAGGGCGTACTTCTGGTCGCCCACGACTACCGTGTGGCCGGCGTTGTTGCCGCCCTGGTAGCGCACTACGTAGTCGACCGACCCGCCTAGCAGGTCCGTCGCCTTTCCCTTGCCTTCGTCACCCCACTGAGCACCGAGCAGCACAAGTGCGGGCACGCGCGTACACCCCTTCCGGGCGGGGCATGTCCAAGGTCAGAGGCGTACGCGACACTGCTGTGTCTGGTACACCGGCGACCGTCGTTGGCCGCAACCCGTCGGACCGGATGCCCCGGAATAGACGAAGCCCCTGGCGCAATAGCGCAAGGGGCTCTTGCACAAAGATGCTACCCGAGGAAGCGAGGCATGACCGAGGTGGCGACTTCTCCCACGTCCGAACAGCTGCTGGTGGTGGTCGACCCGGTCGCCCGTCGGACGGACGGAGAGTCCGTACGGATCGCGAAAGACGTGCTCAGCGCGGGTGCCGCGACCAAGGTGTGCCTGCCGGAGGGGCCGGAGGAATTCGCCCGGGCGCTGGCTCGGCGGGGGTCGCGGCGGCCCGTGGTCGTCGGCGACGACCGGGCGCTGCTGCGAGCGGTGTCCCTGCTGCACCGGCAGCGGGAGCTGGCCGGATGTGTGCTGTCGGTGGTGCCGGTCGGGGGTGCGCTGTCGCTGGCCGGATCCCTAGGGGTGCCGACGGGGGCGGTGGCGGCGGCCCGCGCCGTGCTGGAAGGGGTGGAGCGGCGGCTGGATCTCCTCGTGGACGACAGCGACGGGGTGGTGCTGGGCGCGTTGCGGATCCCGCCGGTGCGGGAGCCCGCCGCGCCGAACGGTGCGACCGCGGTGGGGCCGGGCGCCGGGCGGCCGTGGCTGCGGACCTGCCAGTCGCTCATACGGACACTGGTGCCGGCCCGGGGTACGTCCTCCACCCTGCCCGGCCCTTCACGGCTGCGGGTCGAGGTCGACGGGACGACGCTGGTGGATCTGGACCAGCCGGTGGAGAGGGTGTGGGTCGCGCCCGGGGGCGCCGGGGTGGCCGCGGTGGAGGTGCGGCCCGCGTCGGTGGGCGCGGAGGCGTCGCCGCTGCTGGCCGAGGGGCGGACGGTGACCGTGTCGGGGGCGCACTTCCGGTACCGGGCGGACGCGGAGGTGTCGGGGCCGGTGCGGACGCGGACGTGGGTGGTCCGGGAGGGGGCTTGGGGGCTTACGGTGCCGGCGGTGGGGTGAGCCGGCTCTCGTCGTTCTTCTTGGGCCGGTGGAACCCGGTCATGTCGAGCATGCAGTCAAACGGGGCCGGGATGTGGATCTTCTCGCCGAAAGGCTTGGTGGAACGATCCTCATATCCCTTTGCAGAAGGGGACCCGTACACGATGGCCCGCTCCTCCTGCATGTCGAGGATCAGATACACCGGGACGCCCGCCTTGGCGTAGACCTCGACCTTGTCGGTCAGGTCATCTGTCCGAGTGGAGCGAGAAGTCAGCTCGGCGACGAAGCAGAGGCCTTCGCCGTCCAGGTGGTTGCTCTCCGTCTCAAGGACTTGCTCGTGCGCCGCGTGGATGTCCGGCCCGTACGCACACTCGTCCCCCGGGAAGACGAACAACGTCGGCGCCCGGTCGATCTCGTGCCCCTTGGGGAGATGCGGTTCCAGCTGTTTGCACACCAGCTTCATCACACGGTTGTAGTAGCCCTTCGACCACGGCGACACGACGATGTTCCCGCTGATGATCTCGGCCTTGTAGCCGTCGGGCACATGCAGCTCTTCGAGGACGTCGAGCATCTCCTCGAAGCTGCCTCCGGGCTTGGTGCCGCTTATCACCGGTCGCTCTGCCATGAGTGTCATGATGCGCCCTCCCCTTGATGCGGACCAACCGCAACCCAGAGTAGCGACTCGCATACAGTTTCGTAGCCGATCTCCGCAGACAGCGCGGGGCGTCACATACCGAACGTCTTCTCCCGGTGCACCCGCCACCGCTCCATCATCGCCGCGACCTCCCCCTCCATGAACTCGAAGAAGGCCAGCGTCTCGGCCAGCCGGCGACCTGCCGGGGTGTCGGGGCCGAGGCTGTCGACGCCTTCGCGCAGTGCCGCCTCCCAGCGCTTGAGGACGGCCTCGCGGTTGGTCAGGGCCTCGTACCACTGGTCGCCGTGCACCCGGTAGCGCTCGCGGCGTGAGCCGGGCTCCCGCTCGCGGGACACCATGTGGGTCTGGGCCAGGTAGCGCACCGCGCCGGAGACCGCCGCGGGGCTGATCCGCAGCTGCTCGCCCAGTTCGGCGGAGGTCAGCACGCCCTTGTCGGAGGCGAGCAGCGCGGCGAAGACCCGGGCGGCCATGCGCTGCATCCCGGCCTCGACGAGCTGCGCCGCGAAGGACTCGACGAACTTCGACACGGACTCGGCGTCCCGCCCGCCGCCAGATGCTTGCGTCATGGGCCCACCCTATCCGGGCTTCATGTGTTTCCTTAACTTCACAAATTTCTGAAGACAGCGTACGTTCTGAAGCATGACGAAGGCAAACCCCGCCATTGAGGTATCCGGACTGCACAAGTCGTTCGGCAAGACGCATGCGCTCGACGGCCTCGACCTGGACGTCGAGACCGGTGAGGTGCACGGCTTCCTCGGCCCGAACGGCTCCGGCAAGTCCACCACCATCCGCGTCCTGCTCGGCCTGCTGCGCGCCGACGCGGGCGCCGCGCGGGTGCTCGGCCGTGATCCATGGGCGGACGCGGTGGAGGTGCACCGCCGGATCGCGTACGTGCCGGGTGACGTGACGCTGTGGCGCAACCTCTCCGGCGGCGAGGTCATCGACCTGTACGGACGGCTGCGCGGAGGCCTCGACAAGCGGCGGCGGGCCGACCTCGTCGAGCGGTTCGAACTCGACCCGACGAAGAAGGGACGGACGTATTCGAAAGGCAATCGGCAGAAGGTCGCCCTGGTCGCCGCGTTCGCCTCGGACGTCGACCTGCTGATCCTGGACGAGCCGACGTCCGGCCTGGACCCGCTGATGGAGGAGGTCTTCCAGCGGTGCGTCGAGGAGGAGCGGGAGCGGGGGCGGACCGTCCTGCTGTCCTCGCACATCCTGAGCGAGGTCGAGGAGCTGTGTGACCGGGTGAGCATCATCCGCAGGGGGCAGACCGTGGAGAGCGGCTCGCTCGCAGACCTGCGGCACCTGACGCGGACCAGCGTGACGGCCGAACTCGCGGGCCCGCCCAACGGGTTGACGCGTCTGCCCGGCGTCCATGACCTCGACGTGCGGGGGCACCGGGTGCGGCTCCAGGTCGACACCGACCAGCTGGACGCCGTACTGCGCTCGCTGAGCGAGTCGGGCGTGCGGTCGCTGACGTCGACGCCGCCGACGCTGGAGGAGTTGTTCCTGCGCCACTACCAGGACGAGGCGGTCACCCGATGACCGCCGCGGCTTTCGACGTACGGCCGGTCGGCTCACGCCAACTCGCGGGCACGGCAACCCTGTTGCGGTTCAACCTGCGGCGCGACCGGGTCACGGTCCCGGTCTGGGTGGCCGTGACGGCCCTGATGGTCGTCTCCACGACGAACTCGCTCAGGACCGTCTACGCCACGCCCGCCGAACGCGCCGACATCGCCCGGCAGATGCTGACGAACAACTCGCTGCGCGCCATGTACGGCCCCGTGTTCGACGACTCCCTCGGCGGCCTCACCGCCTGGCGCATCGGCGTCTACGCGGCCGTACTCGCCGGGATCATGAGCCTGGTCATCGTCGTACGGCACACCCGTGACGAGGAGGAGAGCGGGCGCCAGGAACTGGTCTCGTCGGCGATGGTGGGCCGGCGTGCTCCGCTGACGGCGGCCCTGCTGACCGCGCTCGTCGCCAATGGCGTGGTCGCGCTGCTGGTCGCCGTCAGCCTCGCCGGACAGGGCACGCCCGGTGCACTGGCCTTCGGGCTCGGCATCGCGGGCGTCGGGATGGTGTTCGCCACGATGGCCGCGATCGTCGCGCAGCTCACCGAGAGCGGACGGCTCGCGAAGGGGCTGACGGGCGGGCTGATCGGGGCGGCGTTCGTGCTGCGGGCGGCGGGCGACTCGGCCACGACTGGGGGCACCTCCCAGGCGTTTAGCACTGGGGGAGGATCCTCGGTGCTCACCTGGATCTCCCCGATCGGCTGGCTGGAGAACCTGCGGCCCTTCGCCGGCGAACGGTGGTGGGTGCTGCCGCTGTTCGTCGCCGCGGCGGTGATCCAGGGGGCGGTGGCGTACGAGCTCGCCGGGCGGCGTGACATCGGCGGCGGCTTCGTACCGACCCGGCCCGGACCGGCCCAGGGGCGGCTGGGCACGGCGGGCGCGCTGGCCTGGCGGCTGCAGCGGGGCGGCCTGCTCGGCTGGGGGCTCGGGTTCCTCGCGGGCGGCGCCGCGTTCGGCGGGGTCACCAAGGGCGCGGCGGACCTGGTCGGCGACAACGACAACGCCCGCGAGATCATCGAGCGGATGGGCGGCCAGTCCGGCATCACGGACGCGTTCCTGGCCACGATGGTCGGCCTGTTCGGCCTGGTCGCCGCGCTCTACATCGTCTCCTCCGTGCTCCGGCTGCACGGCGAGGAAACCTCCCAGCGGGCCGAGCCGGTGCTGGCGTGCGCGGTCGGACGGCTGCGGTGGGCCGCCGGGCACCTCGTCGTCGCGCTCGGCGGCACGGTGCTGCTGATGCTGCTGGCCGGAGTGGGCCTGAGCCTCGGCTACGGCGCCGAATCCGGCCCGATCCTCGGAGCCTGCCTGATCCAGGTACCGGCCATCTGGGCACTGGGCGGACTGGCGGTCCTGCTGTACGGGCTGTCCCCGCAGGCGGCTCCGGCCGCGTGGGGTGCGGCGGGACTGATCCTCTTCCTGGGCTGGATCGGACCCGCCCTGGATCTGCCGCAGGCCGTGCTGGACATCTCGCCGTTCGGCCATCTGCCGAAGCTGCCGGGCGGGGAGATGGCCTGGGGACCGGTGGGCGTCCTTGCGGGGATCGCGGGGGTGCTGGTGGCCGGGGGGCTGGCGGGGGTGCGGAGGCGGGACATGACGAGCTGAGGGGGGCCGCTCGGTCGACGTACTCGGTCGACGTACTCGATCGACATACTGCTTGAGTCCCCCGGTCGGCCGCCCTCCGGCCAGCCGAACCGGTGATCACCGCACCTCCACGCGCAGCCCCTCCAACCCCCGGATCACGAAGTTCGGCTTCCGCTTCGGCTCCGCCGCCAGGCTCAGCGTCGGAGCCCTCTGCAGCAGGGCCCTCATGGACGCGGCCAGCTCGATGCGGGCCAGGGGGGCGCCGATGCAGTAGTGGATGCCGGCGCTGAAGGAGATGTGGGGGTTGTCCTTGCGGGTGAGGTCGAGACGCCCGGGGTCCTGGAACACCTCGGGGTCGTGGTTGGCGGAGCCGAAGAGCATGGCGATCTCGGCGCCCCGCGGGATCGTCGTGCCGTCGATCTCGATCTCGTCCAGGACCCAGCGCTCGAAGAGCTGGAGCGGGGTGTCGTAGCGCATCAGTTCCTCGACGGCGGTCGGGACGAGGGAGTGGTCGGCGCGCAGGGCCGCCAGCCGGCCGGGGTTGCGGAACAGGGC
Organism: Streptomyces blattellae; assembly: GCF_009709555.1. Taxonomy (GTDB): domain Bacteria; phylum Actinomycetota; class Actinomycetes; order Streptomycetales; family Streptomycetaceae; genus Streptomyces; species Streptomyces blattellae. Next base: position 44,430 of record NZ_WJBG01000183.1, on the reverse strand, counting down.
CCACCAGCCGTTGACCGTGGCGTTCACCGTCGCTTCGTGGCCGGCGTTCAGCAGGAGGACGGCGGTCGAGATCATCTCCTGTTCGGTGAGGCGGTCGCCCTCGTCGTGGGCCTCGATCAGGCCGGAGATGAGGTCGTCGCCGGGCTCCTTGCGGCGGACCGCGATCAGCTCCCGCAGATACTCCGTGAACTCGACCGACGCGCGCACCGCGTTCTCAGCCGTCTCCTGCGACGGGTTCAGCTCGTACATCCCGCAGATCTCCGCCGACCACGGGCGCAGCGGGGCCCGGTCCGACTCCGGGATGCCCAGCATCTCGGCGATGACCGCCACGGGGAGCGGCTCGGCCACGTCCGCGAGCAGATCACCGCCGCCGCGCTCCACCAGTCCGTCGACCAGCTTTCCGGCGAGGCCGTCCACATACGGCCCCAGCCGCTCGACCGTACGCGGGGTGAACGCCTTCGACACCAACCGCCGGATCCTCGTGTGGTCCGGGGGTTCGAGGTCCAGCATCCCGTGGTCGTTGAGCGTGTGGAACGGCTCGTGCTCCGGCGGTGGCGCCGTCCGTCCGAAGTCCTCGTGCGTGAAGCGGTGCTGATACGTCCGGCCCAGGCGCCGGTCCCGCAGCAGCGCCGAGACGTCCGCGTGGTGCGGGATCAGCCACTGGTCGGTGGGCTCGTAACGGATCACCCGGCCCCTCGCACGCAGCTCGGCGTAGGCGGGGTACGGGTCGGCGAGGAACGCCGGGTCCCACGGGTCGAAAGCGAGGTCGAAAGCAGCTGCCATGAACGGACGCTAGTCCGGCAGGCCCCCCGCTGACCAGGGGTGTCTCACTGACCGCCGAAGTCGGGGAGGGTGAGCGAGCCGTCCTCGGCCAGCGGGAACCCCGGATTGTGGGCGACCTCCCAGGCGTGGCCGTCCGGATCGGTGAAGGCGCTGGAGTAGAACCCGATGGCGTTGACGGCCGCGGGCTTGGTGACGGTCCCGCCGGCTCGTTCCACGGCGGCGAGGAGTACGTCGACCTCCTCCTCGGACCGGACGTTGTGGGCCAGCACGATCCCGCCGAACCCGGCGGCCGGGCCGGGCTCCAGGCCGCAGTCCGCCGCGAGTTCGCCGCGGCCCCACAGCACCAGACCGAGCCCGCCCGCCTGGAAGAACACGGTCTCCTCGACCTCCTGCCCACGCCAGCCCAGGGCCTCGTAGAAGGCCTTGGCCCGGGCGAGATCGGACACACCCAGCGTGACGAGAGTGATGCGCTGCTCCATGTCCGCACCGTACTCCCGCCGTGTCCCCCCGGCCGCGCGGCTCAGCCCGGTGTCACCAGCCGCGCCTCGTACGCGAACACCGCCGCCTGCGTGCGGTCGCGCAGCCCCAGCTTCACCAGGACCCGGCTGACGTGGGTCTTGATGGTCGACTCCGCCACCACCAGGCGCTCGGCGATCTCCGCGTTCGACAGGCCCTGGGCGATCAGGACCAGGACCTCCGTCTCACGTTCGGTCAGTTCGCCGTACGCCGCGTGGGCGGTGGACATGGCGCGCGGGGCGTCGGACAGCTTCGAGAACTCGGTGATCAGGCGCTTGGTGACGGAAGGGGCGAGGAGGGCCTCGCCGGACGCCACCACCCGTACGCCGTCGGCGAGTTGGCGGGCCGAGGCATCCTTGAGGAGGAAGCCGGAGGCTCCTGCGCGCAGCGCCTGGTAGACGTACTCGTCGAGGTCGAAGGTGGTCAGCACCAGTACCTTCGCCGCGCCGTCGGCCGCGACGATCTCCCGCGTCGCCTCGATGCCGTTCAGCTCGGGCATGCGGATGTCCATCAGCACGACGTCGGGGGCGAGTTCGCGGACGCGGTCCACCGCCTCCCGCCCGTTGACGGCCTCGCCGACGACCTCGATGTCCGGCATCGCGTTCAGCAGGACCGAGAAGCCCTCGCGGACCATCATCTGGTCGTCCGCGATCAGGACGCGGATGGTCATGCCCCACCTTCGATCACCGCGGTGACCGGCAGGAACACCGCCACCTCATAGCCGCCGTCGTCCGTGCGGGCCGCCGTCATCTCGCCGTTGAGCATGGAGACGCGCTCCCGCATGCCGGTGATGCCGTGGCCTGCCCCCGGCGAGGGCTTCACCAGTGCCGGGGCAGGCGGCGGGCCGTTGACTATGCGCAGGCCGAGGCCGCCGAGGACGTAACCGATCTCCACGCGGGCGGTCGCGCCGGGCGCGTGTCTGAGGGTGTTGCTCAGCGCCTCCTGGACTATCCGGTACGCCGACAGCTCCACGCCCTGCGGCAGTTCCCGCACCGCGCCGGTGACCGCCTTGTCGACGCTCAGGCCCGCCTCCCGCACATTGGCCAGCAGCGCGTCCAGGTCGGCGAGGGTGGGCTGCGGGGCGTCCGGGGCCTCGTAGCCCTCCGCGCGCACGACGCCCAGGACGCGGCGGAGTTCGGTGAGGGCCGCCACCGCGTTCTCCCTGATGGTGGCGAAGGCACGCTCCAGCTCCGGCGGCGGGTTCTCCACCCGGTAGGGGGCGGCCTCCGCCTGGATGGCGACGACCGACATGTGGTGGGCGACCACGTCGTGCAGTTCGCGGGCGATCGTCGTGCGCTCCTCCAGCAGGGTGCGCTTGGAACGCTCGTGTGCCGTGACCGTCTGCTGGGCGGTCACCACCTGCCGGGCCTCGCGGCGGATGTGCCAGACCGTGACGACGAGCAGGATGAGCGCGGAGATGACGACCATGGGCCCCGTGTTGGTCGCGCCGTGTCCCCAGCCGTAGACACTCTCGACGAAGATGCCGTAGGCGCCCGTCAGCACCCACATCCACGCCGCCGTCCGCGGCCGGGTGCGCACCGCGACGATCGTCAGCACCAGCAGGTGGGAGACCAGACTGCCGGGCAGCCACGGCCAGCCGTCCCAGGAACTGCCGAGCAGGCCGGTGGAGAACGTGGCGGCGAGAGACATCCAGAACGCGGCGACCGGCCGGAACATGGTCATCAGGACCGGCGCCAGTACGAACAGGCCGAGCGCCAGCCCCTGGCTCCCGCCGTCGCTCGCGGTGACGGCGATCAGCTGCGCGAAGAGCCCGCACCCTGTGATCACCGCATGCGGGGTCCACGCCGCGTAGTCCCGCAGGCGGCCCGTCAGCCGGCGCGTGATCGGGCCGTCGACGCTCATATGAGGCAGCGGCCGGTAGGCGAACGCGTCATGGAACAGGTCCTGTCGCAGCCGGCGCAGGGCGTCGAGGGCCAGCCGGAACTCGGGGCTGCGCGGCTTGTAGGGGTCGAACTCGCCGCCCGGCGGCGTCGGCGTCTGGGTCGTCTCGGTCACGTAGAAGACGGTAGAGGCCGACGGGGGACACGGTCGTCACCAGCGAGAGGGGTCCTTCGGGGTCCGTCTCAGGTACTACGGGCAGCACCGGGAACGGCTCACGGACGCCCTTCAGTACCCCGGGCAGCGGTCGTCACCAGGCCAGTTGCGCGATCTCCTCCGCCACCACCGCGCACGCGTCCGCCGCCGGATCTATCAGGGGAAAGTGGCCGACGTCCTCCAGGAGCGTCAGGCCCGCCACCTCGCCCGCCTTCGCCGCCGCGTCCGCGTAGGACTCGGCGACCACCTGGGGGACGTCGATGTCGGTGCGGCCCTGGACGAGGGTGGTGGCGATGCCGGTGGGCAGCAGCAGCGCCGGGTCGGCGTACGCCTGACGGTCGGCGAACTCCTCGTCGCCGCCCAGGAGTTGACGTACCGCGCCGCCGCAGACGTCCAGCTTCCCGGCGACCGTGAAGTCGGCGATCGGGGCGAGGGCGACCACACCGCGCAGGGGCGCGGGACGGGCCGTGTACCAGGGGGCGTCGGCCGGCAGCAGGTGGCGGGCGGCCACCCACAGCGCCAGGTGTCCGCCCGCCGAGTGCCCGGTGATCACCATGCGGCGCGGATCGGCCTGCGGGAGCGTCTCCCGTACGAGTGCGGGAAGCGCGTCCAGCGCGGCCGCCACGTCGTCGAAGGTCTCCGGCCAACGCCCCGCGACCGGATCGGACTCCCCGCTCTCCTCCCCTCCGCGCCGGTACTCGACATTGGCCACGGCGAAGCCGCGACGGGCCAGGTAATCCGCGAACGGGGTCATGTGACGGCGGTCGTACGGCCTGCGCCAGGCGCCGCCGTGCAGGACGACGACCAGCGGTGCGAGGGCGCCCGGGGCGGCCGGTTCGGGCGTGCGCGGGGCGTAGAAGTCGATCACCTGGTCCGGGTGGTCGCCGTAGGCCGCCGTGGCGTCGGGGTCGACGGGCGGGTGCGAGAAGGCCGACTCCTCTTCGGCGGCGGCTCGTGCTGCGACGGCGTCCGGCATGCTCCAACCTCTCAGCTACAGAACGGAATTGGCGGACCAGGTGAGAATTCGGCCGTTGGCGGGGACGGTACCAGGCCGGTGACGTGCGACGACACGCGGATGTCACGCTCGGTGAGGCAGAACGGCTCCGCAGCGCCGACGCACCGACCCGACCCCTCCGTCACCCGGCTCCGCCGACCGTCTCCCCCAGCACCCGCGCCGCCCGCTCCACCTCCGCGAACCCGACGTACAGCGGCGTGAAACCGAACCGCAGCACGTCAGGCGCGCGGAAGTCACCGACGACGCCGCGCTCGATGAGCCGCTTCATGACGTCCCCGGCGCCGTCGCACCTCAGCGCGACCTGGCTGCCCCGCTCCTCATGCGCGACCGGCGTCAGGCACTCGACCCTGCCCTCGGGTACGTACGCCGCCACGCACTCCAGGAAGAAGTCCGTCAGGGCGAGGGACTTGGCGCGGACCGCGTCGATCGAGACACCGTCCCAGACCTCCAGCGCCGCCTCCAGCGCCAGCATCGACAGGATGTCCGGCGTCCCGACCCGGCCCCGCAGCGCACCCGCCGCCGGTTCGTACGACGGCCGCATGCCGAAGGGCTCCACATGGGAGTTCCAGCCGGGCAGCGGGGAGTCGAAGACGTCCTGGAGCTCCCGCCGCACATACAGGTACGCCGGTGAACCCGGGCCCCCGTTCAGGTACTTGTACGTACAGCCGACCGCCAGGTCGACCCCGTGCTCGTCGAGCCCGACCGGCAGGGCGCCCGCGCTGTGGCACAGGTCCCAGACGGCCAGGGCGCCCGCCGCGTGGACCGCCGCCGTCAGCACGGGCAGATCGTGCAGGCGGCCCGTGCGGTAGTCCACGTGGTTCAGCAGGACCGCCGCCGTACGGCTCCCCAGGACCCCCGGCACATCCGCCGGCGCCACCGGCCGCAGCGTGCAGCCCGTCAGCCGTGCCGCCGACTGCGCGATATAGCCGTCCGTGGGGAACGTCGTCGCGTCGACGACGATCTCGTCCCGGCCCGCACCCGCCATCCGCACCGCCGCCACAAGTGCCTTGAAGACATTGACACTTGTCGAGTCGCCGACCACGATCTGCCCCGCCGCCGCCCCGACCAGCTCAGCGATCCGGTCACCGATCCGCTCGGGCGCGCTCCACCAGCCGCTCTCCTCCCAGGAACGGATGCGCAGCTCACCCCACTGCCGCCGGACGACGTCCTCGACCCGGCCGGGGACGTTCGCGGGCAGCGCGCCCAGCGAGTTGCCGTCCAGGTACACCACGTCGTCGAGCACGAACCGCGAACGCGCCCCGGCCAGTTCATCGGCGGAGTCGAGCTTCTCGGCGCGCATCTGTTGCTCAGACAACATGGGACCTCGCCGTCCACAACTCGGGAAACACGTTCTTCCGGGCACGCTTCTCCAGCCAGGCGACCCCGGCGGAACCGCCCGTGCCGGCCTTGGCGCCCATGGCCCTGCGGGTGGCCACCAGATGATCGTTGCGCCAGCGCCACACCAACTCGGCGACATCGGTCAACGCCTCGCCCAGCCGGGCCGCTTCATCACCCGGATCGCCCGAGTAGACGGCCGTCCAGGCGGCCTCCACCTCCGCCGACGGCTCGTACCGCAGCGAGACGTCACGCTGCACGACGGACGACGGAATCGCGTGCCCGCGCCGCGCGAGGAACCGCAGGACCTCGTCGTACAGGCTCGGCTCGTGCAGCGCCTTCTCCAGCTCGGCGTGGACACGGGGCGCACCGCGGTGCGGGACCAGCATGGACGCGGACTTCTCACCGAGCAGGAACTCCATCCGGCGGTACATGGCCGACTGGAAGCCGGAGCCCTCGCCGAGAGCGCTTCGGTACGAGTTGAACTGGGCCGGTGTGAGCTGTCCGAGCGGCTTCCAGGAGGCGTTCAGCGCCTCCAGTTCCCGCACCGAACGCTTCAGCGCGTCGATCGCCACCGGCACCCGGTCCTCGCGCAGGGCGTGCGCGGCGGTCTCCCACTCATGGACGATGACGGTGAACCACAGCTCCATCACCTGGGTGGTGACCAGGAAGACCATCTCTCCGGGATCGTCGGAGAGGATGTGCTGGAGGTGGGTGAGCACGTCCGCCCTGACGTAGTCCTCGTACGGCGTCGTGCCGGCGAAGTCGAGATGCGGGGCCTCGGGCTCCTGAGTGTCCTGAGCCTCTTGGGACATCGCTGTCTCCTGTTGTAACTCCGGGTAGCGGTCCGCCCCTGCCGTTACCGACACGGGGGCCCCGGTCCCCACCCGAATCCTCGGGGGTCTTCCCGGGGAAGTGCAAGGCCCGACCGGATCACAGCCGGACCCGCACTCGACGTGCCGCCTAGCCCAGCGTCTGGGCCGCCGTCGGCGAGGAGTCCTTCAGGAACTGGCTGCAGCGCTCGTACTCCTCCTCCTCGCCGATCGCCTGCGCGGCGCGGGCGAGGGCGTGCAGGGCGCGCAGGAAGCCGCGGTTCGGTTCGTGCTCCCAAGGCACCGGGCCGTGCCCCTTCCAGCCGCTTCGGCGCAGGGAGTCCAGGCCGCGGTGGTAGCCCGTACGGGCATAGGCGTACGACTCCACGACGCTGCCCCGCTCGAACGCCTCGTCGGCGAGCTGGGCCCAGGCCAGGGAGGAGGTGGGGTACTTCGCGGCGACGTCCGCGGGCGCGGTGCCGTTCGCGAGCAGCTCGCGCGGCTCCGGGTCGTCGGGGAGGTGCGTCGGGGGCGGGCCCCCGAGGAGGTTTTCGTGAATCGTCATGGTTCCAGTCTGGTACATGACGCTCCGCTGGGTGCGGCGCCGGGTTGTCTGTCGTCTGCGGCTCCGTCGTGGCTGGTCGCGGACACGTGGCGGAGCCGCATATCGGCACAGCCCCACGCCCCCTTGGGGCGCTACGAGATCCGCTTCTTCACCCGCTCCCCCTCCAGCGGCGGCGCCGTGATCGAGCCGTGCGTACGGCATTCCGGGCGGCGGCAGTCCGGTGGCAGGCGGCGTACGGTCGTGAAGGCGAGGACCGAGCCCGCCACCAGCACGGCCGCGCAGATGATCATCGCGCGGCCGAAGGCGTCGTCGAAAGCGCTCGGCGAGCGGTAGGCGTCCTCCTCCATCCCGGCGAGCAGCGGCAGTGCCGCCACCGCGATGAGGCCGGCCGCGCGGGCCGCCGCGTTGTTGATGCCGCTGGCCAGGCCTGCCCGGGAGGCGTCCACGGAGCCGAGGACGGTGGCCGTCAGGGGCGCGACCAGGGTGACCAGGCCGAGGCCGAAGACGAGCACGCCGGGCAGGACGTCGGCGGCGTAAGGGGCGTCCGGGCCGACGCGCAGCATCAGCAGCAGGCCGGCGGCGCACACCAGGGGGCCGGCGGTGAGCGGGACGCGGGGGCCGATGCGCTCGCCCAGTTCGCCGGAGCGGGCGGAGAGCAGCAGCATCAGGACGGTCGTGGGCAGCAGGGCCGTACCGGCGGCGAGGGCCGAGTAGCCGGCGACGACCTGGAGCTGGAGGACGGTCAGGAAGAAGAAGCCGCCGAGGGCCGCGTACACGCACAGGGTGACCAGGTTGACCGCGGTGAACTGGCGGGACGCGAAGATCCCGAGCGGCATCATCGGGTCGGGCCGTCGTTTCTCGACGTACACGAAGACGATCCCCGCGACGACGCCGGCGATCGCGGTGACGGCGACGGCCGGGGAGCCCGAGCGGGCCTCGATCAGCGCGTACGTCACCAGCGCGAGGGCCAGCGCGCCGAGGGCCGCGCCGAGGACGTCGAAGCGGCCGTGTGTGCGGCCGTCCCCCGACTCGGGGACGTGCCGCAGGGCGGCGGGGACGCACAGCAGTGCCAGCGGGACGTTGAGCAGGAAGACCCAGCGCCAGCCGGGGCCGTCCACCAGCCAGCCGCCGAGGAAGGGGCCGACGGCCGCGCCGATGCCGCCGAAGCCGGACCACAGGCCCACCGCCCGGCCCCGGTCGTCGGGGTGGAAGGAGGCCTGGATGAGGGCGAGGGAGCCGGGTGTCAGGAGCGCGCCGCCGATGCCCTGGAGGGCCCTGGCGGCGATGAGGACGCCTGCGTCGGGGGCGAGCCCGCACAGCAGCGAGGCCACGGCGAACCAGATGACGCCGATGACGAAGATCCTGCGGCGGCCGTACCGGTCGCCGAGGGAGCCGCCGAGGAGGATCAGTCCGGCGAGCGTGAGCATGTACGCGTTGACCGTCCACTGCAGGGCGGACAGGTTCGTGTCGAGGTCGTCGCCGATCCGGGGGAGGGCGACGTTGACGACGGTCGAGTCCAGCAGGGCCATGCTGGAGCCGAGGACGGTGGTGAGCAGGATCCACCTGCCCTGCGGGGAGGCGATCCGGACGTCGGGCATGCCCCAGATATACAGCGAGCCCGGCGCCGTAGACAGGCGCCGGGCTCAGCAGGGGGTACGGCTGAGGGGGTACGGCTACTTGATCTTCGTGCCGGCGGAGCGCAGGTTGCCGCAGGCCTCGACGACGCGCTTGGCCATGCTCGCCTCGGCCAGCTTGCCCCAGGTGCGCGGGTCGTAGGTCTTCTTGGAGCCGACCTCGCCGTCGACCTTGAGGACGCCGTCGTAGTTCTTGAACATGTGGTCGGCGACGGGACGCGTGAAGGCGTACTGCGTGTCCGTGTCGATGTTCATCTTGACGACGCCGTTCTCCAGCGCGGTCGCGATCTCCTGCTCGGTGGAGCCGGAGCCGCCGTGGAAGACGAAGTCGAAGGGCTGGGAGCCGGCCGGCTGACCGTACTTCGCGGCCACGCCGTCGTTCAGCTCCTTCAGCAGCTCGGGGCGGAGCACGACGTTGCCCGGCTTGTACACGCCGTGGACGTTGCCGAAGGAGGCGGCGAGCAGGTAGCGGCCCTTGTCGCCGAGGCCGAGCGCCTCGGCCGTACGCAGGGCGTCCTCGACGGTGGTGTAGAGGGAGTCGTTGATCTCGTGCGAGACGCCGTCCTCCTCACCGCCGGTCGGGGTGATCTCCACCTCAAGGATGATCTTCGCGGCGCGGGCGCGCTCCAGGAGTTCCTGGGCGATGGAGAGGTTGTCGGCGAGGGTCTCCGCGGAGCCGTCCCACATGTGGGACTGGAACAGCGGGTTCTGCCCGGCCTTGACGCGCTCCTCGGACACCGCGAGCAGCGGACGGACGTACCCGTCGAGCTTGTCCTTCGGGCAGTGGTCGGTGTGCAGGGCGACGGTGATGTCGTACTTCTTGGCGACGATGTGCGCGAACTCGGCCAGGGCCACCGCACCGGTCACCATGTCCTTGCTGTGCTGGCCGCCCAGGAACTCGGCGCCACCCGTGGAGATCTGGATGATGCCGTCGCTCTCCGCCTCCGCGAAACCGCGCAGGGCCGCGTGCAGGGTCTGGGAGGAGGTCACGTTGATGGCCGGGTAGGCGAACTTGCCTGCCTTCGCCCGGTCGAGCATCTCGTTGTAGACCTCGGGGGTTGCGATGGGCATCTGTCCGCTCCTTGACTGTGCGGGTTGCGTTCTGCCGGTTTACGGCCCTGACCTAGGGGGTCGACGTCGTCGTCGCGGCCATCTTTCCAGACAGCACCGGATGATCGGGACGCCGCGTCGGTCCCCGTCAGTCCAGTCCCAGCTCGTCCTTCGAGTACGCATAGCGGTACGGCACCCCCGCGCCCTCCTGGATCTTCTCGGCGGCGCCGGTCGCCCGGTCGACGATGGTGGCGACGGCGACGACCTCGGCACCGGCCTCCCGCACCGCCTCGACGGCCGTGAGCGGGGAGCCGCCGGTGGTGGAGGTGTCCTCGACGACGAGCACACGGCGGCCGGCGATGTCCGGGCCCTCGACCCGCCGCTGCAGGCCGTGCGCCTTGGCGGCCTTGCGTACGACGAAGGCGTCCAGCTTCCGGCCGTGCGCGGCGGCGGCGTGCAGCATGGCCGCGGCGACCGGGTCGGCGCCCATGGTCAGCCCGCCGACCGCGTCGAAGTCCAGATCGCCGGTCAGGTCCAGCAGCACCTGCCCGACCAGCGGTGCGGCCTCGCCGTCGAGGGTGATCCGGCGCAGGTCGACGTAGTAGTCGGCCTCGATACCGGAGGAGAGGGTCACCTTGCCGTGCACCACGGCCTTGTCCTTGATCTGCTGCAGCAGCGCGCCGCGTACGTCCGTCGTCATGTCTGTCAGCTTAGACAGCTCGCAGACTGCGCCAGGTCCAGGTGGTCGCGGCCTCCAGCGGCTCCAGGGGCGTGACGAGCCGGGGCAGGCTGTTCAGCCCGTCCGGCGGCCCGGTCTGCGGCTCGACACACACGGCGGCGTCCTGCTCGTCGTACACGACGACCCACTCCTCGCTGCTCCTGACCGTCAGCTCCAGCAGCTGCGGCCAGGTGAGGGTGACGTCGACGCCGTCCGGCATGCCGAAGCAGTCGTCCCAGGGGCCGGGCTTCGGCTCGATCCGATTGCCGGTCGGCAGATGATCGTCGCCGCGCTCTTCCTGCCACGCGGGTGCCAGGCCGATGACAACGTCCGCGCTCTCGCCGAGCGTCCGGTTGAACCACGGATGCCAGCCGATCTGCGCAGGGAAGGACGACTCGTACGTCTCCACGGACATGGTGAGCGTGAGGGCGTCCTCGGCGAGGGCGACGACCTGGGTGATCCGGCCGGGGTAGGGCCAGGGGTCGACGAGGTCGTACGTGATGACGGCCTCGTTCGCCGTCCTGCGGGCGGTGCGCCAGGCGCCGTCGCGGGCGGTGCCGTGGATGGCGTGCGGCGGGGAGTTGAGCGGCATCTGGTGGACCGTGGCCCCGTCCCGGAACCGTCCGTCCCGGATCCGCCCGCACCAGGGCACCATCGGAAAGCATCCGAAGCGGTTGCCCTGCCGGAGCAGTTCGACCCCGCCGATCCGCAGACCGGCCACTCGCCCACCGTTACCCGGCGCGACGATCACCTCCGCGTCACCCGCGGTCAGTGTGATGTCTTCGTTACTCACGGCACGACCCTACTGGGGAGATCAAGAGGGCTCACTTCTCGGCGCCGGTCCGGGTATTTCAGCCCGTCCGGCGTTTGAGGACGAGGCCGTTCAGGCCGAAGCGGGGTCCGGGGGCGCAGCCCCCAGGGACGGGACGGGCAGGGGCGGCGGGGGCGTGAACAACCCGGGCTCAGCGCCGCTTGCGCAGCACCCTGCCGACCACGATCGCCGACCCCAGCACCAGCGCCGCAGCCGGAGCCGCCCAGCGAAGCGCCGAGTGAGGGGCAACCGTCTGCGGCGCCGGAACGGGTGCGTAGCGCCCCCGCGGCGGCGCATGGTCGACCTCCTCCGCGCTGCGGCCGATCATCGTCCGCCGTGCGTGGGCAGCCTCGGCGGGGGCCGGTGCATCGGCATCGGCGTCGGCATGCGCATCGAGCGTCGGTGCGGGCACCTCCGCATCGAATACGGAGGGCTCCTCCGGCATCTCGGCGACGGCATCCTCGGGCTCCTCCGTCCCGCCTCCCGCCGCCGCCTCCCCCGCTTCCGCCGGCGCTGCCTCCCCCGTCGCCTCCTCCGCCACAGCCCCCAGATTCTCCGCGAAACGGTTCAGCAGCCGCGTCACCGCCGAGGCAACGGCGTCCTCCGCCAGCTCCGCGACCCGCCCGTCCGCCGTGGCCGTCCCGTCGAAGGTGAGCGTCGTGCCGTCGTCCGTGTCGCGGAGGCGAAGCGTGAGGGCGAGCTTGACGGAGCCGCTGCCGCGGGCCTCGGTCGCGTCGCACTCGATGCCGTACGAGCCGTCGTCCTGCCCGGAGAGCCGGGCGGAGCCGCGGTAGGTGATGGTGTGGCCGCCGACGCGTACCTTCAGCCTGCCGGTGACGGGCTCGGCACCGGCGTCCTGCTGGAGTCCGGGAACCGCCCGGGCGATCCGTGCGGGGTCGGCCAACGCCTCCCTCAGCCGCTCGGCCGGAACCGGAACGAACACCTCATGCTCCATGTTGGCCGAGCCTACCCGCGGCGGCCGGTCGTACGCCCTCGTTGGCCGCAAGTCGCCGCGCCTTTGTGCGGACGTCGACCGGCGGACGTAAGGCCGCCGCCCCGACCCCCTGAGCGCCGCCCCACTCCCGCATCGCCGCCCCGACCCCGCATGGCCGCCCCACTCCCGCATCGCCGCCCCGACCCCGCATGGCCGCCCCCGCTTACTCAATACCGCCCGCTCCCCCCAAGCCACTCCAACCCCTCAATACCGCCCCCGCCGCTCCCCCCAAGCCACCCCACCCCCTCACCCGCATCCCCCCAAGCCACCCCACCCCCTCACCCGCGTCCCCCCAAGCCACCCCACCCCCTCACCCGCGTCCCCCCAAGCCACCCCACCACCGCCCCACCCCCTCAATACCGCGGATGCACCAGCGTCGAAGCCTCCAAGTCCCTCACCCGCATCCCCTCAAGCACCTCCGCCCCCCTCGTCAAATCCCGTTGAGTCAACGTCCGGAGAGCCGGCAGCGGCGCCAGTCTCAGTGGTGGTCTTCCCTCGCGCGCCGCCAGGACGAAGCCCCAGTCGTGGGGGACGTCTCTCGTGCGGCCGGTCGAGCGGTCGGGGCCGGCGGGGTGGCCCGCTTCGCGGCCGGCGAGGCGGTAGGGGGAGGTGTGCAGGGACGCGGAGCACACGGTCGTGTCGACCGTCCAGAACGCCTCCGGGCGCGAGGACACGGGCCCGGCGTGCACCGCCAGACGGCCTGCCGGATCCAGCACGCGCCGCGCCAGGCCGTAGAACTCCTGCGAGTACAGCTTGGTGCTCGCTGTGATCCCGGGGTCCGGCAGGTCGGAGATGACCACGTCGTACGCCGACCTGGGCGCCGACCGCAGCCAGGCGAAGGCGTCCGCCGTGCTCACATGGACGCGGGGGTCGTCGTAGGCATGGCCGTTGAGTGCGGAGAGGGCGGGGTCCCGGCGGGCCAGGCGGGCCACTTCCGGGTCGCGTTCGACGATGTCGACACGGTGGACGCCGGGGTGGCGCAGGACTTCGCGTGCGGCCAGCCCGTCGCCGCCGCCGAGGATCACCACGCGCGCGTGCGGGCCGTTCATCGCGGGGTGGACCAGCGCCTCGTGGTAGCGGCGCTCGTCGTGGCCGCCGACGCGGAGCCGGCCGTCGAGGTAGAGGTTGAGGGGGCGGCCGTCGGTGCCGCCGGTGAGGACGATCTCCTGGACGTCGGTCTGTACGGCCACCCGTACGTCCCTGCCGTACACGGCCTGCCGGGCCGCCCGTTCGAAGTCGTCGACGTGGACGGCGGCGGTCGCGAGGATGCCGAGGACGGTGAGGTTGGCCAGCACCAGCAACCACCTGCCACGCGCGGTGAGATCGCTGCGGAACAGGCCCAGCACCAGCGCGCCGCCGACCACCGCGTTGACCGCGCCCGTGATCAGCGCGCCGGTCAACTGGCCCAGTTGCGGCAGGAGTACGAAGGGGAAGGCGAGGCCGCCGACGAGCGCGCCGACGTAGTCCGCCGCGAACAGGTCGGCGACGGCGCCGCCCGCGTCCTGGCGCCGGATGCGCTGGATCAGCTCCATCAGCAGCGGGACTTCGGCGCCGATCAGCAGGCCGATGGCGAGGGAGAAGGTGACGAGCAGGACCCGGGGGCCGTGTCCCCACAGGCCACACCAGTCGCCGTTCCAGGCGAAGACGGCGTACAGGGCCATCGCGCTGCAGCCGCCGACCAGCGCGAGCGTCGCCTCGATCGCGCCGAAGCCGGCCGCGGCGAGGCTGCACAACCGTTTCGCGGCGAGTGAGCCGATGCCCATCGCGAAGACCATCACGGACAGCACGACGGACGCCTGGGTGACCGAGTCGCCGATCAAGTACGAGGCGAGGGCGACGAGTTCGAGTTCGTACACGAGTCCGCAGGCGGCGCAGACGAACACGCCCGCGAGGACCAGGAACCGGCCGACGCCGGGCCGGACGGGCAGCCGCCCGGGGCCGCCCCAGGGCGGCGGTGTGCCGGGTGGGGCGGGCGCGTGCGGTTCGATCACGTTGCGACGTTACGTCACACCGCGGGCACGCTTCGTCACCCACACGTGTGGACTCTGTTTACGGTCGGCGGTTACCGGTTTGGGCCGCGAACTCCCCCGCACCCGGGCGGGAGGACACCGGCACCGGACTCGGCCGGGCGGTCGGCACCCGCACCCCGACCCGGGTCCGCGTCGCCACCAACTGCCCGTCCTGCGGGTACGCGTGCCAGGTCCGCCAGTGCACCTGCCCCTCGTGCCGCTGGGCCAGCAGCGCGGTGAAGGCGTGCGGGCTGCCGGGGAAGACTCCGGCGAGGCCGTGCGGGTGGTCGGAGACGAGGGCCAGCAACTCCTGGGCGCGGCCCGCGAAGGAGCCCGGGGAGAGCATCTCGACGCGTGCCGCGAACTCGTACTCCCAGTCGCCCACCCGCTTGGCGACGCCGAGCGGCAGCGGTGTGCTGCTGCCCGGAATGCACGCCACCGTCTCCGAGCAGACGCCCTGCCCCTCCTCCAGGAGCACCTGGTGGGATGCGCCGAGCAGTCTCAACTGGAGCTTTGTCCCGGCCAGTTCGAGGTCGAGGGTGGCCAGTGCGGGCAGCGGCTCACGCCCCAGGGCCCAGGCGAGGTCGGCCGCGCGCGTGTCGGTGTACGAGGTGTTCAGGGTCGTGAGCATGGGTCGGCTCCGCTAGCACGCAAAGAAAAAGGGAGGGGCGGGTCCGGCAGTTCCGGTCCACGCCGGGGGATCAGCCCGGTCAGCCCGGTCGGGAACAGGTGTCCGCGGGACGTCCGAGGGGCCGCTTTGGTGATTTAGAGGGAATCATGAAATGAGGCGTATCCACAGCGTTTTTACCCAACTTCGTAGGGTTTCCATCCCTCAGTGGGCTCTACAGCTCAACTGTTCAACTACGGCGTACGCCCCAGCGCGTGTGGCGTGCGCCGGAGCGTTGCGCTCCGCTGGACGCGCGGTTCGTTTCCTCCGGGCCGGTGAGGGCACCGGTCCAGCCGAGAACGGGGCCCGCGCGGAAAGCGCGGGCCCCGTGGTCCGGATGCGGATCCCCCTTCCGGAGCTCAGCTGCCCCGTGTCAGCTGCCTCCACCGCATCCGCCGCCGCAGGACGAGCCACCCCCACAGGAGGAGCCGCTCCCGCAGGACGTGCCGGTGTCTCCCCCGCCGGACCACCAGCTGCCGCCGGATCCGGCACTGCTGCCGCGGCTGTGGGACCGCACCCGCCGCCTCGTGGAACTGTTCCGCCTGACGATCGCGCCGACGAAGAAGACGACCAGAACAACCAGAACAGCCAGGATGATGCCGATGACCATGGCGTCACCCTCCTTCCGTTTCCCCCGAAGCGACCCCCCGTGGGCGCCTCGCTGTCTTGCGTGACCTGGGGATGCCCGGCCCGCCCGGCCGTCAAAGCAGAGTTGAGGAAGTCCAGAGCTTGGGCGCAGGATGACCGGCATGACCTCCAGCGCACGCCCGCTCCTCAACCGCCGACTCGCCGAGTTCGGGACGACGATCTTCGCCGAGATGTCCGCGCTCGCCCTGCAGACCGGGTCGATCAACCTCGGTCAGGGCTTCCCCGACACCGACGGGCCCGACGAAGTCAGGGAGGCCGCGGTGCGCGCCCTGCGCGACGGCCACGGCAACCAGTACCCGCCGGGTCCCGGCATCCCCGAGCTGCGTGGCGCCGTCGCGGCACATCAGCGGCGGCGGTACGGGCTGTCGTACGACCCGGACCGTGAAGTCCTGGTGACGGCGGGCGCGACCGAGGCGATCGCCGCCTCCCTCCTGGCCCTGCTCGAACCCGGCGACGAAGTGATCGCCTTCGAGCCGTACTACGACTCCTACGCGGCCTGTATCGCCATGGCGGGCGGCACGCGCGTGCCGGTGACACTGCGCCCGGACGACGATGGCTTCCGCCTCAACCTCGACGAGCTGCGCGACGCGGTGACCGACCGCACCCGCCTCCTGCTGATCAACAGCCCGCACAACCCGACCGGCACCGTCCTCACCCGCGAGGAGCTGACCGCGATCGCCGAGCTGGCGGTCGAGCGGGATCTGCTGGTGGTCACGGACGAGGTGTACGAGCACCTGGTCTTCGACGACGCCGAGCACCTGCCCCTGGCCACGTTCCCGGGGATGCGCGAACGGACGGTCACCATCGGCTCGGCCGGGAAGTCGTTCTCCTTCACGGGCTGGAAGGTCGGCTGGGTTACCGGCGCCCCCGATCTCGTCGCCGCCGTCCGCTCGGCCAAGCAGTTCCTGACGTATGTCGCCTCCGGGCCCTTCCAATACGCCGTGGCCGAGGCCCTGCGCCTGCCCGACTCCTACTTCGCGGACTTCCGCGCGGACATGCTGGCCAAACGGGACCTGCTCGCGGGCGGCCTGGAGCAGGCGGGCTTCAAGGTCTTCCGCCCGGCCGGCACGTACTTCATCACCACCGATATCCGGCCCCTTGGTGAGAGCGACGGTTTCACCTTCTGCCGTGCGCTGCCGGAGCGCTGCGGGGTGGTCGCGATCCCCAACGCGGTCTTTTATGACCACCGCGAGCAGGGCGCACCCTTTGTCCGCTTCGCGTTCTGCAAGCGGACGGGCGTGCTGGAGGAGGCGGCCTCCCGACTCAAGACGCTGGCCGCCTGACAGCCACAGACGTACCCAGATGTGCCGGCCACACGGCCTGGTTGCTCCGAGCCGCCGCGCACCCGCACTCGATTGCCGCCTGGTCGACCCGGACACCGGTGATCGGCAGTCATCTCACGCAGCCCGCCTGTCGGCGGACACGCTTCCATCAGCGATCAACCGGCGCCGCTGGGCCCGGTGACAGCGCCCCCGGACCATGCAGGACAGGGGCAGCAAAGAGTCATGCGGGCCCCGAAGAATACGAACCCGAGCCGGGCTCCACGAAGAAGGTGATGTGCGGGAAGTAGCCCTCCTCGGCCAGCCAGGCGCGGGCCCGGCCGCGCTGTCGCTCATCGCGGAACCGGTGGTACCGGCTCCAGGAGCGCCCGTCACCGGCGAGGACGGCCTTGAAGCGCCGGAAGGCGCCCCGCCCACCGATGGCGATCCGCAGCCTGTCGGCAAGGGCGGCGTCCTCGACCTCTTCGATGAACAGCTCCATGTCCCGGTAACCGGCCCGGGACCCCAGAGCCGGCACGTACAGCCATCCCTCGGGATCGTCGTCCTCCTCGGCCCCGGGCCCAGGCCCCAGCTCATCGGTGAACGCAGGCCAGCACCCACCTGTGGACAGATCGATCCGGCCACCGGACTCGGCCGGGTCGCCCTCCAGCAGCATGGCGAGCATCTCCAGATCGGCAGCGAGCGGGCGCAGGAGGGGGATCGCCGCGTCTCCCGTGGCCGCGCGCAACCGGTCCGCCAGCTCCTCATCACCCCGGAAGCCTCGCTCCTGGAGGGCGCCGAGAAACAAGGCCGCCGTCTCCGCAGCCCCCGGCAGGCCCTGCGCCGCGGCCCCGGCCACACCGTCGCCGGCCAGCTGCAGCACCTCACGCACGGGTCCACGACGCAACGCCGCAATCAACGCCAGTCCGTTCTGCGCGTAGAGCGCGCCACGCAGGGCTCGCAGTCCGTCCTCGCCCCATCCCTCAGCCACGACCCCGACGGTAACGCGCCACCGAGGGCGTACGACGCCGGCCCGGCGGTCAGCTCCTCTCGCCGGGCATCGGCACGCTCCCGCGCCGCCGGGTCCGTTGCCGCCCCCGCGACGCCCAGCAGCTCCGCGAGCTCCGGCGGCATGTGCGCGAGCAGCTCGGGACCGGCATCGGAGAGGTCGATGTCGAGGAACACCGGATCGGCCATCCCACGGTCACGCTCGATCACGCCCAGGTCGTCCAGCAGGTCGAGCACCGCGCGCAGGTCCCGGTCGGCGTGCTCGAACCACATCCGGTGTTGAAGGTCCAACCCGGCGTCGAGCTGGAAGGAGGTCCGATAGGCCAGGTGTACGGTGTCACGCAGCCGCGGCCAGGGCATCGGGTACGGCAGGCTGTAGAGCGTGTTCAGCACGTCGTCCAGGATGTGCCCACGTCCGGCGACGGCGGTGCCGACGGCACGGGCCTGGCCAGCGGGGAGTGCCTCGTCAGCGGGCGTCTGCCTCGGGCTCCGGGCGCGGGAGTTCGTCGAGGTCGAGGGTGAAGGTGCGGCCGTCGGCCAGGGGGATGGGGAGCTTGCCCGTGCCGTACCGGTGGGTGTGTGCGGCGATGTAACCGGTGGCGGTCGGCTGGGTGTGGAGGACGACCTCCTGGGCGTACGGGTCCACGACCAGGTAGATCGGGATTCCGTAGCGGCCATACTTCGCGGTGCAGTCGTCGTAGTCCTTGCGTGCGGAGGAGGTCGAGACGACCTCGGAGATCAGCAGGACGTCCTCGAAGCCGTAGCGCTTGCCCTCCCGGCGGGCGTCCTCGCGCAGGATCGCCAGATCGGGCGCGGAGTTCTCATCGGCGGGGAAGTCGATGTAGACGTCGGAGGTGACCTTCGCGTGACGGCCGAGGGCAAGAGCGGAGTCGATCTGCATCGACCTGATGGTGCTGGAGTGCTCTTCGCTCTGCGGGGTCATGATCACCTTTCCGTCGGCCCCGAACAGGACCGTGTACCCCTTGGGGAACTCGGTGTGCACGATCGCGTCGACGCTCATGGACGGCTCCTTCCCGTGTGTGGTCAGGATACGACGGACAGTGCCGCGTCACCGAGCCCGTCGGTACGGCCGGCAGACCGGTCCGGACAGGTTGTGCGGCCCGCTCACCGCCGATGCCGGAGATCCACAGCGGGGCCTGTCGCACGACGTAGGAATAGGTAGGCCAGCGAGGTGTCGGCCCGGTGACCTCGACGCCGGAGCTGGTCACGGCGGTGCGGTCGGCGAAGCAGTTCCTGACGTACGTCATTAGGAGGTCCGTTCCAGTACGCGGTCGCCGAGGCCCTGTCACTGCCCGACAGCTACTTCGCCGCCTTCCGCGAGGACATGCTGGCCAAGCGGGATCTGCTGGCGGCCGGTCTGACGGAGGCGGGCTTCAAGGTGTTCAAGCCGGGCGGCACGTACTTCATCACGACCGACATCCGCCCGCTGGGCGAGACGGACGGATTCGCCTTCTGCCGGGCCCTGCCGGAGCGGGCGGGTGTCGTCGCCATCCCCAATGCGGTCTTCTACGACCACAGGGACGCGGGCGCCCCCTTCGTGCGGTTCGCGTTCTGCAAGCAGACGGCCGTGCTGGAGGAGGCGGTGAAGCGGCTGAAGGCGCTGGCGGGCTGAGGGGCACGCCGGGCGGGACCGTGGATCAGCGGGATCAGCGGGATCAGCGGGATCAGCGGGATCAGCGGGATCAGCGGGATCAGCGGGATCAGCGGGATCAGCGGGATCAGCGTGGTTTCCACAGGCTGTGGACGACAAGAGCCCGGCCCGGCACGTGGCCGCACTGGCCCGTGCCCTGGCCGGGCTCCGCTGAGGACCAGGACCTACTCGTCGTCCTTGGGCTTCTCCGCGTCGTTGATCTCCTGCTCAAGGCCGAGCTGCTCCACGAGCCACTTGTCGAACTCGATCGCGGCCCGCACCCAGCTGACCGTGGACGAGACGAAGTGCTCCAGGCTCACGCCCGTGCCGATCAGCATCTGGGCCTCGCCGATCAGGCGGACGGTGCCGTCGTCGTGCGTGTGGCTGTAGACCTTGGGCCACAGCGTGCGCCGGTTCCAGTCGTCGATGGACTCCAGCAGCTGCGGCTTCTCGTCGATCCCGTGGGGCCGGTCGTAGAACGTCCGCACCGAGAAGACCTGCTGGTCACCCTCGCCGCGGAACATGAAGTACGTACGGAACTGCTCCCACGGCGCGACGAGGTCACCCTCCTCGTCCACGAGGTGCTTCAGCTCCATCTGGTCGAGGAGCTGCTTAACGAGGTCCTGATCCGGGACGACGGGGCCCGCCGGTCCTTGGGGCTTCGGCTCGGGCTGGCCCCCGAAGTTCGGAATCGAGGACGGGTCGATGGTCACCGTGAATTTCCCTTCGTACGGATTCCGCCATCCTCTCCCATGCGGGGCGGGGGGTGGCAACCCCTGCCCCGGACGGTTCACCTCCGGTTGGCGGAATTCAGCTCAGAGCGTGTCCGCCGCCCTTTTCACATGCCGGTCACAGGGTTTTCCCGGTGGCCGGGCCCACGATCAACCCCTCTCCGAAGGAGTCCACCCGGACCGTGTCGCCGTCCTTGACCTCGCCCGCGAGGATCTCCTTGGCGAGCCGGTCGCCGATCGCGGTCTGGACCAGTCGGCGCAGCGGGCGTGCACCGTACGCCGGGTCGTTGCCCTCGTCGGCCAGCCAGGCCAGCGCCTCGGGCGTCACCTCCAGGATGAGCCGCCGCTCGGCGAGCCGCCTCGCGAGCCGGTTGATCTGAAGGCCGGCGATGCGCTCCAGCTCCTCCTTGTTCAGCGCGGAGAAGACGACCAGGTCGTCCAGCCGGTTGAGGAACTCCGGCTTGAAGGACGCCCGGACCACCTCCAGCACCTGCCGCTTCTTCTCCTCCTCGCTCGTCAGCGGCTCCACCAGGCTGTGTCCACTCAAGAACTGGCTGCCGAGGTTCGAGGTGAGGATCAGGATGGTGTTGCGGAAGTCGACCGTCCGCCCCTGACCGTCCGTCAGACGGCCGTCGTCCAGCACCTGGAGCAGGACGTCGAACACCTCGGGGTGCGCCTTCTCGACTTCGTCGAGCAGTACGACGCTGTACGGCCGCCGTCGCACCGCTTCGGTGAGCTGACCGCCCTCCTCGTAGCCGACGTAGCCGGGCGGCGCCCCGACCAGCCGGGCCACGCTGTGCTTCTCGCCGTACTCCGACATGTCGATCCGGACCATGGCCCGCTCGTCGTCGAAGAGGAAGTCGGCGAGCGCCTTGGCGAGTTCGGTCTTGCCGACCCCGGTGGGACCGAGGAAGAGGAAGGACCCGGTGGGGCGGTCGGGGTCGGCGATTCCGGCGCGGGTGCGCCGTACGGCGTCCGACACCGCCTGCACCGCCTCGGCCTGCCCGATCAGGCGGCGGCCCAACTCCTCCTCCATCCGCAGGAGTTTCTGCGTCTCGCCCTCCAGAAGGCGGCCCGCGGGGATGCCGGTCCAGGAGCCGACGACATCGGCGATGTCGTCCGGGCCGACCTCCTCCTTCACCATGGTGTCCTTGGCGCCCCCGCCGGAGGCGGAAGATGTCAACGCCTCCTCGGCTTCGGAGGCCGCCTCCAAGTCCCGTTCCACGGCGGGGATTTCGCCGTACAGCAGCTTGGACGCGGAGTCGAAGTCGCCCTCGCGCTGGGCCCGCTCCGCCTGCCCGCGCAGTTCGTCGAGCTTCTCCTTCAGCTCACCGACCCGGTTGAGGGACTGCTTCTCCTTCTCCCAGCGGGCGGTCAGGCCGCGCAGCTCCTCCTCCTTGTCGGCGAGGTCGCGGCGCAGCTTCTCCAGGCGGTCGCGGGAGGCCGGGTCGGTCTCCTTGCCGATCGCCAGCTCCTCCATCTTCATCCGGTCGACGACACGCTGGAGTTCGTCGATCTCGACGGGCGAGGAGTCGATCTCCATACGCAGCCGTGAGGCGGCCTCGTCGACGAGGTCGATGGCCTTGTCGGGCAGGAAGCGGGAGGTGATGTACCGGTCGGAGAGGGTGGCCGCCGCGACCAGCGCGCTGTCGGCGATCTGCACCTTGTGGTGGGCCTCGTACCGCCCCTTCAGCCCGCGCAGGATCGCGATGGTGTCCTCGACGCTCGGCTCGGCGACCAGCACCTGCTGGAAGCGCCGCTCCAGCGCCGGGTCCTTCTCGATCCGCTCCCGGTACTCGTCGAGGGTGGTGGCACCGACCATGCGCAGCTCACCGCGGGCGAGCATGGGCTTGAGCATGTTCCCGGCGTCCATGGCGGAGTCACCGCCGGCACCGGCTCCCACGACGGT
This sequence comes from Streptomyces blattellae, assembly GCF_009709555.1. Taxonomy (GTDB): domain Bacteria; phylum Actinomycetota; class Actinomycetes; order Streptomycetales; family Streptomycetaceae; genus Streptomyces; species Streptomyces blattellae. Next base: position 22,260 of record NZ_WJBG01000183.1, on the reverse strand, counting down.
GTGCAGCTCGTCGATGAAGGTGATGATCTGCCCGTCCGAGTCCTTGATCTCGGCGAGGACGGTCTTCAGCCGCTCCTCGAACTCACCGCGGTACTTGGCGCCGGCGACCATGGCCCCGAGGTCGAGTGCGACCAGCCGCTTGTCCTTGAGGGACTCGGGCACGTCCCCCTTGACGATCCGCTGGGCGAGCCCCTCGACGACGGCGGTCTTGCCGACGCCGGGCTCACCGATGAGGACGGGGTTGTTCTTCGTACGGCGGCTGAGCACCTGCACGACCCGCCGGATCTCCTGGTCCCGCCCGATGACCGGGTCGAGCTTGCCCTCCCGCGCCGCGGCGGTGAAGTCCGTGCCGAACTTCTCAAGCGCCTTGTACTGGCCCTCGGGGTCGGGTGTCGTCACCCGTCGCCCTCCCCTGCTCTTCTGGAACGCCTCCAGCAGCTTCTTCGCGCTGGCGCCCTGCTGGGAGAGTACGTCGCCGGCCTGACCCCCCTTCGCGGCGATACCGATGAGGAGATGCTCGGTGGAGAGGTACTCGTCCCCCAGCTCCTCGGCCTTGGCCTGCGCCTCCGCGATCACCGCCAGCAGCTCACGGTTGGGCTGCGGCGGCGCGACGGTGGACCCGGTCACGCTGGGCAGCCCGGCGAGGATCTTCTCCGCGCCGGCCCGTACGGCGGCCTGGTCGGCGTCGACGGCGGCGAGCAGGTCGGTGATGTTCGCGATGTCCTGACGCGGTCCTTGCCCCGCGAGCAGCGCGAGCAGCAGGTGTGCCGGGGTGAGATCGGGGTGCCCGTCCTGCACGGCCCGATTACTGGCCGCGTTGATCGCGTCCCGGCTCCGGTTGGTCAGCTCGGCGTCCACGTATCCGTTCTCCTCCTAGGCGTCAGTCGTCCACACGCGCTGATGTGAGCAACGTACACAAAGTTGAGTCTATTCCACTCAAGTAGGTGTCCGGGAGGGGCGGCGGCTAAGTTCCGCCTCATGACGACGACATACTCCGTGGACCCGGGCGATCCCGACCCGTCGTACCTCACCTTCTGGCGGGAACGTCACCTGTGCACCCTGACGACCCTCCGCCCGGACGGCACCCCGCACGTCGTCCCCGTCGGCGTCACATACGACCCCGGAGCGCGACTGGCTCGCGTGATCGCGGACAAGGCGAGCGCGAAGGTGAGGCATGTGCTGGCGGCCGGGGCGGAGGGGGCGCGCGTTGCGGTGTGCCAGGTGGCCGGGGCGCGGTGGGCGACGCTGGAGGGGCGGGCGTACGTACGAGCCGACCCGGCGTCGGTCGCGGAGGCCGAGCGGCGCTACGCCGAGCGCTATGAGCGGGTGCCGCGGCCCAATCCGTCACGCGTGGTGATCGAGATCGAGGTGACGCGGGCGATGGGGCGGGGCTGATGATTTCCAGCCACACACCGGATGGGTCGATATGCCGAAATATCCCGCCAAACTGCAGCGGCGTCACCGTGTTCAGGTCACGGTGACGCCGCTGCGGGGGGAAGCACCTGAGCGATCTGTTGCGACGGGGGAATCGCGTCAGGCACTGCGGGGGGTGGCTGGGACGGCCTGTGGGGCGGCCGGGGCCTCGGGTTCGGCCAGCTGGTGGTCACGCCGGTCGAGGTTCACAAAGATCATTCCATACCGGATGGCACACCTCACCGGCTGCGGCGCCCCCCGAGGACGCCGCAGACACCGGTACGCCCGAACGTCGTCGTCCTCGTCCCGCGTGACGACGACCGGTTCACCGAAGACGGTCACCATCAGCGAGTCACCGCTGTGGGGGATGGCGGTGACCAGGTCGATGAAGTGCCAGCCGGAACGGTAGGCGGTGGCCATCTCGCGGCGGAAGGAGCGGTCGTCGGGTGGGGTGGTCACGTCAGCTCCCGGCTCCATCTGTCGCAGGGTTGGTGTTGCCGGCTTCGGCATTCACGGCCACACTCGGCCAGCTGCTGTTCGCCCGAACCTCGTCCTTCACATTGGAGAGGCCACTCAGTGCACCGAGGGCCACAACGGCGGAGAAGGCGGCGACAAGCAGCGAGCGAAGCATTCTGTTACGCATAGTCAGCTTCGTCCTCACTTGAAGGTCCCCTTTTCCCCCGTCAGGTAAGACGATGGCTCATTCAGGCACGTCATGGCCACACAATCGATGCATCATGTTCCTGCATGTTCAGGACCCTGGGGGGTGGAGATTAGTGACGAATCAGACAAAGGCGACACATCCCCATTCGATGACCGAGTGGTGCGAGGAGGGCGGCCGTCTGTATGCCGCCGCTCTGCGCACCGGACGCATCGCCCGAACGGATGTCGAGCCTGCCCCTTGTCTGGTGGAGTTCGCTCTGCTCCACCCCGATCCCGACGACCCGAACTGGCTGCACCCCGTCCCGCCGGTGATCGCTCTGTCCCAGCAGCTCAACCCGCTGGAACACGAGATTGCCGAACGCCGCCGGCAGGCAGTCGAACTGTCCGCGGTCTTCCGGCCCTTCATGGCCCTGAGTACCCAATCGGCCGCGACCAGTGACTCGATCACGGTGCTGGAGGGTGGTGAGCGGATAAACGCCGCACTGAACATGGCCACGGCCCAGTGCCAGACCGAAATGCTCACGGTCCAGCCGAGCGACCGCATGTCCGAGCGCAGCCTGGAGCGGGGGCTCGAGCGCGACCAGCCGCTGATCGAGCGCGGGGTGCGGATTCGCACCCTCTACCAGCACACGGCCCGGTACAACCCCGAGCAACTGGCCTACGCAGCCCGGCTCTCCGACGGCAAGGCGGAGTACCGCACCATCGACGAGCTGGTAGAACGCCTGATCATCTGTGACGAGGCGGTGGCCTTCATCCCCGCCCGCGACGATCAACAGGTTGCCCTGGAGCTGCGCCACCCCGGCCTCATCCGCTATCTGATCAAACTCTTCGAGTACCTGTGGGACCGGTCCGTCCCCCTGAGCGTCGGCACCCCGTACGAGGCAGCCTCCGACGGCATCACCGACATCCAGCACTCCATCGCCAAACTCCTGGTCGAGGGCCACGTCGACGAGGCCATCGCCCGCCGCCTCGGCATGAACGTACGCACCTGCCGGGCCCACATCGCCAAACTCGCCAACGCGCTCGGCAGTGGCAGCCGCGCCCAACTCGGCTACCTCATAGCCCAGTCAGGGATCCTGAAACAGGACCAACCGGCAGCAGGAGGAGACAGCCACACATGACGGGGGCGCACGCGCACGGACCGGAGGAGCTGTGCGACGCGGGCCTGAACCTGTACACCCGCGCGCTGCGTGAAGGGTGGGTGCGTGCCGAGCAGGTGGACGCGGCACCATGTCTGGTCGACCTGGGTCTGCTGCAACCGGACGTCGAGGATCTGCGACGCATGCGGCCCGTCGCCCCGGCCTTCGCCCTCCACCGCTTGCTGCGGGCCGTCGAGGACCGCATCGCGGACGAGCGCCGGCGCGAGGAGCGGCTGGCGGCGATGTTCGACCCGCTCATGACGATCGTCGGCCGGCACACCGCCGTCGCCGAAACTCCGACGATCAGTGCCCTCACCGGTCTCGACCGCATCGGCAGAGCCATTCAGCAGGCCATGGCGGACACCTCGGGCGAGGTCCTCGCCATCCAGCCCCACACCAACCACACCCACTCTCCGGCCCAGCTCCACGCCGATGCCTTCGCACGCGATCAGGCGCTGCTCGATCGCGGCGGTTGTATCCGCACCCTCTACCAGCACACCCTCCGCCACGCGCCCAGCATCCTGGCCCGCTACGAACGCCTTCAGGGCGACGTGGAGGCCCGCACCCTCGACGAAGTCACCCAGCGACTGATCGTCGTCGACCGCGAGGTGGCCTTCATCCCCGCCAACAAGGACCGCACCCTCGCCCTCGAAATCCGCCATCCCGCGATCGTCGACTTCCTCGCCACCACCTTCGACCGCCTCTGGCGCCTCGCCACCCCCATGCACCCCCAGGCCGTGCAACAACCCACCCTCAACGGCATCACCCCCCGCCAACACGCCATCGCCGCCCTCCTCGTCGAAGGCCACACCGACGCGGTCATAGCCCAGCGCCTCGGCATGAACATCCGCACCGCCCGCGTCCACATCGCCAAACTCGCCGCCACCCTCGGCAGCGAGAGCCGCGCCCAACTCGGCTACCTCATCGGACGGTCCGGGATTCTTGACCTGGAAGAGTGAGGGAGTGGGACGGGCTGTTGAGCCCGACCTGGGCGATGCGGACGCCGAGTTGGGTGCGGCTGGCCGCGCCCAGGGTCTCCGAAAGGCGCGCGATGTGGGCGCGGCACGTACGGACGCTTATCCCCAGCCGCTCCGCGATCACCGCGTCCTGATGACCCTCGGCGAGCAACGCGGCGATGGACTGCTCGCGGTGTGAGATGCCCTCGATGCCGGTGTCCGGGAGCGGGGCCGTCACCGGGATCGCGAGGCGCCACAACCGCTCGAAGACGGTGACCAGGTACTCGACCAGCGCCGGATGACGCAGTTCCAGCGCGAGCGTGCGGTCCGCGTTCGCCGGGATGAAGGCGACCGCGCGATCGAAGAGGATGAGCCGGTCGATGACCTCGTCGAGCGTCCGCGCCTGCACCGCGTCGCCCATCAGCTCCAGGTAGTTGAGCAGGCCCTGGCCGTGCCGGGCCACATGCGTGTACAGGTCCCGCATACGCACGCCCCGGCCGCGCAGGGACAGAGCGCGGTGGAGGCCCTCGGTCAGCTCGTGCTCGGGGCGGATGCCGCCCGGCTGCACGGTCAGCACCTCGGTCGTGCACGCGTCCGTCGCCTCGTCCATCGCGGCCTGGATCCGGGACAGTCCGTCGAGGACCCGGATCGACGTTCCCTCTGCGGACGGCGACGACTGCCGCGGGCCGAGTCCGGCGAACCGCTCGACGGCCGCGACCGCCGACCCGACCCGTCGCTGGCTCGCGCTGACCTCGTCGTACACCCCGCGCAAAAGCCGGGTCATGACCTCCTGCGGGGAGGTGGGGACCAGCCAGTCCATGTCGTCGGGGTCCGGGTGCAGCAGGGCGAGTTCGAGCAGGCACTGCACCGACTCGGCGTCCTGACGCCGCACGCGGCCCCGCCGTACGGCCCGGGAATACACGCGATCCCCGGCCTCGCACAGTCGGTCAGCACCGTGTGGATGCTCGTCCGTCCCGTGCCCGGCCATCGCCCATCCCACCCCCGAGTCGGCGTCTTCGAAGCGCAACTATGAAGGGACCGGACCTGCTCCGCAACACGGCTCGTCCTCTCAGAGCGGCGATATTCGGCCTCTTTGCCCGGTATCTCCGCGCCTCCGTCCGGCGAATTGCAGCAAGCTGATGGTGGTGTGGCCCAAGCCGGAGACGGCCTGTGTCCAGGAATTCCCGAGCACCGCGTGAGCTGCCGGAAATCACCGGGCGACCGGCGTGTCACGCACCGCGCTCACCGGTCGCGGAAGCGGCACTCAACGGGCGTCCAGTCGCCGGGGTGATCGGTATCGTGCCAGGCCAGGGCGTGGGCGGCGTCGATTGTTCAGAGACCGGTAGACGACGGACTCGACGCGACAGAATACAGCCGGTGGTTTTGCCATGCCGGTTCAGCGGGCGAGAACGATACCTGGATGTGCCAATGGGCAGGCGGGCTTGACGACGCGCTAGCGCCTCCCTGCATACGCGGCGAACTCCCCCCACGCCCCCGCCGCGAGCCGGAGTATCCGGCCGTCCGGATCCTTGGAGTCCCGGACGGCGACCGTGCCGGGTATGTTGCGGGCGACTTCGACGCACTGCTGTCCGGCATCTCCGCCACTGTAAGTGGACTTGACGAACTCGAACTCGGTCACCGGCCTACGTCTCCTTGCGAATGGCGTCGATCAGGTCAAGGGCCTTGCGTTCCGCCAGCCCGACCCGCGCGATGCGATCGAAGATCCGGCCGTGCCGGGCGGCGTCCTCCTCGCTTTCCAACCAGAGCGTGGAAGACGGTACGTCCATGTGTACGACATCCAGCGCCCCCGCCTCGGCGAAGGAGACAATACTGAACGCACCGATCATGCCGGGGCTGGCCCCCGCCAGGAAGGGCACCACCTGCAACTGGACCGTGTCCAAGGCAGCCACATCGAGCAGATGCCCCAGTTGCTCCCTCATCACATCACGGCCACCGACGAGTTGACGCAGCGCTCCCTCGTGGATCACGGCCCACAACGCCAGAGGACGTTCCGACTGCAGCCGCGCCTGCCGGGTCAACCTCGCTTCGACGAAGGGCTCGATCTCACTCGGGTCCTCCCACGACCCGGCACCGACCGCGACGGCACGTGCATAGTCCGGCGTCTGCAACAGCCCAGGGATGAAGGCGAGTTCCCAGTTGCGGATGCTCGTGGCGATGTCCTCCAGCGCAACGTACTCGACCATCGCGGAGAGCTGTGGGTACTGGTTCCACCACCCCTTGGCTTTGCGCCTCTCCCGGTCCGTCCGGGCCAGCTTCAACAGCCTCTCGACCACCGCTTCATCGGTCTCGCCGTACAAGTGGCACAGGGCTCGGATGTCCGGGTCGCGCATCGGCACCCCACCGCGTTCCATCTTGGCGACTTTGGACACGGACGCCGAAAGCACCTCGGCCGCATGGGGTTGGCGCATCCCGCTCGCCTCGCGCATACGCAGCAGCTCACCTCCCAGTCTGCGTGCCAGCACCGTCGACACAGTCTTGCCGCGATCAGGATCCCGGTCTCTGTCTGTCATCCGTCTCCCCTGCCACTGAGTCGGCCACATCCTGTGGCGGCACCTTAGTGCAAGCAAGCCAGTTCGAAGACATATTTCTGGCAACCAGCTTGCTGGCATCACGACGCAAGAACTACTGTCAGTACTCAATAGCCCACCCAGCGACACCAGTTGGCGGAAGTGCACCGTGCTGCCCACACCAGGGCCGCATGGCGGAGCCACCTCCCCCCACTCACCTGGCGTCCGCCCGGGCACTCCGGCCCCGCACAAGGAGGTGCTCTCCATGACCGATTCCTGTTCTCCCCACCACCTCAAAGACCCCACGCCATACGACCGTCACGACGCCGTCAGCTACACCCCGTTCGTCCGCAACATCCCCCTCGCCCGCAGGCACGTCGCCCAACTCGCCGTGGACTGGGGGCATCCCGGCGTCGCCGGTGACGCGGCGCTGCTGGCGAGCGAGTTGTGCACGAATGCCCTGCTGCACGGGTGTCTGCGGGACCGTCTGTTCCGGGTGGAGACGTCCCTCACCAGCACTGCGCTGCGCGTCGCCGTGACCGACCCGCGAGGCGAGCGGCTCCCGTACTCCCGCCCCTCCACCACCGATGACCAGTTCGGCCGGGGCCTGCTCATCGTCCGCACGCTCGCCGCCCGCTGGTCCGTGGAGAAGCTCACCGTGGGCAAGACGGTATGGGCGGAGTTGGACATTCGGGGAGCGGTGGACGCGTAGCCTGTTGAAGTACACCGTCTGCCCCGCCGCAAGAGGTGACGGGGCGGCCCTCTCGTCGCCCTCGGCCAGGTGGCACAGGGATTCCCCAGCACCGTGCGACCTCCCGGAAATCACCGGTTGATCGTCGTGTTACGTACCGCGCTTAACGTCCCCCCATGGCGGACATATTTGACGCGTACGCGTTGGCCGACGCGTGGGACGAGATGTTTGTGCGGCCGGGTGAGGTCAGGACCGCCTATGAGCCGGTGCTGGCGGCGCTGCAGCCGATCGAGCCGAGTGAGTTGCGGTTCCGGGCGGACCAGATGGCGCGGGCGTTCACCGACCGCGGTGTGACCTACGCCTTCGCTGGTGAGGAGCGGCCCTGGCCGCTGGATCTCGTGCCGAGGATCCTCGACGCCCTGGAATGGGATCTCATCCAACGGGGGGTCAGTCAGCGGGTGCGGGCCCTGGAGGCCTACCTCTCCGACGCCTACGGGCACGCCCGCGCCTTCGAGGACGGCGTCGTGCCCTGGCGGCTGCTGCTCAGCTCGGCCCATTTCCACCGGGCCGCCCACGGGGTCGAACCACCCGGCGGGGTGCGCATCCACGTCGCCGGCATCGACCTCGTACGGGACGAGGCCGGGGACTTCCGGGTGCTTGAGGACAATGTGCGGGTCCCGAGCGGGGTGTCGTACGTCATCGAGAACCGCAGGGCGATGACCAGGATCTTTCCCTCGCTCTTCACGGAGCAGCACGTGCTGCCCGTCGACGGGTACGCACAGCGGCTGCTCGCCGCGCTGCGGGCCGCCGCGCCGGACGGCACCCAGGACGCACGGGTCGTCGTCCTCACCCCCGGGCCCAGCAACGCCGCCTACTTCGAGCACGCGCTGCTCGCCCGGCTGATGGGTGTGCAACTCGTCGAGGGACACGATCTGGTCTGCCGCGGCAACCGGGTCTGGATGCGGACCACGCGCGGTGAGGTGCCCGTCCATGTCGTATACCGGCGGCTCGACGACGACTTCCTCGATCCGCTGCACTTCCGGCCCGACTCGGTGATCGGCTGCCCCGGCATCCTGAGCGCCGCCACGGCGGGCAACGTCACACTCGCGAACGCCGTGGGCAACGGCATCGCGGACGACAAGCTGCTCTACACCTACGTCCCGGACCTGATCCGCTACTACCTCGCCGAGGAACCGATTCTGCCCAACGTGGAGTCCTACCGGCCCGACGAACCGGGCCAGTTGGAGGCGGTCCTCGACCAGATCGGGCAGCTGGTGGTGAAGCCGGTCGACGGGGCCGGCGGGCAGGGCATCGTCATCGGGCCGAAGGCCGACCCCGAGACCCTGGAGCGGACCCGGAAGGCCGTCGCCGCCGACCCCCGCGGCTGGATAGCCCAGCGGCCGGTCGCCCTGTCCACCTCCCCCACCCTCGCGGGCGAGCGGATGGCGCCCCGCCATATCGACCTGCGCCCCTTCGCCGTCAACGACGGCACCGATGTCTGGGTGCTGCCCGGCGGCCTCACCCGGGTCGCCCTCCAGGAGGGCAACCTGATCGTCAACTCCAGCCAGGGCGGCGGCTCCAAGGACACCTGGGTGCTGGCCGAGGGGCCCGCCGACGGGCCCGCCCCGGCCCCCGCCGCGGGCCTCCCGGACGTCGCGCCCCGCCAGCTCGGACCCGACGGCACCCCCACCGTCGTACAGGAAGGGGCCCAGCAGCAGTGAACGACGTGATCCTCTCCCGGATAGCCGAGGCGCTGACCTGGACCGGCCGCTATGTGGAGCGGGCGGACGCCACGGGACGCATCCTCGACGCGTATCTGCACCGCATGCTGGAGGACCCCTGGCGCGACGAGGACGCGGCCTGCCGGTCGCTGTACGCGATCCTCGGCGTCGACGCGGGCGCCGAGCGCGTCGACATGCAGCAGGTCCTCGACCAGCTGGCGTTCGACGCCCACTCGACCTGCGCCATCGAGGGCGCGCTGGGCGCGGCCCGGCTGAACGCGCGCAGCGCCCGTGAGGCGGTGTCCTCCGAGATGTGGGAGTGCCTCAACGCGACCTGGCACGCGCTCGGCGAACAGCGGCGCGCGGCCCGCCGTACCGGCCCGTACGCCTATCTGGAGCTGGTCCGCAGCCGGGCCGCCCTGTTCTTCGGCCTCGCGGACTCCACCATGAGCCGGGACGACAGCTGGCGTTTCGTCGTGCTGGGCCGGAGCCTGGAGCGGGTGGACATGACGGTACGGCTGCTGTCCGTGCGGGTGCTGGACGCCGCGCATGCCCCGGACTGGCCGACGCTGCTGAGCGCCAGCGGCGCGGACGAAGCGTACGCGCGCGTGTACAGCGGTTTCGGCGACAGCCCGAGGGTCGCCGAATTCCTGCTCCTGGACCGGTCCTTCCCGCGCTCGGCGCTGCACGCGCTGACGACGGCCGAGGAGTGCCTGACGGCGCTGGGCCGCCCCCGCCAGGACCCCGCGCGCCGCCCGATCGGCCGGATGCGCACCCGTCTGGAGTACCTGGACTCCCATGCCATGGAAGAGCAACTTCCCCTGTTGCTGAGCGACTTGCAGCAGTCCTGCATGGCCTCCGCCGAGGCGGTGGCGGAGCGGTTCTTCCCATACCAGGGGCCCGTCGAGTGGGCCCAGGAAGGAGCGTGAGCATGACCCGCCGCCTCCGCATCAAGCACATCACCAAGGTCTCGTACGCCCAGCCGGCCGCCTCGTCCCACAACGAGGTCCGCATGACCCCGCTGACGCTGCCCGGCCAGATCACGCTGGACGCCCGGGTCAGCATCGCCCCGGCGACGGCGACCTGGTCGTACTGGGACTACTGGGGCACCCAGGTGACCGGCTTCGATCTCATGGACCCGCACGCCGACCTCACGATCACGGCGTCGAGCCTGGTCGAGACGGCCCCGGCACCGCCCTTGCCCGACGCCCCCGAGTGGCCCGAGATAGCGGCCCGCACAGCGGACTCCCGCCTGCTGGAATTCGCGAACGCAACAGGTCGTACGACGGTCCCGGCGGAGCTGGTGGAGCGGGCGAGGGAGGCCTGCGCCGGGCTCGACCCGCACCGGACGGCGATCGCGGTGTCCGCGCTGGTCGCCGACCGGGTCACCTACCTCCCCGGCGCCACCGGCGTGAACACCTCCGCCGCCGAGGCCTGGGAGCAGGGCGCGGGCGTCTGCCAGGACATCGCCCACCTCACCATCGCCCTCCTGCGCGCCGTCGGCCTGCCCACCCGCTATGTCTCCGGCTACCTCCACCCCGAACGCGAGGCCGAACTCCACCGCCCGGTGGCCGGGCAGAGCCACGCCTGGATCGAGTACTGGGCGGGGGACTGGTGCGGCTACGACCCCACGAACCGCGCCAGGGCCGACGAGTCCCACGTGGTCGTCGGCCGGGGCCGCGACTACGACGACGTGACCCCGCACAAGGGCATCTACCGGGGCGTGGCGGGCGGTCCGCCCGAGGTGTCGGTGGAGTTCACCAGGGTGGGATGAGGAACGCCCCCAAGGGGCGCGGGGAACTGCGCGACCAGCCACGACGACCCCGCGGATGACGCACCGCCTTCTCCAGCGGAGCGCCTAGCCCAGGTTGATCTCGTCGCACGCGCTCCGCAGCTTGCTCGTGCAGATGTCCGACAGCTGGTAGATGTCGTCGGCGATGACCGTGTCCTTGATGTTGTTCTTCGTCAGGGCGACGACAGGGACGAGCTGAGAGGGGATGTCCTTCGCCGTCGGGCTGTCGACCTGGTCACGGGTGAGGGCGTCGAACTGGATGTCCCTGCCCTGGACCTTGGCCACCGCCATCTCCGCCGCGGCCTCGGCCTCCTGCGGGTACGACTTGTAGACGCTCATGTACTGCTCGCCGGTGATGATCCGCTGCACGGCGGCCAGCTCGGCGTCCTGCCCGGTCACCGGCGGCAGCTCGGTGACTCCCGCCGCCTTCAGCGCGTCGATGATGCCGCCGGCCATGCCGTCGTTGGCGGAGTAGACACCGGCGATGTCGTCCGCGCCGATCTTGTCGATGGCCTCTTCCATGTTGGCCTCGGCGTTCTCCGGCTTCCAGTCCTTGGTGTCGTACGACTCGGCGATCGTCACCTTGCCGGTCAGCTCGTCGAGCGCGCCCGCCTTGAACTGCTTGGCGTTCGGGTCGGTGGGCGAGCCGTTCATCATGACGATCTTCTTCGAGGGGTCGTCGCCGTTGCCCAGCGCCTCGACGAGGGAGCGGCCCTGGACCTCGCCGACCAGCGAGTTGTCGAAGGAGATGTACGCGTCGATCGGGCCCTCGGCCAGCCTGTCGTAGGCGATGACCGGGATACCGGCGTCCTTGGCCTTCCGCACGCCGTCCGCGATGGCGTGGGAGTCGACGGCGTCCAGCAGGATCACATCGATCCCGTCGTCGATCATCTGCTGCATCTGGGCCGCCTGCTTGTCGGCGCTCGCATCGGCGTTGGCGTAGTCGACGTCGCCCTGGTTCTTGGTGAGCGACTCGACCTTCTTCTTGATGATCGGGTAGTCGAAGCTCTCGTAGCGGGAGTTCGCCTTCTCCGGCAGCAGCAGCCCCACGGTGATGTCGTTGCCCTTGGTCGGGCTCGCGTCACCGGCCTCGCTGGATGCGTTGAGTACGCCACAGGAGGCGAGTGACAGGGTCACCGTGGACGCGACCAGAGCTATGGCGGTACGACGCATGGAGGTGCTCACTTCTGATGTCTTGCGGACGTGGGCGCGGCATTGCGACCCAGGTGGCTGAAAAAGCCAACGCGTACGCGCCCGTCGACGTCAAGCGGAACCACTTAACGAGATGGCAACATCACCCTCCGCTTACTTGTGAAGACGCAGGAGATTCGCCTTCAAGTCACCTTTACGACCCCTCCATTCGACACCCTTCAAGAAAGGAGCGGAGATCCGTACAACCAACTCCATTCCTCGCGAGTCGTGATCACGGCAGCTTCTTTACGTCGTTCCGATCCCGACCCGAGGACTGAATGAACCCAGCCAGACGCACGACCGCCGCGGCCGCGACCGCGACCGCCGTCGTGCTCGCCACCGCCGGCAGCCTGCTCACCGCTGCCGTCGCCCCTGCCTCCGCCGCCGTCACCTGCACCTCCCCCGTCTTCAAGCGCCAGTTCTTCGCGAACACCGGCTTCTCCGGCACCCCGAAGAAGACCGACTGCGACAACGCGATCGACCAGAGCTGGAGCGGCGCCCCCGCCGCGGGTCTGCCGAGCAACAACTTCGGCGTCCGCTGGACCGTCACCCGTGACTTCGGCTCCGGCGGTCCCTTCGCGCTGGGCGTCTCGGGCACGGACGGGATCCGCGTCTACCTGGACGGCGTCCGGAAGATCAACCTCTGGTCGAACACGACGAGTTCGCGTTCCAAGACCGTCAACCTCACCATCCCCAAGGGCAAGCACTCCCTGCGGATCGACTACGTCAACTGGACCGGCGCCGCCAAGGTCAAGTTCACGTACACACCGAGGACGTCGGCGAGCGTCGACAAGGTCAAGCCCCTTGCCCCGACGGGCACTTCGGTGTCGTACGACAAGGCGACCGGCAAGGCCAAGCTCACCTGGGCCAAGAACAAGGAGATGGACCTCGCGGGCTACAAGGTCTACCGCCGGCTGAACGGCACCTGGACGAGACTGACCACCACCACGGCCACCTCCTACACCGACACGACCCTCCCCAAGAACGGAGCGACCTACTACTACGAGGTCCGCGCCCACGACAAGGCGGGCAACCAGTCCGCCGGCTCGGCCGACCGGGCCGTCACCACCGTCGACACCTCCGCCCCCGCCGCACCCACCGGCGTGGAGGACAACTGGGCCATCGGCATGGTCACCTCGGTGAAGCTGTACTGGGACGGCAACAGCGAGTCCGACATCGCCGGTTACCGGGTGTACCGCTCGACGTCCAAGCCCGTCGCGCCGACCGCCGAGAACCTGGTCGGCACCCCGTCCAGCGCCGCCTTCCAGGACACTCCGCCCCAGACCGGCGACTGGTACTACTACGTCGTCACCGCCGTCGACACGCACGGCAACGAGTCGGCCGTCTCCGGCACCGCCGAGTTCGAGACGTACGACACCACCGCGCCGGCCTTCGTCCCGACCGACCTGGCGGCCACCTCCAACGAGCACGACGTCACCCTGACCTGGTCCTGGAACCGGGATCAGGACGCCGACCTGGAGACCTTCCGGGTCTACCGCGACGGTGCCTACATCGGCGATGCCAGCGGTGAGTTCGTGGACCACGACGTCGAACCCGGCACGACGTACACCTACCACGTCCGGGCCGAGGACGACGACGGCAACCTGGGCCCCGCCTCGGCCTCCGTCACCGTCGAGCACCTGGGCGACCGCACGCCCCCCGGCACGGTGACCGGGCTGACCGCGACGTCCGCCGAGAACGGCATCCTCCTCGACTGGGACGACAGCACCGCCGCCGACTTCGACCACTACGAGGTCTACCGGAGCCAGAACACCGACGGCGTCTGGACGGCGTACACGAACATCACCGACAGTCTGCCGTTCGGCTCGTCGCAGTCCGCCAACCGGGATCCGAACCTGCCCGACGACGAGAACCTGCGCTACGCCGTCGTCGCCGTCGACGCGAACGGCAACGCCCTCGACGTCGCCTCGGCGACCACCGTCGACGTCAACGAGTTCAACATGACGCCCGACCAGACCTACGCCGAGACCTCGGACATCCTCACCACGGACAGTGCGTACGGCGAGATCTACCTGTCCTACAACGAGGCCGCGGACACATACGGCACCGCGACCGCCCTCCGCGTCTACCGCTGGGACAACTCCACGCACACCTACGTCCAGCAGTTCGACACCCAGGCCACCGACTACTACCGGTTCACCGACACGACCGCGCCCTCGGACAGCACGGTCTTCTACAAGGTCACGGCCGTCTACGCGGACGGCACCGAGTCGGCGCCGGTGGGCACCTGGATGTTCACCTGAGCCGACGCTCACGCCATGTGACACGCGAAAGGGGCCCGGAGGTTCTCACCGAACCTCCGGGCCCCTTCCACCCTCACACGCGCTCAGTCCAGGCTCAGTCCAGGCTCAGTCCTTGGTCTTCTTCGGCCGCCACACCACCAGCGCGCTCGTCTGCTGGACTTCCTGGTACGGCACCAGATCACGGCGGTACGACGCATGCACCGCCGCCTCCCGCTGCTGCATCGCCGCGGCGGCCCCGTCGAGGGCCGCTTGCAGCTCGGCCACGCGCGACTGGAGGGCGGCGACCTGGTTCTCCAGTTCGATGATGCGCTTGATGCCGGCCAGGTTGATGCCCTCGTCCTGCGACAACTGCTGCACGGTGCGCAGCAGTTCGATGTCGCGGGCCGAGTAGCGGCGGCCCCGGCCGGCGGTGCGGTCCGGGGAGACCAGGCCCAGGCGGTCGTACTGACGCAGGGTCTGCGGGTGCAGGCCGGACAGCTGGGCCGCCACCGAGATGACGTAGACCGGGGTCTCCTCGGTCAGTTCATACGGGTTGCGCCGACGGCCGTCCATCTCCATCAAGCTCCCTTCGCGGCCTGGAACAGCTCCGCCCGCGGGTCCTCGCCCGCGGTCGCCTCGCGATACGCCTCCAGTGCGTCACGAGCCTTCCCCGTCAGGTCCTTCGGGACACTTACCTCGACGGTGACCAACAGGTCGCCGCGGGTACCGTCCTTGCGGACCGCGCCCTTGCCCCGCGCCCGCATGGTGCGGCCGTTGGGCGTGCCCGGCGGCAGCTTCAGGGTGACCGGCGGGCCGCCGAGGGTGGGGACCCGGACCTCGCCGCCGAGGGCGGCCTCGGTGAACGTGACCGGGACGGTGACGGTGAGGTTGTCGTCCTTGCGGCCGAACACCGGGTGGGCGTCGACGTGGACGACCACATACAAGTCGCCTGCCGGGCCGCCCCGTTCACCGGGTGCGCCCTTGCCGCGCAGCCGGATGCGCTGGCCGTCCGACACCCCGGCCGGGATACGGACCTGCATCGTCCGCGACGACTTGGCGCGACCGCTGCCCTTGCAGATCTCGCAGGGGTTCTCCGCGATCAGGCCGCGGCCCTTGCAGTCCGGGCAGGGGTCGGTGAGCGAGAAGCCGCCGCCCGAACCCCGGGCCACCTGGCCGGTGCCCACACAGGTCGGGCAGACCCGCGGGTTGCCGTTCGCGTCGCCGGTGCCCGAACAGGCCTTGCAGGGGGACTGCGAGGACATCCGCAGCGGGACCGTCGCGCCCTCGATCGCCTCGGTGAAGCTGAGGGTGACCTCGGACTCGATGTCCTGGCCGCGTCGCGGCTGGGTCCGGGTGGTGGCGCCGCCGCGGTTGAACAGGCCCCCGAAGACATCACCGATTCCGCCGCCGAAGCCTCCCGAGCCGCCGGAACCCGACCCGCCGCCCTGGGGGCCGCCGCCGAAGAGGTCGCCCAGGTCAAAGTTGAAGTTGCCGCCGCCCGCGCCCGGTCCGGGACGGAACCCGCCGTTCCCGAAGAGGGTGCGCGCCTCGTCGTACTCCTTGCGCTTCTTGGGGTCGCCGAGTATGTCGTTCGCCTCGGAGATCTCCTTGAAGCGTTCCTCGGCCTTGGCGTTGCCCTTGTTGGCGTCCGGGTGGTACTCGCGGGCGAGCTTGCGGTACGCCTTCTTGATCTCGGCTTCGGTGGCGTCCTTGGGGACGCCGAGGACCTTGTAGTAGTCCTTCTCGATGAAGTCCTTGGTGCTCATCCTCGACGTCCCTCCTTCCGCTCAGCGTCTGCCTCAGCCCTCCTCAGGGCCGTTGTCCTTCTCCTCGGCGGCCTCGGACGCGTCCTCGGCCTTGACCGTCTGCGCCCCCGGCTGGGGTTCGGCGACGGCCACCCGCGCGGGGCGGATGGTGCGCTCGCCGATGCGATACCCCGGCTGGAGGATCGCGACGCAGGTCGTCTCCGTGACATCGGGCGCGTAGGAGTGCATCAGCGCCTCGTGGATCGTCGGGTCGAAGGGCTCGCCCTCCTTGCCGAACTGCTGCAGCCCCATCTTCGCCGCGACGGTCTCCAGCGACTCCCCGACGGACTTGAATCCGCCGACGAACTCGCCGTGGTCCCGGGCGCGGCCGATGTCGTCGAGCACCGGCAGGAGTTCGGTCAGGAGGTTCGCGATGGCGATCTCCTTGACCGCGATCCGGTCGCGCTCGACCCGGCGGCGGTAGTTCGCGAACTCGGCCTGGAGCCGCTGGAGGTCAGCCGTGCGCTCACCGAGCGCCGTACGCGCCTGGTCCAGCTGGGCCAGCAGGCCCGCACTTTCGTCCACGTCCCCGGCCGGGGCCGCCCCCTCCTCGGGAGCGGCCTTCGGCTCGGCGTCGTCGGGGGTCGCGCCGGAGGGGACGTCGGGCTTCTCCTCGAAGCCCGGGGTCTCCTCGGTCACGCCGCACCGTCCTTGCGCTCGTCGTCCACGATCTCGGCGTCCACCACGTCGTCGTCCGCCCTGGCACCGGTACCACCGCCGGTGGCGTCCTCGGGACCGCCCGCGGCGGCCTGCCCGGCCTGCGCGTCGGCGTACATGGCCTGGCCGAGCTTCTGCGAGACGGCCGCGACCTTCTCGGTGGCGGTACGGATGACGGCGGTGTCCTCGCCCTTGAGGGCTTCCTTCAGCTCCTCGACGGAGGCCTCGACCTCGGTCTTGATCTCGCCCGGGACCTTGTCCTCGTTGTCCTTGAGGAACTTCTCCGTCTGGTAGACGAGCTGCTCGCCCTGGTTGCGGCTCTCGGCGGCCTCGCGGCGGGCGTGGTCCTCCTCCGCGTACTTCTCGGCCTCCTGGCGCATCCGGTCGACCTCGTCCTTCGGCAGCGAGGAGCCGCCGGTGACGGTCATCTTCTGCTCCTTGCCCGTGCCCAGGTCCTTCGCGGTCACGTGCATGATGCCGTTGGCGTCGATGTCGAAGGCGACCTCGATCTGCGGGACACCGCGCGGGGCCGGCGGCAGACCGGTCAGCTCGAACATCCCGAGCTTCTTGTTGTACGCCGCGATCTCGCGCTCGCCCTGGTAGACCTGGATCTGCACGGACGGCTGGTTGTCCTCGGCGGTGGTGAAGATCTCGGACCGCTTGGTCGGGATCGTCGTGTTCCGCTCGATGAGCTTCGTCATGATGCCGCCCTTGGTCTCGATACCGAGGGACAGCGGGGTCACGTCGAGGAGCAGGACGTCCTTGACCTCGCCCTTGAGAACACCGGCCTGCAGGGCGGCGCCGATGGCGACGACCTCGTCCGGGTTGACGCCCTTGTTGGCGTCCTTGCCGCCGGTCAGCTCGCGGACGAGGTCGGCGACGGCGGGCATACGGGTGGAGCCACCGACGAGGACGACGTGGTCGATCTCGTTGATGGAGACGCCGGCGTCCTTCATCACGTTGAAGAACGGGGTCTTGCAGCGCTCAAGCAGGTCGGCCGTCAGCTGCTGGAACTGGGCCCGGGTGAGCTTCTCGTCCAGGTGCAGCGGGCCCTCGGCGGAGGCGGTGATGTACGGCAGGTTGATCGAGGTCTCGGTGGAGGAGGACAGCTCGATCTTGGCCTTCTCGGCGGCCTCGCGGAGGCGCTGCAGGGCCATCTTGTCCTTGCCCAGGTCCACTCCGTGACCGGACGCGAACTGCTTGACCAGGTAGTCGACGATGCGCTGGTCCCAGTCGTCACCACCGAGGTGGTTGTCACCGTTGGTGGCCTTCACCTCGACGACGCCGTCGCCGATCTCCAGCAGGGACACGTCGAAGGTGCCGCCGCCGAGGTCGAAGACGAGGATCGTCTGGTCGTCCTTGTCGAGGCCGTAGGCGAGAGCCGCCGCGGTGGGCTCGTTGACGATGCGGAGGACGTTGAGACCGGCGATCTCACCGGCTTCCTTGGTCGCCTGACGCTCGGAGTCGTTGAAGTAGGCGGGTACGGTGATGACGGCGTCCGTCACCTTCTCGCCCAGGTAGGACTCGGCGTCGCGCTTCAGCTTCTGCAGGATGAACGCGGAGATCTGCTGCGGGTTGAAGTCCTTCCCGTCCAGCTGGATCTTCCAGTCCGTGCCCATGTGGCGCTTCACGGAACGGATGGTCCGGTCCACGTTGGTGACCGCCTGGCGCTTGGCCACCTCGCCGACGAGCACCTCACCGTTCTTCGCGAAGGCGACGACGGACGGCGTGGTCCTGGCGCCCTCGGCGTTGGTGATGACGGTGGGCTCGCCGCCCTCCAGAACGCTGACGACGGAGTTAGTCGTGCCCAGGTCGATGCCGACCGCACGTGCCATGGTTGATTCCTCCAGCTGACTTGAGTGGAACGGACTCAAGTGTGCACGAAGCCGGGAAATGGGTCAACAGACCTGAGTCCGTGAGGCTCAACTCTTATCCGTTCCTTACACGCAACTGGGTCGTGACCTGCGGGGACGCCGACCGGCGAGGTCCGTAGACAGGCACCCCGAGCAGTCCCACCACGACCACCACGGCACCCCCCGCCACCCACACCACCGCGGACTCGACCACCCACCCGACATGCACCAGCACCCCGACGAGCACCGCCGAGAAGGCGCAGAGGGCGAGGATGACCACCGACCCCTGCGGGGTGAGCCCGAGCCGCCGCAGCCGGTGCGCGAGATGGTCGGGCCCGCGCCGCAGCAGGGGCCGCCCGGCGAAGCGGCGGGACAGCAGTACGAGGACGACGTCGGCGGCGGCCACGGCGGCGAGGGAGAACAGCACGCCCGCGTCGGACACCGGATCGCCGCCGGCCCGCGTGAACACGGCCGTCGAGGCGAGCAGGAACCCGGTGAACAGCGACCCGCACGAGCCGAGCGCCACGCGCGCGGGCGGCCAGTTGTGCATGAGGAACCCGGTCAGCGCGGCGGCCAGCACGCTGAGCAGCACCGCGAGCCCGTCCATGACCTCGGCCGCGGCGACGGCCCCGGCCCCGAAGGCGGTCACCACCCCGACGGTCCCCGCCAGCGCGTCCGCGTGGTCCAGCGCCCGGAACCCGACGGCGACGAAGACGATCCACCCGACGGCGAGCACTCCGACGAGGAGCCCGGTCTCGCCGTACGGCACCACACAGGCCGCCGCGATCGCCGTACCGCCGACCAGGAACCGCAGCTTGACCCGTCTGAAGTCGGCGATCAGCCCGATCCCGGCGACGACGGCGGCGGCCACGACCAGCCGGCCGACCCCGTCCCCCAGGGGCGCGTACCGCGTCCAGTTCCCCGCGCCGGCCACCGCACAGGTCGCGACGACGACGGCCACCCCGCCGACCACGGGCACGGGTCGCTGCCAGCGCCGGTCGAGCAGCCCGATCCGCTGGGCGGGCATCCGCAGCAGTGCGGCGAGGACGGCGGCGAGGAGGAAGGCGGCGGAGGCTGCGACGATCCCGTAGATCACAGACCTAAATTAGTCATAAATTGCCTATTTTGGTACGAATAACACGGTCATCTCCTGAGGCAACCCTCAGCGACCCAGATCACGGTGCACCTGGCTACAGTGCGGCGGAAGATATGGGTAGTCTCAGACGGACCACATAAGTTACCGCTTAGTAATCCCGCTCGAAGAACCCCTCGCAGGCCCGAGGAGCCCCGAAATGCAGCTCGCCGCGATCATCGTGTCGCTGGTTCTGACCGTGGTCGGCGTGGCGCTGGCCGCGCGCGCCGTCGGCCAGTTCGTCCGGTACTTCAGGCTGGGCCAGCCTGTACCCGCCGGGAGCCGGACCGACAACCCCTACGCGCGCAGTGTGACGCTGGTGCGGGAGTTCCTCGGCCACACCCGGATGAACCGGTGGGGCATCGTCGGCGTCGCCCACTGGTTCGTGGCGGTCGGCTTCCTGACGCTGCCGCCGACCCTCGCCCAGGCCTTCGGCCAGCTCTTCCAGGCCGACTGGACGCTGCCGGTCATCGGCGGGTTCCTGCCGTTCGAGATGTACATCGAGTTCATCGGCGTGATGACGGTCCTGGGCATCGCCGTGCTGATGGTCATCCGCCTGCTGAGCCTGCCGTCCCGGGCCGGCCGCAAGTCCCGTTTCGCCGGCTCCAAGTCCGGCCAGGCGTACTTCGTCGAGTACGTCATCCTCACCATCGGCCTCGCGATCTACGTGCTGCGCGGCCTGGAGGGCGCGATCCACCACGTGGAGCACTACGAGGCCGCGTACTTCGCCTCGTATCCGCTGGTGCTGGCCTTCAAGGGCCTCAGCCTGACCGCGCTGCAGAACCTGGTCTACCTCGTCGCGATGGTGAAGATCAGCACCTCGTTCATCTGGATGATCGTGGTCTCGCTCAACACCAACATGGGCGTCGCCTGGCACCGCTTCCTGGCCTTCCCGAACATCTGGTTCAAGCGCAACGCCACCGGCGAGACGGCCCTCGGTGCCCTCCAGCCGATGACGTCCGGCGGCAAGCCGATCGACTTCACCGACCCCGGTGAGGACGACGTCTTCGGTGTCTCCCAGGTCGAGCAGTTCTCCTGGAAGGGCCTGCTGGACTTCTCCACCTGCACCGAGTGCGGACGCTGCCAGTCGCAGTGCCCGGCCTGGAACACCGGCAAGCCGCTCTCTCCCAAGCTGCTGATCATGTCGCTGCGGGACCACGCGCACGCCAAGGCGCCGTATCTGCTGGCCGGTGGCGGCAAGACGACGGAGGGCGAGGAGAAGGCGTCCGAGGAGCAGCTCGCCTCGGTGCCCGCCGCCGCCCTCGCGGAGGCCGAGCGCCCCCTCATCGGCACCGTCGAGGCTGGAGAGGCTGTATCTGACAGTGGCTTCGCCATGGGCGGCGTCGTCGACCCGGACGTCCTGTGGTCCTGCACCACCTGCGGCGCCTGCGTGGAGCAGTGCCCGGTCGACATCGAGCACGTCGACCACATCGTCGACATGCGCCGCTACCAGGTGATGATCGAGTCCGCGTTCCCGTCCGAGGCGGGCACGATGCTCAAGAACCTGGAGAAGAAGGGCAACCCCTGGGGCCTGGCGAAGAAGCAGCGCCTGGAGTGGCTCAAGGAGGTCGACTTCGAGGTCCCGGTCGTCGGCAAGGACATCGAGGACCTGTCCGAGGTCGAGTACCTGTACTGGGTCGGCTGCGCGGGCGCCCTGGAGGACCGCGCAAAGAAAACGACGAAGGCCTTCGCGGAGCTGCTGCACATCGCGGGCGTCAAGTTCGCGATCATGGGCGGCGACGAGAAGTGCACCGGTGACTCCGCCCGCCGCCTGGGCAACGAGCCGCTGTTCCAGGAGCTCGGCATGGAGAACGTCGCGGCGCTGAACATGGCGTTCGGCGAGGAGACGGACGAGGACGGCAACGTCACGCCGGAGTCCAGGAAGCCGAAGTCGGCGAAGAAGATCGTCGCCACCTGCCCGCACTGCCTCAACACCCTCGGCAACGAGTACCCGCAGATCGGCGGCGACTACGAGGTCATCCACCACACCCAGCTGCTCCAGCACCTCGTCGACGAGGGCAAGCTGATCCCGGTCACGCCGGTCGAGGGCATCATCACGTACCACGACCCCTGCTACCTGGGCCGCCACAACAAGATCTACACGCCGCCGCGCGAGATCATCGCCAAGGTGCCGGGCCTCAGGAACGAGGAGATGCACCGCCACAAGGAGCGCGGCTTCTGCTGCGGCGCCGGTGGTGCGCGGATGTGGATGGAGGAGCGGATCGGCAAGCGCATCAACGACGAGCGTGTCGATGAGGCGCTGTCGGTGAACCCGGACATCGTGTCGACGGCCTGCCCGTTCTGCCTGGTGATGCTCACGGACTCGGTCAACGGCAGGAAGAACGACGGCAAGGCCAAGGAGTCCATCCAGGTCGTCGACGTCGCCCAGCTGCTGCTGGACTCCGTGAAGACGCCGGTGGACCCGGCGGACTCGGCCGAGACGGAGAGCGCGCCGGAGCCGGAGCCGGTGAAGTAG
>NZ_WJBG01000182.1 GCF_009709555.1 Streptomyces blattellae | reverse complement strand
GGCGCTTCCCTTCGGTCTTGCGTTTCCGACTCTATCAGATCCTTTCGGGCCTGATTCCCAGTCAGCGGGCTTCGCCTTCCCGGCCGTTGGGCCGTTCCGACGAGTGAGACTTTAGCGGATTCCTCGCTCCCGAGCTAATCGGGGGCTTGCGATCTCTCGAACGCGGATTCCTCATTTCGTAAATACACACACCAATGAAGCGACGGCAGAATGATCACTGCTCGTCGAGTAGTGGCTTGATACTTACGGAATGGCTGTCCGGGGACCGACCGGAGTCGGCGCTCACGTCGGACAACTCGGAGAACACTACGTACCGGGTCTGGGCGTGTCAACTTGGGTCCGGGCAGGGGCAACGGCCGCCGCTTCGGCGGCCGTTCTCCTCTGACGCTGAGGAACTGTCTGGGACTCGCTGTCAGCCGCTGGGGAGTTGGTATTCGTCGCGGCGGCCGCACATGCCGTAGCCGCCGAGGCGGAGGGGGGCGGTGCTCAGGGCGGTGGCTGTGGCGAGGTAGTCGCTGGCGGTGCCGGTGGCGAGGGCGTCGAGTTGGGTGGCGGTGTGTCGGGCGGCGGCGAGGGCGCCGCGTTCCCAGATGCCGCGCCAGGCGGCGACCTTGGGGGCGACCAGGCGGGCTGCGGCTTCCTGGAAGGCACGGTACGGGGCGCAGTCGCCGGCGCGGAGGGATTCACGCAGGGTGAGGTAGCCCTCGACGGCGAGGTCGCGGCGGTTGCGGGCGGCGGCCTCGATGTCGGGGCTGTCAGGGGGCGGGAGGGTGGCTGCGGCGGCGTAGCGGTCGGGGTCGTCCAGGTGGTCGGGAGGGAAGGTGAAGACGGCGTCGCCGGCTTCGGGCAGGCCGCTGTTCTGCATCAGGACGGTGATGCGGAGGCCATCGCCCTGGACCATGCGGTGGACGGTGCCAGGGGTGAACCAGGCGACTGTGCCTGCTTGGAGCGGGAGTTCGCGGTAGCCGTCGGGGCTGAGGGTCTGCACGCTGCCGGTACCACCGGTGACGACGTAGGCCTCGGTGCAGACGAGGTGGAGGTGAGGGCTGCCGCCGCAGACGCCGTCGGCGGCCTGCCAGTCGTACGGAGAGAGATGCGAGAGGGCGATGCCGCCGGGGAGTGGGGGTGTGTCGGGGAGTGTCACCAGTTCAGCTCCTTCAGTCGGGCCGCCACGCGCGCGGTGTCCCAGGCGCCGTCGGCGACGAGGATCCGGTAGCGGTACGAGAAGGACTCCCCCGGCGGCAGTGCGAACTCCTCGTGGAACGCCCAGGAGAAGGCGACGGTGGGGATGGGCTGGGAGCGGACGAACCAGTGGGAGGGGTGGATGGCGTTCTCGTTCTCCGGAGCGTGGGCGAAGACGAGCGTGGAGTGGCCGTCGACGTCGTCGTGTTCGGCGGTGAAGGCGAGCCAGGGGGACTGGGTGCCCATGAGGTCGTCGGAGGCGTCGCGGTCGTCCGGGTTGTCGGGGCCGAAGGCGCGGCCGCCGGTGAAGTCGCGGGGGCCGCGCCAGTGCAGGCCGGTGTAGCCGGCGTGCTCTCGGCCGGCGGTGGTCGGGGAGCCGAAGGTCAGGGGTTCGCCGTCCGCGCGGGTGTTGGTCAGGTGGATGGACCAGTCGAGGGTCCATGAGCCGGAGGCCTCGTCCACGTCGTTGAGGGTGACCGTGCGGGTCTCGCGGGCCCATTCGGCGCCCTGGTTCTCGATCCAGGTGAGGTGCTCGGTGAAGGAGAGGCGGTCGCCGGAGACGTCGAAGGTGTCGAAGCCGTCGTGGCGCATGGAGCCGATGCGGTCAGGTAGCGGGAGGTAGCCCTCGCCGTGGATGTAGGAGTGGCCGCCCCAGAAGTTCTGGCCGGAGAGGTGGCTGGCGGTCATCTGCAGGCCCTTGTGCCAGCGGTGGTCGTTGGGTCGGTAGCCCGAGACCGGGTGCCCGGAGAGGGTGCGCAAGGGGTGGATGTACGGCTTGCGGGACTCGTAGGGATCGGGGTCGGGCTTGTAGACGTACGCCATCAGCTGGACATCACCGCATGTGACCGTGATGCGTTCGCCGTGGACGTGGGTCACCTGGATCCGGGGCTCGGCGGTGCGGGAGGCGGTCACTTGGGGCTCCATTCCGGGTGGTTGCCGTGCATCGCGGAGTAGTACGGGTCGCCGGGCGTGATCTCGCCGGCCCGGACGGTCGCCCCGGTGAAGGCCGACTTGTAGAGGGCGGCGGCGAATTCGAGGGTGCGGCGGGCTTCGGCGCCGCTGCCCGGGGGCCGTACGCCCTGGTCGTGGGCGTCGAGGAGGGCGCCGAGCTGGGCCGTGTGGGAGCTGGGAGTGTCAGTGGCGGGTGGTGGAATGGGAGTGGCTGCGGGAGAGGGGGTGTAGGTCCAGTCGGTGTTGGAGTGGCCGTAGAGGTGGGTGAGTTCGACGGTGGCGCGGTCGCAGTCGATGCGGATACGGCTGACCTCGTCGGGTGACAGGACGCTGTTGACGACGGTGGCTAGGGCGCCGTTCGCGAACCGGACGAGGGCGGTGGAGACGTCCTCGCTCTCCGTGTCGTGCACGAGGCGGGCGGCCATCGCGCGGATCTCGGTCCAGTCGCCGAGGAGGTGCAGGAGGAGGTCGTACTGGTGAATGCCGTGGCCCATGGTGGGGCCACCGCCCTCGGAGGCCCAGCGGCCGCGCCACGGTACGGCGTAGTAGGCGGCGTCGCGGTGCCAGGTGGTCTGGCAGTGGGCTACCCGTGGGGTGCCGAGGGTGCCGTCCTGGATGAGGTCGCGGGCGTGGACGGCGCCAGAGCCGTAGCGGTGCTGGAAGACGACGGAGGCGTAGGCGCCGGTGGCTTCCTCGGCGGCGGCGAGTGCGTCGTATTCGGCGAGGGAGAGGGTGAGCGGTTTCTCGCACAGGGCCCAGGCGCCGGACTTGAGGGCGGCGAGGGTCTGCTGCTGGTGGAGGGCGGGTGGGGTGCCGATGAGGACGAGGTCGGGGTGCTCGGTGTCCAGCATGGTGGGCAGGTCGTGGTAGCCGGTGACCCGCTCACCGGCCAGCTTCTGGAATTCCGAGAGGCGGGTGGCGTCCACGTCGACGGCGGCTACCAGTTCGATGCGGTCGGCGTGGGCGCGGAGGGCGGGGAGGTGGCTGCCGGTGACGATGGCGCCGGTGCCGACGACTGCTGCTCGGAGGGGGGAGGTGGAGATGGAGGTGGAGCTGGATGGCATAGAAGCACCTCAGGAAGGCCGGGGGGAAAGCGCTTTCCGCTGTTTCGTCCGACGTTAAGCATGCGCCTGAGGGTGGGACAAGACGTCCGTCGCGATGAGCGGTCGACAACTTCCGACACGGGTGGCGTCTTCGAGGGCGGGGGCGGATTCCCGTGGTGCGGGGAGCCCGGGCTCGGTTGGTGGTGGTGGCGAGCGCCTGTCAGCCGTTGTTGCCGGAGGCCAGTTCGCGGCTGCGGTCGCGGGCGGCTTCGAGGGCGGCGATGAGGGCGGCTCGTACGCCGTGGTTCTCAAGTTCGCGGATGGCGCTGATAGTGGTGCCGGCCGGGGAGGTGACGTTCTCGCGCAGCTTGACCGGGTGTTCGCCGCTGTCGCGGAGCATCGTCGCCGCGCCGATCGCGGACTGGACGATCAGGTCGTGGGCCTTGTCACGGGGCAGGCCAAGCAGGATGCCGGCGTCCGTCATCGCTTCGACGAGATAGAAGAAGTACGCCGGTCCCGAGCCGGAGAGGGCCGTGCAGGCGTCCTGCTGGGCCTCCGGGACGCGGAGGGTCTTCCCGACGGCGCCGAAGATTTCCTCGGCGTGGGCGAGGTCGGCTTCGCTGGCGTGGGTGCCTGCGGAGATGACCGACATGGCCTCGTCGACCAGGGCCGGGGTGTTCGTCATGACGCGGACGACCGGGGTGCCGGCGGCCAGGCGGTTCTCGAAGAAGGAGGTGGGGATGCCGGCGGCTCCGCTGATGACCAGGCGGTCGTTGGGGACGTGGGGGGCGAGTTCGTCGAGGAGGGTGCCCATGTCCTGCGGTTTGACCGTGAGGATGAGGGTGTCGGCGGTCTTGGCGGCTTCCGGGTTGGTGACCGGGGTGACGCCGTAGCGGGTGCGGAGTTCTCCGGCCCGTTCCTGGCGGCGGGCGGTGACCAAGAGGTCGGCCGGGGTCCAGCCGGCTCGGATCATTCCGCTGAGCAGGGCTTCGCCGATTTTGCCGGTGCCGAGGACTGCGACTTTCTGGGTCATGGTTGGGGTGCCCTCCGGGGGTTGTCGTCCGGGGTCATCCTCGCATTTGGGGTGGGGGTGGGGGGTGGGTGTCCGGTGGGCGGGATGTCGGAGGGCCGGGGGCCCGGGGGGCCGGGGGCCCGGGGGGCCGGGGGCCCGGGGGGCCGGGGGCCCGGGGGGGCCGGGGGCCCGGGGGGCCGGGGGCCCGGGGGGCCGGGGGGCCGGGGGCCGGGGGTGCGCTGTCTGGTGGCCGTTGATGGGGTTCGCCCCCGCCGCCCCTACCCGTCCCATCCTGAAGGGGCTCCGCCCCTTCGACCCCGCCAAGGGGCTTCGCCCCCTGGACCCCCGCTGGGCTTCGCCCTCTGAACCCACCGGGGCTCCGCGCCCTGGCCCCCCGCGGGGCTCCGCCCCTGCACCCCACCGGGGCTCCGCCCTCTGAACCCACCGGGGCTTCGCCCCCTGGCCCCGCCTGGGCTCCATCGGCCTGAACGGCCTCGTCCTCAAACGCCGGACGGGCTGGAAGACGCCGAGCGGCCCCGGGCGGAGAAGCCGGACGGGCTGAAAGACGGAACGGGGGGGGGCGGCGGGCGAGGGTGTCAGGTGGTTCGGCGGCGGAGGGTGGCGGCGCCGAGGGTGAGGACCAGGAGGGCGCAGCCGGCGACGATGAGGGCGTCTCGGACGAAGTCGGCTGTCATGTCGGTGTGTTTGAGCACTTCGTTCATGCCGTCGACGGCGTAGGACATGGGGAGGACGTTGGAGATGGCTTCCAGGGCGGGGTGCATGTTGTCGCGGGGGGTGAAGAGGCCGCAGAGGAGGAGCTGAGGGAAGATCACTGCCGGCATGAACTGGACCGCCTGGAATTCGGAGGCCGCGAAGGCCGAGACGAAGAGGCCGAGGGCCGTGCCCAGGAGGGCGTCGAGGAGGGCCACCAGGAGCAGGAGCCACGGGGAGCCGGTGACGTCCAGGCCCAGGAACCAGAGCGCCAGGCCCGTCGCCAGCGCCGACTGGATGATGGCCAGCGTGCCGAAGGCCAGGGCGTAGCCCGCGATCAGGTCGCCTTTGCCCAGGGGCATGGCGAGGAGGCGTTCGAGCGTGCCGGAGGTGCGTTCGCGGAGCGTGGCGATCGACGTGACCAGGAACATCGTGATGAGGGGGAAGATCCCCAGCAGCGACGCTCCGATGCTGTCGAATGTGCGCGCGCTGCCGTCGAACACGTAGCGCAGCAGGAACAGCATCACGCACGGGATCAGGATCATCAGCGCGATCGTGCGCGGGTCGTGGCGGAGCTGGCCGAGGACCCGCGCTGCGGTGGCGGTGGTGCGGGAGACGTTCAGGGCGCTGGTGGGGGCGGGCTTCATCGTCGTACGCATCGTGGTCGTGCTCATCGCGTCGTCTCCTTCGTACGGGCCGCCGCGATCGCCGCGTCCACCAGGTGCAGGAAGGCCGCCTCGACCGTCTCGGATCCGGTACGGGTGCGGAGGGCGTCCGGGGTGTCGTCGGCGAGGATCTCGCCCTCGCGCATCAGCAGGAGGCGGTGGCAGCGCTCGGCCTCGTCCATGACGTGGGAGGAGATGAGGAGGGTTGCGCCGCGTGTGGCCGCGATGTCGTGGAAGAGGTTCCAGAGGTCGCGGCGGAGCACCGGGTCCAGGCCTACCGTCGGTTCGTCCAGGACCAGGAGTTCGGGGGTACCGAGGAGCGCCACCGCGAGGGAGACCCGGCTGCGCTGGCCGCCGGAGAGGTTGCCGGCCAGGACGTCGGCGTGGCTGGTCAGGTCGACGTCGGCGATGGCTCGGGTGACGTTTTCGTGGCGGTGCTCTGCGGCCGCGCGGCCCGGGTTCAGGATCGCCGCGAAGTAGGCCAGGTTCTGGCGGATGGTGAGGTCGTCGTAGACCGACGGGGCCTGGGTGACGTAGCCGATGCGGGTGCGGAGGGTGGGGTGGCCGGCCGGGCGCCCCAGGACCTCCAGGGTGCCCGTGACCCTGGCCTGGGTGCCGACGATCGCCCGCATGAGCGTCGACTTGCCGCACCCGGAGGGGCCGAGCAGGCCGGTGATCTGGCCGGGCGGGACCGTGAAGTCGAGGCTGCGCAGGACCGTTCGGGGGCCGCGGACGACGGTGAGGTCGGCGGCGTGGATCGCGGTCGCCTTCGGTGTCGTGTCGGGTGGGCCCGGCGTGTAATTCATCATGTGGTGAATAATCCTCTGGTGGGGGGTGGGCGTCAAGGTTGGGTGTCTAGGTTGGGTGTCGGTGAGGCGTGCGCTCAGGCGGGGGCCTCGCCTGCCTTGAGGCGGTTGCGTGGTCATGGCGGCATGGGTCACGGGGTGCTCATCGCAAGGGCGGGCATCACGGGG
Organism: Streptomyces blattellae; assembly: GCF_009709555.1. GTDB lineage: Bacteria > Actinomycetota > Actinomycetes > Streptomycetales > Streptomycetaceae > Streptomyces > Streptomyces blattellae. Next base: position 158,874 of record NZ_WJBG01000182.1, on the reverse strand, counting down.
GCGGGTGTGCACCACGGGGCGGGGCGTGCGGCGAGGCAGGCCTGGGGTGGGGTGGGGTGGGGTGGGGTGGGGTGGGGTGAGCGCGGAGAGGGCCAGTCGGCGCGTGAGTCGGCGCCGGCGAGCGAGTTTGGGTGCGGGGGCGCGTGTTGGGGCCGAGGACTCCGGTCGTCTGCTCCCCGGGCGGCGGCCGTGCGGCTCTCTCGCGGGTGCCTCCGCTGCTTCTCCGCTCTGTGCGCGAGGTGCTCCGGTCGCGTCCCGCTTCATGGTGTGAGCGAACTTGCTCGACGCTTTCCGGTAAGCCGCGCGGCGGCCACCCCGTGAGACAAGGCTCCCGGTCGCGCAGTAGCTGACCTGCCGTCGGCACCGGGTGCGGCCACGAACCGCGCCGACGCGCCGACGCGGCGATACGGCGATACGGCGATACGGCGATGACCTGCGGATTCCTGCGCTTCGAGCCGGTACACCAGCTGCCGGGACGCCACCGGTGCTCCTGGCGTGACCGGTGCCGTGGGCGCGGCGGATTTGTTCTGTTTCCTCGGCGGGTTCCTCGTCGCGCTGCCGCTATGCGTGAACGTGGCGGCGTCTGTGGTGTGGGGGCGGGGAGGGAGTTGGTCGGGCCACGGGGAAGTGGGAGGCGTGGGGGTGCGGCGGCGGCGCCACGCTGGGCGCCGCCGTGCCGGTCAGGTGTGGGTGGCGACGAGGAGTTCCACGTCGTAGGTCTCCTCGATGGTTCCGTGGGGGAAGAGGCTCCGGAGGTGCTGTTTCTCCTCGGCCAGGAAGGCGGTGCGGGTCTCGTCGGGCTGGACCAGGAAGATCGAGTGGCTGCCGATGTTGGCCAGGTGGGTGTCGACGGAGACGCGGCGGCTCCAGCGGACCACGCGGTGGGCGAAGCCGAGGTGGCCGGAGGGGTCGGCGGCGCGGGTGCTGGCACCGTTCGCAGCGACGACCGGATCGGTGCCGAAGGCGTGCCCGATGCGGTGCGCTTGGGCCGCGATCCAGGGGACGTCCAGGGCGGACGTGTTCCACCACAGGGCGAGTGCACCGCCGGGGCGCAGGACGCGGAGCGCCTCTGGGACCGAGCGGTCCGGGTCGGTCCAGTGCCATGCCTGGGCGTAGGTGAGGAAGTCGACGGAGGCGGTGGCCAGAGGGAGGGCGTTGCCGGTGCCCCGGACGAGGGGGATTCCGGGGTTGGTGCGGTGGAACTGGGCCGCCATGCCGTCGCCTGGTTCGACACCGATCACGTCCGCGCCGCGGGCGTGCAGGAGGGCGGTCGCTATGCCGGTGCCGGCGCCGATGTCTGCGACGCGGGCGCCAGTGAGGGGGCGGGCGGCGAGTTCCTCGATCGCGTCGAAGAGGGCGGGCGGGTAGGAGGGGCGGTTGGAGGCGTACTGGGCTGCGGCTGCGCTGAAGGAGTGGGCTCGGGTGAGGTGGGAGGAAGCCGTCATACGGACATGGTGGACGGGGTGGGGGGCGGTGGCGGTGAGATCCCGGTAGGAGGGGCGCGGGGCGCGCTGTCGGCTGGGCGAACCCGCCACACCGCGGCGGCCTGAACCGTCGGCCCCCGACGCCACCGCCCCCACCCCGTCCACGCCCCGGTCACCCCGCCTCTAACCCTTCCCCCGGCGCTTCTTCTTCGCAGGGCTGCCCGAGCGGCGCGTCGTCCGCTTCTCGTGCCGTTCGCGAGCCGCTGCGTACTCCTTGCGGTGGAGCCTTTCGCCCGGGGCCTCGACGAGGGTGCGGATGGCATAGGCGAGGAGGGAGCCGACGAAGCCGATGGCCAGGAGGCCGCGGAGGGAGGACTGGTGGTCGGGGTCGGGGCGCCGGCCGAAGGCGTCCCAGGTGTGCCGGAAGGCGAGTGCGGTGCAGACGGCGAACATGGCGACGACCAGGAGGTTGACGAAACTGCCGGTGTCGGCGATCTGGAGGCCTTCGTAGGCGAAGCGGAGGATGAGGCAGGCGGCCACCGTGGCCGCGAGGGAGCCTGCGGCGGCTGCGATGCGGCGGGTTGTGTAGCCGTTGTCGTGGTTCACCCAGGTCGTGCCGAAGAAGCGGATGGGCTCGGGGCGGGGGCCCGGGGTGCCGGTGCCGTTGGAGCCTGCGGGGGTGCCGTTGGAGCCCGCGGGGGTGGCCGGGGTGCCGGAATCGTCGCTCACGCGTCGATTATGGCGCCGGGTCGCCGCGGGCTCCGGTGGGGCTCAGCCGCAGCGCGAGGCGACGTAACCGTCGCTGCCGGTGTTGACGTAGGCGTCCGAGACGAACTCGCCGCTGTCGATGTTGTCCCAGATGTTGGACGTGCCGTAGGGGCCCGTCACCGTCGTGCCCGGCGTCTGGCAGTAGATCGGGACCCTCGCGCCCTCGGGCAGGACGCGGACGATGCTGTACTGCGTGCCCGGACCACGGCGGACGTTGAGCCGGACGCCGGGAGCGACCGGGTAGTAGCGCAGGTCCGCGGTGGTGACGGCTTCCGCTTCGTTGCCACCCTCGACCTCTTCGACACGGTCAACAGACATGAAACCCTCCCCCGTTGAACCCCATGACTGTCATGGGGCCCCGTTGATTCCCCTAAATCACGCCATGAAACATATGTACGCACCTCGCACGCTGAGACTAGCAAGTCACCTCTGGCTCGTACGAGTCATCGACTAGGCTCCGTTCGTCGCGCGCGCCGACGAACAGCACGGGGGTGGTCCCATGGCGCCACAGCGCAACGCCGGAGCGGGCGCGGAAGCGGAACTTCCCGAGTACGCCGGTCACTACCGTCTGGAGTCGTGCCTCGGGTCCGGTGGGATGGGCGTCGTGCACATCGCGCGGAGCACCTCGGGGATGAAGCTCGCGGTGAAGGTCGTACATGCCGAGTTCGCCAAAGACCCCGAGTTCAGGGGGCGGTTCCGGCAGGAGGTGGCCGCGGCGCGGAGGGTGAGCGGGGCCTTTACCGCCTCCGTTGTGGACGCCGATCCCGAGGCCGGACGGCCCTGGATGGCGACGCTGTTCATTCCCGGACCGACGCTTTCCGACCAGGTGAAGCGGAACGGCCCCATGGACGCTGCCCAGTTGCGTCGCCTGATGGCCGGGCTGGCCGAGGCGCTGCGTGACATCCACCGTGTCGGGGTGGTGCACCGCGATCTCAAACCGAGCAATGTGCTGCTCGCCGAGGACGGTCCCAAGGTCATCGACTTCGGCATTTCTCGGCCAAAGGACAGTGAACTACGCACCGAGACCGGCAAGTTGATCGGTACTCCGCCGTTCATGGCACCCGAGCAGTTCCGGCGCCCGCGGGAGGTCGGGCCCGCCGCCGACGTCTTCGCGCTCGGGTCCGTGATGGTGCATGCGGCCACTGGGCGTGGGCCGTTCGACTCCGACAGCCCGTATGTCGTCGCCTACCAGGTCGTGCACGACGAGCCCGACCTGACCGACGTACCGGGCAACCTCGCGCCGCTCATCCTGCGCTGCCTCGCCAAGGAGCCCGAGGACCGGCCGACGCCGGACGAGTTGATGCGAGAACTGCGGTCGGTGGCAGCCTCCTACGACACGCAGGCGTTCATACCGGCGCAGCGCACGGATGATGCCGGTGATGCCGGTGATGCAAGTGATGCCGGTGATACGGGTGATGCGGCGCGGCCTGAGCCGGAGGGCGACCGAGCGCCGGTACCGCAGCGCAAGCGGAGCCCGCGCAGGAACGTGCTGCTCAGCGCGGCAGCGCTCGTCCTCGCCGCAGGCAGTGTGCTCGCCTCGGTCCTGCTGTTCGGCGGCGATCCCACCCCGCAGCAGGAGGCCCCGCCCGGGACCACCGCGACCGCATTCCGCGCGTGGGAGACGAGGGCCGTGTCCGGGAGCAAGGGCACGCCCCGGTGCTCGTACGGAGCGGAGCAGCTGCTCTGCGCCCGGTCGGGGCTGGTCTTCGCCCTCGATTCGTCCGACGGCACCTTGCTGTGGCGGCACTCCGCGGCCACCACCCGCTGGAGCGTTCCGCCGGTTCTGTCAGGAGGCCTCGTACAGCCGTTGGCGGACAACGGCCGGCATCTTGAGGCGCTCGATCCCGTGACCGGCCGACCGCGCTGGGAGCGGAGTGTGCCTGCCTACCAGGGCATAACGCAGGCCGGTGGCATGCTCCTGCTCACCGGAGCGGACGGGACGGTGACCGGCGTGGACAGCGCGTCCGGTGCGACGGGGTGGGACCGGAAGATCCCCGGACACAGCGCGCCGTCCTTCTCCGCCTTCCCCGGCGACCCCCTTGCGTACGTGGCAAGCGACATCGGCAACGGTTCGGGGACGCGGGTCACCGCCGTGGATCCCGCCACGGGTGACGTGCGCTGGGACGCACGCCTCGAAGGCGCTCTGAAACCCGTCGGCACGGCGAACGGATCGGTTTTCTTCCTGTCCGTCGACGAGGTCTACGGCGACACGGAGGCGGTGGTCCGATACACCCCGGAGTCCGGAGCGACGAGCGAGCTGGCACTTCCCGTGTCCCGCCAGGGGGCCCACGCCACCGTCCGCGGAGACCTCGTCTATCTTCTGGCCGGCGGTGGCTCCCTGGAAGCCTTCGACTTCGGCACGCGGCAGCGGCTGTGGCATCTCGAAACGTCCCTGAGCCGGGGTTCGGCCCCGGTGACCGATGGCAGCCATGTCTTCATCAGCGCGCCGGACGGGCGGCTCCTCGCTGTGGACGCCCGCACCGGAGCACTCGTCGGGCAGACCCCGGCACGGCTCGGCGCGAACGCGGACCGTGTGGCAGCCACCCTGCCCGAGCCGACGGTCGCCGACCACCACGTCTACGCCACCGCCCCCGACGGCACCGTCTTCGCCGTCACCGCCCGCGACCCCGCGAGCTGGTGACGCACGGCGGAGGCCGCCCCCGAACGGGAGGCGGCCGGGGAGCGCGCCTCTGAGCCCTCAGCCCAGCTTCGACACGTCCCGCACTGCGCCCTTGTCCGCACTGGTGGCCATCGCCGCGTACGCCCGCAGCGCCGCCGACACCTTGCGGTCGCGGTGCTTCGGGGCGTACACCCCGTTGAGCGCCTGCTCGCGGCGGGCCAGCTCAGCCTCGTCCACGAGAAGTTCGATGGCCCGGTTGGGGATGTCGATGCGGATGCGGTCGCCGTCCTCGACCAGCGCGATCGTGCCACCGGACGCGGCCTCCGGGGAGGCGTGGCCGATGGAGAGGCCGGAGGTGCCGCCGGAGAAACGGCCATCGGTGATCAGGGCGCAGGACTTGCCGAGGCCGCGGCCCTTGAGGAAGGACGTGGGGTAGAGCATCTCCTGCATGCCGGGGCCGCCCTTGGGGCCCTCGTAGCGGATGACGACGACGTCGCCGTCGGTGACCTGTTTGTTGAGGATTCTCTCGACGGCCTCCTCCTGCGACTCGCAGACGACCGCGGGGCCCTCGAAGGTCCAGATCGACTCGTCCACGCCGGCCGTCTTCACCACGCAGCCGTCGACGGCCAGGTTGCCCTTGAGAACGGCCAGGCCGCCGTCCTTGGAGTACGCGTGCTCGGCGGAGCGGATGCAGCCGCCCTCGGCGTCCTCGTCCAGGGACTCCCAGCGCTCGGACTGCGAGAAGGCCTCGGCGGAGCGGACGCACCCCGGGGCCGCGTGCCACAACTCCAGCGCCTCCGGCGACGGGGAGCCGCCGCGTACGTCCCACGTCTTGAGCCAGTCCGCGAGCGACGGGCTGTGCACGGCGTGCACGTCCTCGTTCAGCAGGCCCGCGCGGTGCAGTTCGCCGAGGAGGGCGGGGATGCCGCCGGCACGGTGCACGTCCTCCATGTAGTACGTGCGGTCCTTGGCGACGTTCGGAGCGACCTTCGCCAGGCAGGGCACGCGGCGCGAGACCTCGTTGATCTCCTGCAGGCCGAACGGGACACCCGCCTCCTGGGCCGCGGCCAGCAGGTGCAGGATCGTGTTGGTGGAGCCGCCCATCGCGATGTCCAGCGCCATCGCGTTCGTGAAGGCGGGGAAGGTGGCGATGCTGCGCGGCAGGACCGTCTCGTCGTCCTGCTCGTAGTAGCGCCGGGTGATGTCCATGACGGTGCGGGCCGCCGCCTCGTACAGCCCCTTGCGGGCCGTGTGAGTGGCCAGGACCGAGCCGTTGCCGGGGAGGCTGAGGCCGATGGCCTCGGTCAGGCAGTTCATCGAGTTGGCAGTGAACATGCCGGAGCAGGAACCGCAGGTCGGGCAGGCGTTCTCCTCGATGCGGAGGATGTCCTCGTCCGAGATCTTGTCGTTCGCGGCGTCCGCGATCGCGTCGATCAGGTCGAGCGTACGGACCGTGCCGTCGACGAGCGTCGCGCGGCCGGCCTCCATCGGACCGCCGGAGACGAAGACGGTGGGGATGTTCAGGCGCAGGGCCGCGTTCAGCATGCCCGGGGTGATCTTGTCGCAGTTGGAGATGCAGATCAGGGCGTCGGCGCAGTGGGCCTCGACCATGTACTCGACGGAGTCCGCGATCAGGTCGCGGGAGGGGAGGGAGTACAGCATGCCGCCGTGGCCCATCGCGATGCCGTCGTCCACCGCGATCGTGTTGAACTCGCGCGGGATGCCGCCGGCCTCGACGATCGCCTCGCTGACGATCCGGCCCACCGGCTGGAGGTGGGTGTGGCCCGGCACGAACTCCGTGAAGCTGTTGGCGACCGCGATGATCGGCTTGCGGCCGATGTCCGCACCGGGTACACCGGAGGCGCGCATCAGGGCGCGGGCGCCCGCCATGTTGCGGCCGTGGGTGACTGTGCGGGACCTCAGCTCGGGCATCGTCGCTCGCTCCTTCGGAGAATTCTGCCGAGAATATCGATTGCTTCGAGCGTACGCCGGGGCACTGACAGCCGGACGCCATGTCCGGAATGCGGGATGCGTGTCTCAGGGATTCGGATCGGTCGTGTTCGTGAGATCCAGGGATTCGGATCGGTCGTGTCCCTGAGATCCAGGGATTCGGATCGGTCGTGTTCCTGAGATTGAGGGATTCGGCTCGCGCCCCAGGGACTCAAGGATTCGTCAGGTGCCCCTGCACCACCGGCGCCACTCGCGCGATGATCTGCTCCACGTCCGCCGACGCCACCGGCTCGATCTTGATCACGTACCGCATCATCGCGACCCCCACGAGCTGCGCCGCCGCCAGATCGGCGCGCAGCTCCGCGTCCGGGGCGTCGAGTTCCCCGGCGATGCGGCGCATCAGCTGCGCTGTGACGAGCCGGCGGAAGACGGCCGCCGCGGCATCGGTGTTCACCGCCGACCGGACGATCGCGAGCAGCGGGGTCCGGGTGACCGGGTTCTCCCAGAGCCCGAAGAACACGCGGGTCATGCGCTCCCCGGCCTCGTCGAGCGGGCCCTCGATGACCACGTCCCGCACCTTCAGGGCAGGCTGGAACGCGACCTCGACGGCCGCCTCGAAGACCTGCTCCTTCGTGCCGAAGTAATGGTGGACCAATGCCGAGTCGACCCCGGCCGCCTTGGCGATGGCGCGCACCGACGTCTTCTCGTAGCCCCGTTCGGAGAACTCCTCGCGGGCCGCGTTCAGGATGCGGTCGCGGGTGTCGGCGGATTCCGTACGGCGGGGTCTGCCGCGCCTTCGGGCGGTCGCGTCGGTCATCGCCGCCGCGGCATCTGCAGGGCCGACGCCAGGTGGAGGCGCGTGAAGGCGAGCGCCTCCGCGAGGTCGGCCTCGCGTTCCGCGCCGGACATCGCGCGCCGGGTGTTGACCTCGATGACGACGTGACCGTCGAAACCGGTCAGGGCGAGCCGTTCCAGCAGCTCGGCGCAGGGCTGCGTACCGCGGCCGGGCACGAGGTGTTCGTCCTTGGCCGAGCCCCTGCCGTCGGCGAGGTGGACATGGCCGAGACGCTCTCCCATCCGGTCGATCATCTGGATCGCGTCCGCGCGCGCCGTCGCCGTATGACTGAGATCGATCGTGAAGTGGCGGTAGTCGTCCTTGGTGACGTCCCAGTCGGGGGCGTACGCCAGCATCTCGCGGTCGCGGTAGCGCCAGGGGTACATGTTCTCCACCGCGAACCGCACATCCGTTTCGTCGGCCATCCGCCAGATCCCGGCGACGAAGTCACGGGCGTACTGGCGCTGCCAGCGGAACGGGGGGTGGACGACGACCGTGCTCGCGCCCAGTTTCTCCGCCGCCGCCCGGGCGCGCTTGAGCTTGACCCAGGGGTCGGTGGACCAGACGCGCTGTGTGATGAGCAGGCAGGGGGCGTGGACGGCCAGGATCGGGATGCGGTGGTATTCCGAGAGGCGGCGCATGGCCTCGATGTCCTGGCTGACCGGGTCGGTCCACACCATGACCTCGACGCCGTCGTAACCGAGGCGTGCGGCGATCTCGAAGGCCGTCGCCGTCGACTCCGGGTAGACGGAGGCCGTCGAGAGGGCGACCTTCGCGTCCGGGATCCGTACGACTGGGTTTGCCACGAGGGAAAGGGTACGTGTCTCTGGGAGGTGGACCGGGGTGGGTGTTCGCCTGTTCGCCGTTGTGCTCTTCGCCATACGCGCGCGCGGGGTCGTGCCTCTCCGGGCGCGCAAGGTCATCCGGACCTTCTTCGCCATACGCGCGCGCGGGGTCGTGGGTGGTTGCTCGCGCCCACGCGGCGGAGCCGCACATCGACACAGCCCCGCGCCCCTTCGGGGCGTCTACGCCGAACCCATGTGATCAAGTCGCCGTAGGATCACGCCTTCCCTCAGCGCCCACGGGCAGATCTCCAGCGCCTCGACGCCGAACAGGTCCATCGCGCCCTCCGCCACCAGCGCGCCCGCCAGGAGCTGCTCCGCGCGTCCCTCCGAGACCCCCGGGAGTTCCGCCCGCTGGGCCGCCGTCATCCCCGCCAGCTGCGGGACCCAGGCCTCCAGGGACTCGCGCTTGAGGTCGCGTTGGACGTAGAGGCCCTCGGCGGAGCGGGCGGCGCCTGCTATGCGGGCCAGCTGCTTGAAGGTCTTGGACGTCGCGACCACGTGGTCGGGGCGGCCGAAGCGGGTGAACTCGCCCACGCTGCGGGCGATCTGGGCGCGGACATGACGGCGCAGGGCACGGATCGCCTCCGGGTCGGGCGGGTCGCCGGGGAGCCAGGCGGCGGTGAGGCGGCCCGCGCCGAGGGGGAGGGAGACGGCGGCGTCCGGCTCTTCGTCGATGCCGAACGCGATCTCCAAAGAACCGCCGCCGATGTCCAGGACCAGCAGCTTTCCTGCCGACCAGCCGAACCAGCGGCGGACGGCGAGGAAGGTGAGGCGGGCCTCTTCGGCGCCGGTGAGGACCTGGAGTTCGACGCCGGTCTCGGTCTTCACGCGCGCGAGGACGTCGTCGGCGTTGGTGGCCTCGCGCACGGCGGAGGTGGCGAACGGCAGCAGGTCCTCGACGCCCTTGTCCTCGGCGGCCTGGAGCGCCTCGCGGACGACGCCGATCAGCCGGTCGATTCCGTCGGGGCCGATCGCTCCGTCGTCGTCGAGGAGTTGCGCAAGGCGCAGTTCCGCCTTGTGCGAGTGCGCGGGCAGGGGGCGCGCGCCGGGGTGCGCATCCACCACGAGGAGATGCACCGTATTGGATCCCACGTCGAGGACACCGAGTCTCATGTACGAAACGCTACTGCCAGCGGAGACCTCGGCCGTCACCCCGGCAGTCCCGGAAGGGGTTCCGGGCGACATACCCTGGTCCCGTGCCAAAGACGAAAAAGGCGAAGGATGAAAAGTCGGCCAAGAAGGCGAAATCGGGCAGGGCTTCTTCGCAGGCGAAGGCGTCCAAGCAGCCGGGGGCCCCGCGGATGAGCGACGAGAAGGGCCTCGACTTCGCGCGCGCGTGGGTGGAATTTCCTGATCCGGCGGACGACGAGCAGGTCTTCCGGTGCGATCTGACATGGCTGACCTCTCGGTGGAACTGCATCTTCGGCAGCGGCTGCCAGGGCATCCAGGCGGGCCGCGCGGACGATGGCTGCTGCACGCTGGGCGCGCACTTCTCCGACGAGGAGGACGAGCAGCGGGTCGCCGGACATGTGGCGAGACTCACGCCGGAAATCTGGCAGCACCACGACGTGGGGACCCAGACCGGCTGGGTCTCGGTCGACGAGGACGGCGACCGGCAGACCCGCCCCTACCAGGGCTCGTGCATCTTCCAGAACCGGCCCGGTTTCGCCGGCGGCGCGGGCTGCTCGCTGCACATCCTCGCCCTGAAGGAGGGCCGCGAGCCGCTGGAGACCAAGCCCGACGTGTGCTGGCAGCTGCCGGTCCGGCGCACGTACGAGTGGATCGACCGGCCCGACGACACGCGCGTGCTCCAGGTGTCCATCGGTGAGTACGACCGCCGGGGCTGGGGTCCGGGCGGCCACGACCTCCACTGGTGGTGCACCTCGGCGACCTCGGCGCACGGTGCGGGCGAGCCGGTCTATGTGTCCTACCGGGCGGAGCTGACCGAGCTGATGGGCAAGGCGGGCTACGACCGGCTGGTCGAGCTGTGCGAGGAGCGGCTGGCGTCGCAGCTGCCGTTGCTGGCGCCGCATCCGGCGGATCCGGTGGACTGAGCGTTACGACGGGGGCGGGCTCGGCGTGCCGGTGTCGCTCGGCGGCGGTGGCGGGGAGCCTGAGGGATCTTCCGGATTCCCCGGGTCGGACGGTGACGGCTCGGTGGGTGTGGGGCTCGGGTCCGCCGAGGACGGGGGCGGGTCGCTCGGCGTGGGCTGGGTGGGCGTCGGGTGGGGCGGGGTCGGGCCGGGGTCGGTGGTCGAGGGGGGCGGGTTGCCGGGAGTGCCCGGACCGGGGTCCGGGTGGGACGGGGTGGGTGCGGTGCCGTAGCCCTCGATGGAGACGACGGCGCCGGCCGGTGAGATCGCCACGCGCGCGCTCCAGTACCCGGACGGCTCGCGCAGATGGTCGACGTACACCTTGATCGTCAACGATTCGCCGGGGGCGAGGGTTCCCGCGGACCGGCTCGGATAGAGCCAGGGGGCGGCGGTCGTCGCGGACCAGCGGACGGGCGCGGAGCCGCTCGCGGTGAGGGTGAGGAGCGTGGTGTCGCCGCTGTTGGCGGCCGTCACCTTGAGGTGGGCCGCACCCTTCACGGGGGCGCCGCCGACGCTGATGACCTCCACCGACACGTCGGGCCTGCCGCCCTCCGCGAAGCGCGTGCCGGGCCCGGCGGTGGCGTTCCCGGTGTGTTCATAGCCGCCGCCCGCCGTCTCGCCGTCCAGGCTGCCGGGGCCGTGCGCCTCACTCGCGCTGGCCGGGCTGCTTTCCTGGGCCTCGGCGTCCGGTGTGCCCCGGTAGGCCGCCCACAGGGCGAGCACGGGTGCCGCCACGACGGTGGCGACCACGGTCGTCGTGAGGGCACGCGCGCGTAGCCGGTCTCTGCGGGCCGCGCGGTCCTTGGGATCCATCGGGAAGCCGCGCCGGTCGAAGCGGGGAGCGGCGATCCGCGCGCGCGGGCCGTGCGCCATGGCGAGGTGCAGTTCCGCACGGGGCGCCTCCAGGACGGGCAGTTCGGCGGTGGCGGCGTTCGCGCCGGGCCAGCGGCCGGGGAGCGCGCGCTCGGCGGTACGGCGGCAGCGCGGGCAGTCGTCGACGTGCCGCACCAGCTCACGGCGGACGGCCGCGCTGAGCACCAGCTGGTTGTCGCCGGTGAGGCGGGCGACGCCCGGGCAGCCGCCGGTCTCCACGACCGCGAGGGCGGCACGCGTGCGTTCCACCTCGCAGGCGGCGGAGGCGAGCAGGCCGCGGGCGGCGGCCGGGTCCAGGCCGAGGACGGCGGCGACCTCGTGCGCGGCGAGATGGTGGCGCACGGCGAGTTCGAGCGCCTCGCGCTGTTCCGGGGTGGTGCCGGCGGCCTCCGGCCAGGCGAGCAGGGAGAGTTCGGACCGGCGCTGCTCCTGGACCTCCTGGGAGACGGGCGGCGCGGAAGGCTCCTCGGTGCGCCGCCGGTCGCTGGTATGTCGTCCCGCGGCGTGGGTGGCCGGACGTTTCTGCTTGGCCTCGGCCAGTTTGCGCAGGCAGGCCCAGCGGGCCAGTGCGTACAGCCAGGCCCTGCGGTCGCCCTCGGTGTCCGGGCTGTGCCGGCCACGCCGTTCGGCCACTGCGAGGACGTCCCCGAGAGCGGCGGTCGCCGCGTCGTGGTCGCACAGCACGGACAGGCAGTAGGTGAACAGGCCGTCCAGGTAGGGCTCGTAGCGCGCGGGCGGCCGCTGCGCCAGCGTGCGCGCGGCAGCACGGTCACGCGCCTCCCGGAGCGCCCTGTGTGCGCCGGTGGTGCGGGTCGTGGTCTCCGAACTGCTGCTCATCACCCGTGGACCGTAGGCGGCGGGGGTTGGCGGCTTCTCGCCCCTTGAGCACTTTTAATCCATACGGGTGAAACGATCCCTCATAAGGGGACAGGAACGCAGGATTCCGTCGTTCTGGGCGCCCTCAGCGGGGCGGTGACGCCGGGCCACCACCCGTCCGACGGCAGCGTTGTCAGTGCTCCCGGCTACGGTTCTCCGCATGGCTGCCCGTACGAAATCCACCAAGGACCGCCCGTCCTACCGCTGCACGGAGTGCGGCTGGCAGACGGCGAAGTGGCTCGGCCGGTGCCCCGAGTGCCAGGCGTGGGGGACGATCGAGGAGTACGGCACGCCCGCGGTCCGCACGACGACACCGGGGCGTGTCACCACCTCCGCGCTGCCCATCGGCCAGGTCGACGGCCGTCAGGCCACCGCACGCTCCACCGGCGTGCCCGAGCTGGACCGGGTGCTCGGCGGCGGCCTGGTCCCCGGAGCGGTGGTCCTCCTCGCGGGTGAGCCCGGCGTCGGCAAGTCGACCCTCCTGCTCGACGTGGCCGCCAAGTCGGCCAGCGACGAGCACCGCACTCTCTACGTCACGGGCGAGGAGTCGGCGAGCCAGGTCCGGCTGCGCGCCGACCGCATCAAGGCCCTCGACGACCATCTGTACCTCGCCGCCGAGACCGACCTGGCCGCCGTACTCGGCCACTTGGACGCGGTGAAGCCGTCCCTGCTGATCCTCGACTCCGTGCAGACGGTGGCCTCCCCGGAGATCGACGGCGCCCCCGGCGGCATGGCACAGGTGCGGGAGGTGGCCGGGGCGCTGATCCGGGCCTCCAAGGAACGCGGCATGTCCACGCTCCTTGTGGGCCATGTCACCAAGGACGGCGCCATCGCCGGCCCCCGGCTCCTGGAGCACCTCGTGGACGTCGTCCTGCACTTCGAGGGCGACCGGCACGCACGCCTCAGACTCGTACGAGGCGTCAAGAACCGGTACGGCGCCACGGACGAGGTCGGCTGCTTCGAGCTGCACGACGAGGGCATCACGGGCCTCGCCGACCCGAGCGGCCTGTTCCTGACGCGGCGGGCCGAGCCGGTGCCCGGCACCTGCCTGACCGTCACGCTGGAGGGCCGCCGCCCCCTGGTCGCCGAAGTCCAGGCCCTGACCGTCGACTCCCAGATCCCCTCCCCCCGCCGTACGACGTCCGGCCTGGAGACCTCCCGCGTCTCGATGATGCTGGCCGTCCTGGAGCAGCGGGGCAGGATCAGCGCGTTGGGCAAACGGGACATTTACTCCGCGACAGTCGGCGGAGTGAAGCTCTCCGAGCCCGCCGCGGATCTGGCCGTCGCCCTCGCCCTGGCCTCGGCCGCCAGCGACACCCCCCTGCCGAAGAACCTCGTCGCGATCGGCGAGGTGGGGCTCGCGGGCGAGGTCAGACGGGTCACGGGCGTGCAGCGCAGGCTCACCGAAGCCCACCGTCTGGGCTTCACGCACGCGCTCGTGCCGGGCGATCCCGGCAAGATCCCTTCCGGTATGAAGGTCCTGGAAGTGGCCGACATAGGGGACGCTCTGCGGGTCCTTCCGCGCTCGCGTCGCCGAGAGGCCCCACGGGACGAGGAGGACCGCCGGTAGACTTTGCCCTGGTCTCGCCCGTGCGTACGAACCGAGTGTGCGACACGGACGCGCCAGAAGAACCTGCGACCGGAGGAGTGCAGTGGCAGCCAACGACCGGGCGGCAGCTCCCGGAAAGTCCGGTGGGAGTTCCGGTGCCGATGGCCTGATGCGCGCCTCACTGAGCGCCGTGGCACCCGGCACGGCCCTGCGCGACGGCCTTGAGCGCGTGCTCCGCGGCAACACCGGCGGTCTGATCGTGCTCGGCTCCGACAAGACCGTCGAGGTGATGTGCACGGGCGGATTCGTGCTGGACGTCGAGTTCACGGCCACCCGCCTGCGCGAGCTGTGCAAGCTCGACGGCGGCATCGTGCTCTCCTCGGACCTGTCGAAGATCCTGCGGGCGGGCGTGCAGTTCGTCCCCGACGCGACGATCCCGACCGAGGAGACGGGCACCCGGCATCGCACGGCGGACCGGGTCAGCAAGCAGGTCGGCTTCCCCGTCGTCTCCGTCTCCCAGTCCATGCGGCTGATCGCGCTGTACGTCGATGGCCAGCGTCGCGTCCTGGAGGACTCGGCGGCGATCCTGTCCCGCGCCAACCAGGCCCTGGCGACCCTGGAGCGGTACAAGCTCCGCCTGGACGAGGTCGCGGGAACGTTGTCAGCGCTGGAGATCGAGGACCTGGTGACGGTCCGGGACGTCTCCGCCGTCGCCCAGCGCCTGGAGATGGTGCGCCGCATCGCCACCGAAATCGCCGAGTATGTGGTCGAACTGGGCACCGACGGACGGCTCCTGGCCCTCCAGCTGGACGAGCTGATCGCCGGCGTGGAGCCCGAGCGCGAGCTGGTCGTCCGGGACTACGTCCCCGGGCCCACCGCCAAACGCTCCCGCACAGTCGAGGAAGCCCTCTCCGAACTGGACGCCCTCACCCACGCCGAACTCCTCGAACTCCCCACGGTGGCACGCGCGTTGGGCTACACCGGATCCCCGGAAGCCCTCGACTCGGCAGTGTCCCCGCGCGGCTTCCGCCTGCTGGCGAAGGTGCCACGCCTCCCGGGCGCCATCATCGACCGCCTGGTGGAACACTTCGGCGGCCTGCAGAAGCTGCTTGCCGCGAGCGTGGACGACCTCCAGACGGTGGACGGGGTCGGCGAGGCCAGGGCGCGGAGCGTGCGGGAGGGGCTGTCGCGGTTGGCGGAGAGCTCGATCCTGGAGCGGTACGTCTAGTCACGCGGCCCGCTACAGCGCCCCGGAGGGGCGCGACTTCCCGCGGAGCGCCTAGTCCTTCTCCAGCACAAACGACGTCTGCACCTTCGCAAACCCCGGCGCCGTAGCCTCCACCAGATACGTCCCCGCCGCTGCCGCCCCCGCCGAAGGCGTCGCACACTGCGGGGCGCCGGCCTTCCGGTCCCATTCCACGGTGTATGTGATGCTGCTGTCGGCAGGCACCCGGTACAACAGGCTTCCGGCGGACTTCGGGCAGTCCTCGGACGACCAGAAGTCCTCGTCATCGCCGGCCTGGGTGATCGTCAACACCGTGCTCCGCGGCCCGAGATCGACCTTGCAGTCGGCCCCGGAGGAGTTCGTCGCGGTCAGCACGAGGGCCGGCGTCTCCCCCGGCGCGTACGCGTTGTGCATGCTGCGCAGGCTCAACTCGACGGCCCCGGCGGTGCAGTTGGGCAACGTGGACCCGGCCGGGAGCGTATCCCCCGTACCACCACCGCCACCGGCACCGCCCTCCGACCCGCCACCCGCGGACCCGTCGTCGCCCCCACCGTCGCCGTTGGCCCCGTCGGAGGTTCCGCCCGTGTCCCCGCCGCCCGAACCCGTCCCGGAGGAGGACCCGTTGGAGTCCCCGTCTCCCGTCTCGTCACGCCCGCCCGGGGCTTGGCTGATCGCGGGTCCGGAGCCGGACGGCCCGGGCGTGATGGTGGACGGCGCGGGACTTCCGTCGCCGTTGGCGCCGTCGGCGCCGTTCTGGCCGTCGTCGCCGCCCATGGTGACGATCCAGGTGATCAACAACGCCAACAGGGCGATCACGGACACCATTACGACCCTCCGTCGCCAGTAGATGGAGGAGGGAAGCGGCCCGACCGGATTGCGCAGAGATCCCACGGCGCAAACTGTACGAGAGATCGGCGCCGTCGCTGCCCCCACCCGCCGCCCGGCGTCAACTTTTCCAGATCATCATTCCGCTCGACCCCGCCGCACGGCAGGGGACGCGGCGCACACCCCGGCGGCCGTCGCACCGGCGACCCACCGACCGGCCGTGGCCAAAGCAGCCCAAGCACCGCAGGCCGTGGCAGGATCGGAAGGCCATGACTGCGCCCACGATGCCCCAGCCCCCGCACCACGCCGACACCGCCGCCGGCCGTCTCCTCGGCGAGCCCCTGCACTCCCCCGTCATCGCCTGGTTCGACGAGCACGCCCGCGATCTGCCGTGGCGGCGACCGGAGGCCGGGCCGTGGGGGGTGATGGTCAGTGAGTTCATGCTCCAGCAGACCCCGGTGGGCCGCGTCCTGCCCGTCTACGAGCAGTGGCTGGCCCGCTGGCCACGCCCCGCCGACCTGTCGAAGGAGGCTCCGGGCGAGGCCGTCCGCGCCTGGGGCCGGCTCGGCTACCCGCGCCGCGCCCTGCGGCTGCACGGCGCCGCCGTCGCCATAACGGAACGGCACGGCGGTGACGTACCGACGGATCACGCCCAGCTCCTGGCGCTGCCCGGCATCGGCGAGTACACGGCCGCCGCGGTCGCCTCCTTCGCGTACGGCCAGCGGCATGCGGTGCTCGACACCAATGTCCGCCGGGTCTTCGCCCGCGCGGTCACCGGCGTCCAGTACCCGCCGAACGCGACCACCGCCGCCGAGCGCAAGCTCGCCCGCGCCCTGCTGCCCGAGGACGAGCAGACCGCCGCCCGCTGGGCCGCCGCCTCCATGGAACTCGGCGCGCTGGTGTGCACCGCCAAGAACGAGACCTGCCACCGCTGCCCCATCGCCGCCCAGTGCGCCTGGCGGCTCGCGGGCAAGCCCGAGCACGAAGGGCCGCCGCGCCGCGGGCAGACGTACGCGGGCACCGACCGCCAGGTGCGCGGCAAGCTTCTCGCCGTGCTGCGCGACGCCCACGCGCCGGTCCCGCAGTCCGTCCTCGACCGGGTGTGGCACGAGCCGGTGCAGCGCGCCCGCGCCCTCGACGGCCTCGTCGCGGACGGGTTGGTGGAGCCGCTGACGGGTGGTCTGTACCGGCTGCCGCTGAGCTGACGCACAGTCGCACCACAGGCATCTGTCACACCTCAGCGGTCGTTCGCAGCCGCATCCCTACGTCAAATCACCCCATATCAAGCCCATCTCATCTGCACCTTTAACCTGCCCCTACTTCCGTTACACAACCGACGGACAGCCGAGCGGTTCCCGCAGGCTGCTTCGCACAGCGCCGTGACAACGCCTCCGTAGCTTCATCTCCGTGCCCGACGGGGTGGCACAGCTGCAGAAAACGGAGATGGAGGCGGTCGGTCATGGAGCAGGGCGAGGTGGACGCGGTGGGCGAGGTGCTCGGGTTCGAGGAGTACGTCCGCACCCGGCAGGACGCGCTGCTGCGCAGTGCCCGCCGACTGGTTCCGGACCCCGTGGACGCGCAGGACCTGCTCCAGACGGCGCTGGTACGGACGTACGGCCGCTGGGAGGGCATAGCGGACAAGCGGCTGGCGGACGCCTATCTGCGCCGGGTGATGATCAACACGCGGACCGAGTGGTGGCGGGCACGCAAGCTGGAGGAGGTGCCGACCGAGCAGCTTCCGGACGCCTGCGTCGACGACGCCACCGAGCAGCACGCGGACCGGGCCCTGCTGATGGACATCATGGAGGTGCTGGCCCCCAAGCAGCGCAGCGTCGTGGTGCTGCGACACTGGGAGCAGATGTCCACGGAGGAGACGGCCGCCGCCCTCGGCATGTCCGCCGGCACGGTCAAGAGCACGCTGCACCGGGCGCTCGCCCGGCTCCGCGAGGAGCTGGAGCGCCGCGATCTGGACGCACGCGCGCTGGAGCATGAGGAGCAGGAGCGGTGCGCGGCTTGACCGACGCGGGTCCCGGAGCGGGCAGGAGGGCCGCAGCGGATCGCGGCACCTTGCAGGCGGCGTTCACGGCGGTGGCCGTGCTCGCCGCCCTCGCCCTTTTCGTGTCGGCCTGCGGCACCGGCGGCACCGGCGCCCGTGACGAGGGCCCGGCGCATGCCGAGTCGGTGACGGGCGCGAGCGTGTCCCCTCCCGCCTCGCCCTCCGCGACGCCGGACAGAGTGGACGCCGTCCAGCTGGTGCGGGACGACCCGAGCGTCTCGGCCGGCGTCAAGCGCGAGCTGAAGCCCTGTATCGGCGACGAGTACCCGGTCGACGTGTCGTACGGCGACCTGACCGGGGGATCCTCGAACGATGTCGTCGTCAATGTGCTGACCTGCGGAGACTCTGTAGGGGTCGGCTCGTATGTGTATCGCGAGGAGGACGGGCGCTACCAGAATGTGTTCAAGGTCGAGGAACCACCCGTCTATGCCGAGATAGACCGCGGCGACCTGGTGGTGACCAAGCAGGTGTACGAGAAGGGCGACCCGGTGTCGAGTCCGTCCGCCGAGTACGTGATCACGTACCGCTGGCTGGCGTCGGGCCGCTTCACCGAGGAGTACCGCACGCGCAACGACTACAGCAGCGTCGTCGGCGGGGACCCGACCGAGACACCGGAGACCGGCTGAGGCGTGAACCGATCGGCAGGCCGGAACGGTCCCCTCAGTGAACCGCCCGCACGATTCCTACGTCCGCATAGTGAACCCTCCGCGAGACCGGAACCCACCGCGAGACCCGAACACATCACGAGACGATACGAGGACAGAGAGCACCGGGATGGCAGACCAGACCCACGTTCTGTTCGTCGAGGACGACGACGTCATCCGTGAGGCCACGCAGCTCGCGCTGGAGCGGGACGGCTTCGCGGTCACCGCGATGCCCGACGGGCTGGCCGGCTTGGCGGCCTTCCGGGCGGACCGTCCCGACATCGCGCTCCTCGACGTGATGGTCCCAGGCCTGGACGGCGTCAGCCTGTGCCGTCGTATCCGGGACGAGTCGACGGTCCCGGTGATCATGCTGTCCGCGCGTGCGGACTCCATCGACGTCGTGCTGGGTCTGGAGGCCGGCGCGGACGACTACGTCACCAAGCCGTTCGACGGTGCCGTGCTGGTCGCGCGGATCCGGGCGGTGCTGCGCCGCTTCGGGCACGCGGGGGGCGCCGGGCAGCCGGAGGAGCCCGGGTCCTCGTCGGCCGGCGGCGTGCTGACCTTCGGTGAGCTGGAGATCGACACCGAGGGCATGGAGGTGCACAAGAGCGGGCAGCCGGTGGCGCTGACGCCCACGGAGATGCGGCTGCTCCTGGAGTTCTCGTCGGCGCCGGGCACGGTCCTGTCGCGGGACAAGCTGCTTGAGCGCGTCTGGGACTACGGCTGGGGCGGTGACACCCGAGTCGTCGACGTCCATGTGCAGCGGCTGCGTACGAAGATCGGCCAGGACCGGATCGAGACGGTTCGCGGCTTCGGCTACAAGTTGAAGGCCTGAGCAGGGGTATGCGGGGGATCTTGGGGCGCCTGGTCCCGGCGCGGTGGGCGCGCGCGGGCATCCGTACCGGCGTGCGGTGGAAGCTGAGCGCGGCGATCGCGTTCGTCGGTGCGCTGGTCGCGATCGCGCTGAGCCTGGTCGTGCACAACGCGGCCCGGGTCTCGATGCTGGACAACGCACGCGAGCTGGCCGACGAGCGGATCCAGATCGCCCAGCGCAACTACGAGCTGTCCAAACGGCCGAACTTCCCGAACGTCGAGATCGACGACCCGCACCTGCCGCCCGCGCTGCGGCTGAAGGTCGAGCAGGGCCGCCGGGCCACCTATGTGGCCGACGACAAGGGCGGCGTGCCGGACATCTGGGCCGCCGTACCGGTCACGGACGGGCATGTGCTGTCCCTGCACACCGGGTTCACCGACCGCAGCACCGACATCCTCAACGACCTCGACCAAGCCCTCGTCATCGGCTCCATCACCGTCGTCCTCGGCGGCAGCGCGCTCGGTGTGCTCATCGGCGGGCAGCTGTCGCGCCGGCTGCGCAAGGCGGCGGCCGCGGCCAACCAGGTCGCCAAGGGCGAGACGGATGTCCGGGTGCGGGACGCGATCGGTGGTGTCGTACGGGACGAGACCGATGACCTGGCCAGCGCGGTGGACGCCATGACGGACGCGCTGCAGCAGCGGCTGGAGGCGGAGCGCCGGGTCACCGCCGATATCGCGCACGAGCTGCGCACGCCGGTGACCGGGCTGCTGACCGCGGCCGAGCTGCTGCCGCCGGGCCGGCCGACCGAGCTGGTCCTCGACCGGGCGAAGGCGATGCGCACGCTGGTCGAGGACGTCCTGGAGGTGGCCCGCCTCGACGGTGCCTCGGAGCGGGCCGAGCTGCAGGACATCATGCTGGGTGAGTTCGTCAGCCGACGGGTGGCGGCCAAGGACCCGGGCATCGAGGTGCTGGTGATCCACGAGTCGGAGGTCACCACCGACCCGCGGCGCCTGGAGCGCGTGCTGTTCAACCTGCTCGCCAACGCCGGCCGGCACGGCAGGCCGCCCGTCGAGGTCACCGTCGAGGGCCGGGTCATCCGGGTCCGTGACCACGGCCCCGGCTTCCCGGAGGAACTTCTCGCCGAGGGCCCGAGCCGCTTCCGTACCGGCCGCAGCGACCGGTCCGGCCACGGCCACGGGCTCGGGCTGACCATCGCCGCCGGCCAGGCCCGTGTCCTGGGCGCCCGGCTGACCTTCCGCAACGTCCGCCCGGCGGGCGCACCGGAGCACGTACGGGCGGAGGGCGCGGTGGCCGTGCTGTGGCTGCCGGAGCATGCGCCGACGAGCACGGGCAGCTACCCGATGATGCCGTAGGGCTCCCCTGCCGTAGGGCTCCGCCTCAGCAGGCCCAGTCCCGGCCGGGTCGAGTCCGCCCCCCAGCCCCGGAACCAGCTGGGCCCCGGGGACGACGTCCCCGGCCGCCCGGGGAAGGCTCCTTCGACGGGTTCCCGCAATTCCCCGCTCCCGCGACCTACTGGCCGACCAGTTAGTTGACTACACTCGAACGCCAGAAGCACAACTAGCCGGGCGTCAAGTAAGCTTCCGGGAAAACCCGGGGAGTACGAGGATGGGCGGCACCATGGACGGGACCAAGCAGCGGCGCCGCGGGGACACCCGGCAGCGCATCCAGGACGTGGCTCTCGAACTCTTCGCCAAGCAGGGCTACGAGAAGACCTCCCTACGAGAGATCGCCGAGCGTCTCGACGTCACCAAAGCGGCGCTCTACTACCACTTCAAGACCAAGGAAGAGATCATCGTCAGCCTCTTCGAGGACCTGACGAAGCCGATCGAGGATTTGATCGGGTGGGGTGAACGGCAGCCGCAGACCCTGGAGACGAAACAGGAGATCATACGGCGCTACAGCCAGACCCTGTCCGAGGTGGCGCCGCTGTTTCAGTTCATGCAGGAGAACCAGGCGACCGTACGGGAACTGAGCATCGGCGAGATGTTCAGGCACCGCACCATGGGTATGCGGGACATCATCATCGACCCGGACGCCGACCTGGTCGACCAGACCCGCTGCATAAGCGCCCTGTTCACGATGCACGCCGGGATGTTCGTCCTGCGGGACGTCGAAGGCGACCCCGAGGACAAGCGCAGGGCCATCCTTGAGGTCGCGATCGATCTGGTGACGCAGGCGCACACCGGGTCCCGGAAGGCTTAGATCGTCAGGCCCTTGGCGCGCAGGAAGGCCACCGGGTCGATGGCGGAGCCGTAGTTCGCGGTCGTGCGGACCTCGAAGTGCAGGTGCGGGCCGCTGGAGTTGCCGGTGTTGCCGGACAGGGCTATGCGCTGACCGGTCTTGACGATCTGGCCGGTCTTGACGTTGATCTTCGACAGGTGGGCGTACTGGGAGTACGTCCCGTTGCCGTGCTTGATGACGATGGCGTTGCCGTAGGCGGGGCCGTCACCGGCACCGTTGGAGCCGGCCTTGACGACGGTGCCGCCGTGCGCGGCCTTGACGGCGGTTCCGCTGGGCACGGCGAAGTCCTGCCCGCTGTGGGTGGACTGCCACATGGCGCCGTTCGCCGCGAAGCTCGCGGACTTGGTGTACTTCGCCACCGGCTTGACCCAGGAGGGGGCCTTCTTCGCGGCGGCGGTGGGCGCGGCCTTGGCGGCCGTGCCCTGCGCGGCGGTCGCGACTCCGGCCCCCAGCACGACCGAGGCACCTACTGCGGCAGCCACGACGGCCCCACGGGTGCGGAGCAGGGACGTACGGGAAGAGCGGGCGGAGACGCGCTGGAACATCAGAACCTCACGGGGAAGGGGACAGAAAACCATCCGGCGCACAGGCGGTCGCCGAATGGGACACCCCTTGGTACCCCCGCCCCCCAGAGACTCCCAAACCCCCGATCTACGACGGAATCTAGTACTTCACCTCAAAACTTCCCGGTTCTTGACAGAACACCCAGAGCCGCCTTCGAGCGCAAATCCGCCCACCAGGGCAGAACCCGCCTCAAATTTCGCGCGAATAGTCCCTTTTGCCCGATCGAGAGTTTCCACTATTCCCGCTAGTAACGGACAAATCGCCTGTGCGGCTTGTCACCGAGCGGACACCCACAGTGTGACCCGCATCTCATACGGAGTTACCGTCAAGTAATCAAACAGTTCCCCTCGCGCCACCCCCAGCGACGAGCATGTCCCCGACAACCGGCAGCGCACGTGTGACGTGAGAGGACCCCCACCCCCATGAGCAGAGGCACCTGCACGCGCCGCATCGGCATGACCGCCGTCGCCACCGTCGCCGTCGCGGCGATGGCCGTCCCCGTCGGCGCCCAGGCCGCGACGACCTCGAACACCTCCCCGGCCTCCACGGCCGCCACAGCCGCCGCAGCCGCCGCAGCCGCAGCCGCCGAGGACGTCGACTACGCCACCTGGCAGCAGGACTGCCGGCAGGTGATGAACCAGGCGATGCCGTACGTGAAGCAGCGCATCGCCGCCACCAAGCCGGGCGAGAAGCAGGCGATCGTCTTCGACATCGACAACACCACCCTGGAGACGGGCTTCGGCCTGAGCTACCCGTCACCGGCCAACCAGCCGGTCCTGGAGGTCGCCGAGTACGCCCAGGAGCACGGCGTCGACCTCTTCTTCGTGACCGCCCGCCCCGGCATCATCTACCTCCCCACCGAGTACAACCTGGAGCACGAGGGCTACGAGATCTCCGGTCTCTACGTCCGCGACCTGAGCGACCTCTTCATGGACGTCGCCGCCTACAAGACCGCCCAGCGCGCCGACATCGAGTCCAAGGGCTACACGATCATCGCAAACATCGGCAACAGCGCCACCGACCTGTCGGGCGGCCACGCCGAGAAGACGTTTAAACTCCCCGACTACGACGGGCAGTTGTCCTGATCCACCCGGCACAAGGTCACGCTTGAGGCGGACCGCCGACGCGCACGTCATGGGGCCGGTACCGTGCGGGCACCGGCCCCATGACGTGTTGCGGGGCCGGGCGGCCGTGCGTCGGCCGGAGCGACGGCTGAGGAGGCCCTAATGAGCGCTGTCGACGAGTCACGCATCGAACTCGCGGACGCCGTGCAGACCATCCGCGACGAACTGCTGACCGCGGCCCGGCGCTCGGCTGGGCAGGACATCGTGTTCGAACTCGGCGACATCCAGATGGAGTTCACCGTCGAGATACGCAAGGAGCTCAAGGCCGGCGCGAAGGTGAGAGCCTGGGTCGTCGACGCGGGCGCGGACGGCGCGAGAACCGACAGCCGTACGCACAAGGTCTCCTTCACGCTGCGTGCCCAGGACGCCCGTACCGGCGCTCCCCTGAAGATCCGCAACGACACGGAGGGAAGCGTCGGCGCGTTCGGCCGCGGCACCCCCTCGCCACGGTGATGCTGCGTTCGGCCGTCGAGCGGTCCGTGGTGGTGCTGGCCGGATCGCAGGGCAGCGGGGTCATGCTGTCGCCCCGGCTGGTGCTGACCAGCGCCCACGTGCTCAGGAACAGGGAATGGATCCGCACGGTCCACCCCGAGAGCAAACAGCCCTTTCCCAGCCGGGCGGTCTGGCAGGACGAGGAGAGCGACGTGGCTCTCCTGCTCACCGGCGAGGAGTTGGTGGACCCGCAGCGCTGGGCGCTCGCCAGGCTGCGGTGGGGAGTCATCGGATCGCCCGATCCGCTGCCCGGCTGCCAGGTCGTCGGGTTTCCCGCCGTCCAACGCTTCGGCCCGGCCGACCAGTTGGAGTACGACCAGCTCACCGGCACCGTCCTGCCGATGGCGGGGCGGATCAGAACGATGCTGGTGTGCGAGTTCGACCGGGCTCCGGTCACCGCTCCCAAGCCGGGAGAGTCGCCGTTCGCGGGCCTGTCCGGCGCCCCGGTGTTCGCGGGTTCCGTACTGATCGGAGTGGTCACCCAGGTACCGGACGGCCGGGACCACCGGCGCGTCGAGGCGGTCCCCGTCCAGCGCATCCTGGAGGCGCCGGGGTTCCCCCACCACGTGATGGGGGCCGAGCCGGGCCATGTGCCCCGGGTGCTCGAAACCGTCGTACCCGGACACCACCTCCAGGACGAACGCTTCGAGCGGCACTACGCCCGCGCCCTGAAGACCCGCTACCGCAAGATCGAGATCTTCGGCATCGACGAACTGGGCACCACCGAGACCAACTGGGACCTCGACACCGCCTATCTGAGCCTGGAGGCCCTGTCGGTCTCAAAGGCGCGGGAGAACGTACCGGTGTCCAAGTCCGTCTCCGCACCCCGCCGGATCAACGACCTGCTCGCCGACCGGCCCCGGGCGGTGCTGCGCGGCGAGGCCGGCGCGGGCAAGACCACGCTGGTGTGGTGGCTCGCCTCGCACGCGGCCTGCGGTGCCCTCGGCCACGAACTCGCCGAGCTGAACGACCTGGTGCCCTTCGTCATCCCCATGCGCAGCCTGCTGTCCCGCGGGACGGCCTTCCCCAGGCCGCACGAACTGGCCACCGTCGCCGAACTCCAGATCGACGAGATCCCCGAGGGCTGGGCCCGCCGCGTCCTGGAAGCCGGACGGGCGCTGCTCCTGGTCGACGGCATGGACGAGGTACCGCCCGCGGACCGGGAGGAAGCGCGGCGCCGCCTCGCCGACCTGCTGGCGATGTATCCGCACAACCGCTGCCTGGTCACGGTACGGCCGCTGGCCGTGGCCGCCGACTGGCTCAGCTCGGAGGACTTCGAGGAACTCCGGCTGCTGCCCATGCGGGACGAGGACATCCTGGCCTTCTCCAAGGCATGGCACGCCGCCGCCCGCCTGGAGTGCGCGGGCTTCCGCGACCCCCACCGGGCCGCCGCCGAGGACACGAACCTCCGCGACCTGGAGCGCGCCCTGGAACAGGAGCTGGGCCGCAACCCCGCCCTGCTCCACCTGTCCCGCACCCCGCTGCTGGCCGCCGTGGTCTGCGCCCTGCACCGGCGCCGCCGGGGCTTCCTCCCGGAGACCCGCTGGTCCCTTTACCACGCGGCCCTGACCATGCTGCTGGGCAGCCGCGACACCCTGCGCCGGGTGGCGGCCCCGGAGGGCATCAGCCTCGGCGTCGAGGAGCACCAGCAGCTGCTCCAGCGGATCGCGGCCTGGCTGGCCCGCAGCGGCTACGCCGAGTTCAACCACGAGCAGGCCCGGCACCAGATAGAACTCGCCATGCGGGGCATGCCCCAGGTACGCCGGCAGGGCTCCGCCGAGGCCGTGCTGACCCATCTCCTCAACCGCAGCGGCCTGCTCCAGGAACGCAACGACACGGCCATCCAGTTCATCCACCGCACCTTCCAGGACTACCTGGCGGCTAAGGAGCTCCAGGAGAGCGACGGCCTGGGCGAACTGCTCGGCCACGCCACCGACGAGGTGTGGCAGGACATCATCCTGCTGGCCGTGGGCCACTGCCACCGCGGGGAGGTGCGCAGGCTGATCGAGGGGCTGATCGAGAAGGGCGACCTCGCCGAGAACCCCCGCACCCGCGGCGACATCCATGTCCTGGCCGCCCGGTGCGCACTGAGCGCGGTGGTGCTGGAAGAGGAGGTGCGGGAGCGGATCGCGGACCGCGTCCGGGCGCTGTTCCCGCCGCCCGACGACACCGCAGCCGCGAAGCTGACGTCCCTGGGCTCCTACGTCCTTCCTCTGGTCCCCTGCCCCGAGGAGCTCGGCGACCAGGAGGCACTGGCGGTCGTCCAGGTGATCCGGGACATCGGCGGCCCCGCGTCCCTGCCGCTGCTGCGGCGCTTCGCCGGGCACCCCTCTCACGCGATCCGTTCTGTCCTCATCAGAGCCTGGCCCCGCTTTCCAGCGGAGGAGTACGCCCGTGAGGTCCTCGCCCATGTGCCGCTGGAGGGCATGTCGGTCGACGTGTTCAGCCGGGCCATGGCCGCGGCGCTGAGGCACTGCGCACCTGTCGAGAGGTTGGCGCTCGCCCTTCCGATCGGTGGTCCCGATCTGGCGAAGCTGCTGCCGGACCGGGGGATCCGCCACCTGACCGTGTTCGGCAACCCCCTGCTCGACAGCCTCTCCTTCGTCCGCGGCCTGTCCGGGCTGGCCTCCCTGTCACTCGTCGGGTGCCCCCGGGTCAGACGATGGCCGGCCCTGGAAGGACTGCCCCTCACCCGCCTCGATCTGGAGCTCCACGAGACGGAGAAGGCCGACCTGGCCTCCTTGCAGCGGCTCGACCGGCTGACCGAACTGTCGCTCACCGGAACTCTGCTCGACAGCAGCATCCCGCTGCCTCCGGGCCACCCGACCGTGCGGAGGCTACGGCTGCGCAGTCAGGCCAAGATGATGATCAACGACCTGTCCCAGTGGCCCGCGCTGCGCGAACTCGTCGTGCAGGGCGACTGCCACGCGCACTCCCTTCTGCTCGCGGCCTCCCGTGCCCCCTCGCTCAGCAGCCTCGACTTCTCCCTCGCCTCACTGCGACTGCCCCGCCAGGTCGTACCGCCGGTCATCGGCAAGGAGGAGGGTGTGCTGCCGCGCCGCCCCCGGGAGCTCGAACCTCTCCCGGGGATCCGCTCCCTGACCCTCAGGAACGTCACCAGGGGCGGCTCGGCCAGGGACCTGGCCCGGGTGTTTCCCTCCCTCACCCGGCTCACCCTGGAGACCGCGGACGACGCGCCCCTGGACCTCACTCCGCTCGGCCACCGCACCGGACTGGTGATCGAGGTGAACGGGGAGGTCGTAGAGCCGGGCAGGTGGTAGCCGGACGCGAAAGGGGCCGGCGCTCCGAGAGCACCGGCCCCTTTCGTCGGCCCTACGGCCGTGAGGCTTACGCCTCCTTGCTCAGATTCGGTCCAGCCCCACCGGCCGCCTGCTCGATCGGCGGGACGTCCGGCAGTGCCGACTTCTCCTCACCCCGGAAGGTGAAGGTCTTGGCCTCGCCCTCGCCCTCCGTGTCCACGACCACGATGTGGCCGGGGCGCAGCTCGCCGAAGAGGATCTTCTCGGAGAGGGCGTCCTCGATCTCGCGCTGGATGGTGCGCCGCAGCGGACGCGCGCCCAGCACGGGGTCGTAGCCCTTCTGCGAGAGCAGCTCCTTGGCGGACTGGGAGAGTTCGATGCCCATGTCCCGGTCCTTGAGGCGCTCGTCCACCTTGCCGATCATCAGGTCGACGATCGCGAGGATGTCGTCCTGGGTGAGCTGCGGGAAGACGACCACGTCGTCGACGCGGTTGAGGAACTCGGGGCGGAAGTGCTGCTTGAGCTCGTCCGAGACCTTGTTCTTCATGCGCTCGTAGTTGGTCTTCTTGTCGCCCGAGGCCGCGAAGCCCAGATTGAAGCCCTTGGAGATGTCCCGGGTGCCGAGGTTGGTCGTCATGATGATGACCGTGTTCTTGAAGTCCACGACCCGGCCCTGGGAGTCGGTCAGGCGACCGTCCTCCAGGATCTGCAGAAGGCTGTTGAAGATGTCCGGGTGGGCCTTCTCGACCTCGTCGAAGAGGACGACGGAGAACGGCTTGCGGCGGACCTTCTCGGTCAGCTGGCCGCCCTCTTCGTAGCCCACGTATCCGGGGGGCGAACCGAACAGGCGCGACACCGTGTGCTTCTCGCTGAACTCCGACATGTCGAGGGAGATCAGCGCGTCCTCGTCACCGAAGAGGAACTCGGCGAGCGCCTTGGACAGCTCCGTCTTACCGACACCGGACGGGCCGGCGAAGATGAACGAACCACCGGGGCGCTTCGGGTCCTTCAGACCGGCACGCGTACGGCGGATCGCCTTCGACAGCGCCTTGACGGCGTCGACCTGGCCGATGACCCGCTTGTGGAGCTCGTCCTCCATGCGCAGCAGACGCGAGGACTCCTCCTCGGTCAGCTTGAAGACCGGGATGCCGGTGGCGGTCGCGAGGACCTCGGCGATCAGCTCGCCGTCGACCTCGGCGACGACGTCCATGTCGCCGGCCTTCCACTCCTTCTCCCGCTTGGCCTTGGCGGCCAGGAGCTGCTTCTCCTTGTCACGGAGCGAGGCCGCCTTCTCGAAGTCCTGGGAGTCGATGGCCGACTCCTTGTCCCTCCGCACGCCGGCGATCTTCTCGTCGAACTCGCGCAGGTCCGGCGGCGCGGTCATCCGGCGGATACGCATCCGGGAGCCCGCCTCGTCGATCAGGTCGATCGCCTTGTCGGGGAGGAAGCGGTCCGAGATGTACCGGTCGGCCAGGGTGGCGGCCTGGACCAGCGCCTCGTCGGTGATGGAGACGCGGTGGTGGGCCTCGTACCGGTCCCGCAGACCCTTGAGGATCTCGATCGTGTGCGGCAGGGACGGCTCGGCGACCTGGATCGGCTGGAAGCGGCGCTCCAGGGCCGCGTCCTTCTCCAGGTGCTTGCGGTACTCGTCCAGCGTGGTGGCGCCGATGGTCTGCAGTTCACCGCGGGCCAGCATCGGCTTCAGGATCGAAGCCGCGTCGATGGCGCCCTCGGCGGCACCCGCACCGACCAGCGTGTGCAGCTCGTCGATGAACAGGATGATGTCGCCGCGGGTGCGGATCTCCTTGAGCACCTTCTTCAGGCGCTCCTCGAAGTCACCGCGGTAGCGGGAGCCGGCGACCAGCGCGCCGAGGTCCAGGGTGTAGAGGTGCTTGTCCTTGAGGGTCTCGGGCACCTCGCCCTTGACGATGGCCTGGGCGAGACCCTCCACGACGGCGGTCTTGCCGACGCCGGGCTCACCGATCAGGACCGGGTTGTTCTTGGTACGGCGGGACAGCACCTGCATGACCCGCTCGATCTCCTTCTCGCGCCCGATGACCGGGTCGAGCTTGGACTCACGAGCGGCCTGGGTGAGGTTCCGGCCGAACTGGTCGAGGACCAGGGACGTCGAGGGGGTGCCCTCAGCAGGCCCGCCGGCGGTGGCGGTCTCCTTGCCCTGGTAACCGGAGAGCAGCTGGATCACCTGCTGCCGCACCCGGTTGAGATCAGCGCCCAGCTTGACCAGGACCTGGGCGGCGACGCCCTCGCCCTCACGGATCAGGCCGAGCAGGATGTGCTCCGTGCCGATGTAGTTGTGGCCCAGCTGAAGGGCCTCGCGGAGCGACAGCTCCAGGACCTTCTTGGCACGGGGGGTGAAGGGGATGTGCCCGGACGGGGCCTGCTGGCCCTGGCCGATGATCTCCTCCACCTGCTGGCGGACCGCCTCGAGCGAAATCCCGAGGCTCTCAAGGGCCTTGGCGGCGACACCCTCACCCTCGTGGATCAGGCCCAGGAGGATGTGCTCGGTGCCGATGTAGTTGTGGTTGAGCATCCGGGCTTCTTCCTGAGCCAGGACGACAACCCGCCGCGCGCGGTCGGTGAACCTCTCGAACATCGTTAATCGCTCCTCAGAGCGGTCAGGCAGTGGGGGGAACTTCCCCTCCCTGTCCTTCCGCAGCTTAGTCCCGCAAGCGGGGACCGCTCATTCCAACTGCCGACACCGTCGATGGCCTCCTGACCCCGAACGCCGACATCTGCTCCAACCCGATGGTGCGAGACGATGTTCCCGCAGGCCAGGTAGTTACCCTCACCATCAGTACGCCGATGGCGAACGTGAGACGGCCTGTCCTGCGTGTCGCCCCCTCCCACTAGGGATGTCTTACCCGCTCGAACAGACAGTCCATGCCGCATGCACGGGTTCCCTCCGCTACGGGCGAACAACCTTGCACCACCCCGCACCCCCGTACGCCCCCGCTTACGGCACTCTGCGCACCCACCGGAACACTCAGCGTAACTTGCACGGTCCGCCGACAGTTGCGCTTGGCATGGTTGCCACCGGCCGCTCGGCTTCGCCCGCAATCTCCACGGTTTCCACAGCAGTCCCCTTCCCCCGGCGGCCGCTCGATCCGAGCGATCAGGTCCGCCGGTGGTACGAGAACGAACTGGGATGGGCGACGGTGCCCGGAATTCCCGTACGGCTTCCCCTGGGCCTGCGCTTCGACGTCCTGGACGTGCCGGCCGAGGCGGGCCGGTCCGCACTGCGCCACCTGGTGCCGGGCTCTCCGGTGGCCCTGCAGGGCGACCGGATGCGGCTGCTGGTGGCCGCGGGCAGCAAGGAGGAACTGCCCGGGCTGCTGGACTGGCTGGAGTGGGGCACGCTGGCGCTCGACCTGACGGCTGTCGGCGAGGGCGGTCTCATGGAGGCACCCGTGCCTCCGGGGTGGGGCTCCACCGCGAGGGCCCGGCCGCCGTCGATCCGTTCCGGCGTCCTCAGGGGGGCCGCCGTGTGGCTGCGGCCCCCCGGTCCGGGGTGCGAGGTCGAAGCCTCGCTGCCGACGCTGTCGGCTTTGGGGGGCGGTGGAGACGCCCCCGATCTCGTGCGACTTCTGAACACGGTGGCAACGCAGTGCCACCGATTGCGGCTGCGGCGCGCATGCGCTCAGCCCTTGGCCTTGCCATAGGCCCGTCATAGGCCTCGCCATAGGCCTTGCGATCAGGCGTTCGCCTTCTCGTATGCCTCGCGAATGGTCGCGGGAACACGGCCGCGGTCGTTGACCTCGTAACCGTTCTCCTTCGCCCAGGCGCGGATCTGTGCGGTGTCCTGGCTGCCACCCGAAGCGACACGCGCCTTTCCGCGCCCGCCCGAAGCACGGCCTCCGGTACGACGACCGCCCTTCACGTAAGGATCGAGAAGGCCGCGCAGCGTGTCCGCATTGGCGGTCGTGAGATCGATCTCGTACGTCTTGCCGTCCAGCGCGAACGTCACGGTCTCGTCCGCCTCGCCGCCGTCGAGGTCGTCGACAAGAAGGACCTGAACCTTCTGTGCCACCGGATTTCCTTTCATCGATAACTTGAGGGCTGGGGTCTGCGGCGTCCGCCGTTTCGCCGTCCCCTGTTATATGCAGTACTGCAGTACGTCGGAAAGCAAACCGCTTTTGCTGGAAAAACACAAACCCCTGGGAGAGACCCACCGGTCACCCCCGGTCCGGAAACATGCGCGTTTCGGACATAGGGAACCGGGGCAGTGCAGTCCGCTTGAAATCTCGTTGACGATCACAGATGCAGAAGCATCCGGCTGTTGCCCAAGGTGTTCGGTTTCACTCGTTCGAGACCGAGGAACTCCGCGACGCCCTCGTCATAGGAACGCAGCAGCTCCGCGTAGACATCGGTGTCAACAGGCGTCTCGCCGATCTCGACGAAGCCGTGCTTGCTGAAGAAGTCCACTTCGAAGGTCAGGCAGAATACCCGGCGAACGCCGAGCCACCGTGCGGTGTGCAGCAACTTCTCCAGCAACTGATGCCCGACACCGGCACCCTTCAGTCCGGGCTTCACCGCGAGAGTGCGCACTTCGGCGAGGTCTTCCCACATCACATGCAGGGCGCCGCAGCCGACCACGTCGGCGTTGTCGTCCCGTTCCGCGACCCAGAACTCCTGGATGTCCTCGTAAAGCGTGACCGTGGCTTTGTCGAGCAGGATCCGGTCGCGGACGTAGGCGTCGAGGAGTCGACGCACCGCCGCTACATCGCGGGTGCGGGCCCGGCGGACGGTGATGGCTTTTGCGGTGACTTCGGGACGCTCTGCTGACATGAGCGGACGCTATCGCCCGCCGGTCTCCGGCGCCGAGCCGGGGTTCTCCCCGCCGGTATCGCGTTCGGCGCTATCGGTGGCGCCGGTCTCTCCGGTGGGTTCGGCGGATTCTTCCGGGTCTCCGACGACGCGGATGGCGTCCCGCAGGGCCTGCCGCTGTTCGTCACTCATCATCCCGAAGAAGGCGACGAGAGCGGCGGCCGGGTTGTCACTCTGCGACCAGGCGTCGTTCATCAGCGCGGCGGCGTAGGCGGCTCGGGTGGAGACCGCCTCATATCGATAGGCCCTGCCTTCCGCCTCGCGGCGCACCCAGCCCTTCTGATGGAGATTGTCCAAAACGGTCATCACCGTGGTGTAGGCGATGGACCGTTCCTGCTGGAGATCTTCGAGGACTTCTCGAACGGTCACCGGGCGGTTCCACTTCCACACCCGCGTCATGACCGCGTCTTCGAGTTCTCCCAATGGGCGGGGCACAACTCGACACAATAGTGGGAGATCTCCACATTGGCGTCCGGGACGGGCGCATGGTGAACAAACGGGAACGAAGCGGGTGTACGGCCCGGAAGTGCGCGAGCGGCGCGGGAGGCGTACGCCGTACGTCAGGCGTCGGTGCCGGAGGCGGTCTGGCGGGCGCCCTCCACGCGCGAGATGGCGGCGTCGACGGCCGCGTCCTCCTTGGCCTTGTTGGCCCCGCCCTGGGTCTTCACGATCACCCGGATCACACCGATGAAGAACACGGCCATCACGGCCGGGGGCAGCAGCGCGGAGACATAGTCCATACGACCAGGGTAGCCACGGGGCGGGGAGCGGACGGTGCCGGGTTGAGGGTTCTCGGCGCCGGCACCGACGCCCGCCACTCAACCTGCGACGACGAGCTGCCGTGCCGCGTTCGCGGGCGGCGGGGTGGGTTTGCGGCGCGGGAAGACCTCGCCCGGGGTGGGGATGGGGCGGGCGGGCTTCGGGGCGGCCGGGGCGGGGGCGGGCTTCGGGGCCGGTTTCCCGGCGGGCTTCTTCTCGGGCTTGCGCACGGGCTTCTCCCCCGCGTCCGCGGCGAGCCCGCCGGTCAGGGCCGTGAGGTGCGTCCGAGACCCCGGGGCGCCGGATGCGACCGGCGTCGCGGTTCGCCCCGCACCGGGCACGAGGCGGCCGAGCGCACCCATCCCTCCGGGCTCGTCCCGCCCCTGACGCCCGGCATGGCTTCGACAGCGGTCGAGGAGGGCGGCGGCGGCAGGGTTGCCGCGCAGTGCCCGGAGGGCGGTGAGGTCGTCGGGGACCAGCCGGTACCCCGCGCGCAGCGCCTCCTCCAGCAGCGTGAGATAGCCGGCGGCGGTGCCGGGCAGGGCGGCGCGGTACCGGGCGACGTCCGCCACCAGAAAGGCCCGCATCCGCACCCCCTCGCGCATCGCCTCGTCGAGGGCCTCAGCAAGGCGGAGGCAGTCCTGGACATCCTCGGCCGAGACCGGGCTGGGCTGGAGGGCGAGGGCGAGAGCGCGGCGGAGCACACGCAGCTCCTCCACACCGAACGCCATGCCGCCGCGGTATCCGTATGGCGTGGGCATGAGGTGACGATACGCGCTAATCAGACAAACCAGCCCACATCACACCTGGTGTGGCGCAAGAGCCACCCACCCGGACCCACTCGGTGCCGGTCCGGGTATTTCAGCCCGTCGTGGGGGTACCCCCGCTCAAGCGAAGCCGAGAGTGGGGGAGTTTGAGGACGAGGCCGTTCACGCCGAAGCGGGGGTCTGGGGGCG
Organism: Streptomyces blattellae; assembly: GCF_009709555.1. Taxonomy (GTDB): domain Bacteria; phylum Actinomycetota; class Actinomycetes; order Streptomycetales; family Streptomycetaceae; genus Streptomyces; species Streptomyces blattellae. The sequence goes on along the minus strand of NZ_WJBG01000182.1, from coordinate 125,215 downwards.
GCAGCCCGCAGGGACGGGACGGGTAGGGGCGGCGAGGGCGGAAGACGCCCTGCGGGCACGCCGGACGCGGGGTCACATGCGTGACACGTTCCGCTCGTACACCAACCGCAGCCCGATCAACGTCAGCCAGGGCTCATGCTCATCGATCACCGAGGACTCGCCCAGCACCATCGGCGCCAGCCCACCCGTAGCGATCACCGTCACGTCATCCGGATCCTCGGCCAGCTCCCGCGCCATCCGGTTCACGACACCGTCCACCTGCCCGGCGAACCCGTACACGATCCCCGCCTGCATCGCCTCGACCGTGTTCTTGCCGATCACGCTCCGCGGCCGCGCCACCTCGATCTTCCGCAGCTGCGCGCCCTTGACGCCGAGCGCCTCGACGGAGATCTCGATACCGGGCGAGATGACCCCGCCGATGTACTCCCCGCGCGCGCTGACCGCGTCGAACGTCGTCGCCGTACCGAAGTCCACGACGATCGCGGGCCCGCCGTACAGCTCCACCGCCGCCACGGCGTTGATGATCCGGTCCGCGCCGACCTCCTTGGGGTGGTCGGTCAGGATCGGCACGCCCGTCTTGACGCCCGGCTCGACCAGCACCGCCGGCACATCGCCGTAGTACCGCCGCGTCACCTCACGCAGCTCGTGCAGCACGCTCGGCACGGTCGCGCAGATCGCGATCCCGTCGATGCCGTCGCCCAGCTCCTCGCCGAGGAGCGGATGCATGCCCATGAGGCCCTGGAGCAGCACCGCCAGCTCGTCGGCCGTGCGGCGCGCGTCCGTGGAGATCCGCCAGTGCTCGACGATGTCCTCGCCGTCGAAGAGGCCGAGGACGGTGTGCGTGTTGCCGACGTCGATCGTGAGGAGCATGGCTACTCCGCCTCACGGAGATCGAGGCCGATGTCCAGGATCGGCGAGGAGTGGGTCAGGGCGCCGACGGCCAGGTAGTCCACGCCGGTGTCCGCGTACGCCTTCGCGTTCTCCAGGGTGAGGCGACCGGACGCCTCCAGGGCGGCGCGGCCGTGCACGAGGGCCACGGCCTCCTCGCACTCGCCCGGCGTGAAGTTGTCCAGGAGGATCAGGTCGGCGCCCGCGTCCACGACTTCGCGCAGCTGGTGCAGGGTGTCGACCTCGACCTCGATCGGCACCTCCGGGAAGGCATCCCGTACGGCCTTGAAGGCCTGCGCGACACCACCCGCGGCGACCACGTGGTTGTCCTTGACCAGGGCCGCGTCGGACAGCGACATCCGGTGGTTCACGCCGCCGCCGCAGCGGACGGCGAACTTCTCCAGCGAGCGCAGGCCCGGTGTCGTCTTCCGGGTGTCGCGGACCTTCGCCTTCGTGCCCTCCAGAACGTCCGCCCACGCGCGCGTGGCGGTCGCGATGCCGGAGAGCCGGCACAGGAGGTTGAGCGCGCTGCGCTCGGCCGTCAGCAGGTCGCGTGTGCGCGTGGTGACCGACAGGAGCTGCTGCCCGGCCTCCACCCGGTCGCCGTCCTCCACGTGCCGCTCGACGGCGAACTCGTCCTCGCAGACCACGGAGAGCACCGCTTCGGCGACCCTGAGGCCCGCCACGACGCCCGCCTCGCGCGCGGTGAAGTCCGCGGTGGCGACTGCGTCCTCGGGGATGGTCGCGACCGTCGTCACGTCCACGCCGTGGTCGAGGTCCTCCTGGATGGCCACGTTGGCGATGTCCTCGACCTCCACGGGGTCGAGGCCGGCCTCGGCCAGGAGTTCGGCGAGGGCGGGATCGAGCCCGCACTCCAGGTATTCGTCGCCGGTGTCCGCACCGCAGGCGCAGCCGTCGCCGCAGCCGTCGTCCTGTGCGAGGGGAAGGTCGGGGGTATCCACTGCTGTCACTGCTCCTGGGGACGCTGCGCCGGACGGTGCTGCCGGGTCGGGGGGAAGTCTGCGGTATCGGTGGTGTGTACGGCGAGTGTGCGGTCCGGATTCAGCCGTACGACGATGTGGCGCCGCCACGCGGTGTCGTCGCGCTCGGCGCGATCCTCGCGCCAGTGGCAGCCACGGGTCTCCTCGCGCTGCCGGGCGGCGGCGACCAGGACGCGGGCCACGCACAGGAGGTTGGTGGCCTCCCACGTGTCGACGCCGGGCTCGGCCGTCTTGCCGTTCTCGTGGAGGGCGTCACGGGCGTCGGTATGCAGCTGCTGGAGCTGTTCGGCGGCCTTGGCGAGGGAGTCGGCGGAACGAAGGACGCCCGCACCCTCGGTCATGATCCGCTGGATCGCGAACCGGGTCTCGGGCTCCAGCAGGGGGTGTTCGGGCACCTCGGGGTACGGCACCGGGTGCGGCACGCGCGCGTGGAGGCCGTTTTCGGCGTGGCTCGCCGCGATGTCCTCGGCGATGCGCTCGGCGTAGACCAGGCCCTCCAGGAGGGAGTTGGACGCGAGTCGGTTCGCGCCGTGCACCCCGGTGCAGGCGACCTCGCCGCACGCGTAGAGCCCGGGGACGGTCGTGCGGCCGTGGGAATCCGTGCGGACGCCGCCGGAGGCGTAGTGGGCGGCCGGGGCGATCGGGATGGGCTCGTGGACGGGGTCGATGCCGTGGGCGCGGCAGGCGGCCAGGATCGTCGGGAAGCGGTGCTCCCACATGACCGCGCCGAAGTGCCGGGCGTCGAGGAACATGTGCTCGGCGTCCTGCTCCTGCATGCGGCGCATGATGCCCTTGGCGACGATGTCCCGGGGCGCCAGTTCGGCCAGCTCGTGCTGTCCGACCATGAAGCGCACGCCGTCGGCGTCGACGAGGTGGGCGCCCTCGCCGCGTACCGCCTCGGAGACGAGCGGCTGCTGGCCCTCCGCGTCCGGGCCGAGGAACAGCACGGTGGGGTGGAACTGCACGAATTCGAGGTCGGAGATCTCCGCGCCGGCGCGCAGGGCGAGCGCCACACCGTCGCCGGTCGACACGGACGGGTTCGTCGTCGTCGAGAAGACCTGGCCCATGCCGCCGGTCGCGAGGACCACCGCGGGGGCGTGCACGGCGCCCACACCGTCGTGCTGGCCCTCGCCCATGACGTGCAGGGAGACGCCCGCGGTACGGCCGTCGGCGTCCGTCAGCAGGTCCAGGACCAGCGCGTTCTCGATCGCACGAAGTCCCGCCCGTCGCCCACCACCACCCTTGGCCGAGAGCGCTTCGCGCTCGCCCCTCGTGACCGCGCGTACCGCCTCGACGAGCGCGCGGGAGATCTCCGCGCCGGTGGCGTCGCCCCCGGCGTGCGCGATGCGGCGGCGGTGGTGGCCGCCCTCGCGGGTGAGCTCCAGCTCGCCCGCGGAGGACTCGTCGAAGTGGGCGCCCGTCTCGATGAGGCGTCGCACCGCGTCCGGGCCCTCGGTGACCAGGATCCGTACGGCCTTCTCGTCGCACAGGCCCGCGCCCGCGACGAGCGTGTCGTCGAGGTGCTGTTCGGGGGTGTCGCCGTCGCCCAGGGCCGCGGCGATGCCGCCCTGCGCCCAGCGCGTGGAGCCGTCGTCGAGGCGGGCCTTGGTGACGACGACCGTCGTGAGGCCGGCGGCCTCGCAGCGCAGGGCGGCGGTGAGGCCGGCGACGCCGGATCCGACGACCACGACGTCCGCGGTGATGGACCAGCCGGGGGCCGGGGAGGTCAAACGAGGGAGGCGAGCGCGGAGCGCTCCCGTTTGAGGGTGGTGGGCGACGGGCGAACGAGGGGGGCGAGCGCGGAGCGCTCTCGTTTGAGGGTGGTAATGGGCGACGGGCGGGCGTATGCCGGTGCTGGTCACGAGGCGGCTCCGAGCGTTCCGAACGTGAGCGGGATGTTGTCGATCAGGCGGGTCGTCCCGACCCGGGCGGCGACGGCGAGGACGGCCTCCCCGGTGAAGTCGTCCCCGACCTCGGTGAAGTCGGACGGGTCGACCAGGGCCAGATAGTCCAGTCGGAGCGGCGGGGTGAGGCGGGCCGCCTCGTCGAGGACCAGGCGGGCGGCCGCGCGGACGGCCGACGGGCCACCCGGGACGGCCTGGGCGACCGCGTGCGCGTCGGCTGCCGCGCGGGACTCCCCTATGGCGCTGAGCGCCTCGGCACGCGCGTGCGTGGCGGGCACTTCACGCGCCCGCGCGCGCAGCGCCTCCTGCGCCGCATGCCGGTCGAGACCCGCGAACAGCGCCTGCGACAGCGCGAGGGCCGTGCGCCGCTCCTGGGGCGACAGATAGCGGTTTCGGCTGGACAGGGCCAGGCCGTCGTCCTCGCGCACGGTCGGTACGCCGACGATCTCGACGCCGAAGTTCAGGTCGCGCACCATCCGGCGGATCAGGGCGAGCTGCTGGGCGTCCTTCTGGCCGTACAGGGCGATGTCGGGGCGGGTCAGGTGCAGCAGTTTGGCGACGACGGTGAGCATGCCGTCGAAGTGGCCGGGGCGGGAGAGGCCTTCGAGGCGCTCGCCCATGGCGCCCGCGCTGATGCGGACCTGGGGTTCGCCGCCCGGGTAGACCTCGTCCACGGACGGGGCGAACACGGCGTCCGCGCCTGACTGTTCGGCCATCTTGAGGTCGGCGTCCAGGGTGCGCGGATAGCGGTCGAGATCCTCTCCCTTGCCGAACTGCAGCGGGTTGACGAAGACGGTGACGACGACCTCGCCGTCCGGGCCGGCGATCTCGCGCGCGGTGCGGATCAGGGTGGCGTGGCCCTCGTGCAGGGCGCCCATGGTCATCACCACGGCTCGGCGGCCTTCACGCGCGCGTGCGTGCAGCTCGCCGGAGGTGCGCAGCAGGGCGGTGGTCATCAGGCGTCCCCCTCGGTCCCGTCGGTGCCGTCGGTGCCGTTCGCGAGTACCCCCAGCAGGTCCTCGGCCAGCTCCGGCTTCAGCAGACCGTGGGCGAGCGCCCGGTCGGCGGTGGCGCGGGCCATCGCCAGATAGCCGGCGACGGTCTGCGGTGCGTGCCTGCGCAACTCGCTGACGTGCGCGGCGACCGTACCGGCGTCCCCGCGCGCGACGGGTCCGGTGAGGGCGGCATCACCGGAGCGCAGGGCGTTGTCGAGCGCGGCGCCGAGCAGCGGTCCGAGCATCCGGTCCGGGGCCCCGACGCCGGCCGCGCTTAGCAGCTCCATGGACTGGGCGACCAGAGTGACCAGGTGGTTGGCGCCCAGCGCGAGGGCCGCGTGGTAGAGCGGCCGGTTCTCCTCCGCGATCCACTCGGGCTCACCGCCCATCTCGATGACGAGGGCCTCGGCGGCGAGGCGCAGTTCGTCGGGCGCGGTGACGCCGAAGGAACACCCCGCGAGGCGCTGGACGTCCACGGGAGTGCCGGTGAAGGTCATCGCGGGGTGCAGGGCCAGCGGCAGAGCGCCGGCGCGCAGGGCGGGGTCGAGGACCTTCGCGCCGTACCGCCCGGAGGTGTGCAGCAGCAGTTGCCCCGGCCGTACGGCCCCCGTCTCGGCGAGGCCCTCGACGAGCGCGGGCAGGGCGTCGTCCGGGACGGTGAGCAGGACCAGGTCGGCGCGGTTGAGGACGTCGGCGGGCGGTACGAGCGGCACGTCGGGCAGCAGCAGCGCGGCCCGTCTCCTGGAAGCGTCGGAGACTCCGGAGACGGCCACCGGGCGGTGCCCGGCGAGTTGGAGGGACGCGGCCAGCGCGGGGCCCACACGACCGGCGCCGACGACGCCGACGGTGAGCCGCGCGGGGCGGTCCTTTGGGTCTGGCTGTTGGACTGTACTCACGCGACGGCGGCCTTCCCGTTCCAGTCCGCTCCGGGTACCGGACGATTTCTCGTCATGTTAACGCGATCGGTTGCGGGGGCGTCCGGTTGTCCACAGGCTGTGGGCAGTCACACGTCGAGTCGCGTCGACTGCGGAAAAACGGGTGCCCGCTCCGATCACCGACCGGCATGATCCGTCGCATGAGCGATACGTCGGACCAGAGCACGCAACGAGCCGAACCGGAGCGGGAGTCGGAGTCGGACGACGAGCGGCGCAGGCGACGCCGTGAGCGGCGTATCAGCGCCTACCGGAGCGCGGAAAGAGTGTTCGCGCGCACCAGCGTGCTGAGCACGCTCCGGGAGCGCCTTGCGGTGCTGGAGGCCGCCGAGCAGGTGCACGACCTGGATCAGACGGCCGACATGTACGGCGACGGCGTCGTCGAGGCCCTGGAGGAGAAGGTCGCCGGTCTGCTCGGCATGGAGGCCGCCGCGTTCTTCCCGACGGGCACGATGGCGCAGCAGGTCGCCCTGCGCTGCTGGGCGGGCCGCACCGGCAGCGCCGTGGTCGCCCTGCACGCGCTCGCCCACCCGGAGGTCCATGAGCGCAATGCGTTCCGTGAGGTCAGCGGCCTCCGGCCGGTCCGGGTGACCAGCGAGCCCCGGCTGCCGACCGCCGCCGAGGTACGCGACTTCGAGGAGCCCTTCGGCGCGCTGATGCTCGAACTGCCCCTCAGGGACGCCGGTTTCGTGCTGCCCTCCTGGGAGGAGCTGACCGAGGTCGTGGCGGCGGCGCGGGAGCGCGATGCGGTGGTGCACTTCGACGGCGCGCGCCTGTGGGAGACCACCCTGCATTTCGGCCGTCCCCTGGACGAGATCGCGGGCCTGGCGGACAGCGTCTATGTGTCGTTCTACAAGTCCCTGGACGGCTTCGGCGGAGCCGCCCTCGCCGGCCCCAGGACACTGGTGGAGGAGGCCAAGGCCTGGCGGCACCGGTACGGCGGCACGGTCTTCCAGCAGTTCCCGACCGCGTTGTCGGCTCTCGCCGGGCTGGAGCGCGAGCTGCCCCGGCTCCCCGAGTACGTGCGTCACGCGCGCGTGGTGGCGGCGGCCCTGTGCGAGGGGTTCGCGGCGGCCGGGCTGCCCTGGGCGCGCGTCCACCCCGCGGAGCCGCACACCAACGAGTTCCAGGTGTGGCTTCCGTACGACGCCGATGTCGTCGCCGAGGTCGCGGTCCGGCACGCCGAGGAGACCAGGACCCTGCTCTTCGCCCGGCCCTGGGGTGCCTCCGGCCCGGGCCTCGCCGTCACGGAGATCGACGTACGGGCCGCGGGCCTGGAGTGGACCGCCGAGGACGTGAAGGCGGCGGTCGCCGACTTCGCCGCCCGGCTGACCGCGCAGGTCAGCAGCTAGAAGCAGATCAGCCAGATACAGATAAGCAAGATGCAGATCATCAAGTAGACCGCGGGAGCAGGCGCAGCCACCGGCCCAGGGCCTGCCGTAGCCGGCCGTGGGACGGACGGCCCGCGAGGACCGCGCGGAACCGCCGGTGGTCGCGCAGTTCGCGGATGACCTGCCAGTCGTGCGCGCCGGGCGCGGGCGGGTCGGGCGGGCCGAGCTGCCGGGCGCGGTAGGTGTCGAGGACGTGGTACTGGGTGACACTCATGGCGGATCGCCTTCTCGCCTTCTCGCCTTCTCGGTTTCTCGGTTTCTCGGTTTCTCGGTTCCGGAACCTGGCCCGCAGCACGTACACCACGAGCGAGCTCGTGCAGATCCACGGCATGACGGCCCCCGAGATATCCCGGCATCTCAGCGTGCTGAAGAAGGCGGGCCTGATCACCACCCGGCGGCGTGGGCGGTATGTCCTGTACCAGCTGGACGTCACGGCGGTGGCCCGGCTCGGCAGCGACTTCCTGGAAGCCCTGCTCAGGTGACGCCCTCTCCAGCCTGAGGGCTGGAGATTCCGGTCCGTACCGCTTCGCGGTACCACCACGGGTTCCTGCTTCACAGGCGCCTGCCGGTCTCCGGGGAGATCGGTCTTGCACGGGCCTCCACAGGCGTCACTTCCCGCCCGTCCGGCGGTAGGTCCGCCAACTACGTTGTCGGACAAGGCGGCTTCAGCAGTGGCGCTGCGCCCCTCCGGGCCGCCGGGGTCAAGATGCCCTACACCTCCACCCCGAAGGGTGGAGCACTGGGCAAGAGTTCGGTAGCCGGAGTCGGTGACCGTCATGGGTGCGATCACCACGCCGTCGTGTTCGGTGAGGGCGAGATCGAGGACCTCGACGACACCCTGCCGCCACGAGGCCAAGTCCTGGAAGTCCCCGCGCAGTCGGGGCGGCAGCGTGCGATTCAGGCCGAAGCCGACGTACTCGGGATCGCAGACGACGCTGCCGGGCAGACGCCGCTGAATCTCGTGTGCGGGCAGTTTCTCGACGGATCGCCACCCCCGAAAGGCCGTTGATCCACAAAAGCATGCGCAGACCCTACCGAGGCCCGCGCCCGCGGTCAGCCGTGTCCGCCGGCCCGCACCAGCCCCGTCTCGTACGCCAGGACCACCACCTGGACCCGGTCCCGCAGCCCCAGCTTGGTGAGGATGCGGCCGACATGCGTCTTGATGGTCGCCTCGGACAGCACCAGCCGGGCCGCGATCTCCCCGTTGGACAGCCCCTGCGCGACCAGCACCATGACCTCGCGCTCGCGGTCGGTGAGCCGATCCAGCTCCTTGTGCTCCGGCCCCTTGCCGGCGCTGGGCAGCATCGGCGCGAACCGGTCGAGCAGGCGCCGGGTCGTCGAGGGAGCCACGACGGCGTCACCGCTGTGCACGGACCGGATCGCGGTCAGCAGCTCGCCCGGCGGCACGTCCTTGAGCATGAAGCCGGACGCGCCCGCCTTCAGCCCCGAGAAGGCGTACTCGTCGAGGTCGAAGGTGGTCAGGATCAGCACCTTCGGCGCGTCGGGTTCGGCGCAGATGCGGCGCGTGGCCTCCACGCCGTCGAGCTTCGGCATGCGTACGTCCATCAGCACCACGTCGACGGGGGTCGAGAGCAACGCCTGAAGCGCCTCGACGCCGTCGCCCGCCTCCGCGACGACCTCCATGTCCGGCTGTGCGGCAAGCACCATCCGGAACCCGGTGCGCAGCAGCACCTGGTCGTCGACGAGCATCACGCGGATCGTCATCGGGGCCTCTTCCGTTCTCGTCTGTCTCGTCTGAAGTCTCGTCGGCCTGCGTCTACGTCTACGTCCGCGTCCGCTGGGGCGTCCGCGGGGGCGTGACAGGTGTCAGCAGGGCGCGCGCGTCGGCGTCAGAGCGCTGGTTTGAGCGGGAGCAGCACACTGATGCGGAAGCCGCCGCCCGGGCGCGGGCCCGCGTCCAGGGTGCCGCCGACCATACCGACCCGTTCCCGCATCCCGATCAGGCCATGCCCCTGGCCGTCGGCGCCGCCCTCCTCGCACAGCTGGTGCGGGGCGCCCTTGCCGTCGTCCTCGACCAGCAGGCCGAGGCCGTCGTCGAAGTAGACCAGGCGGACGCTGGCGCCCGCGTTCGGCCCGCCGTGCTTGCGGGTGTTGGTGAGCGCTTCCTGCACGATGCGGTACGCGGTGAGCTCCACGCCGCTGGGCAGCGGCCGCGGGGTGCCCTCGACCTTGAAGTCGACGGGCAGTCCGGAGGTGCGGCACTGCTCGATCAGCTCGTCGATCTGCTCGACGTCGGGCTGTGGGACGTACTCGCCGCTCTCCTGGTGCTCACCGGTGCGCAGCACGCCCAGCAGGCGGCGCATCTCGGCGAGGGCCTGGCGGCCGGTGGAGGAGATCGTCTCCAGGGCCTTCTTGGTCTGGTCGGGCGCGGCGTCGAGGACGTAGGCGGCGCCGTCGGCCTGCACCACCATCACGGAGACGTTGTGCGCGACGACGTCGTGCAGCTCGCGCGCGATCCGGGCGCGTTCGGCGGCGACCGCCACCTTGGCCTGCGCCTCACGCTCCCTTTCGAGCCGGGTGGCGCGCTCCTCCAGCTGCTCGTAGTAGGCGCGGCGGGTGCGGATCGAGTCGCCGAGCACCCAGGCGAGGATGAACGGCACCGTCAGGAAGACCACCAGGGCCACATTGCTCAGGGCGGTGGACTCCGTTTCCGGCCAGCGCATCTGTGCCAGGGGCGCGGCGATCAGGCTCACGGCCAGTGTGAGCCTGGAGGCCCAGCGGGCGCCGGTCGCGGCCACGGTGTAGGTGATCACCAGAAAGGCGAAGTTGGCGGGCGTCGTCGCCACGTTCAGCGCCAGCTGCGCCATTCCCACCCCGATGGCGAGCAGCAGCATCTTCTCCGGCATGCGCCGCCGCAACGCGATCACCAGGCACAACAGGAGGAGGACCGGGATGATGGCCGCCTCGGAGTCGGTGCCCGTGGCGTCCTGCCCGCCCTCGTGCCGGACGGCCTCGCTCACCACAGAGATCCCGAAAAGGAGGACGGCCCAGAAGCCGTCGACCCATGTCGGGTGTCTGCGGAGGAAGTCGTAGAGGCGCTGCACGTAACCCAGAGTAGGGAAGCAGGATGCGTGCAGGGGTCAACCGGAGGGTCGATACGCATCGGGTGCGTGTACTCCACAAGGTGGAGGCTCCGTTCCTCTGTGCGCATAACCTGGCGGCGTGACGGACGAGACAGCGGGGCACTGGCGCGGTTGGCGGGCGGCGACCGAGGCGGCCCTGTACGGGCCGGACGGCTTCTACCGCAGGCCGGAGGGCCCGGCCGGCCACTTCCGTACGTCCGTGCACGCGTCGCCGCTCTTCGCCGGGGCCGTGGCCCGGCTGCTGTGCCTGGTCGACGAAGCACTGGGCGGACCCGAGTCGCTCGGCTTCGTCGACATGGGGGCGGGGCGCGGGGAGCTTGTCAGCGGCGTGCTGGCCGCGCTGCCCGCCGGCGTGGCCGCCCGCACGCGCGCGTGCGCCGTCGAAGTCGCCGACCGTCCCGCGGGCCTGGATCACCGTATCGAGTGGGTCAGCGCGCCCCCGCAGGGCACCGCCGGGCTGCTCTTCGCCAACGAGTGGCTGGACAACGTGCCCGTGGAGGTGGCCGAGGTCGACTCCTCGGGCGTACCGCGGCTGGTACTCGTCCGCCAGGACGGGACTGAGCGGCTCGGGGAGCCCGTCTCCGGTGCGGAGGCGGAGTGGCTCGGCCGGTGGTGGCCGCTGTCGGCCGAGGAGGGGCTGCGGGCCGAGATCGGGCTGCCCCGGGACGAGGCCTGGGCGTCGGCGGTCGCGACGCTCGACCGGGGACTCGCGGTCGCCGTGGACTACGTGCACACGGCGGAGACCCGCCCGCCGTTCGGCACCCTCACCGGCTTCCGGGAGGGGCGCGAGACGCGGCCCGTGCCGGACGGGTCGTGTGACATAACGGCGCATGTGGCGCTGGACGCGTGTGCGCCCCTCGACGCGCTTGCCGGCGCATCCCCGAGCACACACTCCGGCGCACTCCTCCTGCGCCAGCGCGAAGCACTGCGTGCCCTGGGCATCGCAGGCGCACGCCCCCCACTCGCGCTGGCGACCACACATCCCGCGGCCTATGTGCGCGCCCTCGCGAACGCGGGAGAGGGCGCCGAGCTCACCGCACTCGGCGGTCTCGGCGACTTCGGATGGCTGGTGCAGCCGGTTGGAATTCCGAACCCGCTCAACCAGGGCCCCTGCACATAGGAACTCCTACGTGTAGGGGCTCCTCACTTGTCGATGTCCCCGACCACGAAGAACAGCGACCCCAAGATCGCCACCATGTCCGCGACCAGCGTCCCCGGCAGCAGCTCCACCAGCGCCTGGATGTTGTTGTACGACGCCGACCGCAGCTTCATCCGGTACGGCGTCTTCTCGCCCTTGCTGACGAGGTAGTAGCCGTTGATGCCGAGCGGGTTCTCGGTCCAGGCGTAGGTGTGGCCCTCGGGCGCCTTGAGGACCTTGGGGAGCCGCTGGTTGACCGGGCCGGCCGGCAGTTCGGCGAGCCGGTCCAGGCAGGCGTCGGCGAGGTCCAGGGAGTTGTGGGTCTGCGCCAGGAGGCACTCGAAGCGGGCGAGGCAGTCGCCTTCCTTCCGGGTGACGACTTCCAGGGTGTCCTGGAGTTCGCCGTACGCGAGGTAGGGCTCGTCGCGCCGCAGGTCGAAGTCGACGCCGGAGGCGCGCGCGATCGGCCCGCTCACGCCGTACGCGTGCACGGTCTCGGGCGCGAGCACGCCCACCCCGCGCGTGCGCCCGCGGAAGATCTCGTTGCCGAGGACCAGGTCGTCGAAGCGGTCCATACGGGAGCGCAGGGCCGCGACGCAGGCACGCGCGCGTGACGTCCATCCCGCGGGCAGGTCCTCCTTGAGGCCGCCGACGCGGTTGAACATGTAGTGCATGCGCCCGCCGGAGACCTCCTCCATGACGTGCTGGAGTTCCTCACGCTCGGTGAAGGCGTAGAAGATCGGAGTGATCCCGCCCAGCTCCAGCGGGTACGAGCCCAGGAACATCAGGTGGTTGAGCACCCGGTTCAGCTCCGCGAGCAGCGTGCGCGTCCACACCGCGCGCGGCGGGACCTCCATGCCGAGCATGCGCTCCACGGCGAGGACCACACCCAGCTCGTTCGAGAAGGCCGACAGCCAGTCGTGGCGGTTGGCGAGCATGATGATCTGGCGGTAGTCGCGCGCCTCGAAGAGCTTCTCCGCGCCACGGTGCATATAACCGATGACGGGCTCCGCGTGCGTGATGCGCTCCCCGTCGAGGGTGAGCCGCAGCCGCAGCACCCCGTGCGTGGACGGGTGCTGGGGCCCGATGTTGAGCACCATGTCGGTGCTCTCCGCGGCACCGCCGATACCGACCGTGGTCTCCGTCGTAGGAGTCATGGCCCCAGTCTCCCCTACGTAGGCTTGCCGCATGGAGACGGGGAGCCGGGAGAACCCGGAGGCGGCAGGGGTCGAGCCGGCCTGGACCGGGCTGCCGCCGGGACTGCTGCGGATGCGCCGGTGGTTGCTGGCGGTGTGGCTGGGGCTGCTGACGGCGGCCACCGGCGTGCTGCTCGGTGTATTCGCGGGTCCCGTGTGGGCCGCGTTCGCACTGCTGCCGCTGGCCCTGCTGACAGGGGGCTGGGTGATGGTCGAGCGCAACTGGCGCTCCTGGCGGTACGCCGAGCGCGCCGACGACCTGCTGATCAGCCGGGGCGTGCTGTGGCGCGAGCTGACCGTCGTGCCGTACGGGCGGATGCAGCTGGTCGAGGTCACCTCCGGACCCGTCGAACGGCACTTCGGGCTGGCCAGCGTGCAGTTGCACACCGCGGCAGCCGCGACCGACGCGACGATTCCGGGGCTCGATCCGGTCGAGGCGGAACGGCTGCGCGACCGGCTGACCGAACTGGGCCAGGCACGATCGGCGGGGCTGTGACGGCGCCGGGCGTCGACGGCGCCGTACGCGAGAAGGCAGCCGTGACCGAACGGCGGCTGCATCCCGTGACGCCGCTCAGGCGGGCGTGGGCGCCGGTCACCGTGATCATCGGGTGGGCGTTGCACGACCCCGACCAGGCGCAGCGCCAGCTGACCAGGCTGACGACGACCACGCTGCTGATCGCGCTCGCCGTGTTCGTCCCGGCCGCCGCCCTGTACGGCTTTCTGACCTGGTGGTTCACGCACTTCGCGGTGACCGACACCGAACTGCGCATCCGTACCGGCCTGTTGTACCGGCGTGCCGCGCACATCCGGCTCGAACGCATCCAGGCCGTCGACGTCACCCAGCCGCTGCTCGCGCGGATCGCGGGCGTCGCCAAGCTCAAACTCGACGTCATCGGCGCGGACAAGAAGGACGAGCTGGCCTTCCTCGGCGCGGACGAGGCACGCACGCTGCGCGCCGAACTGCTCGCGCGTGCCGCGGGTTTCGCGCCCGAGACGGCGCACGAAGTCGGGGAAGCACCGGCGCAGGAGCTGCTGCGCACGCCCCCCGGCGTACTCGCGGTGTCCCTCGTGCTGACCGGCGCGACCTGGGGCACCCTCGCCGCCGCACTCTGCGTACCGCCGCTGATATGGCTCGCCACCGACAGCGTGTGGACGGTTCTCGCGGTCGGCCTGCCGCTGCTCGGCGCGGCGGGTGCGAGCAGCGTGGGGCGGTTCGTCGCGGAGTACGACTGGACGGTCGCCGAGTCCCCGGACGGGCTGCGCATCGACCGCGGCCTGCTGGACCGCGTCCATGAGACGGTGCCGCCGGGGCGCGTGCAGACCGTACGGATCGTGGAGCCGCTGCTGTGGCGGCGGCGGGGCTGGGTACGGGTCGAGCTGGACGTCGCCGGTTCCGCCAACTCCATGCTGCTGCCGGTCGCTCCGCGCGAGATCGCCGAGGCCGTCATCGCGCGCGTGCTGCCCGGAGTGACGGTGCCGCCGTCCCTCTCCCGGCCGCCGCGCCGCGCCGGCCGGTGTCTGCCCCTGTGGTGGCGCGGCTACGGCATCGCGGTCACCGACACCGTGTTCGCCTCCCGGCACGGGCTCCTGCGGCGGCGGCTGGCTCTGGTGCCGCACGCGAAGGTGCAGAGCGTACGGCTGGCTCAGGGGCCCTGGAGGCGTGCCTGGCGACTTGCGGACGTGCACGTGGACACGGGCGCCAACAAGACCGTCACAGCGCGGCTGCGGGACGCCGAGGAGGCGGCGGAGCTGCTGCGCGGGCAGGCGGAGCGGTCACGCACGGGGCGCAGGGACGCGCGGCCGGACCGGTGGATGGCACAGCCGTAGGCCGTGACGGGCCGGCCGGAGGTCAGGAGGCCGCGCTCCGCAGCCCCTGCAGGTCGATGTGTTCCGTCTCGTCGTGCGCCGTCAGGTCGATGACCTGCCCGACACCGCGCGACTCCGCGTCCGCCGGCTTGAACTCCGCCTCGGTCTCCGCCTTGTGGAGCGCGAGCGCCTCCTGGCCCACGACATCGGCGAGGTCCTCGTTCTGCACGGCTTCCAGCGCGGCGGACGCCGACTCCGTCTTCGTACCGAAGAAGTCGAAGCCGCCCTCGACCGCCGGACGCCGCACGGGCGACGCCGGTACGACGGCCACCGCGGTCGGCACCGTGAAGTGCCCGGAGGGCTGCTGCGCGGACTGGGCCGCCTTGCCCGTGGAGGTGGCGGCCGCGCGCTCGTGCCCGTCGACCGCCTCGGGCTTCCCCTGCGCTTCGTCCTCCTGCGCGGCGTCCCCCGCACCGGCCTTCACCGGCTCCTGCGCGACCGGCGCACCGCCCTTGGGCGAGCCGTCGTCGTCGGGGGAACCCTTGGAGGCACTGTCGTCGCCATCCTTGGAGGCACTCTCGGCGTCCCCCTTGGAGGCACCGTCAGCGTCCCCCTTGGGCGCGGCCTCGGCGTCTCCCTTGGGCGCGCTGTCCGCGTCCAACTTCGCCAACGCCACCTTGGCGCGCAGGAAAAGCTTGGACCCCTCCGGCGAGAAGACCGCGGGAGCCACCGGCTCGACCTGCCCGGCCTGTTCATCCTGTTCGTCCTGCCCGGCCTGTTCATCCTGTGCGGGCTGTTCAGCCTGTCCGGCCTGTCCGGCCTGCGCGGCCTCGACAGCCTTCACCGACTCGGCGACCGACTCGGTGGCGGACCCGGCGGCGGACTCGGTGGACTCGCCCGAGGCAGCCACCGCCTCGGTCTCCTCCTCGGGAGCGTTCGCCTGCGACGGCACGGGCGGCAGTGCGCGGACCGGCGTGGTGGTCTCTATCTCCAGCAGGCGGCGGCCCTCCAGGGCGCTCGCGCGCTCGGTCTCCGCGGTGGCGTACCGGCGCAGCAACGCCGCGTGCTCATTGCGCAGTCCGGCCAGCTCCGTACGCTTCGCGCGCAGCCGCTGCTCCAGCTTGACGCGCAGCGCGCGGGACTCCTCAAGGTCCGTCTCAAGTTCGGCGACGCGCTCCTCGTAGCGCCACTCGTCGCTCGCACGCGCGCGCGTGAGGTCGGCGACCTGCTTGCCGGCCTGCGTGTCCCAACGGCGCAGCACGACCGCGCCGATGACCGCCGTCGCCGCGGCGGCCGCGGCCAGACCCCGGAGCACCGTCGCTTCGGAGAACACCCAGGGGCCGAGCGCGCAGACGACCGAGACGCCTGCGATCGCCGACGGAGGCAGGAGCCTGTGCAAGGGCGGGGAATGGCGGTGACGTCCACGTGGCATGGCCAGAAACTTACCGCGCGTAGGCGAATCTTGGTGGCCCGGCCCGTAAAAACACAGCCATCCCGTTGTCATGTTGTGCCCGCGGTAGCCGCCCGTCGAGTCGCCGATGAACCTCCCGAGTGAACCTCCCCCTCCGAGACACCGTCCTAGAGGGCGCAATGTCGCCGGATGCCCGAACCGGCACCGGATCCTGTGCCTCGGACAGGACCGGTCGGAAACCCCGCCCGCCGAGCCCGGGGGCTTCGCTCGGACCGCCGGACCTCGGAGGCCCACCGGGGCCTACGCTGAACATATGAGCAAGCAGAGCGGACGCGGGCATGTCGCGGGCCTTCCGGAATGGGACCGCTGCGCGGTCATGGGAGTCGTGAACGTCACCCCCGATTCCTTCTCCGACGGCGGCCGCTGGTTCGACACGTCGGCCGCCGTGAAGCACGGCCTCGCCCTGGTCACCGAGGGAGCGGACCTCATAGACGTCGGCGGCGAGTCCACCCGCCCCGGCGCCACCCGCGTCGACGAGGCCGAGGAACTCCGGCGCGTCATCCCCGTCGTACGCGAACTCGCCTCCGACGGCGTCACGGTCTCCGTCGACACCATGCGCGCCTCGGTCGCCCAGCAGTCCCTCGCGGCCGGCGCCGCCCTTGTCAACGACGTCAGTGGCGGCCTGGCGGACCCCGCGATGATCCCCGTCGTCGCGGAAGCGGGCGCCCCCTTCGTCGTCATGCACTGGCGCGGCTTCCTGGAGGGCAGCACCGTCAAGGGCCTCTACGCCGACGTCGTCACCGAAGTCCTCGACGAACTCCGCGCGCGCGTGGACGCCGTCCTGGCGGGCGGCATCGCCCCCGACCGCATCGTCGTCGACCCCGGTCTCGGCTTCTCCAAGGAAGCCGAGCACGATCTGACCCTCCTCGCCCACCTCGACCGCCTGCACGCCCTCGGCCACCCCCTGCTCGTCGCCGCATCCCGCAAGCGCTTCCTCGGCCGGGTCCTGGCCGGACCGCAGGGCGCACCCCCGCCCGCACGCGAGCGCGACGCCGCCACGGCCGCCGTGTCCGCCCTCGCGGCGCACGCCGGCGCATGGGCGGTCCGCGTGCACGAGGTGCACGCGACGGCGGACGCCGTCCGGGTCGCGCGCGCCGTGGAGGGAGCGCGCACCCCCGGCGCAGAAGGAGCGCGCGGCACCGAAGGAGCCCGGTGAGCGCCCCCCACACCGACGTAGAGCAGGTCGAGCTCGCCAACACCGCCTTCTACGAAGCGATGGAACGCGGCGACTTCGAAGAGCTGTCCTCGCTCTGGCTCGCCCCGTCCGACCTGGGCGTCGACGAGACGTACCACGACCCGGCGGACTCCGGCGTGATCTCCTGCGTGCACCCCGGCTGGCCGGTACTGACCGGCCGCGGCGAGGTCCTGCGGTCGTACGCGCTGATCATGGCGAACACCGACTACATCCAGTTCTTCCTCACCGATGTCCATGTCTCCGTCACCGGTGACACCGCCCTGGTGACCTGCACCGAGAACATCCTCAGCGGCGGCCCCGCCCCCGAGGGGGGCGAAGAACTCGGCCCGCTGGTCGGACAGCTCGTCGTCGCCACGAACGTGTTCCGCCGCACACCCGAGGGCTGGAAGATCTGGTCGCACCACGCCTCCCCGGTGCTGGCCGAAACCGACGAGGAAGAAGGCGACGACACACCCGCCTGAGTGGGTAGGCGCACCTTGAGGACCAAGCAGAACGGACCAAGCAGAACCAAGAAGTGGTTGGAATCACGGGCCTCCGGGTAGGGGCGGCTACCAACCCGTGAGCCGCCGGGTTCCCCCGGGGAAACACACGATGAAGGCTGCAAGGCCCGACTCTGGCACGGACCCCCGTGGCCCGGCCCTGTCAGTGCCCGCAGGTAGATTCGTTTGAGGCCGGTGCGCCGCCCGTACCCGGTTCGCATCGGCCGTCACCGACGATTGCAGGAGTGATTCGCGTGGATCGTGTCGCGCTGCGCGGCCTCAAGGCCCGCGGGCACCACGGTGTGTTCCCCGAGGAGCGCGAAGAGGGCCAGACGTTCATCGTGGACCTCGTCCTGGGCCTGGACACCCGACCGGCCGCTGCCGCCGATGACCTGGCGAAGACCGTGCACTACGGCATCGTGGCGGAGGAGGTCGTGGCCGTCGTCGCGGGCGAGCCCGTCAACCTCATCGAGACGCTCGCCGAGCGCATCGCCCAGGTCTGTCTGAAGCACGAGGAGGTCCAGGAGGTCGAGGTCCGCGTCCACAAACCGGACGCGCCGATCACCGTCCCCTTCGACGACGTGACCGTCACCATCACCCGGAGCCGAGTATGACCGCATCGTTCACCGAGGGGCACAGCGACCCGACCGTACAGCCGGTACCCGCCTCCGTCGTCGAGAAGGTCGACGCAGCCGACACCACCCTGCAGAATCCGAAACGGGCCGTGATCTCCCTCGGCTCCAACCTCGGCAACCGCCTGGAGACCCTCCAGGGCGCCATCGACGCCCTGGAGGACACCCCCGGCGTGCGCATCAAGGCGGTCTCTCCGGTGTACGAGACGGAGCCGTGGGGCGTGGAGCCCGGCAGCCAGCCCTCGTACTTCAACGCGGTCGTGGTCCTTAAGACCACCCTCCCCCCGTCCTCCCTCCTGGAGCGGGCGCACGCGGTCGAAGAGGCCTTCCACCGCGTCCGGGACGAGCACTGGGGCGCACGCACCCTCGACGTCGACATCGTCGCGTACGCCGAGGTCGTCTCCGACGACCCCCAGCTCACCCTCCCCCACCCTCGCGCCCATGAACGCGCCTTCGTCCTGGCCCCCTGGCACGACCTGGAGCCGGGCGCCCAGGTTCCCGGTCGCGGCGCGGTCGCCGACCTCCTCGACACCGTCACCCGCGACGGCGTCGCCGCCCGCAAGGACCTGGAACTCCGGCTGCCTGAATAGTCGTTAAGGTCGACACGATCGCAAGGTCGGACCGGCCGGGTCACCTCGACCCAGGACCGGCACCGATCCGGGGAGCTGAAGGGACACCGTGAGAGAGCTGCGCATCAGGGTGCTGGCCGGCGTTTTCGTCGTCGCCGGCGTCCTGTCCTGGGCGGGCGCCCGCCTCTGGAACTCGCTCGGGACCCTTCCCAGCGTCCCGCTGGCCGCGCCCATCGTGCTGGCCGCGATCGCCGCGGTCCTCCTCGCCACGGCGCTGTCGTTGCGCTCCCGTCTCAAGGCCCAGCGCGAGCGCCGCCCCGACGCCAAGGGCGTCGATCCCCTCATGGCGGCCCGCGCGGTCGTCTTCGGCCAGTCCAGCGCCCTGGTGGCCGCCCTCGTCGCCGGCATGTACGGCGGCACGGGCGTCTTCCTCCTCGAATCCCTCGACATCCCCGCCCGCCGCGACCAGGCCATCTACGCCGGCTTCTCCGTGGTGGCCGGCATCGCCGTCATAGCGGCAGCCATCTTCCTGGAGCGCGTCTGCAAGCTCCCGGAGGACGACAACAACAACAGCCCGGGTGCGGCGTCCGCCGCTTGACCTCCCGGCGCGTCAGCGGGCCATGATCAGGCTCATGGCCTCGTTGCGCGTCGCCGCGTCCCGCAGCTGCCCGCGCACCGCCGACGTTATGGTCTTCGCCCCGGGCTTGCGGATGCCCCGCATCGACATGCACATGTGCTCGCACTCCACCACGACGATCACGCCACGCGGCTCCAGGATGTCCATCAGAGAGTCCGCGATCTGCGTGGTGAGTCGTTCCTGCACCTGCGGACGGCGGGCGTAGACGTCCACGAGACGGGCCAGCTTCGACAGGCCGGTGATCTTGCCGGTGGTGGACGGGATGTACCCGACGTGCGCCACGCCCCGGAACGGCACCAGATGATGCTCACAAGTCGAGTACACCTCGATGTCCTTGACGAGCACCATCTCGTCATGACCGAGGTCGAACGTCGTCGTCAGCACATCCTCGGGCTGCTGCCAGAGCCCCGCGAAGATCTCCTTGTACGCCCGAGCCACCCGCCCCGGCGTCTCCCTGAGCCCCTCGCGGTCCGGGTCCTCGCCGACCGCGATCAACAGTTCGCGCACGGCGTTCTCGGCACGCTTCTCGTCGAACTCGCCGATGGAGCCCTCGCTGTCCAGCGTCACGGGGTCGGTCATGTCGTGCCTCGTTCCTTGATGTCGTGCATAGGCATACGAAGATGCCGCGCCCCCCAGGCTAAAACCAGGGGGGCGCGGCAATCATTCCGGGCCTGGTGGGACCACCGGGTCCGGGAGCGTCAGCCTTCCGGACGCTCCTCGGGGGCCGGTTCCGGGACGGGTTCCGCCGAGGTGGTGGCCTTGGCGGTGGTGATCGCCGGAGTCGCGCCGTTGGCTCCGTTCGTCAGTGCCAGCTCCTTGGGGGAGAGCACCGGCGGACGGGTGGACGGGGTGCGACGCGACGAGCCGGTCCAGGCCGGGCGCGGCGGACGCCTGACGATGGGAGCGAAGATCTCGGCGATCTCCTCCTTGCCCAGCGTCTCCTTCTCCAGCAGCTGGAGCACCAGGTTGTCGAGGACGTCGCGGTTCTCGACCAGGATCTCCCAGGCCTCGTTATGCGCGTTCTCGATGAGCTTCTTGACCTCTTCGTCGACCAGCGCGGCGACCTCTTCCGAGTAGTCGCGCTGGTGAGCCATCTCACGTCCGAGGAACGGCTCGGAGTTGTCGCCGCCGAACTTAATGGCGCCGAGACGCTCGGTCATGCCGTACTGCGTGACCATCGCGCGGGCCGTTGCGGTGGCCTTCTCGATGTCGTTCGCAGCGCCCGTCGTCGGGTCGTGGAAGACCAGTTCCTCCGCGGCGCGGCCGCCCAGCATGTAGGCCAGCTGGTCCAGCATCTCGTTGCGGGTGGTGGAGTACTTGTCCTCGTCCGGCAGGACCATGGTGTAGCCGAGGGCGCGGCCTCTCGACAGGATCGTGATCTTGTGGACCGGGTCGGAGTTCGGGGAGGCCGCCGCGACCAGGGCGTGACCGCCCTCGTGGTACGCGGTGATCTTCTTTTCCTTGTCCGACATGATCCGGGTCCGCTTCTGCGGGCCCGCCACGACGCGGTCGATGGCCTCGTCCAGCATCTGGTTGTCGATCAGCTTCCGGTCCGAGCGGGCGGTGAGCAGCGCGGCCTCGTTGAGGACGTTGCTCAGGTCCGCGCCGGTGAAGCCCGGCGTACGGCGGGCGACCGCCGACAGGTCGACGTCCGGTGCGACCGGCTTGCCCTTCTGGTGAACCTTGAGGATCTCCAGACGGCCCTGCATGTCCGGGCGGTCGACCGCGATCTGGCGGTCGAAGCGGCCGGGGCGCAGGAGGGCCGGGTCGAGGATGTCGGGCCGGTTCGTCGCGGCGATGAGGATCACGCCGCCCTTGACGTCGAAGCCGTCCATCTCGACGAGCAGCTGGTTCAGCGTCTGCTCGCGCTCGTCGTGACCGCCGCCGAGGCCGGCGCCGCGGTGGCGGCCGACCGCGTCGATCTCGTCGACGAAGACGATCGCCGGGGCGTTCGCCTTGGCCTGCTCGAACAGGTCACGGACTCGGGAGGCGCCGACACCGACGAACATCTCGACGAAGTCGGAACCCGAGATCGAGTAGAAGGGCACGCCCGCCTCGCCCGCGACGGCTCGCGCGAGCAGCGTCTTGCCGGTGCCGGGCGGGCCGTAGAGCAGTACACCCTTGGGGATCTTCGCCCCGACGGCCTGGAACTTGGCCGGCTCCTGGAGGAATTCCTTGATCTCGTGGAGTTCCTCGACGGCCTCGTCCGAGCCCGCGACGTCCGAGAACGTCGTCTTCGGGGTGTCCTTGGTGATGAGCTTCGCCTTGGACTTCCCGAAGTTCATCACTCGGGAGCCGCCGCCCTGCATCTGATTCATCAGGAACAGGAAAACGACCACGATGAGGACGAAGGGGAGCAGGGAGAGCAGGATCCCGACGAACGCGTTCTGCCTGGTCGGCGAGACGGTGTAACCGTCCGGAATCTGCTTGTCCTGGTACTTCTGCTGCAGCGTGCCGGCGATGGTCACGCCCTGGTCGCCGATGTAGCTCGCCTGGATCTTCGAGCTGCCCTCGATCTTCTGACCGTCCTTGAGCGTGACCTTGATGGTCTGCTCGTCGCCGGTGGTCAGCTTGGCCGCTTCGACCTTGTTCTCATTGATCGCCTGGACGACCTGGCCGGTGTCCACCGTCTTGTAGCCGCCGGACGAGCCGACGACCTGCATCAACACGACCACGGCAAGGACGGCCAGCACGATCCACATGACCGGCCCACGGAAGTATCGCTTCACGTCCATCCATACGGAGCGGTGTCGCCCCGTCCCTCCTGCCATAGTGAGTTTGATAAGACAGTTCTTCTGACGGTACCCCAGCTTTGGGGGCCGAAGCCGCACAGGGCCGCGGGCAATCCCGTCTGCATGGTCCAACGGCGCTGAACCCGCTGGGGTTCCCGATCGTCTTACAGGTCTTGGGCCGAGTGGCTCAGCCGCCGTAGACGTGGGGGGCGAGCGTACCGACGAACGGGAGGTTGCGGTACTTCTCGGCGTAGTCGAGGCCGTAGCCGACGACGAATTCGCTGGGGATGTCGAAGCCGACCCACTCGACGTCGATGGCGACCTTGGCGGCTTCGGGCTTGCGGAGCAGGGTGCAGATCTTCAGTGACTCGGGCTCGCGGGAGCCGAGGTTGGAGATCAGCCAGGACAGGGTCAGGCCGGAGTCGATGATGTCCTCGACGATGAGGACGTGCCTTCCCTTGATGTCGGTGTCGAGGTCCTTGAGGATCCGTACGACACCGGAGGACTGGGTGCCCGCTCCGTACGAGGACACGGCCATCCAGTCCATCGTGAGCGGGGTGGACAGCGCGCGCGCCAGGTCCGCCATGACCATCACCGCGCCCTTGAGGACGCCGACGATCAGCAGGTCCTTGCCCGCGTACTCCGCGTCGATCTTCGCGGCCAGCTCGGTCAGCTTCGCGTCGATCTCTTCCTTGGTGATGAGTACCTGCTGGAGGTCGGCACCCATGTCTTTCGCGTCCACCCGCATCACTTTCGGTCGTGGCCCATTCGATGGCTCGTTCGCCTCCGGGAGGCTACAGCCGATGTCGAGAGCCCGATCGTGCTCAGCCCTTCGGGCCTTGAGCGCGTTCGGTCTCTCGCCACCGGCGCCTCCCCGCGGCTCACTCGCGCGGCCGTCCACCCCCCTCCGGGGGGGTAAGGATTCAGCCTTGCCGAATCACCAGTCTGCCACCCTGCCGCTGGGCGACGACTTTGCCGGGGAGGTTGATGGCCCCCTGGCCACGCCAGCCGGTGATCAGCCGGTCGACTTCCTCGATGTGACGGGCGAAGAGAGAACCGGCCGGGGCGCCTGCCTCGATGGCGGCGCGGCGCAGGATCCGGCGGCGTACGGCGGGCGGCAGGGCGTAGAGCTTCGCGCACTCCAGGCGGCCCGCGGCGTCCCGGACGGCGGCCTCGGCCTGGCTGGCCCAGGCGTCGAGGGCGTCGGCGTCGTCCCGGGAGAGCTGGGCGGTGCGGGCGAGGGCTTCGACGACGCCTTTGCCGAGCGCCTTCTCCAGGGCGGGCAGGCCCTCGTGGCGCAGCCGGGAGCGGGTGTAGGCAGGGTCGGCGTTGTGGGGGTCGTCCCAGACGGGGAGGGACTGGACCATGCAGGCCTTGCGGGCGGTCTGCCGGTCGATGTGGAGGAAGGGCCGCCGGTAACGGCCGTCGGCCCCCGAGACCGCGGCCATTCCGGACAGGGAGCGGATGCCGGAGCCGCGGGCGAGGCCGAGCAGGACGGTTTCGGCCTGGTCGTCGCGGGTGTGGCCGAGCAGGACGGCGCCGGCGCGGTGGCGGACGGCGGTGGCGTCGAGGGCGGCGTACCGGGCGTCGCGGGCGGCGGCTTCGGGTCCGCCTTCGCGGCCGACGCGCACGGCGACGGACTCGACCGGGTCCAGGCCGAGTTCGGTGAGGCGCTGGGCGACTTCTGCTGCGCGTGCCTCGGAGCCGGACTGCAGGCCGTGGTCGATGGTGACGCCGCCCGCGCGGATGCCGAGTTTGGGGGCCTCGAAGGCGAGGGCGGAGGCGAGGGCCATGGAGTCGGCGCCGCCGGAGCACGCCACGAGCACGAGCGGCGGGGACGGGCGCTCACAGGCGGTCCCGGTGGCGGGGTGGCCGTGTTCGGTGAGGATGTCGTGGAGGACGCGGCGGACCGCCAGGCGTATCGCCGCGACCGCAGGATGGGGACCCATGTCCGGTTCCCTTCATGAAGTTTTCGGGGGGGGTGAGCCCGGCTCGGTCACTCAGAGTGTGTAGATGGTGACAGAACCGGGCCGTTCCCCGAGCATTGCACGCCTACCCGGGGCCCACGGTCCCTCGGACGGGTGATTGGAGGAGCTTTCGCCCGTCGTCGGCCGAATTCCTTTCACCACGCACGGCTTCCTTTCACCACGTACGGGCTTCCTTTCACCACGTACGGCCGTGTTTCACTACTCGGCCTTGCGGTGCACCCGCGCGACCCAGTCCGCCGGTTTGGCGAGCTCCGCCTTGGTCGGCAGCGTGTTCGGGGAGGTCCATACGCGGTTGAAGCCGTCCATGCCGACCTGCTCGACGACGGCGCTCACGAACCGTTCGCCGTCCCGGTACTGCCTGAGTTTGGCGTCCAGGCCCAGCAGCTTGCGCAGGGCCAGGTCCAGTCGGGAGGCGCCCTTCGCGCGGCGCTGCTGGAACTTCTCGCGGATCTCCGCGACGGACGGCACGACGGCCGGGCCGACGCCGTCCATGACGAAGTCGGCGTGCCCCTCCAGCAGGGACATCACGGCGGTGAGGCGGCCGAGGACCTCCCGCTGGGCCGGGGTCTGCACGATCTCCACGAGCGAGCGGCCGCCGTCGTCCTCCTCGCCCTCGGGGCGCCCGCCCGCGAGGGACTGCGCGGCTTCCCGGATGCGCTCCAGGACGGTCATGGGGTCGACGTCGGTCTCCCCCAAGAACGACTGGATTTCTCCCTCCAGATGGTCCCGCAGCCAGGGCACGGCAGTGAACTGCGTGCGGTGCGTCTCCTCGTGCAGGCACACCCACAGGCGGAAATCGTGCGGCTGTACGTCGAGTTCGCGTTCCACGTGCACGATGTTCGGCGCGACGAGCAGCAGCCGACCACCGCCGCTCGGTGAATCAGGGGGACCGCCGGCCGGGAGTTCGCGCGTGGCCGGGGCGAAGGTCTCGTACTGGCCGAGGACGCGGGAGGCCAGGAAGGACAGCAGCATGCCCAGTTCGACGCCGGTGACCTTGCCGCCGACGGCGCCCAGGACCGCGCCGCCGGGGCTGCTGCCGCGCCGCTCCTGCATCTTGTCGAGCAGCGGCTTGAGGATCTCCCGGAACCCGGCGACGTTCGCCCGCACCCAGCCGGGGCGGTCGACGACGAGTACGGGGGTGTCATGGGCCTCGTCCGTGCCCATTCGGGTGAAGCCCCGAACGTGTTGCTCGGAGGCTTTGGCATGCCGGCGCAGCTCTGCGACGACGGCCCTGGCCTCGTCGCGGCTCACCTCGGGGCCCGGCCTTACCAGCCGGGTCGCGGTCGCCACCGCGAGATTCCAGTCGACCATCTCGGCACCACCGATGCTCGTCATGCGTCAACGGTACGTGAGCGTTACCGCTTGGGGCAGGCCGTGGGCGTCGGCAGGGGGCGGCGAGCAGTGACGGCGATCACCGACAGCCGCACGACGCCAGCGCCGTCGCCATCCCGTCGAGGACCGATTGCGCCGCCTGGGCATCGGTCGTGTCCGATGCCAGGAAGGCGAACGCCAGCAGGTGCCCGTCCTGGTCCACCACCGTTCCCGCCAGCGTGTTCACGCCCGTCAGGGTTCCCGTCTTCGCTCGTACGACGCCTGCCGCGCCGTCCGTGTAGCGGCCGGCCAGGGTGCCGGTGAAGCCTGCTACGGGGAGGCCGGTGAGGGCGGGGCGGAGTTCGGGGTGGGCGGGGTCGGCGGACTTCGCCAGGAGGGCGGTGAGGAGGCCGGCGGTGAGGCGGTCGTCGCGGCTCAGACCGCTGCCGTCCCTGAAGTCGGCGCCCGCGACGGGCAGTCCGAGCTTCTTCAGCTGGGCCCGGATCGCCCTGCCCGCGCCGTCGAAGCTCGCCTGCTCGCCCGTGGCGACGGCGGTCTGGCGGGCCAGGGCCTCGGCGATGTCGTTGTCGCTGTTGGTCAGCATGCGTTCGACCAGGGCGGACAGCGGGGGCGACTGCACCGTGGCGAGGGTGTCGGCACGGCCCGTCGCCTTGGACGGGCCGGGCGCGGTCGTCTTGATGCCGCGGTCCTTCAGGAAGTCCGCGAAGGTGCGGGTCGCGTCCGCCGCCGGGTCGGTCACCCGGGTGACCGGGCCGCTCGTCGAGTCGTCCGTGCGGGCCTCGTCGGCCATCAGGGCGCTGACGGGGGCGAGGTTGGGGTTCTCGCCGATGGAGTGGAGTTCGGGACCGGCGTACAGGGTGGTGTCGTAGGAGAGCGTCACCTCGCGCAGCCCGCGCTTCTTCAGGGCCGCGGCCGTGTCGTCGGCCAGGGCGCGCAGGCCGGCCCAGCCCTGGGCGTCGTCCCGGGCCGTGAGGGTGGGGTCGCCGCCGCCGACGAGGACGAGTTCCCTGGTGTCGGGTTCGAGCGCGGCGCGGGTGGTGAGGCGGTGGTCGGCACCCATCGCGGAGAGGGCGGCGACCGCGGTGGCGATCTTGGTGGTGGAGGCGGGGGTCAGCGCTTCGTCGGCGCCGGAGGCGTACAGCTGCGCGCCGGTGGCGAGGTCGACGACCGCCGCGGTGCGCCGGGGGCCGAGGGCGGCCTCGTTGAGGAGCGGGTCCAGGACGGCGGCGAGGGCCTTGCCGTTCGGCGCCGACTTCACCGTGTCGGCGGCGGAGCCGAGGCCGGTCAGCACGGACGCGGCGCTGGGGGCGGGCCGGGGCGCCGTGGCGGTCGTACCGGAATGACGACCGTGATCTGCGCCACCCTCAGATCCCTGGGCGGCGGCCCAATCCCGCTCGGCCGTACGCTGACCGGAGGAGTCCCAGGGGCCGGCCGCGGTCACCACAGAGGCGGCCAAGGCCAGTCCGGCGATGGCGGCACCGGTGGTGTACTGCCAGGTCTTCAGCCCCGTAACCCGTGCGACCTGCGGTTTCGCGGCCCGGGCCAGCCGTGTGACCCGCGGCCGCAGGGCTGCCGTGGCCCGTTCGACGCGCGGTCGTACGGCGTCCGCCGCTCGTGCGAGACGTGGTCGTACGGCGTTCGCGACCCGCACCACATGCGGTCTCGCGGCCCGCCACGGCCTTGGCTCACGCACGACCACCAGCCCCTTTCGCGATCACACACCTGCGTGAGGGACACTTAATCACCAGAACTATGTGCTGATCATGGAGGAGCCACCGGTGGAGTTCGACGTCACGATCGAGATTCCGAAGGGTTCGCGGAACAAGTACGAGGTGGACCACGAGACCGGTCGGATCCGCCTGGACCGTCGACTCTTCACCTCGACCAGCTACCCGGCCGACTACGGCTTCGTCGAGAACACCCTCGGCGAGGACGGCGACCCGCTGGACGCGCTGGTCATCCTGGACGAGCCGACCTTCCCCGGCTGCCTGATCCAGTGCCGCGCGATCGGCATGTTCCGGATGACGGACGAGGCCGGCGGCGACGACAAGCTGCTGTGCGTCCCGGCGCACGACCCGCGCGTGGAGCATCTGCGTGACATTCATCACGTGTCGGAGTTCGACCGCCTGGAGATCCAGCACTTCTTCGAGGTCTACAAGGACCTTGAGCCCGGCAAGTCCGTCGAGGGCGCCAACTGGGTGGGCAGGACGGACGCCGAGGCCGAGATCGAGCGGTCCTACAAGCGCTTCAAGGAGCAGGGCGGCCACTGAGCACCCCTTTTGCGCCTGAACCGGCGCCGCTCTCGCGGACCTGGTTGCTCGCCGCTGTGGTTGCTCAATTGATGGTTGCGGTACGTGCGGCTGATGGTTGCGGTGCGGGCGGCGAGACATGGCCGGCCGCGCGGTCCTGTGCGGGCCGCGCGGCCGTTCGCTCACCTGTGCGCATACTGGGGCGTACTGGAGGTGCGTGATCGGGAGCGGTAGGTGACGGACGCGGAGGACCGCAAGCCGCGGTCGGACGAAGCGAGAACTGTCTACGACTCCGAGGTCACGTCGGAGTTCGCGATCCCGCAGGGGCTGGCCACGCCGCCCAAGACCGGCGGCGAGTCGGAGACGACGTCCGAGTTCGCGGTGCCGGACGGGCTGGATGTCCCGCAGTCGCCGTCCGAGGACGGGGAGGGGTCGGCGTTCAGTACGCCGAAGATCTACCGCGCGCGGCAGGCGCCGCCGGCGTTCACGCCGCCGAGCGGCGTCCCCGCCGTCAGTCTGACCAAGGACCTGCCCTGGCAGGACCGGATGCGCACGATGCTGCGCCTGCCGGTGGCCGAGCGGCCCGCGCCGGAGCTGGTGCACAAGGCGGAGGACGAGAGCCCCGCCGTCCCGCGCGTGCTCGACCTGACCCTGCGTATCGGCGAGTTGCTGCTGGCGGGCGGTGAGGGCGCGGAGGACGTGGAGACGGCGATGTTCGCGGTCTGCCGGTCGTACGGGCTGGACCGCTGCGAGCCGAACGTCACCTTCACGCTGCTGGCGATCTCCTACCAGCCCTCCCTCGTCGACGACCCGGTGACGGCGTCCCGGACCGTGCGGCGCCGGGGCACCGACTACACGCGGCTCGCGGCCGTGTTCCGGCTCGTGGACGACATCAGCGACCCGGAGATCCCGATCTCCCTGGAGGAGGCGTACCGGCGGCTCGCCGAGATCCGCCGCAACCGGCACCCGTATCCCACCTGGGTGCTGACCCTGGCGAGCGGGCTGCTCGCGGGGGCGGCCTCCGTGCTCGTCGGCGGTGATCTGATCGTGTTCGTCGCGGCCATGCTGGGCGCGGTGCTCGGCGACCGGCTGGCGTGGCTGTGCGCGGGGCGCGGGCTGCCGGAGTTCTACCAGTTCACCATCGCCGCGATGCCTCCGGCGGCGATAGGGGTCGCGCTGACCATCGCCGACGTGGATGTGAAGGCGTCGGCCGTCATCACCGGTGGGCTGTTCGCGCTGCTGCCGGGGCGGGCGCTGGTGGCGGGGGTGCAGGACGGGCTGACGGGCTTCTACATCACGGCTGCCGCGCGTCTGCTGGAGGTCATGTACTTCTTCGTGGGCATCGTGGTCGGGGTGCTCGTGGTTCTCTACTTCGGCGTGAATCTCGGCGCGGAGCTGAATCCGGACGCGGCGCTGGGGGACACGAACCGGCCGCTGTGGCAGATCGGTGCGTCGATGCTGCTGTCGCTGACGTTCGCGGTGCTGTTGCAGCAGGAGCGGTCCACGGTGCTGTGGGTGACCCTCAACGGGGGTGTCGCTTGGATCGTGTACGGCGCCATGCACTACCCGGGTGGTGTCTCGCCGGTCGCTTCCACGGCCGTGGCGGCGGGGCTGGTGGGGCTGTTCGGGCAGCTGCTGTCGCGGTACCGGTTCGCTTCCGCGTTGCCGTACACGACCGCGGCGATCGGGCCTCTGTTTCCGGGGTCGGCCACGTATTTCGGGTTGCTGGCGATCGCTCAGAACCAGGTCGACGAGGGGTTGGTCTCGCTGGCCGAGGCCGCGTCGCTGGCGATGGCCATCGCCATCGGGGTCAATCTGGGGTCGGAGATCTCGCGGCTGTTTCTGCGGATTCCCGGCGGAGCCGGGGCGGGGCGCCGGGCGGCCAAGCGGACGCGGGGGTTTTGAGCGCCTGGTAGCTCGGGGGTTCTGTTCCCGTGCGGGTGCGGGTGCGGGTGACGTGTGGTTGATCGCGCAGTTCCCCGCGCCCCTGACGGGGCGCTTCACATCCCCTGGTTCCGCTAGTTCTGCTGGTAGCCGTTGTCGTTGTACGGGTACTGCTGCTGGTAGCCCTGTCCCTGGGGGTACTGCTGCGGGTACTGCGGGGCGTAGGACTGCTGGGGCTGGGGCTGGTTGTAGTAGTCGCCGTACTGCCGGTCGCCGTACTGCTGCTGGCCCTGGTCCGTCGGCGGGATGCGGCGGAGTTGGGTCGTGGCGTCGTCCATGACCTGGGGCTGGGGCGCCTGCGGCTGCGGCTGCTGGGGCGGGGTCTTCTTGTTCTTGGAGCGGGCCCGGAGGAACTCGATGATGATCGGGAGCACCGAGAGGAAGACGATCAGGACGAGGATGTATTCGATGTTCGTCTCGACGAACTCGATGTTACCGAGCCAGGAGCCGAGCAGGGTCACGCCGGCGCCCCACAGGATGCCGCCGACGACGTTGTAGATCAGGAACGAGCGGTACGGCATGCCGCTGACGCCGGCGATGATCGGCGTGAAGGTGCGCACGACGGGCACGAAACGGGCCAGGATCAGGGACCTGGGGCCGTACTTCTCGAAGAACTCGTGGGCCTTGGTGACGTTCTCCTGCTTGAAGAGGCGGGAGTCCGGGCGGTTGAACAGCGACGGGCCGACCTTCTTGCCGAACATGTAACCCGCCTGGTCGCCGAGGATCGCGGCGACGCAGATCAGGGCGATAGCGCCCCACAGGGGGAAGTCCAGCTGGTTCCCCGTGATCAGCAGACCCGTCGTGAACAGCAGGGAGTCACCGGGCAGGAAGAAGCCGATGAGCAGCCCCGATTCCGCGAAGACGATGATGAGCAGGCCCCAGATCCCGAAGTCGTCCAGCAGAGTGTTCGGGTCCAGCCAGCTCGGTCCGAGGGCGGCAAGCGTCGTCACGGTTCCGGGGCTCCTGAGGGGTTGGGAAGTACGGTGGCCGGTTCGGCCGGACAAAGCTATCAACGCACAGTGTCCGTCCCAGGTTCCACCGGGGTCTCCAGGATGCACTGTGCGGCGACTGAGGCGAAGCTGTGGGTCATGGGCATCGAGGACTACGGCGGCGGCCAGGGGCCCCAGCCGGACGTATTGGTCGTCACGACGAACGACGTCCCCGGATACCGCGTCCAGGAAGTTCTGGGCGAGGTCTTCGGGCTGACCGTGCGGTCGCGGCACCTGGGCAGTCAGATCGGCGCCGGGCTGAAGTCGATGATCGGCGGTGAGCTCAGAGGGCTGACGAAGACGCTGGTGCAGACCCGGAACCAGGCCATGGAACGACTCGTCGAGCAGGCACGCGCGCGTGGGGCCAATGGAGTGCTGATGTTCCGCTTCGATGTGACGGAGGCCGCGGACGTCGGCACGGAGGTGTGCGCGTACGGGACGGCTGTGGTCCTGGCCCGGGAGTAGGGCGACGCCCGGGCCAGGGGGTTACGAGCTGTGCCGGGCCGCGTTCGCCGTGATCGCGTCCCTGAGGTGTTCGGCGAGACCCGGGCGCATGGAGTCGTAGAACGCCTTGAAACGCTCGTCGGAGACGTACATCTCGGCCAGTCCCGTGTGGATTTCGTACGTGCACTCGTAGAACCACTCGGTGATGTGCCGCCGGTGTTCCTCGGCCATGTCTATGGCCCGTTCGCCGGTGGGCGGCTCGTCGGCGGTCATCAGGGTGTCGTAGCGCTCGCCCCAGTCGGCCACCTCGGCCTGCATGCGCCGCCAGTCCTCCTTGGTGTGGCTCGCGGCGCGGCGCTGTGACTCGGCGTACGCCCGCGTGCCGCCCCAGCGCTGTTCCGCCTCCTCGGCGTACTGCTCGGGGTCCTTGTCCCCGAACACCTCGAACTTCTCCTCGGGGGTGAGGTCGATGCCCATCTTGCGTGCCTCCATGGCGTGTTCCACGGCCGCCGCCATCTTCCGTAGCTTCTCGATCCGGGCGGTCAGCAGTTCGTGCCGGCGGCGCAGGTGTGCGCGTGGGTCCGCTTCCGGGTCGTCTAGCAGGGCGGCGACCTCGTCGAGCGGGAAGCCGAGTTCGCGGTAGAACAGGATCTGCTGCAGCCGGTCGAGGTCGGCGTCGCCGTAGCGCCGGTGCCCCGCGTGGCTGCGCTCGCCGGGGACGAGCAGGCCGATGTCGTCGTAGTGGTGCAGCGTGCGCACGGTCACGCCGGCGAATCCGGCCACCTGGCCCACCGAGTAGCTCACGGGTTCCGCTCCCTTCGGGTTGCGCGCTCCAGGCTGGGGCCTCACGTGGCGTGAGGTGCAAGCCCGATTCCTGCCTGCACCCGTATGCAGGAACGATGCCGCTTCACTCGTACGTGTGGCGGTAGCGTCGTAGCGGGTACAGACACGAGCGCCGCCACACACGATCTTCCCCATGGGAGCAGTCATGGCCGCAGAGGCACACACCGAGCAGCACACGCGGGCCACTCCTGACAACTGGATGTTCCCGCCCGAGGAGGGCTGGACCTGGGACCAGGTCAAGGAGTTGGACGTCCCGTTCGACTGGGAACTGGTGGATGGGAAGATCGTGGTACGTGGGGTGGGCAGTTGGTGGCACGACCGGGTCCGTAACGAGCTGTACTTCCATCTGAGGAGTGCCCAGCAACCTCCATTTGGCACCGACACGGAGCGCTGGACCCAATTCGACGACAACAACATCCCCAGGCCGGACATCGTTGTGTACGACAAGACTGGCGTAGATGTCCGTACCATGGACTGCACACCGGGCGCGTGCGTGGTCCTCGCCGTTGAGGTGGTCTCGCCGCGCTCCCGAGGCATGGATCGCTTTCTCAAACCTGCCTTGTACGCCGGGGCCGGAATCGCCCACTACTGGCGCGTCGAACGCGGTGAGAACGACGCTCCGGAGGTGCACGAGTTCCGGCGCGACGAAGACACCGGCGTCTTCGTTCCCCGGACGGACCGCCCCGTGCACACGGGCAAGCTCAGCGCCGAGGTCCCGTTCCCCGTCACCTTCGACCTGAGGAGCCTGCTCGACGTGTGAACCACCGGGCGGCTTGCCCGTTTCGTCCGTACCCTCGCAGTGAGACCGGTAAAGCCCCACGGCCCTCCCCCTTGCTGCGAGGCCCCCATGCCCCTCCACAAAGGCACAGCCGAGCCCGACGAGCGCCCCCTCGCCGTCAACCCCTTCTACGGGGAGGCCAACCCGGTCGCCGGTATGACCCAGGCCCCGCCCCAGCACCGGCTCCCGGACAGCCCCATGTCGCCCACGACGGCGTATCAACTCGTCCACGACGAGCTGATGCTGGACGGCAATGCGCGGCTCAACCTCGCCACCTTCGTCACCACCTGGATGGAGCCGCAGGCCGGGATCCTGATGGCGGAGTGCCGGGACAAGAACATGATCGACAAGGACGAGTACCCGCGCACCGCCGAGCTGGAGCGGCGCTGTGTGGCGATGCTCGCCGACCTGTGGAACGCGCCCGACCCGGCGGCGGCCGTGGGCTGCTCGACGACCGGTTCGAGCGAGGCGTGCATGCTCGCGGGGATGGCGCTGAAGCGGCGCTGGAGCAAACGGAACCAGGGCGGCCGACCCAATCTCGTGATGGGCGTCAACGTCCAGGTCTGCTGGGACAAGTTCTGCACCTTCTGGGAGGTCGAGGCCCGCCAGGTCCCCATGGACGGCGACCGGTTCCACCTCGATCCGCAGGCCGCCGCCGCGCTGTGCGACGAGAACACCATCGGGGTCGTCGGCGTCCTCGGCTCCACCTTCGACGGCTCGTACGAGCCCGTCGCGGACCTGTGCGCGGCCCTGGACGACTTCCAGGCGCGCACCGGCCTCGACATCCCGGTGCATGTCGACGGCGCCTCCGGCGCGATGGTGGCGCCCTTCCTCGACGAGGACCTGGTGTGGGACTTCCGTCTCCCGCGCGTGGCGTCGATCAACACCTCGGGCCACAAGTACGGGCTCGTCTACCCGGGCGTCGGCTGGGCCCTGTGGCGCTCGCCCGCCGAACTGCCCGAGGAACTCGTCTTCCGCGTGAACTACCTGGGCGGCGACATGCCCACCTTCGCACTCAACTTCTCCCGCCCCGGCGCCCAAGTGGTCGCGCAGTACTACACGTTTCTGCGGCTGGGCCGCGAGGGCTACCGGGCCGTGCAGCAGTCCACCCGGGACGTGGCCCGGGGCCTGGCCGGACGCGTCGCCGCGCTCGGCGACTTCCGGCTGCTGACCCGCGGCGACCAGCTGCCCGTCTTCGCCTTCACGACCGGCCCGGACGTGACGTCGTACGACGTCTTCGACGTCTCCCGGCGGCTGCGCGAGCGGGGCTGGCTGGTGCCCGCGTACACCTTCCCGCCGAACCGCGAGGACCTGTCCGTCCTGCGGGTCGTCTGCCGCAACGGCTTCTCGGCCGACCTCGCCGAGCTGTTCGTCGAGGATCTCGGCCGCCTGCTGCCGGAGCTGCGCCGGCAGCCGCGCCCCCTGACGCGAGACAGGGAGGCGGCCACCGGCTTCCATCACTGAGCGCACCGCCGGCTGTCGCGGTTCGCTTGCTGCGGCCGGTGGCTGGCTGGGTCGTCGACGGCGCTGCCGCCCCTCACCCGCCCTGCTCAGCGGCCGAGCCGCCCGAACCGCCGTACCGCCAGCGGGAAGAAGACCGCCAGCAGGACCAGTGGCCATACGACCGCTGCCCAGAGGTGGCCCGGCTCGCCGCCCTGGGTGCCGAACAGGTCCCGTACCGCGGTCGCCGTCTGGGACATCGGGTTCCACTCGACGACCCTGCCCAGCCAGTCGGGCATGGAGCCGGGGACGGCGAAGGCGTTGGAGAGGAAGCCGACCGGCCAGACCAGGATCTGGACGGCCTGCACCATCTCCGGCTTCCCCGCCACCATCGCCAGGTGGATGCCGATCCACAGCATCGCGAACCGGAACAGCAGGAGCAGGCCGATCGCCCCCAGGAAGCCCGCCGGCGAGCCGTGCGCCCGCCAGCCGAGTGCGTGGCCGACACCGGTCATCACCGCCAGGGTGACTGCCGACTGAAGCATGTCGGCGGTCGAACGGCCCACCAGTACCGCCCCGTTGGTCATCGGCATCGAGCGATGGGGGTCCCCCCGCTTGAGCGAATTCGAGAGTGGGGGAGGTCGATGACGCCCTTGTTGAGGTCCTGGGTGACGGCGATCATCGTGGCCTCCAGGCCGAAGGCCATGGTGAGCGCGAGCATGCCCGGCACCAGGTAGTCGATGTAGTCGCCCCGCACGCCCCGGCCGCCGCCGATGAGGTAGCCGAACATCACCAGCAGCATCACAGGGAACACGAGCTGGACGATCAGCTGGACCGGCTGCCGTGCCCAGTGGGCGAGTTCGCGGCGGGTCATGGTCCAGGAGTCGGTCAGTGCGTACGCGGTCACGCGGCCTCCTTCGTACGGTCGTCCCGTCCCGTCAGATGCAGGAACACCTCGTCCAGCGTCGGGCGCCGCAGCGCGATGTCCTCGGCCTCGATCCCGGCCGCCTCCAGGGCCCGTACGACCCCGGAGAGCGCCGCCATCCGGTCGGTGACCGGGGCGCTGAGCGGCCGGCGGTCGGGGTCGAGCGTGATGTCGTCCTCCGGTACGGGCAACAGGGCGGCGGTGGCTCCCAGTTGTCCGGCGTCGCGCAGCACGACGTCGATACGGTCGCCGCCGGTCAGCCGCTTCAGCCCGTCCGCCGTGCCGTCGGCGATGACGCGGCCGTAGTCGACGACCGAGATGCGGTCGGCGAGCTGATCGGCCTCACGAGGTACTGGGCGGTGAGAACGACCGGGGCGTCGACGGTTCCATGGACAGAGCTTCCTACAAAATGTAGGATATGCCGCATGGACGCCACTTACACACTCACGGACGCGCGCAACAATCTCGGCAAGGTCGTGAACGAAGTGCGTCACGGCGGGAAGACCGTCGAGATCACCGACCACGGCACGCCCGTCGCCGCCGTGATCCCCATAGAGGTGCTGGACTACTTCCAGGCCCTTGAGGACGCCCGCGACCTCGCCGCCGCCGAGGAGAGCAAGGCTCAGACCACGCGCCGCGTGTCCCACACCGAGGTGGCAGCTCGCTTTGGCCTGAACCCTGATGGGACCGTCAAGAGGTGACGTACGAGATCGTCTGGTCCGATGTCGCCGTCGATCAACTCGCCGCCCTGAACGAACGGCACCCGGACGCGGCTGTGCTCATCACAGCAGGGGTCTACGACCTGGCGGACAATCCCCGCCCGACCAATGCCTCGCGCCTCGGCGGCAGTGACATGCACAGGCTCCTGCTCGGCTACTACCGCGTCCTGTACGAGGTCCAGGACAAAACCGTGACCGTCGATGTGCTCTCGGTCGGCCGAAGCGATCGCGCGCGATAGCCGTACGGTCGACCAGCCGGGCCCGCTCAGCGGCCTTCCTCGGGATCGGACTCCCCCGTCGCATACGGGTTCTCCTGCCCCTTGGCGAGGACACCGACGAACGGCTCGCCCTCCCCCGCGAACGTGTACGCCCCGCCCTCGATCCGCTCGATGAGGCCCAGCGCCCACGCGGCCTCGGCGTCGGCGCTGTGGACCCAGAGGTTCATGATCTCGCCGATGTGACCGAGCTGTTCGGGGCCGCTCTCGGGGATGTAGTGCTCGGTGACGGCCCCGCGCCACTCCTCGATCCGCCGGATCCGCTCCTTGAGGAGGGCCACCGCCTCGGCCCTCGGCAGGTCCACCATGAAGCCGATGGCGGCCGACTTGACGTCCACCTTCTGGTCGTACGAGGTGAGCGCCTCGCGCACCAGCCGGAGGTACTCCTCGGTGCCCTTGCCGGTGATCTCGTACTCGGTCCTCGGCGGCCCGCCGGCCGTGGACGGCGCGATCTCGTGCGCGTGCAGCAGCCCCTGTTTCGCCATCTGCTTCAGGGCGTGGTAGATCGAGCCGGGCTTGGCGTTGGACCACTCGTGCGCACCCCAGTACTCCAGGTCGTTGCGCACCTGGTACCCATGGGCCCGCCCGTGCTGACGGACCGCACCGAGCACGAGGAGACGGATCGCTGACATGCGGTCCAGGTTATGACCTCGGCTTTGGGCCTGAGCCAGCAGCTCTGAAGGGCACGCCCGCCTCACGATTGCTAGTAACGGTCGGCTAAGCTCTGAGAAGTCCACTTCTCAGGAACGCTATTGCGCAACAAGATCCCCAGAGACTAACGTGATCAGAGTTGAAAGTGGGACCGCAGTCAGGTTGCCGCGCAGTTGACTTGTGCCCTCTCGCCGGGCTCCGGAAAGAGCTGTGCCCCGGGCTGTGTGCAATGCAGTGACAGTGCTCCGGGGCGCACGGTTCCGAGGCTAACACGGAAGCTTTCATCCAAGGGAGGGGCAGCGGTGACAGAGGACGAGGCCAAGCAGATCGTCGACGCGATCTCGGCCGAGCGGTTCCAGCCGTTTCTCGACGAATGCGGCGGCGACCTGGCCATGGCGCTGCGCCTCTACTGCTGGGATGGCGAGATCTCCCGCGCCTTCCTTGGCATCCTTCGGGATTTCGAGGTCGCCATGCGGAACTCGTTCCACGCCAGGCTGAGCGGCCGGTACAACCGTGCCGACTGGTGGGACTCACCGCGCGTCCTGCTGACCACCAAGGGCCACGAGCAGGTGCGCAGCGCCCAGCAGGACCTCCACCGGGAGTACGGCGTCGGCTACACCGCGGACGACATGGTGGCGAAGCTGACGCTCGGCTTCTGGGTCGGCCTGACCGGCCGCGGTCTCAACTACGAGATGCAGTTCTGGAACCCCGCCCTTCGGCACACGTTCCGCGGCTACCGCGGCCGACGCGGTGCGCTCCAGCAACAGCTCGACTACGTACGCAAGTTCCGCAACCGCATCGGCCACCACGAGCGGATCTGCCACCGCCACCTGGCTCAGGACTTCGACACTCTGCTGCACCTCATGCAGTACGTGTCTCCGGAGAAGGCCGACCTGCACCGGCAGCACAGCCAGGTGCCGTCTGTCCTCGCTCGCAAGGTGGATGTGATCGCGGGGCGGGAACCGGTGCGAGTCTGATGCCCCAAGCACACGAGTCCCCGGCACCTCAGTCGCCCGCACCCTATGCGCCTGTCACACTCGGCGAGATCAAGGAACTCGCCCGAGTCGGGCGCCCGACGGTCAGCAACTGGCGACGCCGGTTCTCAGCCGAGGCCCTGGCCGCCGCCAAGGACCGTCGCCCGCCCTTCCCCGCCCCGATCGGCGGCAGCGAGAACAAGCCCCTCTTCGACGCACTCGCGATCGCGGACTGGCTGAGCCTGCGTCCCGTTCCCGACACGGAGCCTGACGAGAGCGGCAAGATCCCGACGTATGGAGACCGGTTCCGGCAAGGGCTGCGACTACGGCGCCTCGTGACGCTGAAGCATCACCTGGGCTCGACGGAGACGTTGATCGCGCAGGCCCTGGCCACCCTGGCCATGTGGGGCGAAGGAGAGGATCTCCTGCCCGAGTACCTCCCGGAGGAGCTGCGGGACGACTACGCCGCGGCCGGCCCCGAAGTGCGGCAGGCGGTCTCGGCCCTCAGATACGAGATCGGCTCACTGGGCAAGGCAGCCGACGCGATCCTAGGTATCGACGAGGACCTAGAGCTCGCCAAGCGTCTGGAGTCCGACCTCGTCATGGACACAGTGCCGCGGGAGATCGTCGCCCTCGTGGCCTCCCTCATCGGACCGAACGAAGGCGGCCCGGGCCAGCGTTCCACCATCAGCCTGTGCGCTGGCCTGGGCGAACTGCTCCTCGGCATGAGCGGCGGCCCGACCGGCGGGTTGCGCGGCCACGGCGAACTGGTAGCGGTAGAGCCCGACCCGTTGCGGCGCAAGCTCTTGGAGTACCGGCTTCTCAGCCACGAGATGTACACCGACGTCTGCGCGAGTCCGTCAGATCTGGACACCCCGCGCTGGTGGGGAGGGGCACCGGGCGACGAACCGTGGACCTTCTCGACCGCCGACATCGTCCTTGCCTCACCTCCGTACGCCTCCGGGGAGCGGGAGCGGGACGAGAAGGGCCCCCTGTGGTGGGCGCAGGAAGCGGTCAGTCGACTCGCGCCGGCCGGGCACGCTTATGCCGTCATCCCGACATGGACCCTGACCCGTATGCGAGGCGCGGCGCCCGCCCCGATGGTCGACGCACGGGAGCAGCTGATCGCTCAGGGCAGCGTCGAGGCGATCGTTCAACTCCCGCGCCGTATCCATCCGTTTCGCACGGGCGCGGAGTACGCGCTGCTCGTTCTGCGACCGCCGTCACCCGACCCGGCCGACCGTCAGGTCCTCCTCATCGACGCCGACCGCATCGCGCAGCGAACGGACGGACGCAAGTGGATCGGCGAGGTCGCGCAGCTGGTGCTCGCCGATGGGGAATCTGATCCGCAGGACGCGCGGTCCGTACCGATTCGGTCGAACCACCCCGGTGGCGAGCAACTGCTGGACGGCCGTTCGGTGCTGCCCGCCCACCGACTCGCAGCCCCAGAGGCCGGCGTCGACCACTTCGAGGAGACCGTCACGGCACGGCGGGCCGCGATGGCGGCGATGCCGCAGTTGCGTGACTGGCTCGGCGACATGGGTATCGCCAAACGCCGTACGCCGGTACGGCACCGGAAGCTGGACGAACACCTCACCGCGGGGCAGCTGAAGTCGCTCACCGGACACCGGATCAAGGACGCCGATGTCGGAAGCGCGGGCCTGCCGGTCATCGGCAGGGAGGAGATGCTGGGTGAACTTCCGATCGGGCAACGCCGCATCGACCCGGAGGCGCTCGGGACGTATTCGGCCGCGAAGATCACCGAGCGCGGCGATGTCTTCGTATTCGCCGAACACGGCGTGCGGTGTCTGGTGGACGAGGCGGGCGGCTGCGTGCTGCTGTCGCCTGTGCAGGGGCTGCGGATCGCCGCCTACCGCGAGCACTTGGTGGCGCTGGCCAGGAGCGAACCGATCCGCCCGGACGCCCTGTGGATGCGCCCGCACGCGCTCGCCCGGCTTCTCCAGTCCCCGCGGAACCAGCATCGGGGCAGCGGATCGCTGGTACGGCGCGTGAGCGTGCGCGACATGGACCTGCCGCAGCTACCTGCCGAGGAGATCACCGAACTGGAGGCCATCCTGACGGAGACAGAACGGCTACGCGCTGACGTACGCAGGCAGTTGGAGGCCCTGGACCGGCTCGCCACGCGCATCTCGGCGGGTGTCGCCGACGGTGACCTGGCGTTGCGGCGGCGCTGATCGGGGTCCGCTGTAGGACAGTTCCTGTACGTGTCGCACGGCCCGTCAGAACCCGTGTGATCAACCCCTTTTGATCAGAAGAGAAGTGAGAGTTCCCGTGCCGCCACGGAAGAAGAAGGAAACCAAGCCGCAGGACATGAAGGCGATCCTGTGGGCCTCCGCCGACAAGCTGCGCGGAAGCCTGGACGCCGCCGAGTACAAGCACTTCGTGCTGGGGCTCGTCTTCCTCAAGTACGTCTCGGAGGCGATGACCGAGAAGCGGCAGCAGTTGGAGGCCGAACTGCGGTCAGGCGGCGGGCTCATCGCGGAGCTGGGCTTCGAGGGCGAGGTGCCGGAAGAACTGATCCTCCAGACGCTGGAGGAGCGGGAGCAGTACACAGGCGCCGGAATCTTCTACGTGCCGCCGACGGCGCGGTGGGATGTCGTACTGGAACGGGCCAAGGGGACGTTGGGTCAGCCGACGCTCGGCCAGGTCATCGACACGGCGATGGAGACGATCGAGAAGGTCAACCCGTCGCTGAAGAACACGCTGCCCAACCAGTACGGCAGCGGGCGGGTGGACGAGACGACCCTGGCGGGCCTGGTCAAGCTGCTGGACCGGCTGACCTTCCAGGCCCAGGTGGGCGAGGACGGCAAGCGGGTCGGCGCGCGGGACCTGATGGGTGAGGTGTACGAGTACTTCCTCGCGCAGTTCGCCCTCCAGGAGGGGCGGAAGGGCGGCGAGTACTTCACGCCGGCGAGCGTGGTGAAGCTGCTCGTCGAGATGCTGGAACCGGAGGAGGGCGAACGGGTTCTGGATCCGGCGTGCGGTTCGGGCGGCATGTTCGTGCAGGCCGAGAAGTTCGTCGAGACGCACGGGGGCGACCGCTTCAACGTCGCCGTGTACGGCCAGGAACGCAACCTCACGACGTGGCGTCTGGCCCACATGAACCTCGCGATCCACGGCATCGAGGCGGACCTCGGCGAGGAACCCGCCGACTCCTTCCACAACGACCAGCACGGCGAGCTGAAGGCGGACGTGGTGCTGGCCAACCCGCCGTTCAACATCTCCGACTGGGGCGGTGAGCGGCTCGGGATGGACGACCGGTGGGTTTACGGTACTCCGCCGGTCGGCAACGCCAACTTCGCGTGGATCCAGCACATGGTGAGCAAGCTGGCGCCTGGGGGGCGGGCCGGGGTTGTTCTGGCCAACGGGTCGTTGAGCAGCAAGTCGGGAGGTGAAGGGGACATTCGGCGGGCCATGGTCGAGGGGGATCTGGTGGCCTGCATGGTGGCGTTGCCAGGGCAGTTGTTCCGGTCGACGCAGATTCCTGCTTGTCTATGGTTCCTGGGGGACGGCAAGGGTCGGCATTCGGAGTGGGTTCGGGGGCGGAAGGGGGAGGTGCTGTTCATTGATGCAAGCCAGATGGGCGAACTGGAAGCAGGAAGTCGCACCGTCAAGAAACTTCGACCAGAGGAGATTAAGCGAATCGCGGCGACGTTTCGAGCATGGCGAGGCGCTAATAAAGCCGGAGTCTATGAGGATGCGCCTGGGTTCTCCCGGAGCGCGTCGCTGGAGGACGTTCGGGAACACGACTTTATGCTGACACCAGGGCGTTATGTGGGGGTTCCAGAATTGGAGGAGGATCCAGACGGGGAGTCTACGGAAGAGAAGGTAGAGCGGTTGGCGAAGGAATTGTACGGCCTATTTGACGAATCGGGACGACTGGAATCTGCAGTACGCGATCAGCTGGGCAGGCTGTGATGCAGAAAACCCTTGGAAATGTATGCACGCAGATCATCGACAGTGAACACAAGACTGCGCCAGCCGCAACACCGGGCACCACATTCGGATATTCCGTAGGAACCCCCCACATTCGAAATGGCCGACTCCTTCTTAATTCCGCGATCCCTGTAGACAAGGACACCTTCCAAAAATGGACAGTTCGCGGGGTTCCACAAAGGGACGACCTGATTCTAAGTAGAGAGGCCCCGGTCGGTCAGATCGCACGAGTGGAGGAGGGACAGCGTGTATGCCTTCGCCAACGCACAGTGCTTCTCCGGCCGAACTCTGATGTCATCCACCCTCGCTACCTGCTCTACGCACTGATGGCGCCGACAGCGCAGCAGCGGATGCATTCCAAGGCCGCGGGTTCAACCGTGCCCCACTTGAACATCAAGGAGATCCGCGCTCTCCCCCTTGATCATTTGCCGCCACTCTCCGAACAACAAGCCGTCGTTGACATACTGGGGGCATTGGACGACAAAGTCGCCATCAATGAGCGCATCGCTGAAAACACAGTCACCCTCGGAAGAGCCCTCTTGTCTCAGACCGTCGAGGTTGACAGCCAGGAGTGCGAGATTCGCGATATCGCGGACCTCTCGTACGGGAAAGCGCTCCCCGAGCCTAAGCGGCGCCCTGGTCGAACACCAGTGTTCGGCTGCACTGGCCAGGTGGGATGGCACGACGCAGCCATTACACTCACCAAACTTCCAGTGGTTGGCCGCAAGGGGGCGAATGCGGGCCACGTTTCCTGGATGTGGGAGCCTGGATGGGTTATTGACACCGCCTATCACGCACAGGCGAAGATCCCAGAGATCTCCCCAGAGGCGCTGTACTTCATCCTAGATTCAGCTGGCTTTAAGTCACTTCTAGGAGATTCTGCTGTGCCGGGAGTGAATCGGAATCAGGCGCTGCGGCTCCGCGTACGCATCCCCGCTCTAGGACAAATTGATCGTTTCGGCGATCACGCAAGAGCCCTGCTCGGTCTATCGATCCATGCAAGAACAGAGAACCGCACACTCACAGCCCTCCGCGACACCCTCCTCCCCCATCTAATCACCGGAAAACTCCGCATCAAGGACGCCGAACGCGCCGTAGAGGAAGCCGTATGACCACCGCAAACGCGCAGTCAGCACCCGGCCCCGAAAGAGACCCCGCACCCGACGAGCTGGACCTCCCCGAAATAGACGCCACTCACGCCGAAGCCCTCACCTTCTCCGAGCGGGACTGGGAGATCGACGCGCTCGAAAAGCTGGGTGAGTACTGGCAGCCCGTCAGCGGCAAGGATCTGCGGCCCGAGCGACACCCCGAGCGCAAGGAAGACCTCGTCCTCTACCCCCGCCTGCGCCGAGCCATCGCCACCCGCCACCCCCACCTCCCGGATTCCGCCGTCGGGGACGTCATCAGCACGCTCCTCAAGCAGTCCCCCGGCTCCGACATCCGCGAGAGCTGGCGCTTCTACCAGCGCCTCACCGGCGGCGTGAAGGTCACCTACAAGGAGCCCCTAACCGGAGCGGAGAAGCACGGCACCGTCTGGCCCGTCGACTTCGACAACCCTCACGGCAACGACCTCGTCGCCGCCTCCCAGGTCCGCGTGAAAGGCGTCCGCGGGCGGGAGTTTGTCTTCGACATCGTGCTGTATGTCAATGGACTCCCCCTCGCCGTCATCGAGCTGAAGAAGGACAGCGGCCCGGACAACTCCCGTAAGGCGTACGACCAGATCCAGAACTACCGGCGCGAGCTCAGGCGCGACGGCGCGTTCCGGACCGTCCTGCTCGCCATCGCCTCCGACGGGATAACTGCCCGCCTCGGTACCCCGTTCACGCCCTGGCAGCACATGGCCCCGTGGCACGCCGACCCGGACGGTGTCCTGCTCCTGAAGCACGAGCGGCGGGACGGGCGGGCCCTGGAGCGGATGATCTACGGCCCGCTCGAACCGGGCCGGTTCGTCGACCTCGTCAGCTCCTACCTCTCCTACTCGGCCGAAGGTTCCGGCGGCGAGGTCGACACCGTCAAGCTC
This sequence comes from Streptomyces blattellae, assembly GCF_009709555.1. Taxonomy (GTDB): domain Bacteria; phylum Actinomycetota; class Actinomycetes; order Streptomycetales; family Streptomycetaceae; genus Streptomyces; species Streptomyces blattellae. The sequence goes on along the minus strand of NZ_WJBG01000182.1, from coordinate 81,617 downwards.
GCCAAAGCCCACCAATACTTCGCTGTCAGGGCCGCCGTCGCCGCCACCGAGTCCGCCGTCGCGACGGACGGCCGCGCAGGTGTCGTATGGCACACGCAGGGCGCCGGGAAGAGCGAGGAAATGCTCTTCTACACCGGGAAGGTGGTCCTCACCCCCGAGCTCTCGAACCCGACCATCGTCCTGCTCACCGACCGTATCGACCTCGACAACCAGCTCTACAAGACCTTCGTCCGGAGCCACAGCCTTCACCGTCTCATCGGCGACCTCCCCGAGAAGGCCGAGACCTCCCAGCAGCTCAAGGAACTCCTCACCCGGCGCGAGAACAGCGGCGGTGTCGTCTTCACCACCCTCCAGAAGTTCCGCATCAGCAAGGAGGAGAAGGAGGCCGGCGCCCGTCATCCGGTCATCTCGCCGCGCCGGGACGTCATCGTCGTGGTCGACGAAGCCCACCGCAGCCACTACGACTTCGAGGACGGCTTCGCCCGCCACCTCCGCGACGCGCTGCCCAACGCGACCTTCCTCGCCTTCACCGGCACCCCGATCGACAACACGACCGGCAGCACCAGCGGCGTCTTCGGGCCGGTCATCCACACCTACGACCTCACGCAGGCCGTCGACGACGGAGCCACCGTGCCCGTCTACTACGAGCCCATCCTCCACAAGGTGAAGCTCAAGGTCAGCGTCCCGGACGACGTCGACCTCGACGATCTCGACGCACAGGCTGAGGGGCTCGTCGAGGGCGTCTCAGAGGCCGAACAGGCCCGCGCTCGCCGCAAGTTCGCCTCCTTCGAGGGCTTGATCGGCGCGCAGGAGCGCATAGACGAGCTGGCCGCCACCGTCCTCAGACACTGGGACACGCGCCGCATCGAGATGAAGAAGCTCACCGGCAGGACCGGCAAGGGCATGATCGTCTGCTCGTCCCGCGCCATCGCCGCCCGGCTCTTCAACACCCTCGCCCGACTCCGGCCGGAGTGGGTCGGCGAACGCGACGCTACGACCGGCCTCTACCCCGACAAGACCGGCAAGATCCGGATCGTTTTCACTGGAAACGCGGGGCACGACGACGCCGAGGTCGCCGACTACGTCCGAACCCCCGCCCAGCTCAAGGAGATCCAGAAGCGCGTCGTCGACGAGGACGACGAGCTGGAGCTGGTCATCGTCCAGTCCCTGTGGCTGACCGGTTTCGACGCTCCTCCCCTCCATACCCTCTATCTCGATCGCCGGATGCGCGGCGCCGCCCTGATGCAGGCCATAGCCCGGGTCAACCGCACCTGGGACGAGAAGCCTTCCGGCCTGGTCGTGGACTTCCTCGGCGTCGCCCACCACATCACGGCGGCCCTCGCCGAGTACTCCCAGCCCGACCGGGAGAACCAGACCATCGGCACGCCCCTCGATGAGGCGGTCTCCGCCGTACGCCGCATGCACCAGCGGATCGAGGATCTGCTGAGGCCGTGCGGCTGGCGCGAGGCGTTCGGCGCAGGTGGGTATCAGGAGGCGCTCAACGCCGTCCTTGAGTTCCTCGAAGAAGCGGAGCCGGAGCTGGACCCGGGGAAGCCCACGCGCCTCCAGCGGTTCACCCACTTCGGACGACGTCTGTCCCAGGCGTTCTCCCTCTGCGCCACGCATCCGGACCTCCAGGACCTGATCCCGGACATCAGCTTCTTCGCCGCTGTCCGCACCTCCCGCGAAAAGATCGAGGTAAGCGAGCGGGAGGAAGCCGGGCTGGCCACCGAGGCCGATATGTCCCGGCTGATCGAGCAGCTCAACGCCCAAGCCGTCGCCGCCGACGGGGTCGTGGACATCTATGACGCCGCTGGTCTCACCAAGCCGGACATCTCGCATCTCGACGAGGGGTTCATCCAGCAGGCCAAGGCCAGTGCCCGCCCGAACCTGGCCATCAGGGCGCTGCGCCGCGCTCTCAACGCACAGATCCGTCAGACCTTCTCCGGCAACGTCGCCCGTCAGAAGGCATTCACGGAGAAGATGCAGGACGCCATCAACCGCTACCACAACGGCCTCATGACGTCCGCCGAGACCATCGAACTGCTCGTCGAGGTCTCCCGCGAGGTCGTCGCCAACTACGCCCGGGCCAAGGAACTCGGCCTCACGGACGATGAGTTGGCCTTCTACGACGCCATCGCCGCCAACCCCTCCGCGCTGGAGCTGGGGCAAGGCATCCTCTCCGAGATCGCCCAGAAGCTGTGCGACCTCGTACGCAAGGACGTCACCGTCGACTGGCGCGTCAAGGGCCAGGCCCGCGACCGCATCCGCGCCAAGGTCAAGTTCCTGCTCAAGCTGTACGGCTACCCGCCGGACAAGGAACCGGAGGCCGTCGAGCGGGTGCTGAAGCAGACCGAGGTCAAGGCGGAGGAATGGGCATGACAGAGCGTTTTCGCACGTCAGGGCGTACGGGTCGGCTTCGCCCGTCGAATCCCGCTATCTTCGGTACCCAAGACCACGATGCAGCGTGGAGGACCCCATGACCGCACAGCCTGTCGAGCCCGGCCCCGCCGGGCACCCGCGCAAGACCCTGGCCGGCATCCGTGCCGCCATCCCCCAGGACCAGCGCAGCGCCTTCGAGCGGCAGCGGGACGAACTCGATCTCGCCGACCTCGCCGCCGTCGCTGCGTTTCGCGACAAGTGGTGGGCCCGCGCCGTCCTCGCCGCCGACCACGAGCTGGACGCGGAGAGCGACGCCGCGTTGCGTGGCGAACTTGACCTCATCCCCGGTTGGGAACTCGGAGTCCGGTGAGCGGCGGCGAGTGGCCCTGGGCGGGCACCAAGACCGCCTACCGGCAGTACGACGATCTGCGCGACCACCCTGCCGCACCCGTTCCGCAGGACGCTGTCGACGCCCTCATCCGCAGGATCATCGCCGACCCGTACGGAGCCGGTTCCACCCGCGCCGAACACCGGCCCGACTGGGACCGCGTCGCCGCGTACGAGAACCTGATCATCCCCTACCAGGTCCACGATCCCGATCGGAATCCTCAGGCCAAGAAGCGGTGCGTGATCCTGCTACGCATCGTCTGGGCGGACTGACCTGCTGAGGGGTACGACACCATGCCCGCGCAGCCGGAAGAGCAGGCCATCCCCGTCCTACCGCAGCCCCCGATGACCCGAGAAGCTCTTCGTGGCGCGGTCCGGCAACTCGATCTGACCAGGCTCCCGGAGTTCGATCGTGAACTGGGCCAGGCGTTCGATCAGGCGGTATAGCTCTCCTCCACCACTCCGATGCGCTTGTCCCTGGAGAAGTGGGTCACCGTCGTGGCGATCCTCCGTCATCCGGACCGGGCGCGGCGGCTTGGGGAGGCGGAGAAGGCGCTCGCCGACCCTGGAATCCCGCACGAAGCCTTCCAGGAGGCACGCGAGACGATCACGTCCGTCCTTGATCTTGCCTCACGAGAGGCGCTGGACGAGACCGTCCGATGAAAGAAACGCGCCGTCTTTGAGCGCCGTGACGAACGACGACCAGCCGGGGGCCGGGAAGACCAGGGCGGGGCCGTGCGGGCTCTTGGAGTCGCGGACGGGGACGCCGGAGAGGTGGTCGTCGAGGACTTCGAGGCAGCTGCCGGCTTCGCTGCCGCTGTAGGTCGACTTGCGCCAGCCGCTCAGCGCAGCAGCGTTCGAGATGGTTCGGTCAGTCATGGTGTCCGTAGTCCTTCGCTGTCGCCCTCAACAGGGCAAGTGACTCCTTCAACGGCAGTGCGTCGCTTAGCGCAAGATCGTATCGGCTCTGCAACTCGTGGACCACGGACGGGGAGTCGTGCACCTTCCCCACCCTCAGGCCCTCGCTGTACGCCAGAGGTGGCTGGTCCTCGAACCACAGCAGCGTGAGCATGCTCTCCATCATCGGGTGAACGCCCACACCGAACGGCAACACATGCACGCGGATTCGTCCAGTCTCGGCGAGACGAACGACGTGCGTAATCTGCTCCGCCATGACGTCCCCGCTGGCCACAGGGCGTCGCAACATCGTCTCGTCCAACAGCGCCCACACCACGGGCGTCATCGGACGATCGAGGATCTTCGCGCGCTCAAGGCGTGTGACAACGCGCCTGTCACACTCCTCTTCACTCACCGGAGGAAACGCCGAGCCCAGGACCGCACGTGCGTACCTTTTCGTCTGGAGGATGCCTGGGAAGTACGCCAGGCCGAACTCGCGGATCATCACTGCCTGTTGTTCGAGTACGAGCATCGCCTCGAAGTAGTCGGCGATCGCCACATCGTCCTGCGGCAGAAAGCTGATCAGCACATCTCCCGTGCCCAGCGCCCTGTCCAGCCGCTTCGCATCCTCCCTCGACGGCACCCGCCGCCCCGCCTCGATATGCGCGATGTGCGAACGCGTCATGAACGCAATGTCGGCCAACTCCTGCTGCGTCAGCCCCGCCGCCTCGCGCTGCGCCCTGAGCCACTCGCCGTACTTGTTGCCCACCGGATCAACTCCTCTGTGACAAAGCGCCTGTCACCTGCTCCTCTCTGGCGAGGCTAGCCCGAGCGACCCCACTCTGTGATCAGTTCGCTACAGAAAGCGAGGCCCCCGCGACCGAGCGACCGGTCCGGGGGCGTGGCCGCCAACGAAACCAACGGAGTTGACGACATGAGTCACCGTATCGCCCGCTGCCTCTTCGAGCCGCTGCTGCGGTTCCTTCTGCCCGGAACGGGACGCCGACGACGTACCGCTCCCGCCACGCGGGCGGCGGAAGTCCGTCCACCCGCCCCGGAGTACGCCCCGCTGCGCATCGCGGAGCGCCCTCCGCACCGTGAGGATCACGCCCTGGTCCGCCCGTACCTCGTCGCCCACGAACGGCGGGAGCAGGCACGGCGGCAGCGGGCCCGGCGGCGCGCACTCTGGCTCGCCGTCCACGGCATCGACGTAGGGCCCCGCGTGATCCACGGTGTGGAGGTCACCGCATGACGAACGACGGCACCGAGACCCGCCTTCTGCCCTGGGCGGGGTCGGAGGGCAAATCGTGTTACCTCGTGACCGACGGAACCGGCTACCTCTCCCGGTTCGCCGACACCATCGAGTGCGTGCAACTCGGCATGGCCGGCGATCTCCTCGACCACGCGGCCGACCTGCTCGCCGACCACCGCGCGACTCCTGCGCAGTTGCGCTTCCTGCTTGCCCGGATGAGCGAGGCGCTGACGGACGTACACCGGATCGCGAAGAGCCGTGGCGCCCGCCTCCCCGCACCCGCCTACGACGAAGCCCTCGCCTCTGCCGAGGAGTGCGGCGGCAGCTGAGGACCGCCTCCCCTCCTCCGTGTCAGTGCCGCGTGAGAGGCTGGCCACGCCCAGCGCCGAGGAACCCCGCGGTATGGCACAAGGAGGGGAGGGCAGGTGTACGTCTCCGGAATCGGCTTCTCGAACGTCAGAGGCTTCACCGGCGAACGCGCCGTGGACGAGCTCCCGTTGTCCGCGTCCCGGGAAGGTGGCAGTTGGACCGTGATCGCCGGGCGCAATGGCTCCGGCAAGTCCACGCTTCTGCGCGCTCTGGCGCTCGCCCTCGCCGGCCCACAGGTCGCCCGTACCCTCGTCCCCGACTTCAGCAGCTGGATCACCAGCGGTGAGCGGTCGGCATGGGTTCAGGCCTTCGTCCAGCGCGATCCAGCCGTCGACCGGCTCAGCGGCAGCGGCTCAGCGCCCAGCGAGCGCATCTGCCTCGGGCTGGACTGGACCCGCCCGGATGGCACGGACGCATGGAGCGGTTACGGCTCACCGCCGCAGCCACACCTGTCTCCGTACGACGGCGAGGAGTACGGCTGGAAGGGCGCTGCGCGCGGCCCCTGGGCCGACGCTCCCCAAGGCTGGTTCTGTGCCGCCTACGGCCCCTTCCGTCGCCTCACCGGAGGCGCGGGCGACGCTCAGCGGATGATGCTCGCGCCCGGGCCGGCAGGTCGTATGGCCTCCCTCTTCAACGAGGACGTCTCGCTCATAGAGGGGGTCACCTGGCTGAGAGAGCTGCTCCTTCGCAGCCTCGAAGGGCGGGATGAGGCGGGCCTCGTCCTCGCCATCGTTCAGGAGCTGCTCTCGGACGGCCTCCTCCCCGACGGTTACCGTGCTGTACGCGTCACCGCCGACGGCCTCTGGATCGCCCCCGCCGACGCCCCCGAACAGGCTCACCCCCTCCGTGAGATGAGCGACGGCTTCCGCACAGTCGCTGCCCTGGTCCTGGACATCGTCCGGCAGTTGCAGAGTGCCTACGGCACTCTGGACTTCGGCGGGAACGGCGAAGCGGGCCCCGCGGTCTGGGTGCCGGGCGTCGTCATCATCGACGAGATCGACGCCCATCTGCACGTGACGTGGCAGCAGCGGATAGGCGAGTGGCTGCGGACTCATTTCCCTCGGATCCAGTTCATCGTCACCAGTCACAGCCCGTACATCTGCCAGGCGGCCGACCCGGGTGGACTCATCCGGCTACCGGGTCCTGAGGAGGATCGGGCGCCCGAGGTCGTCGACGACGAGCTCTACCACCGGATCGTCTACGGCAGCGGCGAGGACACCGTACTTTCGGAGCTCTTCGGTCTGGACTCTCCATACTCCAACCGGGCGGAGCAACTTCGCCGCAGACTCGTGCAGTTGGAGCGGAAGGTCCTCTCGGGCGAGGCCGATGAACAGGAAGCGCTTGAGTTCCGCGATCTGACCACGACGCTGAAGAGCTCGCGCTCCTCCCGGGTGCGCGAGGTGGCGGCCCGGCTCGGGGGCGGCCGGTGATCCCGCTCCCGAGACCCGCTCCGACGACGAGACTGACTCGGCTGTGCGAGAGCCGTACACGCAAGGTCAAGGAACTGGGAGCCACGAGCGAGGCGGCCACCGAGCAGTGGCGCAAGGCGGAGGCGGCGAAGAACGAGATACGTTCCTTACTCCAGGCGATGGCTCCTGGGCGGCGGCGCTGCATGTACTGCCTGGACAACCTGGGCACTGACATCGACCACTTCAGGCCCAAGGCGCTGTTCCCGCTGCTCACCTTCGAGTGGGAGAACCACCTGCTCGCCTGCTCCCACTGCAACAGCAATGAGAAACGCGACGCCTATCCCGTCGACACTCACCAGAAGTGCCTCTTACTGAATCCGGCCGAGGACGACCCGGCCGATCACCTCGTCCTCGACCTGTCGAGCGGGGAGTACGAAGGCAGGACGGCCAAAGGGCGTACCTCTATCAAGGTCTTCGGGCTGAACCGCCCTGACCTGTGCGAAGGGCGCCTCGACGCCTACTACTTGTGCTGTGATGACCTGCCCGTCTGGCACGCCAAACTCCTCGCCGGGGACCTCGCTGGAGCTGACCGAACGGCTACCGCCCTGCGTCGCGAGTTCCCCGACGTGCTCAACGCCTTTCAACAACTGGCCGCTTCACCGACGTCGGCCCTCGCGCTCGGCGAGGAGCTGGCCGACGCCCTGACGGCCTGGTCCCGGGCCGCCGCCTGACGACCCGGGCCCCTGGGCATCTGTGCGGGGGATCAGAACGGGAACCGGCTCCGCCCGTGCTGTACCGAGATCCACTTCATCGTGGTGAACGCGTCCAGCATCGTCTCGCCGTTGAGGCGGCCGAGGCCGGAGTTCTTCTCGCCGCCGAAGGGGACGATCGGCTCGTCGTGGACGGTGCCGTCGTTCACGTGGAACATGCCGGTGTCGATCTGCTTGGCGAAGTTCACGCCGCGCTCGATGTCGCCGGTGTGCACCGCGCCGCTCAGGCCGTACGGCGTGTCGTTGACGAGGCGTACGGCCTCCTCCTCGCCGTCGAAGGGGACGAGGAAGGCGACCGGGCCGAAGACCTCCTGCTTGAGGAGGGCGGAGTCGGCCGGGAGGCCGGTCACGACGGACGGCTCGACCAGGTTGTCCGTGGTCCGGCCGTGCACCAGGGCCGTCCCGCCCTCGGCGATCGCCTGCTCGACGGTGGCCGCAATGGCGTCCGCCTGCGAGGAGTTGATGACGGGGCCGATGATGGTCTGCGGGTCGCGCGGGTCGCCGGCCTTGAGGGTCCGGACCTTGGCGACGAACTTCTCGGTGAACTCGTCGGCGATCGAGCGGTCGACCAGGACACGGTTGGCGGCCATGCAGACCTGGCCCTGATGGACGTACCGGCTGAAGACCGCCGCGTCGACCGCGTAGTCGATGTCGGCGTCGTCGAGCACCACCAGCGCGCTGTTGCCGCCCAGTTCGAGGATGGAGTGCTTGAAGTGCGAGGCGCAGACGGTAGCGACATGGCGGCCGACCTTGTCGGAGCCGGTGAAGGAGATGACCTTCGGGATGGGGTGCTCGATGAAGGCGTCACCGATCTCCGCGATGTCCGTGATGACGACGTTGAGCAGACCGGCCGGCAGGCCCGCGTCCTCAAGGATCTTCGCGACCAGGGTGCCGCCGCAGACCGGCGTGTTCTGGTGCGGCTTGAGGACGACGGCGTTGCCCAGCGCCAGGGCGGGCGCCACGGACTTCAGCGACAGCAGGAACGGGAAATTGAAGGGGCTGATCACGCCCACGACACCGACCGGCACTCGGTAGACGCGGTTCTCCTTGCCGTCCACCGGAGACGGGATGATCCTGCCCTCGGGGCGCAGCGCCAGGTGGATCGCCTCGCGCAGGAACTCCTTGGCGAGGTGGAGTTCGAAGCCGGCCTTCAGGTGGGTGCCGCCCAGCTCGGCGATGATCACCTCGGTGAGCTCCTGCGCGCGCTCCTCGATCAGCCGCACGGCCTTCTCGAAGACCGCACGGCGGGCGTACGGGTTGGTCGCGGCCCACTCCTTCTGGGCGCGGGCGGCCGACTGGTACGCCTCGTCGACCTCGTCGACCGTGGCTATGGTGATCGCCGCCAGCTTCTCTCCGTCGTACGGATTGAAGTCGATGATGTCCCAGGAGCCGGTGCCCGGGCGCCACTCACCGTCGATGTACTGCTGAGCCAGGTCGGTGAAGTAGGACGACATGTGATCCCTCAATCCCTAGCAGACACCGATCGACTGCCATCACCGTCGATCGTCTTCACGGTCTGATCACATGTCATCGTACTTGTGTTTCAAGAGAGTTGAAGGAGACCCCGGAGAAGATCACGGCTCTCGTCGGGCCCGGGGCTGTCCTGCTGGAGTTCCTTCAGCGCGTTCTCGTACTGAGCCACGTCCTCCTGCTTGTCGAGGTACAGCGCGCTGGTCAGCTGCTCCAGGTAGACGACGTCCGACAGGTCGGACTCCGGGAAGGAAAGGATCGTGAAGGCGCCGGACTCACCGGAGTGGCCGCCGAAGCTGAACGGCATGATCTGCAGTCGTACGTTGGGCCGCTCGGAGACCTCGATGAGGTGCTGGAGCTGACCGCGCATCACCTCGCGGTCGCCGTAGGGACGGCGCAGGGCGGCCTCGTCGAGGACGATGTGGAACTCGGGGCCGCTCTCGTCGACGAGGTACTTCTGCCGCTCCAGGCGCAGCGCCACCCGCCGCTCCACGTCCGCCTCGCTCGCGCCCTTCATGCCACGCCGGACGACGGCATGGGCGTACGCCTCGGTCTGGACGAGTCCGTGCACGAACTGGACCTCGTAGGCGCGGATGAGGGAGCACGCGCCCTCCAGGCCCACATACGTGGGGAACCAGCTGGGCAGGACGTCCGAGTAACTGTGCCACCAGCCCGCCACGTTGGCCTCCCTGGCGAGTGAGAGCAGCGAGGTGCGCTCCGCCTCGTCCGTGATGCCGTACAGCGTCAGCAGATCTTCGACGTCCCGCGTCTTGAAGCTCACCCGGCCCAGCTCCATCCGGCTGATCTTCGACTCGGAGGCACGGATGGAGTACCCCGCGGCCTCGCGCGTGATGCCACGTGTCTCACGCAGTCGCCTGAGTTGCGAGCCGAGCAGCATTCGCCGCACCACCGATCCGGGCTCTCCCGCGCTCACGTTCGCCAGCCTCCCCAACCGTCTTCAGGGCCCGAAGTCTGCCACTAAAACACTCCGAGCAGTACTCGTCCGATTACAGATATGGAAAGAAGTCAAAGATTCCACACAGGTTCAGGGGAGGAGGAGCCGCCGACAAGGGGGAAGTCGGGAGAAAAAATGACCAAGAAGCGGTACGGGAGGGTCCAATTCGGTCGCGTGCACGTGCATCTGCCCTTGCATCTGGTTGGCGCATCAGAAACCATGGTCCCGCGCCACCGCTGCATCGCAACGACCGCGAATTCCCGGGAGTGCCTCGCATGGGGACGAATGGATCGACCATGCTCGAGCCGCTGAGGCAGGGCCTTCCTCCGCTGGATCCCGCGGCCGTGTCCAACGCCGCCTCCTGTGCCCTGCCCGCCCGCTACGAAGCGGTGCGCGAGGCACGGCAGTTCACCCGCAGAACGCTCGACCAGTGGGAACTGGGCGAACGCTTCGACGATGTGTGCCTGGTCGTCTCCGAGCTGGTCACCAATGCCCTGCGGCATGCGCTGCCCACGTCCGCCCCGTGTGTCACGGAGCAGATACCGCCCGTGCGGCTGCACCTGATGCGGTGGACCGAGCGGCTGGTGTGCGCGGTGCGTGACCCCAGCGACGACAGCCCGGTCGCGCGTGATTCGGACGACTTCTCGGCGGAATCCGGCCGTGGTCTATTCCTGGTGGACTCGTTCAGCGACAGCTGGGGCTGGCACCCGCTGGCCGGCACGATGGGCGGCAAGGTCGTCTGGGCGCTGTTCCTGCTTCCGACGGCGAGCGCGAGCGTGGCCGAGTGATCCACCGCGGCTTTTTCTGGGGCCGCGGTTCTACGCGCGTTACGCAAGGTCAGGGGGCGAACACCCTGAGTTGTGCCTGGTGGCCGGGTCACCACCAGGACCCGGTCGCCGCCTGGCCGGGCCTCAGCCCGCTGTCAAGTGGTCGAACTCGCCGTCCTTGATGCCCAGGAGCATCGCCTCGATCTCCGCGCGCGTGTAGACGAGCGCGGGACCGTCCGGGAAGCGCGAATTGCGCACCGCGACATCACCGCCGGGCAGCCGCGCGAACTCCACGCAGGAGCCCTGCGAGTTGCTGTGCCTGCTCTTCTGCCAGGCCACCCCGCGCAGCCGGGTGGCGGCCATGCCGTTGTACACGCCGGACGCGTCGTCAACGTCGTACACGTCGTGATCCACAGGTCGCTCCCAGGTGGTGCACTGGCTGGTGGGGCCATTGGTGCAGTGGTCAACTCGACCTGGATCATAACCGTGTTCCCGTGCAGATGCATGGGCAGATGCACGTGCACGGGGGGTGTTCCTGCGGTTACAGCTTTGGCGACCCCTTTACCGAAGCCTCTCCAGCGTCTGCCCCAGGGATTGCATGACATGCAACCGTCAGCTCTCCTCCGTGATCTTCCGTGCGCACAGGCAGTCGGTCGTGCCGTCGGCCGCCGCGCCGGATCGTCGCGATCGAATCACTCCGTTGCGTCGAATCCCTCGTCACTAGGAAGAGACGTATTCGGCGCCGTTCCTGTTCCAACCGTCGGGGCGATGGTGAACGGCTGCCTTATGACGCCTTGAGAGGCCGCCGGGCCTCAGCGGCTCGTGTACGGCAACAGTGCCATCTCACGCGCGTTCTTGATCGCGCGGGCCAGCAGTCGCTGCTGCTGGGCGGAGACGCGGGTGACCCGGCGGCTGCGGATCTTGCCGCGGTCGGAGATGAACTTCCGCAGCAGGTCGGTGTCCTTGTAGTCGATGTACTCGATACCGGCCTGGTCCAGCGGGTTGGGGCGGTGCTTGGCGGGCTTGCGTTCGGGCTTGCGGGCCATGGGGGTCAGATCTCCAGGAGGGTGTCGAAGGCGGGCGGCAGCCGCTTCCAGGCGTCGCGCCCGGCGGCGTACTCGGCGTCGGTGAGCAGGCAGGACTCCAGCAGTTCCTGAAGTCCGTCGCGGTCGAGGCCGGGGGATGTGAAGACCAGGTGCTGGCAGCAGTCACCGTGCTCGGGGTGCCAGTCCAGCGCGGCGGCGGCACGGCGCACCGCGGGCACCATCTCCCAGGCCGCGTCCGGCAGTGCGGCGAGCCAGGGGCCCGCACTCTCCACGCACAGCGCACCGCCGGCGGCGTCCCAGTGCAGCAGTGTGTCCGGCTTGTCGGCGAGCCAGAACCGGCCCCGGCTGCGGGCCGCCGCGCAGGTCAGGTCCTCCAGTGCCGCGTACAGCCGCTCCGGGTGGAAGGGCCGGCGGCGGTGCCAGACCAGCGTGGAGACGCCGTACGCGTCCGCGTCGGCGGGCAGCAGGGCGCACGCGGGGTGCTGGGCCGCGGCGGCCGACTCGACGTCGAAGCCCGCCAGGGCCGCCTGCGCGAGGGGCGTCAGGGGGTGGCGGCGAGGAGCGGGCACCGTCAACTCGTCTTCGGCCGCGTCCGGCGCGGGGGCGCCGGGGACGCCGGGAGCACCGGGGACGCCGGGAGCACCGGGGACGCCGGGGACTCCGGGGACTCCGGGGACGCCGGGGACTCCGGGGGCGCCGGGAGCACCGGGGACGCCGGGAGCACCAGGGACGCCGGGGGCTGGTGTGCCGGGGGCTGGTGCGCCCGCCAGGTCGCCGTGGCCGATCGGGACCTGGCGGGCTGTCGGGTGCAGCTGGGCGAGCAGCTCGCGGTCCTCGTCGTCGGCCTCCGGGGAGTCGGCGAGGGCGAGGACAGGGGCGTACTCCAGCTGTCGCGCGAAGGTGTCGGCGACCGTGCGCTGGTCGGTCGCCGCGGCGGCGAGGCCGCGCTCCGCCAGGTCGTCGCCGTTGCCGAGGTACGGCAGCACGAGCGCCGGGTCGACCGCGGTGATCACGCCGGTGACGGTGAGCCCGCCGCCGATGACCACCTCGGCCATGGCCTTGGGTTCGACGGAGTCCCACAGTTCGACGATCGCGAGCCGGACCGTTCCGGCGTCCTTCAGGCGCAGCAGTTCGGGCACCAGGTCTTCCCGCAGCGCGCAGCACGCACAGTCGTTGACCAGCGGGGCCTCGCCGGCGGACAGGATGCCGGTGGCGTCGCGCACGGTCCGTACGACCGTGCCGGCGGCGGCGGTCGCCAGGTCGTGATGGAGTACGACGCTCCCGGGCACCTCGGCGAGCAGCCGCTCCACGGTCGCCTTGCGGGCGTCGGCGTGCAGTGCGCCGACGATGACGACGGCGGACATCAGCCCTGCTTTCCGTACCGGCGCTCGAAACGCTCGACGCGGCCGGCGGTGTCCAGGACCCGGGCGGTGCCGGTGTAGAAGGGGTGGCTGACGTTCGAGATCTCGACGTCGACGACCGGGTAGGTGTTGCCGTCCTCCCACTCGACGGTCTTCTCGCTGGTCATTGTGGAGCGGGTGAGGAAGGCGTGGTTCGCGGCACGGTCACGGAAGACCACGGGGCCGTACTCGGGGTGGATTTCCTTGCGCATGAGGGTTGTTCAGCGCTCCTCTCGGAAGTCGACGTGGCGGCCGGCGACGGGGTCGTACTTGCGCAGGGTCATACGGTCCGGGTCGTTGCGGCGGTTCTTGCGGGTGACGTACGTGTAGCCGGTCCCCGCGGTGGACCGGAGCTTGATGACCGGTCGGAGTTCGTTGCGTGCCATGCTGCTATCTTACTGAAAATGAATTCCATTTACACAACCCCGTCGAGAGAGGTGCGTCACCCTTGTCCGCCCACTGCATGCTGACCGGCGCCCAGCCGGGCTTCGGCAACACGATCTCCCACTCGCACCGGCGCCACTCGCGCCGCTTCGACCCGAACATCCAGTCCAAGCGCTACTGGCTGCCGAGCGAGAGCCGTCACGTCCGGCTGAAGCTGAGCGCGAGGGGCATCAAGACCGTCGACACGATCGGCATCGAGGCCGCCGTGGCCCGGATCCGCGCGCGGGGAGTGAGGGTCTGATGGCGAAGAAGAGCAAGATCGCGAAGAACGGGAAGCGGCAGGAGATCGTCGCGCGGTACGCCGAGCGGCGGGCCGAGCTGAAGGAGATCATCCGCCGGCCGTCCTCGACGGAGGCCGAACGCCTCGCCGCTCAGCAGGAGTTGCGCAAGCAGCCGCGCGACGCCAGCGCCACGCGCGTACGCAACCGCGACAGCGTCGACGGGCGTCCGCGCGGCTACTTCCGCGCCTTCGGGCTGTCCCGGGTGAGCCTGCGCGGGCAGGCGCACGCGGGGTACCTGCCGGGGGTCCGGAAGTCGTCCTGGTGAGTCTTTGGGGGCCCCTGGGGGACCCTGGGGGTCCCCTACCAATGGCCTTGGCCAGTGCCCCCGCCTTCAGGCGGGGGCAGGCCGTCTCGGAACTGTTCTGACCCGCACGTGAGCATGGGCCCGCACTGTTCACCTCAGCCCGTGGGGCGCTGCTGGTTCTCGACGTAGTGGCGTACGACGGTCAGCGGTGCCCCGCCGCAGCTTCCGGCGAAGTACGACCGCGACCAGAAGTGCCCGTGCATGATGGCGGGGTTGACCTGGCTGGTGTACTCGGCCCGCAGGCGCCGGGAACTGACCCCCTAGAGGGAGTTGACCAGCTTGGAGAGCTGGACCTTGGGCGGGTAGTGCACGAGCAGGTGGACGTGATCGCGTTCGCCGTTGAACTCCTTGAGTCCGGCCTCGAAGCCGGCGCACACGTCCCGCATGATCTCTTCGCAGCGTTCCAGCTTGGCGGGGGTGAACATGCCGCGCCGGTACTTCGTGACAAACACCAAGTGCACGTGCAGGTGGTGGACAAAATGGATGGATCTGTGGACATCGGGGGATTCTTCTCATCGGGGTGACATGCACCAATGCTATGCCGATGACCGTTTAGGCCAACACGTGGGAAAGGGGAGGAAGTTGAAGCGTCAGCGCGGCCACAAGGCACGCCTGTACCTGACCCCCTCCCAGCTCACGGCGGCCGAGGACCAGGGGCACGCGGCCCGCGCCATGTGGAACTGCCTCCACTCCTGGTGGACGATGCTCCCCAAGGACAAGCGCACCCTTGGCGCGGCCGACGAGGCCATACGCCAGGGCCGCAAAGACCTCGACTTCCTTGGCGCCCTGCCCGCGCGGGCCGCTCAGCAGGTACTCAAGACGTACTTCCGCGCCTGGGTGAACTGCTGGGAAGGCCGAGCCCAGGCGCCCACCTTCAAGGCCCGCTTCCGCTCCCGCATGGCCATCGACATCCCCCAGGGCCGCGGCCTCCAGATCGTCCGCCTCAACCGGCGATGGGGCCGCATGTGGGCACCGACGATCGGTCACGTCCTCTTCCGCTGGACCAAAGACCTCCCCGCCGGCAAGCGCGCCGACAAGCTCAACAAGGTCACCGGCGCCCGACTCGTGCGCGAGGCCGACGGCTGGCACGTCGTCTTCCGCGTCCAGACCGAAGTACCCGACCCGTCCCCGCACAGCGGCCCCACGGTCGGCATCGGCCGGGGCATCGCCAAGCCCCTCGCCCTCTCCGACGGCACGTTCCGCGAACACAGCGACTGGCTGACACCGGGCGAGACCAAGCGGCTGCGCCGCCGGGAGAAGGAACCGGAGTGGAAGACCTGGCCATCACCACCATGGTCAAGTCCGCCAAGGGGACCCTGGAAGCCCCCGGCAGGAACGTCCGCCAGAAGGCCGGACTCAACCGCGCCATCGCCGGGGAAGCGTGGGGCCGTACGGTCACCCTGCTTGAGTACAAGATGGCCGACCGAGGCGGCATCGTGGTGAAGGTGCCCGCACCGAACACCTCGCGCCGCTGCTCGGCCTGCGGCCGCGGGTTCGTGGACAACGCGGACACCAACGCCGCACGGAACATCGATCACGCCGCCGGGCTGGCGGTGTCAGGACTGCTGAGCCCTCGCCCATAGGCAGGCTGTGAAGCGTCAACCACCCACCCGGCGCACCGCGACTCGGACGGGATTCCGCACCGGTCACGGGGCGGAGGAAGTCAATCGTAAGTACTGGTAGCTTGCTGCGGTCCTTCCGGCCAGAGCTTGGGAGCCAGCTGTGACTTCGGTGACGAACGTGCGACTCGCGGTCGCCGGCGTGGTGGGCGCGCTGGTGCTGACCGCCTGCGGTGGCGGCGGTTCGGACGACGACTCCGCGCCCAGCCCCAGCGCCAGCGCCTCCGCCTCCGCCTCCGCTTCTGCCTCCGCCTCCTCGACCGAGACGGCGGACACGGGCGGCGGCACCGGCGGGTCGGCGTCCGCGTCCGGCGAGCTGGAGGGCAGCTGGCTCGCCACCACCGACGGCGACGCCGTCGCGCTGGTCATCACCGGCAAGGAGGCCGGGCTCTTCGCGACCGGCGGGAACGTGTGCAGCGGCACCGCGGGCGAGGAGTCCGGCATGCAGATGATCCGCCTGACGTGCACCGACGGCAGCAAGGACCGGGCGAGGGGGATGGTCGACTCCGTCGACGGGACGACGCTCAAGGTGACGTGGGAGGACGGGCTCGGCGCGGAGACGTACACCAAGGCGGAGGGCGGGCAGCTGCCTTCGGGGCTGCCTACGGCGAGCCTGGGCTGATCAACGACGGCTCGGCGAACGGGGCCGACGACCGCGCCCGGCCGATCACCCACACCTCGGCAAGCGAGGGCCCACAACCCCGCCCGGCCGATCCTGATCGACCCGATGAACGAGGAACGCCAACCCCGCCCGGCCGATCATCGACGGCTGGGTGAGCGGGGGTCGGCAACCGATCGTCGGCTGCATGCGTGATGATCCATGCACGCGACCGTCCACGCCCTTGAGGAAGCCCATGCGCGCCACGTCTCTCGCTGTCACCGCCCTCGCCGCGGCCCTGCTGCTGACCGCCTGCGGCGACGACGGCGACGACGACAGCGACGACACGAGCCGGGACAGCACGGCCTGCACGATCGACGACGTCGGCATCGAGGTCGGACCCGCCAACGCCGCCCCCGCAGCCGGGGACACGGGCAACGTGCCCGTCACGGTCACCAATCACGGCGCCGAGTGCACCCTGGACGGCTTCCCGGCCGTCGACCTCCGCACCGGAGGCTCCTCCAGCACCGTTCCGGTGGACGAGGCCGCGAAGGCGACGAAGCAGACGCTGGCCGGGGACGCGTCGACGTCCTTCGCGATCACCTACGTACGGGGCGAGGAAGGCGGCGAGGACAGCCTCGCCGTGAAGACGGTGCGGATCTCCCTGCCCGGCAGCCCCGACGCACAGGACTTCCCGTGGACGTTCGGCGATGTGGCACTGAAGGACGCGGCGAGCGGCGCACCGGACGCCTCCGTGGGCCCTTTCCAGCAGACGGGCGACTGAGGCCTCAGCGCGGGCTCAGCGCAGGGGCTTCCGGTGTCCTACCTGCGCCCGGTCCGCCGCCTGGGAGCCCTCCGTCCAGCCCGCCGCGTCGCTGACCCCGCGCAGCCGGGTCGTGGTCGTCTCCGGGAACATGCGGTCCAGGCGGCCGGTGACGGCGAGTTCGCGGGAGGCGAGGACCGGGAGGAGGTCACCGGTCACCTGGGTCTCGGCGGCGGCTGCGAGGCGGGTGCCGACGCGGTGGGCGTAGGCCGCGAGGAAGGACTGCCGGAATGTCTTGGTCCGCTTGCGTCCGCCCGCCCGCTGCACGGCCTCCGCCTTGGTCATCGCGGTCTGCGCCTGCACCAGCAGGGAGGCGTAGAGGAGTTCGACCGCCTCAAGGTCGGGTTCGAAGCCGACGACGGTGGAGAAGGCGAACGGCTCGTTCCACACGGCCCGGCAGTGGTTGGCGGTGGCGACCGCGTCCAGCAGCACCGCCTTGGCCTGCTCGTACGGCGGCTCGACCCCGATCCGGCAGGCGCCGGGCAGCTCCGCGGTGGGTGAGTCGCCCGCCGTCAGCGCCTTGTCGATGCTGTGCCGCGCCATCAGCTCCTGCGCCTTGGCGCTGAGCGCCTCCGCCTCCTCCGGGAAGCCGGTCGCCTCCGCCTTCGCCAGCAGCGCGCGGATGCGGGTGAGCATGCGCGACTCGGGCCCGGAGTGCCGGATGGACGGCTCGTCCAGGGGTTCCAGAACGGGCAGGCGCAGCAGCAGGCGGTACAGCTCCAGGACGGCCGTCGCATGCGAGAAGCGGTCGGTGCCGGGCGGGGCTTCGGCGGTCAGCTCGTCGAGCTGCGCGGTCCAGCGGGGGCCGCGCGGGCGGTCGTACGACGCCTGCGACCGGACGAGGGCCGATACGAGGCGTACGTGTACGTCGTCCAGCTCCCGCCGCACGAACCGTACGACGTCGGCGGGCTGCCAGCCGCGTCGCCAGGCCGACGCCACGAACTCCCGGCCCCGGCGCACGAGTTCGGCGTCCGCGCCCGGGTCGGCGGCGAGGAGGGAGGCGCCGGTGTCGAGCGTGGTGTGCTCGGTGTCGTACAGGGCGGCCTCGAAGGCGCGGTCGACGGTGGTGCTGGGCGTGCTCACCGAGGGATCGTAAATCCGTTGTGGGACGGGTGGGCCGCGCCTACCTTCCGCTCTCATGGAGTACTCGGAGGACATTCGCCCCGTACGTTTCGACCACCCCGACGCCGTGAAGCTCTCCGACCTCGTGCAGGCCGAGTACGTACGGCGCTACGGCTACGACGACATGACGCCGCTGCATCCGACCCACTTCGACCCGCCGGACGGTCTCTTCCTGATCGCGTACCCGGGAGACCTCGGGCACCGGCCCGTCGCCTGCGGCGGCTGGCGGGCCCAGGAAGCGGGCGACGAGGGGTACGCGGACGGCGACGCCGAGATCAAGCGCATGTTCGTGGTGCCCGAGGCGCGGGGGCGGGGGCTCGCACGCCGGATCCTGAGGGCGCTGGAGGACAGCGCGCGGGCCGCCGGGCGAGTGCGGATGGTGCTGGAGACGGGGACGCCCCTGCACGAGGCCATGGCGCTGTACGCCGCGAACGGATACCGGCCGACGGCCGACTTCGGGCCGTATCGCGGCTATTCCGACAGCCGGTGTCTGGCCAAGCCACTCCGGTGATGCGGCACATTGCGATGTCAACCACGGGTTGACAGTAGGGATGTGTCAACCTACGGTTGACACATGTCGACGAACCCGACCATCACGTCATCCGTACGTCTCGACGAACTCATCGAGGCCATCAAGAAGAGCCACACGGCGCCGCTCGAACAGCTCCAGGACGCGGTGATCGCCGGTGAGCACCTCGGGGAGGTGGCCGACCATCTGATCGGCCACTTCGTGGACCAGGCGCGGCGGTCCGGCGCCTCCTGGACCGACATCGGCAAGAGCATGGGCGTCACCCGGCAGGCCGCGCAGAAGCGCTTCGTGCCGAAGGAGTCGACCGACCTCGATCCGCAACAGGGCTTCGGCCGCTACACCCCGCGCGCCCGCAACGTGGTGACGGCCGCCCACAACGCGGCCATCGCCGCCCGCAACAGCGAGGGCCGGCCCGCACACCTGGTCCTCGGCCTGCTGGCCGAGCCGGACGGACTGGCGGCGAAGGCGATCACCAAGCAGGGCGTCCTCCTCGACGCCGTACGCCAGGCGGCCATGGCGGCGCTGCCGCCCGCCGCCGACGAGGTCCCCGAGCTGGTCCCCTACGGCTCCGGCGCCAAGAAGGTGCTGGAGCTCACCTTCCGCGAGGCGCTGCGCCTCGGCCACAACTACATCGGCACCGAGCACATCCTGCTGGCCCTGCTGGAGCACGAGAACGGCACGGGCGTCCTGTCCGGCCTCGGGCTCACCAAGCAGGCGGCGGAGGAGTACGTCGTCGATCTGCTCGCCCAGTTCCTGAAGATCGGTGAGCAGAGCACCAAGGAGGCCCGCGACGAGACCCGCGAGGAGGGCGGCGGAGCGCAGGGCTGAGGCCCGTTGTCAGACCCGGGTGCCACACTCGCAGCATGACCGATCGGTGGGCGCTCGCTCCGGCCGAGGACGGCGGCGTGCAGCTCGCCCCCCTCGGCCCGGACGGGCTGCCCGCCGGACCGGTCGTGCGGGAGCCGGACCTGGCCGCGGCGGTGCGCGGCCGGCCGGAGGTCATGCGCTGGGTCTGGCGTTCCACCGCCGAGGTCTATCCGCGCCTGCTCGCCACGGGGGTGCGAGTGGAGCGGTGCTACGACATCGAGGACGCCGAGACCCTCCTGCTCGGCCATGAGGGCCGGTCCGGCGAACCCCGCTCGGCAGCCGCCGCCCTGGCCCGGCTGCGCGGCGGCCCCGTACCGCCCGACCCGCCCCAGCGCGCCGCCGAACCCGGCGCCCAGTCCCCCCTCTTCGAGCCGCAGTCCGCGCACGTACCGCTGGCCGACCTCGTCGAGGTCTACGCCGAGCAGCAGCGCCGGCACGACCGGTCGGCGCACCCGCAGCGGATGCGGCTGCTGACCGCGGCCGAGTCGGCGGGGATGCTGGTCGCCGCCGAGATGAACCGGGCGGGGCTGCCGTGGAGCGCGGACGTGCACCGCCGGGTGCTGCGCGAACTGCTCGGCGAGCGTTATGCGGGCGGCGGGGAGCCGCGGCGGCTGGCGGAGCTGGCGGACGAGGTGTCGGCCGCGTTCGGGCGCCGGGTGCGGCCCGATCTGCCGGCCGAGGTGATCAAAGCCTTCGCGCAGGCCGGGATCAAGGTCGGATCGACCCGCCGCTGGGAGATCGAGTCCGTCGACCACCCGGCCGTGAAACCGCTGATCGAGTACAAGAAGCTGTACCGCATCTGGGTCGCCCACGGCTGGTCCTGGCTGCAGGACTGGGTCCGGGACGGCCGGTTCCGGCCCGAGTTCCTCGCGGGCGGCACCGTCACCGGCCGCTGGGTCACCAACGGCGGAGGCGCTTTGCAGATCCCCAAGGTCATCCGGCGCGCGGTGGTCGCCGATCCCGGCTGGCGGCTCGTGGTCGCCGACGCCGATCAGATGGAGCCGCGCGTCCTCGCCGCCATCTCCCGCGACCCCGGGCTGATGGAGGTGGCCGGCCGGGAGACCGACCTCTACCAGTCGGTGTCCGACCGCGCCTTCTCCGGCGACCGCGCCCAGGCCAAGCTCGCCGTCCTGGGAGCGGTGTACGGGCAGACGTCCGGCGACGGCCTGAAGAACCTCGCCGCGCTCAGACGCCGCTTCCCCAAGGCGGTGGCATACGTCGACGACGCGGCGCGGGCGGGCGAGGAGGGCCGGCTGGTGCGGACCTGGCTCGGGCGTACGTGTCCCCCGGCGGCCGGAGCGACCGACGACTCGGCGGAGGAGGCCGGGATTCCACAGGACGCCCCGGTCGACGCGCCGTCCGGCGGCGACGGCTGGGTGCCGGGGTACGCCTCCACCAACGCCCGCGCCCGTGGCCGCTTCGCCCGCAACTTCGTCGTCCAGGGCAGCGCCGCCGACTGGGCCCTGCTGCTGCTCGCCGCGCTGCGGCAGGCCTGTGCGCGGATATCGGCCGAGCTGGTGTTCTTCCAGCACGACGAGGTGATCGTGCACTGTCCCGAGGAGGAGGCCGAGACGGTCGTGGCGGCGATCCGGGAGGCGTCGGACCTCGCGGGACGGCTGACGTTCGGTGAGACGCCGGTGCGGTTTCCGTTCACCACGGCGGTCGTGGAGTGCTACGCGGACGCGAAATGATCAGCCCGTCGCGAGGCTCGTCACGTTCGCCGCGGCCCGGGCGCCGATTCTCCTCGCGGTGGCCGAATTCTCCTTGCGGTGCCCGAAGTTCAGCCCCGACCAGTCGTCGCGGGCTGACGTCGTAGAACTGCGGTACGAACGGGCTCACTTGTGGTCGAGGTCGCCAATGGGCCGGGGCGCGGGCGTGCTGCTGTACGGGAGCGCGTCCTGAGTCGCCGTTCAGCCGGACACCAGCCGGACGACCGCGGCGTTGTCGTCGTCCCATCCGGCCATCTGCAAGGCCAGCGTTCCTGCCTGGGGGCGGGCGGCTCCTGGGGCGGCCGTCGTCGGCGCACGTCTCCGTGCTGACGCCGCCCGGCAGGAACCTCGTGACGCCGCAGCTGCCCGCCAGGGTGCCGGAACCCTGCGCGCCGCTCGCGAGTGACAGCTCGAATTCGAGGCTGTCACCGCGCTTCACCTTCGTCACGGAGAAGGTGCCGCCGTTCAGCGCGATCTCCAGGGCCGGGAGATGGCGACCTCGCAGGTTCTTCGTCGCGGGAGTGCCTGCCGCGGTCGTCGGGATGTTCGTTGCCGTGCTGATCGCGAAGAGCATGCTGGACGTGCCGGGACGGGAGTGGTTCAACCGCTGATGTCGTGCGACCGCCGGCGGGGGCCTGTGGCGGCCTGTGGGGGATGCGGGCGGGTCCGTGTGAAGTCCTGTGAATCGGATCACCGTTGAGCGCCGCCTGAGTACACTCCGTCACCGTGCAGCAGTACCACGCAGCTGAGTGGGACGGTGGGGTGGGCGGTGCTCGTGGCGCCACAGGCCGGTGACAGGATCGCCGGCCGGTATCTCTTGCAGGAACCCATCGGCAGCGGCGGGATGGGCGTCGTCTGGCAGGCCTGGGACGAGCGGCTTGAGCGCCGGGTGGCGGTCAAGTGCGCGCGCCTGGACGACGATCGGGCCACGCGACGGCTCATGGGCGAGGCACGCAACGCCGGCCGCCTGCACCACCCGAACATCGTGGGCGTGTTCGACTTCGTCGACGAGGGCGCCGTCTGCTGGATCGTCATGGAGTACGTCCCCTCGTCCAGCCTCGCCCAGATCATGCGGGAACGCGGCCCGCTCACACCCGAGGAGACCGGGTCGATCGGCTGTCAGATCGCGGCCGCACTGGCGAAGTCCCACGAAGAGGGCGTGGTGCACGGCGATGTGACGCCCGAGAACATCCTCGTCACCGTCGAAGGCGTCGCGAGACTGACCGACTTCGGGATCTCCCGGGCCCTGTGGAGCGACGTCACCCAGAGCCTGACGGGCGGAGTGCCCGGCAAACCCCGCTATCTCGCCCCCGAGGTGGCCAAGGGGCAGCCGGCGGGCGAGAAGGCAGACCTGTTCTCCCTGGGTGCCTCCCTGTTCGCGGCGATCGAGGGCCGGTCGCCGTACGGGGAGGCCGAGCACCCCATGACGTATCTGGCGCGGGCCCTCGCGGGGCACATCGAGCCCGCGCACCGGGCCGGACCGCTGACCGAACCGCTCGCCGCCCTCCTGGAGCGGGAGCCCCGGCGCCGCCCCGGCGCCGCTCGGGCCCGCGACCTGCTGACGGACGCCGCGCCACCGCCCCGCCACGTCCAGCAGCAGCTGTGCGACCGCCGCCGCACGCTGGACCTCGCGTCCCTCGCGTCCCTCGCGCCCCGGCTGCCGCGTGCCCTACGACTCCGTCGGCGCCCGGTGACGATCACGGCGGTGGCGTTGGTGACGGCGGGTGCGATCACGGCCGCCGCCCTTGCCCTCTTCGGCCCCTGGTCCGATCGGGACAAGGACGCCCCGGACGGCCGTACCGACGCGAACCCCGCAGCCGCACCGACGGCCACGGGCCGGGCCGGCACCATCGGCGACGAACGTACGGCGGACCCCTGCGCCCTGCTCGACGCCGCCGCGCTGAGCCGCTTCGGTGACACGCAACTCGACCCGGACTACGGGGAACTCGACCGGTGCGACGTCGTCGTGCGCAACAGCAGCGGGGACGACAGCGCCGACGTCCAGGTCAACCTCGACGCCGACCAGGACACCTTCGACGGGGCCCCGTCCACCCGCGTGGTCCGCAACATCACGGTCGTCACACTCCAGCGGGACGGTGACGCCTGCGAACGTGCCATCCTGACCGCCGACCGCAAGCAGATCCGCGTCATCGGCAAGCAGTTCGACACCCCGGCACCCGACCCGTGCGAACTGGCCGACGCCGCGACCGACCATGCGGTCGGCATCCTGGCCGATGCGCCGCTCCCCCGCCGCTCATCGCCACCGTCCGCCGAGTCCCTCTCCCAGGTCGACGCCTGCGCCCTGCTCGACGCCGCGACGCTGAAGCGGGTCCCCGGCGTCGACGGGGGCAGCCAGGACCGCGGCTTCGGCTCCTGGGACTGCGACTGGTCGAGCGACGACGGCAACCGCGAGGTCGAGATCCAGTTCACCCGGGACAACTCCCTGGAGGGCGACGGAACGCCGGTGGATGTCGCAGGGACGAGGAGCTACGTGGTGGCCGACGAAGCCGGAGACCACAGCTGCACCATCCGGACACCGCACCGCACGTACACGAACTCCTTCGGCGACCACACCGTCGAGCTGTTCCAGCTGAACGTGTACGGCACGGAATCTGACAGGCAACTGTGCGACAGCGCACGGGAGTTGGCGGAGGTCGTCCAGCGGAATATCTTGACGGAACTGGCCGGGTAGTGAGATGGGTGTAGGGCGGGGGCGCGCAGCGGGGCGGCTGCGATCGGGAGCGAAGTGAGATGACTGTGGCCGGGAACGAAGTGGCATGACGGTGCCGGAAGCGCAGGAGATGCCGGAGACCCCGGAGACCCCGGAAGCGTCAGAGCGCGGGCCGGAAAGGCGGGCGCGCACACCGGGGCGCGCGCTGGGCGGGCAGGCACGCACGCCGGAAACACCAGGACCCCCACTCGGCGGGCAGGCACGCACGCCGGAAACACCAGGACCCCCACTCGGCGGGCAGGCACGCACGCCGGAAACACCAGGACCCCCACTGGGCAGGCAGGCACGCACGCCGGAAGTGCCAGGGCGTGCGCTGGGGCGACCGCGACGCGAGCCGGGCGGCCCGGGTTCACCACAACGGGGGCCGGGCGATACCGGAACAAGGCGGCGTGTGCCGAGCGACCCGGAAACACCCGATGCCAGGGGCCGTAGGTCCGCCCCCGGCGGTCGCCTGCTGCCCGCCACCCACGGCAGCCTCGCCCGGGGCGCGACCGCGTCGCTGCCGGGCACCCTGTTCGCGCTCACGCTGAACGGCGGGATCACGCTGGGCCCCCGCGACGGCCGGCAGGTCCTGTTCGGCCGCAACCGGCCCGAAGTACACGTATGCCTGGGCGAGGACGACTCACGGGTCAGCCGCCACCAGGGCACGCTCACTCACCGGGAGGGCAGCTGGTGGGTGAGCAACACCGGGCGCCAGCCGATCCGGTGCGCCGGGGCACGACTGCTGTTCCGGGATGAGGAAGCACTGCCCCTCGGCCCCGGCTACACCCCGCTGTTCGTCGGCGGTACGGGCGGCCGCGAGCACCTGCTGGAGGTCTTCGTCACCGGCCCGGAGGACAGACGGCCGATGCCGCGGCACGACGATGTCACCCGCCCGCCCCGGACCTGGCTGCTCTCCGAACAAGAGAGACTCGCCCTCGTCGTGCTCGGCCGACGCTACCTGCTGCACGAGCCCCGTCCGCAGCCCCTGACCTGGAAGCAGACGGCCGCCGAACTCGCCGGCCTGCAGCCCACGGCCGGCTGGACGGAGAAGCGCGTCGGGCACACCGTCAACGCCGTACGCGTACGTCTGTCCCGTGGCGGCGTGTCCGGGCTGACCCGCGAGGAGGTCGGCGAACCGGTGGGCAACAGCCTCAACGACAACCTCATCCGCGCCCTCCTCACCTCCACCACCCTCGTCCCCATGGACCTGACCTTGATCGACGCGGCCTGACGCATCACGGACTCGGCGACACAGCGAACCGTCAGCGGGCGAGCGCGATGTCGGTGGGGCCACCCGTCGGTGCGGGACCGCCGGGCCCGAGCGCGATGTCGCTCCCGAACCTGTCCTCAAGACAGCGCTGCAGCACATCGAGGGCGTCCCGCACGGCCGGGTCGCCGATCCTCGGCAGCAACTCCTGGACCTTCCGCAGCTGTTGCGGATCGCCGTGTGCCAGCGGCCGTCGCAGCAGTTCGCGTGCGAGAGGGAGGTGAGGGCTCTCCAGTTCGATGTGCACCAGCTGCCCCCTCGTCCGGGCGTGGACCCGGGTGTCTCCCCACGGGGACCGCTCGACGACATAGCGGACGTCATACCCGCTGTCCGTGGCGTGCCGCGGCTTCGCGCCGAAGGGCGTGTCGGGCCCCGACGACCACCGGAACGGGCCGGCCGTCACGTCGGGGACGCGCCGGGCACCCTCCGGTGAGAGCTCCCACGTGCGGATCTGCTTGCGCGTGCCGTAGCGCACCGACAGCGTGTTCGGCGTATGGAGGAAGAGACCGGGACGGGCCATCGCCTCGCCCCGGGCGGCTTTGCGTCGCCCCGGGACTTGGTGCAGAGCCGTCCCGTCCTCGTCCACCACATGGACGCCCGCGCCGAGACTGAACGCGATGAGCCGGGCGGACGGCAGCGTCGCCAGGGCGCAGGAGCGGACGTATGAGGCGAACCCACCGGGGCCGGTCATGTCCCGGAAGCCGGGAATCGGCTGGTGTCGCAAGTCGTCCGCACCTCGGTCGGCGAACACCAGCCCCGCCGAGCCGAGCATCACCGCTCCGCCGCTCGCCCGGTGCATGGCGGAGACGGCGGGCTCCGGCAGGTCGAACACAAGGGTGTCCTGCCGCACACGGACGATCCGCTCCGGGTGTACGCGAGGTCCGGCCTGAACGAGGATCTCGTCACCGAGGTGCAGTACTGCACAGTCGAGAGGAGGACGCGAGATCCGGATCAGGCCGCACCAGCCCCGGTCGGTCTCGGCGCCTGTGCCGACCCGGAGGGTGTGAAGGTCGAACTCGTGCGCGGACTCGGTCACCCCCCGCCGGCGCAGGTGGACCACGGCCAGTTCCGACAGATCCGGGGAGAAGGACGCACGTACGGGCCCCTCGCCGTACATCAATCCGACGGTGTACTCGGTGAGCGGCGTGGCGGGCAGCCGTTGGGACAGCGCGCGCAGTCCGTCACCCGACTGCCCGGCCAGCAGCGCGAGCGACTCGGCGTCGCGGCCGGTGCGTTCGCGCGGCGGCAGCAGGCCGGCGGCGACCGCCGCCTCGGCCGGGGGCAGGTCGGCGGCGAGGCGGCGCAACTCGTCCCAGTCCTGGTGGTGGGCCAACCGGCGGCTCAGGTAGCCGGCTTCGTCGTACGACAGTGTCGCCAGGCGGTCGCGCCGGTCGCCGGTGACCACCACGCGGATCGCCGTGCTGTCGCCCGCCGCGGTCATCTCCGTACGCAGCCGCTCGCGGACCTGTGCGGGCGCGGCCCGGTACGCCAGGGCCAGCAGGGAACCGTCGGGATCCAGGGCCTGGCGCTGGGCGTGCTGTCCGATCATGGTCAGGTAGGCGGCCTGGTCGGCGGGCTCCTTCGGGGCCGCCGCCAGCAGGTCGAGGACGTCGGCTTCGGGCAGTTCGGCGGTCCGCACCGCCTCCTGCGCCACAGGGTCGCCCGCCGCGCACGCCCGTAGCAGCCGCCCCCAGGCCCACCGGGCGCGTATCCCGCGGGAGCCGTCGGCCCGGCGTCGGAACGCGTGCCGCAGGATTCGGGCGGCGTGCTCCGGGGATGCTTCCTCGGCCACTGCGCTACTCCTCTCGCAGTTCGATGTCGAAGTCCGACACGATCGCCGGACTCGTCGCGTCGCCGATCCCGATGTCGTGCCGGTATCTGTGCTCCAGGCAGCCGTGCAGCAGGCAGCAGGGCCAGGGCCTGCCGGGCGGTGTGTCCGGGGCCCCGATCCCGCCGAAGCCCGGCCACCTCGGCCACCTCGGCCACGTCCTGGCGGCTCAGGGCCCATGGGCCGGTGCGGGCCGATGCGCGCGGCGTGAGGTCGTGGAGGTGGATGGCCGGCCCCTCACCACCCGCGACCGCGAGCATGTCGCCCTTGGGCGACAGCCGCAGCCGTACGCGGGGTCTCCGGCGCGGGGCGCCGACCAGGTGGATCCGCTGGGGCGCGAGCTCGTCGGGCAACCGTAGGCCGGGGGTCGGTGGCACGGAGAGGAGCTCCAGGTGACCGTCCCTGACCGTCGCGAACCGGTGCCGGGCTGATGACCAGGCCAAGCCGGCCGGGAGGTTCTCGCGGGGCCGGACGTCAGCTGTGGCCGGCCTGGATGTGGAGGTGAGCGGATCGTGCCGGACGTTCAGCGCGAACGGCGACGAGGCGGCCTGCGCCTGACAGAGCACCCCGTTCACGCCTGCGGAGAAGCGGCGCTCGTCATGGGTCCCGACGAAGGCGAGCCGCTGCCCGTCCGCGGAGAAGTCGAAGGCGTGGACAGCGGCCCTGATGTTCTTGGTGAGGTCGACCGGTACGGGCTCGATGCGCGGCGGCAGGACGGACACCGCCCTGAGGCCGTCGTCGACCACCCATGGGTCCGCCGCACGCAGTGCCTCGAACAACTCGCGGTCCGCCTCGACGGGCGGCCGCCATGTCCCGAACCGGCCGACCGTGTCGACGGCTTCTGGCAACGGCATCAGCGGAACCCACAGCCGCTCGTGCCGTACGCCCCGATGACGGCCTCGACACTCTCCTCAGCCATCAACTCACCCTCCGCCTTGGGGCAATGGCTCCGCACAGCGTGCCGCGCGAGGTCCGGGAGGGGTCCCGGCCCCGCTGGAATCAGTCCCCCGTCACCGTCTCTCGTGGCTGCCGATACCGTCTCTCGTGGCTGCCGATACCGTCTCTCGTTGCTGCCGAAACCGACCGCACCCCACGTGTGGGTGCGCCACCGGGCCAACCTGCCGTCCTCGGGGCCGGCTCGGCGTCGACGGCCTGTCTGTCCTCCCGCGCTGCCTGCTACTGCGAGTCGGTGACCCGAACTACCGTGAGTCGGTGACCCGCAAGGCTTCGTGATCCAGTGTGTCCAGGGCGAACCGCACACCGTCCTGGGCTGATGCGCCCTGGGACCACGCCGCCTCGTATTCCTGGGGGCCCAGGGCCTCGCGTACCTGGTGTTCGGTGGCGGCGTGGGCGTCATGGAACGGTCGCAGCCCGATGAGGGCGACCCCTGTCTCTTGCCGCAGGCGATGGGCGGCGCCCAGAAGCCGTGCCGACTGTGTGTGGCGGCCGGTGGCTGCCATGGCCCAGGCCAGCGTCTCGACACCCCAGACGGGGCCCCAACTGTCGCCGATGGCCCACTGCCGGCCCAGCGCTTCGCGCAGGTGGGCCGGGGACCGGGCGGCCGTGTCGTGCCGGAGCTGGAACAGTCCTGTGCACCACCGGGCCCAGGTTCGGGCCCACTCCGCACCGCTCTCCGCGGCCTCCACGACATACGCGTCGAGGGCGGCGCGGGCCGAGTCGCGGTCGCCGAGGAAGGCCTCGGCCATGGCCCAGAGCATCGTGGCCATATGAGCGTCACCCCTCTGACCCGCCGCACGGAACTGGTCCCGCGCCTCGGTCAGCAGAGCCGCGGAGCACGGGTCGCCCCGGACGAGCATGGCGTGAGCGCCTTCGATGAAGGTCACCGGCGGGGCCACCGCACCGTCGGGGAGCTCGCTCGCCAGGGTGCGGCATTCGATCAGAAACGCCTCGGCGGAGGGGTTGTCCCCCTGGCACAGCGCGATCCAGGCCTTCATGGCAAGCCCTCCCGCGGCCAGGGCCGGCGGTGTGCCGGGGTTCAGGGGGAGGAGTCGCTCCAACCAGTGCCGCCCCTCGCCCAACGTACTGTTGAAGAACCAGCACCGGGTGCGGGCGAGATTGACGGCGATCTCGACGCCCGCGTCCACGCGCTCGCGACGCGTGGTGCAGAAGTCCAGCGCGGTCCGGAAGTTGGCGAGTTCGGTCCGCAGCCGGATCAGCCAGTCGACTTCCCCCGGGCCGCACCACTCGTCGCCGGCGCGCACGGCCATCGCCCGGTAGTGGTCACTGTGCCTGAGGCGGAGCTTTGTCGCGCAGTCCTGTTCGTCGAGCCGTTGCTGGCCATACTGGCGAATGGTTTCCAGCAGGCTGTACCGGGCGCGGTCACCCGAGCTGTTCACCGCCACGATGGACTTGTTCACCAGCCCGGCCAGAAGGTTCAGCACCTCCTCCCGGGCGATGCCCTCTCCCCCGCACACCGCCTCGGCGGCCTCCAGGTCGAAGCCGCCGGCGAACACCGACAACCGGCTCCAGAGCAGCCGCTCCTGCTGTGTGCACAGGTCGTAGCTCCAGTCGACGACCCCGCGCAGAGTGTGCTGGTAACGGGTGGAGGGGTGACCGTACGGTACGGACAGCAGCCGGAATCGGTCGTCGAGGCGTTCCAGGATCTCGTCGGCGGTCATCGTGCTCAGCCGTACCGCCGCCAGTTCGATGGCGAGCGGCAGCCCGTCCAGCCGTCGGCACAGCTGGGCGATCACGCCGCGGTTGCGGGAAGTGATCCGGAACGCCGGGACAGCGGCGACGGCACGGTCGACGAACAGCCGGACGGCCTCGGAGCGGTCCGATGTGCCGTCCTCGAAGCAGAGCACACCATCAGCCCGCTGGATCGCTGAGGGGGAGACATCAGCCCGCTGGATCACTGAGGGGGAGACATCAGCCCGCTGGATCACTGAGGGCGAGACGGCTTCGGGGACGGTGAGCGAGGGCACCGTCAGGACGTGTTCGCCGGGCAGCCCCAGTCGCTGTCTGCTGGTGGCCAGCAGACGGAGCCCGGGGGCGGCCCGTGCCATCCTCAGGACCAGCTCCGCGACGTCGTCGACCAGGTGCTCGCAGTTGTCGAGGACCAGCAGCAGCCGCTGGTCGCGCAGATGATCCAGGATGGTGTCCACAGCGGGCCGAGCGGAGTGGTCGCGCAATCCGAGCGCTTCGGCGACGGCCCGGTCGAGGAGTTCGGGACCGGTCAGGGGCGCGAGGTCCGCGAGCCGGACGCCGTCCGGGAAGGCCGGCTCCAGGTCCGCCGCTGCCCGCAGCGCGAGCCGGGTCTTGCCGACACCGCCGACACCCGTGAGGGTGACCACCCGGGCGGACGCCAGCAGGGCGCGCACCTGGGCCAGTTGTGCCTCGCGGCCGACGAACGTGGTCATTTCGATCGGCAGGTTGCCGATCCCGCGAGGCAACGCGGCTGTCGTCCTGTCGGGCCCTTCGTTCAGGTCTGGAGCAGCGGCCAGCAGCCGCTGGTGCAGTCGCTTCAGCTCCGGCCCCGGGGCGACCCCCAACTCGTCGGCCAGCAGCCGGGCGACCTCGCGGTAGCACTCAAGCGCCTCTCCCTGCCTCCCGCAGCGGGAGAGCGCCAGCATCCGCTGGGCCCAGAACCGTTCGCGCAGCGGATGCGCCCCGATGAGCGCCCGCAGTTCCGGAAGGACATCGGCGGCCCGGCCCAGCACGAGGTCGGCGTCGATCCTCAACTCCAGGGCATCCAGACGCTGTTCGTTCAAGGCCGGCACGAAGTCGGGGAGGCACTCCGCGGGGAGGTCGGAGAGGGGTTCGCCGCGCCACAGTGCCAGTGCTTCTCGCAGCGCCTGTGCCGCGCTCGCCGCCGTTGCCTCCTTCAGCGCGGTGCGGCCCTGGAGGACGAGGGCGGTGAAACGGTGCAGGTCCAGTGCGTCAGGGTCGACCTTGATCACATAACCGCGAGGGTGCGTGAGCACCGGGGTGGTGTCCGCGGAGCAGTCGAGAGCACGGCGCAGGCGCAGTACGTAGTTCTGGAGCGTGTTGCGGGCGTCCTTCGGCGGCTGGTCGCCCCACAGTCGACTCATCAGCCTTTCCACGGTGACCACTTGATTCGCCTCGGCCAGCAACGCGGCGAGCAGCAACCGGAGCTTGGTCGCACCGATGCCCACCGGGTGCCCGTCACGCCGGACTTCCAGCGGCCCCAGGATCCTGAATTCGTACCGTGCGCTCACTGCTCCCTCGGTGATCCATTCCCAGGGTTCCGCGAGCATACGACACCACGTGACCGGCCCGCGACTGCGCGTAACCGTAGCGCGACCGGGAGGTGACCACGGTGACGGCGGCGACTGGAACGGTGAAGCCCGTCCCGACAGCGCGCGTCTCCTGGAGTCCGCAATGGCCTCAACCGGTCCCTCACAGCTGAACTCCTCGTCCCAGGCAGCGGCCGTACTGTCCCGGTCGGCGGCCGTACTGTCCCGGTCGGCGGCCGTACTGTCCCGGTCCGCGGTCACCTTGGGCGAGCACCTGAGCCGCCAACTGTCGGGGGTA
This sequence comes from Streptomyces blattellae, assembly GCF_009709555.1. Classification (GTDB taxonomy): domain Bacteria; phylum Actinomycetota; class Actinomycetes; order Streptomycetales; family Streptomycetaceae; genus Streptomyces; species Streptomyces blattellae. The sequence goes on along the minus strand of NZ_WJBG01000182.1, from coordinate 49,894 downwards.
TGCGGCGCCGTGGGTGTCAGCCCGCCCGACGGCGGTTCCACGCGATCACTGCTCGATCTGCTGGGCCCCGCGGCACAACGTCCGCTGGCCGCCGGCCCACCGTCACCGTCCTTCGTCTCCGACGACCACTCTCCGGCCGAGTTCTCCGTCTCGTTCCCTGCAGGAGCCGCCCCGACCGTGCGGGTCGTGGTCGAACCCGGGTGCGCCGCGGCCTCCTTCACGGAGAGCGGACGCGTGGGCCGGCGGGCTCTCGACGCGCTGGCCGCGCGCTGGAGTTTCTCGACCGAGCCGGTGCATGGAGTGGAGGACCTGTTCTTCCCTGCCGCAGCCCGGGGCCCGTTCGCCCTGTGGTGCGCGATGGATCTGCGCAGGGACCGGGCGCCCGGCGTCAAGGTCTACGTCAATCCGGCGTGCCACGGCCGCCGTCTGTCCGCACAGGTCACCGAGGAGGCGTTGGCCCGGTTCGGATTCGGCCGGGCGTGGCCGGCGCTGCTGGAGCATGCCGCACCCCGTGGGCCCGAAAGCGACGAGTTCCTGTTCTTCGCCATGGATGTGGGGGACTGGCAGACGCGGCGGGTGAAGGTCTATGTCGCCCACCGCGGTTTCTCCGCGACCGGCGCGCAGGCCGTTTCCCGCCTGTTGCCGGGTGGCTGCGCACAACGAGTGGGGGAGTTCTGCCGCACGGTCGGCGACGCCGAGTTCTTCGACCGCCGACCGCTGGTCTCCTGCCTGTCCTTCACGGAGTGGGACATGGAGCGTCCCAGCGGTTACACCTTGCACGTGCCGGTGCGTGACTACGCCGGAGATGACCGGGTGACCGGGAAGCGCGCCGCAACCGTCCTACGGCGCCACGGCATGGACGCCGGTGCCCTTGACCGCGCACTGGCCGCCATGACACACCGCGACCCGGCTGACGGGGTGGGACTGATCTCGTACGTCTCGCTCGTCCAGAGCACTCGGCAGCCGCCTCGGCTGACCGTCTATCTCTCACCCGAGGCCTACGAAGTCCGGCCACCGCAGGAGCCGGCGCCCCCGCTTGCCGATGCCGACCGGCAGTGAACGAGTTGCCGTCGCGGCACCGGATGCCTGGAACTCGCGCCGTGCCCAACAGGAGAACAGAGCTCATGGAGCCGTACCGGATCAAGGCCGTCGAGCCCCTCCCGATGACCACACGCGCGCAGCGGGAAACGGCGTTGCGGCGCGCGCACTACAACCTCTTCGCCCTGCGCGCCGACGAGATCACGATCGACTTGCTCACCGACTCGGGGACAGGCGCTCTGTCAGCGGCGCAGTGGGCCGCGGGCATGGCCGGTGACGAGTCCTATGCCGGTTCACGGTCCTTCTACCGCTTCCATGAGGTGGTGCACGAGCTGACGTCGTATCCCCACATTCTCCCCGTCCACCAGGGTCGGGCCGGAGAACGCATCCTTTTCTCCGCGCTGCTCGGCCCCGGACGGATCACGCTCAGCAACACCCACTTCGACACCACCCGCGCGAATGTGGAACTGTGCGGCGGCCAGGCCGTGGACCTGCCCTGCTGCGAGGCGCGGGATCTCGACAGTAACGAGCCGTTCAAGGGCAACATCGACCTGCAGCGGCTCAAAGACGCCCTGCACGGCCCGGACGCCTCCCGTATCGCCGTAGTGATCATGACGTTGACGAACAACGGCGGAGGCGGCCAACCCGTCTCCATGGACAACCTCGCCCGAGCCGCCGCGCTGTGCCGGGAACACGCGGTCCCCTTCTTCCTGGACGCCGCGCGCTTCGCCGAGAACGCCTGGCTGGTCACCCAGTATGAACCCGCCTACCAGGGGGTCAGCCCTCGCGAGGTCGCCGAAGAGGCCTTCCGTCTGGCCGACGGCTGCCTGATGAGCGCCAAGAAGGACGGAATCGTGCACATCGGCGGGTTCCTGGGCCTGCGCGACCCCGCGCTCGCCGAGCGATGCCGGCTGCTGCTCGTCGCCACCGAGGGGTTCCCCACATACGGCGGACTGGCCGGCCGGGACTTGGACATGATCGCCCACGGCCTGACCGAGGTGACCGATCCCGACTACCTCCGTTCCCGGGCCGAGGCAGCCCGTCATCTCGCCTGCCTGTCCCGGAACGCCGGCATCAGCATTCTCGAACCACCCGGCCTGCACGCGATCTATCTCAACGCCGGCCGTCTCCTGCCCCACATCGCCCCGCACCGCTTTCCCGGCCACGCGCTCGCCTGCCAGTTGTACCTGGAGGGCGGCATCCGCTCCGTCGAGTTGGGCTCTCTCTACCTCGGCAAGGAAGACGAGAACGGAAACCCGGTCACCACGGCCCCATACGAACTCCTGCGACTGGCACTCCCCCGCAGGACATACACGCTCAGCCACTTGAACCACGTCGGCGAGATCCTGGCGAGGACCGCCGAGGGCAAGGACAGAATCCCCGGCTATCGCCTCGTCCGGCAGGGCCCGGTCCTCCGCCACTTCCATTCCGAACTCCAGCCGGTACCCCTGTAATGGCTCTCACATGCATGTGGTCGGCGCGGGACTCACCGGCATCGGCCGACGGCAGCCGGTCGGGGCGCCGGTGGCCTGAGGGGACAGGCTCAGCTCCGGGCCAGGTTCTTCTCCATGGCGTCGATGTAGTTGAAGATTCGCGCAGCTTGCCGGTCGAGTCGATGTACCGCAGCAGTTGGGTGTGGGTGTAGGCGGGCTCGGGTGGCAGGTGGGGCACGATGTCGTTGTTGTTCACGAACCGGTGCGTGCGCTTGGTGAATGCCTTGTCACAGGCTGCGGCAAGCACCCGGTCGCACACCCGGGGCTGACCGAAGGTGATGATGCCGTCGGCCGGCAGATTCGGCTCCTCGAAGTGCAGCCGCGCGCCTGCGAGCATGGCGAGAGCGCCTCCGAGGCTGTGCCCCGTGATCCAGACCGTCTGGCCGTTGGTCCGCAACGCCTCCAGCACCTCCTTGACCTGCGGGAAGACAGAGTTCAGGGCCTCACCGAAGCCGTAGTGGACGAACCCCTGCTGCCTCGGGCCGCCAGGGTGAGCGCCGCGGCGGTGGTGAGGGCCGCGGTCATCATCAGGCGTCTCATGAGGGTGTGCTGAGCCTTTCGTTTCGCGAGTGGTGTCGGCCGATCACGCGGGTGCGCAGCCGCCCCGTCAGGGGATCGGTCCCGACTTCGATGCGGATGCCGTAGGTGTCGGTCAGCCGCTGGGCCGTCAGTACGTCTTCGGGGAGGCCGTCCGCGACGATCCGTCCCTCGTGCAGCAGTACGACCCGGTCGGCGAGGGCCGCGGCCTGGTCGAGGTCGTGCAGGACGGCGCCGACGGCGATCTGGTGGTCGTCGGCCAAGTCGCGGACGAGATCGAGGAGTTCGATCTGGTAGCGCAGGTCGAGGTAGGTCGTCGGCTCGTCGAGGAGCAGTACGCCGGTCTCCTGAGCGAGACAGCTCGCGAGCCAGACCCGCTGGAGCTGCCCCCCCCGGAGAGGTGCTCGGCGCCGCGCCCGGCGAGTTCCGCGACCCCCGTCATGGCCAGCGCCCGGTCCACCGCGCCCCGCCCGTCCGGGTCCGCCCCGCCCCAGCGGCCCCGGTACGGGTACCGGCCGAACTCGACCACGTCCCGCACGGTCAGCCCGCTCGGCGTGGGGCGCCCCTGTGTCAACAGGGCCACCCGGCGCGAGAACTCACGAGGCGACAGCGCCAGCCCGTCGGTGCCGTCGATGACGAGCGCGGCGGTCCGGGGCCGTTGCAGCCGCGCGATCGTCCGCAGCAGCGTCGACTTCCCGCTGCCGTTCGGCCCCACCAGCACGGTCACTTCGCCCGGCCGCAGCACCACCGACGCGTCATGGACGACGTCGACACCGTCGTACGCCACGGTGACTCGGGTAGCTGAAAGCTCATGCCCGCAGGCATTCACCGCCGCAGAGGTCTCTTCGCCTGATCGCGCGCGACAAAGGTCAGCCTAACCTAAGACAAAGCCGTGAGGAGACGAAGCGGCCCAGCCCTTCTGTCGCGGCCCGTGCCACCCTTACGTCAAGAAGAAAAACGAACTCCGCCGCAGCTCCGACGAGTTCACGAATTGACGCGACGCAAGCAAGCGGCCTCATATCCTCCGCCCCGGAAAAGGCCCGGCAGGCCGATCTTCACACCTTCGGCAATTAAGCCTGCACCAGGCCGTATTGAGTCCTCGCCGACGCAGGACAAGATTCATCACATACCCCATGTCCCCGCCGGGACACGGGATATCACCGGTGTGGAATAGCTCAGATCGCTACTGCTAGTGTTCGTTCAGTCACGGTAGGCAATCAGCCTCGACGTACATGTAGTGAAAGACCGAGGGTTCCATGCGCAAGCTTCAGCAGGTCATGATCGTCGCGGCGGCGGCCGGCAGCCTGACCGCCGTCGGTGCCGGTGCCGGTGCCACTGCCGCCTACGCCGACGGTGGCGGGCACGGCCACAAGTCCGACCGGCCGCACGTGTCCCACAAGCAGGCCCCCACCCGGGCGCAGGTGTCCGTCACCGACCTCTACCGGCCGTACCAGGAGTGCAGCCCGCAGACGGTGGCCGAGGGCGACCTCCCGATCGGCCTGCTCGGTCTCGCCGAGACCTTCGACACCACCTGCGGCCAGTTCAACAACGCCTTCACTGACTGAGGTCGGCGGCACAGTCGTGCGCGATGCCTTCGCGGGCCCCCTCGGGGTCACCCCCCGACGGGGCCCGCTGATGCGCGGTCGCCCGTAGCGACCGGCCCTGACATCGCGCCCGTTCGCTCGACTCCCCACGACCTGCACCCCGAAGCACCAGTTCCTTCAGCAGGCCAGCCCTTCACTTCGTAAGCGAATTGGACCCCGGCGTCCCGGACATCGGCCGGACGCCGGGGTCCGCCTCTCCGACACCCCCAGGACCCGGCGCGACCGGTTCACGGCGCGCGGCGCCCGGGGCACCCCTCACAAAGGAGACGCAACACATGTTCAACGGAAAGAAGATCGCGGCCGTCTCAGGACTTCTCGGCGGCCTCGCCATGACCTTCGTCGGCGTCACCCAGTCGTACGCGGCAGGAGGCCCGGGCGTCTGCTCACTCGACGCCGAGGGCAACATCGTCTGCACCCAGCGGATCGTGGGTCAGACGCCCGAGGGTGACGGGTTCACCGTCCGCCGGACCGTGAACTGCCAGCCGACTCAGCCTCTGACCCTGCCCGCTCCCGGCCTGCTGAACAACGGGCAGACCCGGATCGGCCCGCACATCACCTGTTCCGACCCGACGGCCGAGGCGCCGGTCGCCGACAACAGTGACAGCAGCGACAACAGCACGGTGCTGCAGCGCCTGCTGGGCGGCTGAGTCCGGGGCTGACGTCCCGTCAGCTGCCTCAACTCACCAGCAGTGGATGGCCGGATCAGGGCGACCTGGTCCGGCCATCCGCCGTTTCGGCAAACGGGTGACCGCGCCCGACCACCCGTGACTCCCCCTCGGGGAACCGTCGTTGCCACAACAGCACCCGCTCTCCCACCCCCTTCAAGTCCACGACACAGGCGGACGAAAGGGGTGCCTCGGCATGAGCCGACACGACACACAGAAGGGCAATAGATCCCAAATTGCTACGGTTCGCTTGTATATGCTCACACTAAGTAGTCAACCCAGGGCATCGAGCCCCGGAAAGAAAGGTCAATTCAATGCGCAAGTTTCAGCGCGTTGCGGTCGTAGCCGCAGCGGTCGCAGGGCTGTCCGCCTTCGGTGCGGGCGTCGGCACGGCCTCCGCCCACGAGGGCGGCTGGGACGGACCGGACATCACCGCGGTGGCCACCTCGCAGGCCAACGCCGTGGCCACGTGGGGCGCTCCGCACGGAAAGCACTCCGCTCCGCACCGGGCTGCCGCGCCGGAGGCCGCTCCCCAGGCCGCTCCCCAGGCCGCTCCTCAGGCCGCCCCCCAGGCCGCTCCGCAGTACGCCCCGTACGCCCCGCAGTACGCCGCGCCGGAGGGCTTCGGCGAGTACTCCGCTCCGTACATCGCCAAGTAAAGAAGTACCGAGGGTTCGATGCGCGAGTTTCAGGGCACTGTGATTGTCGCCGTGACGACGGCGGGGCAAGCGGCTCCGTATTCCGCGCCACATTGAGCCCCCAAGGCCGTTTCGCAGGCATATCGCCTCGGAGCGTCACGGCAGGCGCATCGAATTCCATCGGAACACTTTATGCACATCACACGATGTGAAGGCAGCCCGGACGCGCGGCAAACCCACCAGGGTGCGCGCCCGGGCTGCAGCAATGCCATCGTCGGACGCGGCTGATATCACGTCGGACGATGGCTCTGGCATTTCGGATCCGCAAAGGAACGCAGCACATGATCGGTCGACAGAAGATCGCAACCATCTCGGGGCTCGTCGGAGCTCTCGCCGTGCTCTACGGCGGTGCCGGGCAGGTGTACGCCGCAGTGCCCTCGAATGATTGCAAGACCTCCCCCCAGGGCGACATCACGTGTGTTCGCAAGAGCGAGACCGTCCACAAGGGAAAGGACGGCACTGTCGTCCAGCAGATGCACGACTGCTCGACGACCGAACGGCCGCGCCTGGCGTTTCCCCAGCAGGGAATGGTGAACAGCGGCACCATGAAGGTCGGACCGGTCGTGGACTGCTCCAACAACGCGGAGCTGCCCAAGGGGTTCAAGCTGCCTAAATTCGACTTCTGAGGCGCGATCGAAAAAATGCCGGACCGGGATTTCTCCCGGTCCGGCATTTTTTCAGGGGAAGGGATTAGCCCTTACTTGCCGCCGAAGCTGTTGTTGCAGCCCATGGACGAGCCCAGGCCGGTCTCCTGCGCGCCCGGGTTGCCCTCGCCGTTCAGCAGGTTGCCGGCCGCGCCGTCGAGGATGCCGACCTGGCCGAGGACGCTGACGTTGGCGTCGTGCGACTTGCAGGTGGTGCTCTGCGCGACGTTGAGGGTCGGACTGCTCTTACGGGCGCCGTGGTGGCTGCCGTGGTGGCCCCGATCGCCCGAACTCCAGCCGCCCGGGCCCCCGTCGGCCTGGGCGGTACCGGCACCCAGGAGCCCGACGCTGCTGAGAGCGGCGACCAGGACGGCGGCCTTGCGGAGCTTGTGCATGTTCATCTCCGGTGGAGTGAAGGGGTGCGATCTGTAACAGATCGACTTCGTACGATTACAGAGGGTAATAGGAAGAATTTCGAAGGACTCCGCGGCACGCCGAATTCGAGGAATTCTCACCGCCTTGGCCGATGGTCGGGAATTCCATTTACTTAATGATAAATAGCAATATCGGTGCGGCGTAAAAAAGGTCCCGGCACCGGGCCTGAGGCTCGGTGCCGGGACCTGCTTTCCGGCTGTCGGCCGCCTACGCGACCGTCACGCGATCAGAACGCGCTGTTGTTGCAGCCCATGGACGAGCCGAGGTGGGTGTCCTGGCCACCGGCGTTGCCCTCGCCGTTGAGCGCGTTGCCCAGCAGGCCGTTGAGCAGGCCGACCTGGCCGAGAACGTCCAGGTTCAGGTCGTGCGACTTGCAGTTGGAGCTCTGCAGGACGCTGAACTTGCCCCCGTCCTTGCCGCCGTGACCGTCCTGACCGTTGGCGCTGGCGGTGCCCGCGCTCAGGATCCCGACGCTGCCGAGGGCGACGACCACGACGGCGGCCTTGCGAAGCTTGTGCATGTCATCTCCGGTGGAGTGAGGTGTGGGTGCGATCCGCGAGAGATCGACTTCGTACAGTTACGGGAGATTAATACGGAAGTATCCCAAGATGTCCGGCGACGCGCCGGGTTTCGTGATCGCGTGACGGAAGCACTCTGACGCCGCATCACATACGAACGGGCCCTTGAGGAAGGCAATCCTCGAAGGGCCCGTGCGGGGCGGCGATGTTCACCGGGCCCGGCGAAGTCCTCGCCGGGCGACTCGGCCTGGAGATCGCCCTGTTCGAGCGCCGACCCCGTGCTGGTGGGCGCGGGCGATGAGAATCCCGTCGATATCCCTAGCGGGTGGTGGTGGCGCGGGCGTGGGCGAGGGAGTTCGCCTGGCTGTTGGTCTGACCGCACTCGATGCCGCGGTTCTCGGCGGCGGCGAGCACGGCGACCGGGACAGCCGCGTTGAGCAGGGACTGCGGGCTGCACTCCTGGGACGGGCGGAAGAGGTTGGTCTGGCCCACCTCACCCTGCCCCGGGCCCGTGTGCGGGGCCGCCTGAGGGGAGATGTTCGGGCTGAGCTTCGGGTTGAACTGGGGGTTGACCTGCGGGCTGACATCGGCGCCCCGCGTCGGGAGTGCCATCCGCCGCGGGGACGACGGACCGGAGTTCTGCGATGTGGCCTGGGCCGAGGTCATCGAGGTGGCCTGGGCGTCCTGCTGCGAAACGGGCGGCGGGGCACCGTTGTACGCCACAGGGGCGGAGTAGCTGGGGCCGGCGCCGACGGTGGACAGACCTCCGGCTGCTGCGACGACGAGCGCGACCTGGTGAAGCTTGCGCATGGAACCTCGGCCCTTCATTGACCTGTGCACGGAACGTATTGAAATGCTGATGACCACTGCGGCTGTTGCAGGAACGAGCCAAGTGCGCGGCCGGTCACGTGAGTCGGGGTGTGGTCACCCGTTTGCTGCCACGAAAATACAGACCCGATAATCCGACCGATGGCAAATGAGTGACGGCTTTTCTCACCCCGTGACCGGGCCGGGGGTCATTTCGTTGCCAGCTGAGAGAGGGCAGCGATCATGAATCAGAGAGGGCAATTGGGATCCGCTGTCGGCTCCAGCGTGAAGTCCACATGACAGCCCAGGAGTTACCCCTGTTAGGGCGCAGCACGAACATCAGACTGAGCGCACGCAAAACTGCACTGAATACAACGGATTTTCCCTGTACAGGTAATGAAGGGCCGAGGGTTCCATGCGCAAGCTTCACAAGGCCGCGCTCGTCGTAGCAACGGCCGGCGGTCTGTCCGCCATCGGCGCCGGCGTCAGCCATGCCGACGCTCCCGGGTACGGCGGGTTCTCCGCGGCGCCTCCTCCTCCCTACTACCCGGCGCCGCAGTACTACGCCCCGGCACCCGCCCCCCAGTACCAGGCACCCCCGCCGCAGTACTACGCCCCGGCACCGGCCCCCCAGTACCAGGCACCCCCGCCGCAGTACTACGCCCCGGCACCGGCCCCTCAGTACCAGGCGCCCCCGCCGCAGGCCACGGCCGTGGCTCGTTCCACGGGCACGGCGGAGGTCAGCGGTCCGCCCTCCTACACCCAGCCGGCGCCCCACTACGCACCTCCGGCACCCGCTCCTGCCCCGGCCCCGGGCCCGCAGCACAGCGGTCAGGCCTCCGCCTTCGCCGCGTCGACGGGCAACGCGCATGCCTCCAGCTCGCCGTACGGCTCGCAGCAGGCGCCCGCCCAGCAGGCTGAGGTCGGGCCGCAGGTCTCCCCGCAGACGGCGCCGCAGGTCACTCCGAAGGTCGCCCCGCAGCTCGACGTACCCCAGGTCTTCGAGCCGGAGCCCGCGCCGCGGGTCGCTCCGCAGGTGAACCCGCAGTTCAACCCTGAGGTGAACCCGCTCATCAACCCGCTGATCGCGCCGACCGGCGGCACCCCGCAGGTGCCCGGGCTCGGCCTCGGTCAGGTCGCGGCGCCGCCCGTGGGCCAGCTGGGTCTGCCCCGACTCGGCTGATCGCCTCACCGCAGTTCGTCATTCCGCTCGTTCAGTTCATCCGCTCGTTCAACGGAGAAGAAATGCGCAAGCTTCAGAAGGTCGCTCTCGTGGGCGCCGTCCTCGGCAGTGTCGGCTCCTTCGGCGTCAGCCCCGCCGTCGCACACGGGCCGGGCAACGACTTCGACGTCAACCAGAGCATCGAATGCCGCTCGCACGACATGAACATCGACATCCTCGGCAGCGTCGGCGCCATCAACGGCGCGCTGGGCAACGCGCTCAACGGCGAGGGGAACCCGGGCGCGCAGCCCACCGACCTCGGTTCGGACATGGGCTGCAACAGCGAAGCGTTCTGAGCAGTCCGTTTGAACCGTTCGGAACCGTGACGGCACCGGATGTTCTTCCGAGCGCACGGATCGGCCTCGCAGTCCAACGCCCGCACCATCACGGTGCGGGCGTTGGACGAGGAAGGGTATGGCGACCTAGCGCATGAGACTGTCCTGTGCCGACGAGATGCTGCTGTTCAACGGGTGTCCGGGAGTTGTCGGCCTGGCGGCGGTCTTCGCCGGTGAGCCGCCCGATGTGGATCGGGTGCGGGCCCGTGTCGCCGAGCGGTGGACGGGTCTGGAGCGGATGAACTGCCTGCTCGACCGTCCGGCGGGCAGCTCAGGGACGGCTCGCCGGATGCCGTTCGGGCGGGCGGGAGGCGCGCGGTGGGTCGTACCGGGGCCGTTCGATCCCGACGTACATGTCGTCCTGGCCCGGCACAAGTTGGACGACCTGTGGGCGCGGAGCGTGGACCGGCCGCTGGCCGACGGGGCGCCGCCGTGGCGGCTCCACGTGGTCCCGGACGCGGTGTACGGCGGCTTCGCCCTGGCGCTCGTGGCGCAGCACGTGCTGCTGGACGGGCGCTCGCTGGCCACGTTGATGCGCTCGTTGATGGACAGCCCTTCGGCGGTGAGGGCAGCGGCCCGGCCGGCGCCGCTGTCGCGTTCGGGGCTGCGAGCGGCGGGCCGGGAACTCAGGGTGATGACGGCCGCGGGACAGGCCCTGCCGTCGCCGGGGCGGACGTACTCCTCGGTCGCGGTGAGCGCGCTGTCCGCGCAGACGGTCAGGGCCGCCCGTCGGCAGCCTGCCGACGGGCGGGGCTCGACGCTGAACGAGCTGCTGGTGGGCGCGGTGGCCGGGGCCGTGCGGGATCAGTACGGTCCCGTACGGCGGTGGCGGCAGCGGGATGAACCCGTGTTCACGGCCGTGCCGTGTGATCTGCGCACCCGGGCCGATCCGGACGAACTCGGCAATGCCCTCACAGTGGTCCGGGTGCCGTTGCCCGTCGACGTGGAGGATCCCGTGGCGCGGCTGCGGGCGTGCCGGACCGCGCTGGCCGCGGTTCCCGCACGGGCCGCGGTCCACGCCACCGTGCTCTTTCCCGCGGCGGAAGCGGCACGGCGGACCGGCCCATGGGTGACCGGACTTCTCACCAACCGCGGTCGCCACTCCTGCTTCGCGGCGACCGCGACCACAGCCGTCAAGTGGCCCGGCGGGCCGAGCACGTTCCAGGGCCACGCGCTCGTGCGCACGGTGGGGCTGCCGCCCCTGCACCACCCGGGCACCGCCAGCTTCGCGCTGACCCAGGCAGGGGACGCGGTCACGCTCACCGTGGTGTGCAACCTGCGCCCGGACGACGCGAGACGGCTCGCGGACGCGGTCGTCACGGAGTTCGAGACATGGGCTCGGACGCCGACGCCCTCACTGTGAGCACCAGGAAACGGAGAAGTTGCATGGACGTGGAACACGTGGACGTATGGGAAGCGCTGCGCCCGCTGTGCGCGCGGGTGATGTCGGTGCCGCTGGAGGCCGTCGTGCCGCAGGCCCGGCTGGTCGCCGATCTGGGCGCCGACAGCCTGGACATCACCGAGTTGCAGGCGGCGTCGGAGGACGAGTTCGGGGTGTCCCTGCGCGGAACCGACACCTCCGGAGTGTCCACCGTGGGTGATGTCGCCGACCTCATCGTGGGGCTGCGCACCCACGCCGGCAACGGCCCCCTCGCCGCCCGGTGACGCCCCGTCACGCCGTCGCCGTCACGGGCCTGGGGGTCCGCTGCGCGGCCGGAGCGACCCCCGCCGCGCTGTGGGCGAGTCTGCTGGAGTGCCGTTCGGCGACGACGCTGCATGCCTTCGACGACGAGGGCACCGTCGTATACCCGGCCGGTCCGGTGACCGGCTTCGATCCGAGCGGACAGCTGACGCCCAAGGAGGTACGGCGGGCCGACCGTTCGGTGCAGTTGGCGGTGTGCGCGGCGATGGACGCCGTGGCGGACGCCGGAGGGCTGCATGTGCCGGCCGAGCGGCGGGCGGTGGTCACCGGGACCGGCTACGGCGGGGTGATCAGTCAGGAGAACGGCATCGGACGGCCCGATGTGCTGTACGCGTCACGGCTGATGCACAACGCGGGGGCCTACTGGGTCAGCGCCAAGCTCGGTGTCACCGGTCCCAGTCTGACGGTCTCCACCGCGTGTGCCTCCGGAACGCATGCGCTGGGTGAGGCGCTGCAGATGATGCGGGCGGAGGGCGCTGACGTGGTGGTGGCAGGCGGTCACGAAGCGCCGCTGACTCCCACGACCGCGCTGGCCTTCGGCCGGTCCGGCGCGATGGTCACCGAGTGCGAGGATCCCGCCGCCGCGTCCCGGCCGTTCGACGAGGGCCGGCGGGGCTTCGTCCTCGCCGAGGGGGCCGCGTTCCTGGTGCTGGAGCGGCTGGACCTCGCCCGCGCACGGGGCGCCCGGATCTACGCCACGCTCACCGGGTACGGACGTACCTCCGATGCCTACCACCTCACGGCGCCGCATCCCGACGGTGCCGGTGCCCGGGCGTGCATGGAGCAGGCGCTCGCCGACGCGGGCACGACGGCCGACGCCGTCACCCATGTGAACGCGCACGGCACCGGCACCCAGTTGAACGACCTCGCGGAAGCACGGGCGATGACCGCGCTGTTCGGCGCCGGCGGGGTGCCCGTGACCGCGCCCAAGGCGGTGACCGGGCATGCGCTGGGGGCGGCGGGAGCGGTGGAGGCCGTGATCGCGGCCTGGTCGGTGCATGAAGGGCTCGCGCCGCCTACCGCCCATCTCACGCGGCTGGACCCCCGATGCGAACTGGACGTGGTCACGGCCGAGCCACGCAAGATCCCGGACGGACCGGTGATCAGCAGCAGTTTCGCGTTCGGCGGCCACAACGCCTGTGTCGTGTTCGACTCACCCGACGGTTGAGCACCGAAGGCCGGGGCCAAGCGCTCCGCGGGCTGCGGCTGCGTCGACATGCGGCCGCGCCGCGGGACAGCGGTGTGCCGTCGGTCAACTGCGGCGTCATCGTGGCCGGTCGCTCCCCATCGCGGCGGAGCTGCCTATGGATACAGCCCCGCCCCCTTCGGGGCGCCGCGGAACCGCAGCCGACGTCACCGAGGCCGCTCAGGACGGCTGCACCACCGAGAACGAGAGGCTGTGGAACATGAGGCTGTCGGCCTTCGACGAGGGGCACCTGCGCAATGGGCTGCCGGGGACGATCGGCATCGCCGCGGTGTTTCCCGGAACGCCGTTCGACCTGGAGCAGGTGCGGTCCCGCGTCCGCGAGCGATGGGGCGAACTGGACCGGATGAGCCAGGTGCTGCGGCCCCCCGCCGGGCCGGCGGCGCTGTCGGGCCACCGGTGGTCGGCCGCCCGGCCCTTCGATCCCGCCGCGCACCTCACCGCCACGGACCAGGACCTGGCCTCCGTGCTGACGGCCGGCGTCGGTGACCCGCTGCCGTCCGAACGGCCGCTGTGGCGGCTGCTGGTGATCCCGCGCGCCACCCCGGCGGGCGAGCACGCCATCGTGCTGCTCGCCCATCACGCGCTGCTGGACGGCAGATCCCTGGAGACGCTCTTCCGGATGCTGATGGACGGCGCCGTACCGCCGTCCGCGCTCGCACCGGCTCCGGAGGCGGGGCAACGCCCGCGCATCAAAGCGGCCACCATGTTCCGGGAGTTGCACCGCATCGGGGTCCCCAGCCAGCCCCTTCCGCCGGCGCCCGCCGACGGCATGCGGCCGTCGGTGGCCATGGTCGGACTCGACCCGCAGACGATGCGCACGGCCCGCCGCCAGCCGGCCGGCGGGCGGGGAGCGACGCTCAACGAACTCCTCCTGAGCGCCTACGCCGGCGCCCTCCGCACCTGCTACGGGCCGCTGCGGTGCTGGCCGAAGGGACCGGCCCCCCTCTACGCCACGGTGCCGGTCGACCTGCGCAGCCGCCACACCGCAGGGCAGCTCGGCAACGGCGTCACCGTGCTGCGCATCCCGCTGCCCGTCGACGTCGCGTCCCCGGTGGACCGCCTCCAGGCGTGCCAGGACCTGGTCGCCGCGCTGCATCGCCGCTGCGACGCGCACCGCGCGATCCTGCCCGCGCTGCAGGCCTCCGCCCGGACCGTGCCGTGGCTGGCCGAGGTGATGGCCAAGCGCCTCGCCCGCCCCGAGATCACCACCAGCCTGTGCACCGCGTTCAAATGGCGCGACAGCCCCAGCCGGTTGTACGGCCGTCCCCTGTCACGCATCGTCCCCCTGCCGCAGCTGTCGCCGCCCGGCACGGCGAACCTCTGCCTCGTCCACACCGCCGACGCCTACACCCTCACCGTCGTCAGCCATCTGCGTGCCGGTGACGCCGAGATGATCGGCGCTGCCGTGGCGCAGGAGCTGCAGGCGGTGGCGGCGTCCGGTGCCCTCGCCACGCGTCGTACGGAGCCGCGGCTCAGTGCCCCGACGCACGCTCCGCCCGCTGCCACGCCGCCTCCCGCAGCAGCCGCAGACCGTTGAGCCCGACCAGCACGGTCGACCCCTCGTGCCCCAGCACACCGAGCGGCAGCGGCAACGTCCCCGCCAGGTCCCAGGTGACCAGCGCCGCGATGAACACCCCGGCGACCACCAGGTTCTGCACCACCAGCCGCCGGGCTTGCCGTGAGAGGGCGATCACCGCGGGCACCGTGGTGAGTTCGTCGCGGACGATGACCGCGTCGGCCGTCTCCAACGCGAGATCCGAGCCCGCGCGCCCCATCGCGACACCGGAGTGGGCGGCGGCGAGCGCGGGGGCGTCGTTGACGCCGTCGCCCACGACCATCACCGTGCGGCCGGCGGCCTGAAGTTCCCTGACCGCGGCGACCTTGTGCTGAGGGAGCAGCCCGGCGCGTACGTCGTCGATGCCGACCTCGGCGGCCAGACGGGCGGCGGCGCGCGGGTTGTCACCGGTGAGCAGCACGGGCTTGGTTCCGGTGAGGTGCGCGAGCGATGTGATCGTGGCCGTCGCGTCCGGACGCAGGCGGTCGGCGATGCCCAGCACTCCGGCCGGGGCGCCGTCGACGGTCACCAGGACCGCCGTACGGCCCTCTTCCTCCAGTCGTACGACCGGGGCGGCCGGGTCACCGGCGCCGTTCAGCAGGCGTGCCGGGGTGCCCACGGCGACGATGTGGCCGTCGACGCCCGCGGTGACTCCGACGCCCGGTGTGGAGTCGAAGTCCTCGGTGTCCGGCAGCGTGAGCCCTCGTTCGCGTGCCGCGGCCACGATAGCGCGGGCCAGCGGGTGCTCGCTGGGGTGCTCGGCGGCTGCGGCCAGGGTGAGCAGGGCGGCGGCGTCGAGGCCGGAGTCCGTCAGCGGGGTGACGTCGGTGACGCGCGGCGTGCCCTCCGTGAGGGTGCCCGTCTTGTCGAGGGCGACGGTGTCGACCTGGCCCAGGCGTTCCATCACGACCGCCGACTTGACCAGGACACCGTGGCGTCCGGCGTTGGCGATCGCGGACAGCAGCGGCGGCATGGTGGCCAGGACCACCGCGCACGGCGAAGCGACGATCATGAAGGTCATCGCGCGCAGCAGTGAGCCGGTGAGCGCGGCGCCGAGGGCGAGCGGGACGAGGAAGACGGCGAGGGTGGCGGCGACCATGCCGATCGAGTAGCGCTGTTCGACCTTCTCGATGAACAGCTGGGTGGGGGCCTTGGTCTCGGAGGCCTCCTCCACCATCCGTACGATCCGGGCGATCACCGAGTCGGAGGCGTCCCGCTCGACGCGGACGCGCAACGCCCCCGTGCCGTTGAGGGTTCCCGCGAAGACCTCGTCGCCGGGCTCCTTGGCGACCGGCAGTGGTTCGCCGGTGATGGTCGCCTGGTCGACCTCGCTCGCCCCGTCGAGCACGCGCCCGTCGGCGCCGACACGTTCGCCGGGGCGTACGAGGACGATGTCGCCGACCGTCAACTCCTCCACGGCGACGGTCTGTTCGCCGCCGTCGGCGGTGAGGCGGGTCGCCGTGGCGGGGGCCAGGTCGAGCAGGCCGCGGACCGAGTCGGCGGTACGGGCGGTGGCCAGGGCCTCCAGGGCGCCCGAGGTGGCGAAGATGACGATGAGCAGGGCGCCGTCCATGACCTGTCCGATGGAGGCGGCGCCGAGGGCGGCGACGATCATCAGCAGGTCGACGTCGAGGGTCTTGTCCCTGAGGGCCTTGAGGCCTTCCCGGCCGGGCTCCCAGCCACCGGTGCAATATGACATGGCATAGAGCGGGCCCCACGTCCACGCGGGGGCCCCGGCCAGCTGGAGCACCAGCGCCAGCAGGAAGAAGGCGGTGGCCGCGGCGGCCCAGCGGGCCTCGGGGAGGGCGAGGACGCGGGTGCGACGGCGTATGGCGTCCTGTGGCCGCGGTGGCGAGGCCGGCCGGGTGAGGGTGGAGGTCATGGGCGGCGTCCTTCACGGGGCATCACGGGGTACTTCACGAGGCATCACGGCGCGTCACGGGGCACTTCACGGTGTGCTGCGGGACCACCGTACAGGATTACATGAAGACGAATTCATGTGTTCATGTACGCGTCTCCGTAGGATGAAGGACATGGGCCACGGAGCTGACGCCAGGAACACCGCCACCGCGCGCGAACGCCTTGAGGCCGTGGGCGCCGCCGATGTGGCCACCACGCTGCAGGCCCTCGCCACCCCCTCACGGCTGCGGATCCTGGCCCGGCTGCAGGAGGGCCCGTGCGCGGCGACCGAACTCGCGGACGCCGTGGGCATGGAGCAGTCGGCCTGCTCGCACCAACTGCGGCTGCTGCGCAACCTCGGACTGGTCACCGGCGAGCGGCGCGGGCGCTCCGTGATCTACGCGCTCTACGACAACCATGTCGCCGAACTTCTCGACCAGGCCCTCTACCACGTGGAGCATCTGCGGCTGGGGCTGCGCGACACCCCGGTGGACGCCTTCGAAAATTTCGACGAAGTTCACAGGGCGCCGGGTAATGACAGAGCAGGTGAACGCCAGGTACCGTCCTGACCCAGTTCACCTGTCTGGACTACACCACCACGGAACCACCCGTAGTGGACACCACCTTCCTACAACGGATCGTCCGGCACGTTCCTGCCGGTAGAAGGGGGCCCATTCACCATGGCCACTGTCTCGTTCGACAAGGCGACCCGGATCTACCCGGGCACCGAGAAGCCCGCCGTCGACGGCCTCGACATCGAGATCGCGGACGGGGAATTCCTCGTTCTGGTCGGCCCGTCCGGCTGCGGCAAGTCCACCTCGCTCCGGATGCTCGCGGGGCTTGAGGACGTCAACTCCGGCGTCATCCGCATCGGCGACCGCGACGTCACGCACCTCCCCCCGAAGGACCGGGACATCGCCATGGTGTTCCAGAACTACGCGCTCTACCCGCACATGACGGTTGCCGACAACATGGGCTTCGCGCTCAAGATCGCCGGCGTGCCGAAGGCGGAGATCCGCCAGAAGGTCGAGGACGCGGCGAAGATCCTCGACCTCACCGACTACCTGGCCCGCAAGCCGAAGGCCCTCTCCGGTGGTCAGCGCCAGCGTGTCGCCATGGGTCGCGCCATCGTGCGTGAGCCCCAGGTGTTCCTCATGGACGAGCCGCTGTCGAACCTCGACGCCAAGCTCCGTGTCTCGACCCGTACGCAGATCGCGTCGCTGCAGCGCCGCCTCGGCATCACCACCGTCTACGTCACCCACGACCAGGTCGAGGCCATGACGATGGGCGACCGGGTCGCCGTGCTCAAGGACGGCCTGCTCCAGCAGGTCGACTCGCCGCGCAACATGTACGACCGCCCGGCCAACCTCTTCGTCGCCGGCTTCATCGGCTCCCCCGCCATGAACCTGGTCGAGGTCCCGATCACCGACGGCGGTGTGAAGTTCGGCAACAGCGTGGTGCCCGTCAACCGCGAGGCGCTCAGCGCCGCCGCCGACAAGGGTGACACCACCGTGACCGTCGGCGTCCGCCCCGAGCACTTCGACATCGTCGAGCAGAACGGCGACGCCGCGACGTCCCTGACGAAGGACACCGAGGACGCCCCGGCGGGCCTCGCCGTCTCCGTGAACGTCGTCGAGGAGCTGGGCGCCGACGGCTACGTCTACGGCAGCGCCAAGGTCGGTGACGACCTGAAGGACCTGGTCGTCCGTGTCAGCGGGCGTGCAGTGCCGGAGAAGGGCGCCACGCTGCACGTCGTGCCGCGGCCGGGCGAGACCCACGTGTTCTCGACCTCCACGGGCGAACGTCTCTCCGACTGACGCCTCGCGCCAAGGACAGTAAGCACAACACCGGGTAATTCACCCAGGTTGACGAAGAGGGCCCCGCAGACTGCTGCGGGGCCCTTCTCGCTGTCGACAAATACCCCGGCAGACCGGTCATTTCGAGCACTGTGCGTCAACGCCGTACCCAATTCGAGGCGGCTCGCTATCCCCCGAACCGGTGACTGAATGTCGCCAAATCATTACCTGACGCTACTCTCACTCGCGTGAAGCACTCCACTACCCAACAGACGCGACGCGGCCGGGGCCCCGCCCGCCGGATCGGCCGCTCCCTCGCCCTCGTCCTGCCCGTCGTCCTGGTGCTCTCCGGGACCCTCGCGGTCACCCGAGTCAACTGGTCGGGGAACTCCTCGAACTCGGTGCTCACCGCGTCCTCCGAGGACCTGGCCGCGCCCGCCAAGAAGCGCGCCCCCCAGGACGTGCTGCGCGAGCAGCTCCTGACCGAGCTCCAGGAGAAGGACCCGGGCATCGCGCTCACCCACCTCCAGCAGGCGGTCAACGACCGCCCGTCGCTCGCCAAGCACTGCGCCTCCCTCGCCCGCGAACTCGGCCGCGCCGCGGTCCGCGTCTACGGCGCCAACCGGGCCCAGTCCTTCTCCCGCCCGGTCTGCGACACCTCGTTCGCCTCGGGGGTCGCGGCCGCGCACAGCTGACCGGCGGCGGTTGCCGTCAGCAGCGGCAAAAAAAGGGGCGCGGGACGCGACGTACAGTTCGGTCATGACCGATCCGAACGCCGCGTCCCGCCCGGTTCAGGCCGTCGTCCTGGCCGGGGGCCAGGGCTCCCGGCTGCGCCCCTACACCGACGACCGGCCCAAGCCGATGGTCGAGATCCCCGGTACGGGGACGCCGATCATCGGCCATCAGCTTGTCTGGCTCGCCGAGGAGGGCGTCACGGACGTGGTGGTCAGCTGCGGCCACCTCGCCGGCGTCCTGCAGAAGTGGCTGGAGTCGGCGGAGCTTCCCGTGCGGGTCACGACCGTCGTCGAGACCGAGCCGCTCGGCCGCGGCGGGGGCCTCAGGTATGCGGCAGCGCATCTTCCGCACCCAGAGCAGCACTGGTACGCCACCAACGGCGACATCTGGACCCGGTTCTCACTGCGCGACATGGCCGACTTCCACGCCGAGCGGGACGCCATAGCGACGCTCGCGCTGGCCCGGCCGCGGATTCCGTGGGGCGCGGTGCGGACGGACGGCTTCGGTCACATCACGGACTTCATCGAGGCGCCGCCGTCGACCTTCGAGATCAATGCGGGTGTGTACGTCTTCTCTCCCGAGTTCGCCGGGATGCTGCCGGAACGGGGGGACCATGAGCGGACGACGTTTCCGCGGTTGGCTCGCGAGCGGCGGCTGGCGGGGTTTCCTCTTCCGCAGGGGGCGTACTGGCGGGCCATCGATACGGCGAAGGATCTGACCGAGGCGGCGGAGGAGCTGCGCTCGCTGCGGGGTGGGGGCGCGTAAGTTGTGCGCCGGGTGCGGGTTTGTGAGGGCTGGTCGTGCCCACGCGGCGGAGCCGCATATCGACACAGCCCCGCGCCCCTGAAGGGGCGCGGGGAACTGCGTACCTCGAAATGTTCAGCCAGTGAGCTACTAGCCCAGCAAACCGCCCACCAAGCCCGGTTCTTCGGGGGCGGTGTCTCCGCCGCCGGTTCCGCCCGGGGAGCCGGTGGTGCCGCCTGAGGTCGGGCCGGTGCTGGTGCTCGGGGCCTCGTCGGCGGGGGCCGGCTGTTGGGGTGGGGCCTGGGCGCCGGTGCCGGTGCCCTGGGTTTGGCTGGGGGAGCCTGGGAGGGTGCCGGTGTCGCGGGTGGCGCCGGGGGTGGTCGCGGCGCCGGAGGGGCTGGCCGTGCCCGAAGTGGCGCCCTGGGTGGGCGGGTTGGAGGCGCTCGGGGTGCGTTCCCGAGCGCTGGTGCCGGGCTGCTGCGGGAGCGGGGAGCCCGGCAGTTCGTTGCGCGGGGCCTCGCCGGGGCCGGGGACGACCACGCGGTCGGCGTCGCGGACGGCGCCGCCGAGCAGCGAGCCGACGAGCAGGGTGAGCCCGGTGACGACGACGGTGACGAGGGCGCCGCGGCGCAGGACGTAACTGCGCAGCTCCCAGATGTCGGCGCGAGGGCCGAGGCGGCGCCAGGCACTGCCGCCGAGGCGGCCGTCGATGGAGTAGACGGGGGCGCCGGCGATGATCAGCGGGGACCAGGCGGCGAGGTAGATGATGTCGGGGGCGTCGTAGGCGGGGACGCTCTTCCAGCTGACGGTGACGAGCAGCGCGGCCGACAGCAGCGCGCCGACGACCGCGGCGACCCGCTGCCAGCACCCCAGGACCGTGAGGACGCCCACGATGACCTGGAAGAAGGCGATGACGAGGCCGGAGCCGACGGGGTGCTCAAGGGCGAACTGGCGCAGCGGCTCGGCGACTTCCCATGGGTGCAGGGTGTTGAGCCACTTGGTCATGGAGCCGCGTTTGCCGCCGTCGAAGTAGACGGGGTCGCAGAGCTTGCCCATGCCGGCGTAGATGGAGATGAAGCCGAGGAAGATGCGCAGCGGAAGCAGGACGACGCCGAGGTTCATCCGGCGGCCGGGGTAGTAGGCGTGCCGGGCCGGGTCGTCGCCGTGGCGCTTGCCCGGCGCGTCGGTGTCCGGCTCGTCGTCGTCCTCGTAGCCGTAGTCCTCGTCGAACCGCGCGCGCTCGTAGGCGGGTTCGTCGTAGGCGCTGCCGGCCGAGCGCATCTGTGGCAGGAGCCGGGTCTCGCCGGCGTCGGGGCCGCGCTGGGCGCCGACGACCGGGGTTTCGAGGGTCTGCTCCGTGAGGCCGTCGTAGCCGTGCGGGTAGCCGCCCTGGTCGATGCGCGGGATGACCTGGGTGGCTCCCGCGGCGTCGGAGGCGGGCTCCTCGCCGTGCCGGACGCTGCCGCCGCGCACCGCCTGGAGCAGCCGGTGCGCGCCGGTGTCGTCCGGAGCGGACTTCCCGCTCCAGACGACGGGGGTACGGCGGCGGGTGCCGGGGCCGGAGGCGGCGGGGATGCGGGCGGTGTCCTCGGTGGCGCGCAAGTGCCGTGCGACCCGCGGCGACTGGGTCCGCCGGGTCGAGGCCCCCAACTGCACGCGGAAGCTCACATGATTGACGATGACCTGCGCCGGATCGCTCGGCACCTTCACCATGCTCAGCGCGGGAGCGTCGTCGTATCCCGACGAGCGGTCCCCCGTGGGTGTGCGGGGTGTTCTGGTGTCCACACTCAACTAACCGAGTGACATGGAGTTAGGACACTGCTTTGACTCGCCGGAAGTGTCCGGACCGCGTCAAGGTTGTCCTGGACGCCGGGATTACCCCGCACGGGCGAGCCGGTGGACGCGTGTTCAGCCGCGGCCTCTCTTGTCCGCCGCCCTGGCGGCTTCGCGCTTCAGGCGGCTGTGCCGGCCTCCTGCCGACGGGCTCCCCCGCCCGCCCGTGCCGGTGTCAGACCCGCCGCCGGGCCGCCTCGTACAGCACGATGCCCGCCGCCACACCGGCGTTGAGGGACTCGGCGCCGCCCGGCATGGGGATCCGTACGCGGAAGTCGCAGGTTTCGCCGACGAGTCGGGACAGGCCCTTGCCCTCGCTGCCGACCACGATGACGACCGGGCCACCCAGGGCCTGAAGCTCGCCGAGTTCGACCTCGCCGTCGGCGGCGAGGCCGACGACCACGATGCCCGCCTTCTTGTACGACTCCAGGGCGCGGGTGAGGTTCGTGGCGCGGGCGACCGGGGTGCGGGCGGCGGTGCCCGCGGACGTCTTCCAGGCTCCGGCGGTCATGCCGGCTGCGCGGCGCTCCGGTACGACGACGCCGTGGCCGCCGAAGGCGGAGACGGAGCGGACGACGGCGCCCAGGTTGCGCGGGTCGGTCACGCCGTCGAGGGCGACGATGAGCGGGTCCTCGCCCTCGTCGGCGGCCTCGGCGGCGAGGTCCTCGGGGTGGGCGTACTCGTACGGCGGGACCTGGAGGACGAGGCCCTGGTGGTTGAGGCCGTTGGTCATGCGGTCCAGCTCGGGGCGCGGCGCCTCCATGAGGTTGATGCCGCCGCGCTCGGCCGCGAGCTGGAGTGCCTCGCGGACCCGCTCGTCGTTGTCGATGAACTGCTGGACGTACAGCGTGGTGGCGGGCACGCCCTCGCGCAGCGCCTCGACGACGGGGTTGCGGCCGACGACCAGCTCGGAGGTGGACCTGCCGCCACGGCCGCGGGGCGCGGGACGCCGTACCGCCTGCTTCGCCTTGGCGTTCGCGATGCGGTTCTTCTTGTGGCCCTTGCGCATCTCGGCGGGCGGGGTCGGCCCCTTGCCCTCCAGGCCCTTGCGCCGCTGGCCGCCGCTGCCGACCTGCGCGCCCTTCTTGCCGGACATGCGGCGGTTGTTGGCTGCCATGACCTACCTGTCTGTCTCGGGGCACGCCGGAGCATGCGTATGTGCGTATATGCAGTGTGCCGCCCGGACGGCCGGGCGGCACAATCGATCAAGAAAGGCTCAGCGCGGACCGAGCGTCCAGCGCGGACCCGCCGGGCTGTCCTCGATGGCCAGTCCCGACTGGTTGAGGTGGTCGCGGATGGCGTCGGCGGTGGCCCAGTCCTTGCGGGAGCGGGCCGCCTCGCGCTGGTCGAGGACCAGGCGTACGAGGCTGTCGACGACGCCGCGCACGCTTTTATTGAGCACAGTCTCACCCCGGCCGCTCTCCCCGGCCCAGTGCGGGTCGAGCGGGTCCAGGCCGAGGACGCCGAGCATGGCACGGACCTCGGCGAGGCGGGCCACCGCGGCTTCCTTGTCGTCGGCCGCGAGCGCCGAGTTGCCCTGCCGGACGGTGGTGTGGATGACGGCGAGCGCCTGCGGGACGCCCAGGTCGTCGTCCATCGCCTCGGCGAAGGCGAGCGGCACCTCGGGCGCGGGGCCGACGGCTTCCCCGGCCAGTTCGACGACGCGCTGCACGAAGCCCTCGATCCGGGCGAACGCCGACTCGGCCTCCTGCAGGGCCTCCTCGCTGTACTCGATCATCGAGCGGTAGTGCGGGGTGCCGAGGTAGTACCGCAGGACGATGGGCCGCCAGTGCTTGACCATCTCGGAGACCAGCACCGAGTTGCCGAGCGACTTGGACATCTTCTCGCCGCTCATGGTGACCCAGGCGTTGTGCAGCCAGTACCGGGCGAACTCGTCGCCGTAGGCCTTGGCCTGGGCGATCTCGTTCTCGTGGTGCGGGAAGATCAGGTCGAGTCCGCCGCCGTGGATGTCGAAGGCGGAGCCCAGGTACTTGTGGGCCATCGCCGAGCACTCCAGGTGCCAGCCGGGGCGGCCGCGTCCCCACGGCGTCTCCCAGGTCGGCTCGCCGGGCTTCGCCGCCTTCCACATGGCGAAGTCACGCGGGTCGCGTTTGCCGGTCTCGCCCTCGCCCGAAGGCTGGAGCAGGTTGTCCAGCTCCTGGTTCGACAGCTGGAGGTACTCCGGGAAGGACCGCACGTCGAAGTAGACGTTCCCGTCGGCCTCGTAGGCGTGGCCGCGCTCGATGAGGCAGCGCATCATCTCGACCATCTCGGTGATGTGGCCGGTGGCGCGGGGCTCGTACGTCGGCGGCAGGCAACCGAGGGCGCGGTAGCCGTCGTTGAACGCCCGCTCGTTCTCGTAGCCGATCGACCACCAGGGGCGGTCCTGGTCGGCCGCCTTGGCGATGATCTTGTCGTCGATGTCCGTGACGTTCCGGATGAACGTCACGTCATAGCCGCGGTACTCGAACCACCGGCGCAGGATGTCGAAGTCGAGCCCGGAGCGGATGTGCCCGATGTGCGGTGCGGCCTGCACGGTGGCGCCACACAGGTAGATCGAGACACAACCCGGCGTGAGCGGGGTGAAGTCACGGATCTGCCGGGCGCTGGTGTCGTACAGGCGAATAGTCACGTGTCCAAGGGTAGTGGGCGGACGGGACTGCACCGTGCAAAGGACGGCTGCTCTCGGGCGGTCGCGGAACTTCCGCGGAGATTCAGCCCCTCCGACGGTCGCGGAGATTCAGCTTCTCCGGCGTTTGAGGAGCGGGGGTCCCGGGGCTGGCCCCGAACGGGTTCAGGGGCGAAGCCCCTGGTGGGGTCGAAGGGGCGAATCCCTGGGACCGGACCGGACCGGACCGGACGGGACGGGACGACGGGACGCACGGGACGACGGGACGGACGGGACGACGGGACGGGACGGGACGACGCGACGGGACGGGACGGGTAAGGGCGGCGGGGCGAAATCAGCCCGTCCGCACCACCAGCGCCGTAGCCACCGCCATCAGCCCCTCGCCGCGCCCCGGAAACCCGAGCCCGTCCGTCGTGGCGCCGGACACCGACACCGGTGCTCCCGCCGCCTCCGAAAGGATCTTCTGCGCCTCGGCCCTGCGCTTGCCGATCTTCGGCCTGGGCCCGACCACCTGGACGGCGATGTTGCCGATCCGGAAGCCCGCCTCGCGGACGATGCGGGCGGCCTCCGTCAGCAGCGTGACCCCCGACGCCCCCGACCACTCAGGCCGCCCGGTGCCGAAGTGCTGCCCCAGGTCGCCGAGGCCGGCGGCCGAGAAGAGGGCATTGCAGGCGGCATGGGCGACGACGTCGGCGTCGGAGTGCCCGGCCAGGCCCGGTCCCTCGCCCTCCCACTTCAGGCCGGCGCACCACAGTTCGCGCCCGTCCTCGAAGGCGTGGATGTCGGTGCCGATGCCGACCTGGGGCAGGTGGCCACCCGGCGGTAGCCGGACATCAGACACGTCAGAAGCCATCGTTCAGCCTCCTGCGGGCGAGGACCGCCTCGGCGAGGACGAGGTCCAGGGGCCGCGTGACCTTGAAGGCCTCTTCGTGGCCGGGCACGACCACGACCCGCGCCCCCAGTTGCTCGACCATGCTCGCGTCGTCGGTGACGTCGTCGGTCACCGTCTCGTGGGCCCGGCCCAGCGTCGCCCGGTCGAAGCCCTGCGGTGTCTGCACGGCGCGGAGACGGGAGCGGTCCGGGGTGGCGACGACCGGCTCCGGGTCGCCGGGCGTCCCGGCGGGCTCGACCTGCTTGACGGTGTCGGCGAGAGGCAGGGCGGGCACCACGGCCGGTGCGCCGTCGCGTACCGCCTCGATCACGGCGTCGACCGTGTCCACGGGGACGAGCGGCCGGGCCGCGTCGTGGACCAGCACGATGTCGTACTCGGGGGGCAGGGCGTCCAGGCCCAGCTTCACCGACTCCTGCCGGGAGTCGCCGCCGGGCACGACGAGGAAGTCCGTCCGCTCCGGCAGCGCGTGGGCGTCCAGCAGGGACTTGACCTCGGCGGCGCCGTCCGGCGGGGCCACGACGACCACGAGGGAGACGGCACGGGACGCGGCCATCGCGCGCACCGCGTGGATCAGCATGGGAGTGCCGCCCAGCGCACGGAGTGCCTTGGGGGCGCCCGGACCGAGGCGTACGCCCCGGCCGGCGGCCGGAATCACCGCCGCAGTGCGAGTGGACGCGGGCGAAGGGCGCGAATCGTCAGACATCGGTTCCTGTCAGGTTTGTGTGCTCGGCCTACTTGGGTATGGCCACACCGTGCCGGGCGCGACGCCTTGACCGGAACCCTTCCGTGACCCTGGTCGAGCCAGCTGCCCGGGCCCGGCACGCCAAGTACGGGGGTTTACCTTCCTCGGTGTACGGAATGCGTACGACATCACCGCGCGGTGTCTGCGGTAGCGGTCTGCGGTAGCGCTGGGCGCGAACATGCCGCAGCGCCCGGCGACAGTGAATACGTCATCGGGCACCACGGCATTTTCCATGTACCGCTGAGGCAGTGCGGCGTGCTGCGTGTCGCCTGCGTCAGGACGCGAGGACCTCGTCGAGCAGAGCCTCTGCCTTGTCCTCGTTCGTGTTCTCCGCCAGGGCGAGTTCGCTCACCAGGATCTGGCGGGCCTTGGCGAGCATGCGCTTCTCACCTGCGGAGAGTCCGCGCTCGCGCTCACGACGCCACAGATCACGTACGACTTCCGCGACCTTGATGACATCGCCGGAGGCGAGCTTCTCCAGATTTGCCTTGTAACGACGGGACCAGTTCGTGGGCTCCTCGGCATACGGCGCGCGCAGCACCTCGAAGACCCGGTCCAGCCCGTCCTGACCGACCACATCACGCACGCCGACGAACTCCGCATTGTCCGCTGGCACACGCACTGTCAGGTCACCCTGGGCGACCTTCAGCACCAAGTAGGTCTTGTCCACGCCTTTGATCTGGCGAGTTTCGATGGCCTCGATCAGCGCGGCCCCGTGATGGGGATAGACCACGGTGTCGCCAACCTTGAACGTCATGTGACAGGTACCCCTTCCGTGGCTATCCAGGGTAACACGGAAACGGCGGGTTCTGAATGGCGTTTTCGCAGGTCAGGGCATATCTCGGGGCTTGACAACAACGACAGGAACGTGCTTCGCGAGCCGACGGGGCGAAGGTATTCGCAGGTCGGAGCGGCTCTCCAGGGGGAGTGAAACCCGCACGTTACACACATCCGGAGCCCCCTCCAAGTGGACGAACGTCCCCATATGTCCGGTTCCAAGTGCTCGACTTCCGCTACTCCGTTCGGTGTCTGGAGTCGGGTGTGAGACGAATCCGGAATTGATCACAGGAGCCCGACCGGGTGACCGGTGATCAATTATCAGGGCGTCCGCGCATTCCTTCACGGAAAATTTGCGCACCGGTGGTTCGACTATGCCGACGCTATGTCGGCGCGTTGTCGAGGCGGATGTCAGGGTGGATGTCGAGGCGGATGTCGAGGCGGATGTCGAGGCGGATGTCGAGGTGTTGTCAGCCAATCGATCTCGGCCACTTATGTGAATGGCGGACGAGCGCCGGTGCGAAGTGACTCGTGAGTCACTTCTGCGGGCACACCGACCGGCGCCCGCCGAGGGAAGGGGGCTCATGGGGAGGGTCGGGTGCGGTCGCGCGGGAACGTCTCGGTAACCTAAGTCCGCTGACAGATGCTTAGGGCGGCTTTACGCGCCCGCCCCGTTCGAGTCAAGGAGTTGCCGCCGCCGTGAGCAGCAGCCTTCGACGCGGCGCCCTCGCCGCCGCCGCCATCGCGTTCTCGATCGCCTCGCTCTCCGCGTGCGCGGCCGGCAACAACGCCCAGACCCTGGAGATCAAGCCGGACAACGCCGCCACCACGGTCGGCGACATCAAGATCCAGAACGCCATCGTCATCACCCAGCCCGACACCGAGTCGACCGGCCCGGCCGCCATCTCCGCGACCCTGTTCAACAGCGGCGACAAGGCGCAGACCCTGGACTCCATCAGGGTGGACGGCGCCGGCACCGCCAAGCTGACCGCGGTCAAGGGCAGGAACCTGTCCATCCCGGCCGGCGGCTCGCTCGTCCTCGGCGGTGAGAACAACGCCTCCGCCGTCCTCACCGGCAGCCGCGAGTCCGTGAGGGACGGCGACGCCCAGAAGGTCACCTTCACCTTCTCCACGACCGGCGACGTGAGCCTGCGGGCCTTCGTCGTGCCGGCCGAGCACTACTTCACCAGCTGGGGCCCGACCGAGGTCCCGGCGGCGCCGGGCGCCTCGGCGACGGCCTCGGAGAAGCCGGGCCGGGGCACCTCCGGCTCGCCCAGCGAATCGGCGACCGGCACGGCCTCCCCGGACGACGCCGCTTCCCCGGACGACGCCGCTTCCGAGAGCGCCACGGCCACCGAGTCCCCCTTGGGCGAGACCGCCGGCCACTGAGCAGCCGTACCGGAAACGAAGGGCGGGACCTCCGCAGAGGTCCCGCCCTTCGTCGTCGTACGCAGCGGTTTACGGCTCGAACTTGTACCCCAGACCGCGCACCGTCACCAGATACCGCGGCGCCCCCGGGTCCGGCTCGATCTTGGCGCGCAGGCGCTTGACGTGGACGTCGAGGGTCTTGGTGTCGCCCACGTAGTCGGCGCCCCAGACGCGGTCGATGAGCTGCATACGGGTCAGGACGCGGCCGGCGTTGCGCAGGAGCATCTCCAGGAGGTCGAACTCCTTGAGGGGGAGGTCGACCTTGGAGCCGGAGACCGTCACCACGTGGCGGTCGACGTCCATGCGGACCGGGCCCGCCTCCAGTGCGGCCGGGGTCACCTCCTCCGGCTCGCCGCGGCGGCGCAGGACGGCCCGGATACGGGCGACCAGCTCGCGCGAGGAGAACGGCTTGGTGACGTAGTCATCGGCTCCTATTTCCAGGCCGACCACCTTGTCGATCTCGCTGTCCTTGGCGGTGACCATGATCACCGGGACGTTGGAACGGCCGCGCAGCTGGCGGCAGACCTCGGTGCCCGGCAGGCCGGGCAGCATCAGGTCGAGGAGGACGAGGTCGGCGCCGTTGCGCTCGAACTCGTCGAGGCCGTCGGGCCCGGTGGTCGCGACGGCGACCTCGAAGCCCTCCTTGCGGAGCATGTACGACAGGGCGTCGGAGAAGGACTCCTCGTCCTCGACGACAAGCACTCGGGTCACGGAAGGACCTCCGGGGCGGGAAGCGGTTCGTACGGGGATGAGTCAGGTTCGTACCGGGGTGAGTCAGATGACTCAGATGAATCAGGGGACGGGACGGCGGGTGCGGACTGTCCGGCCTCGTCGTCGAGGGCGGAGTGCTGCTTCGCACGGTCGCGGGCCACGCCCGCCTCCGGCAGCCGCAGGGTGAAGGTGGAGCCCTGTCCCTCGGAGCTCCACACCGAGACCTCCCCGCCGTGCGAGGCGGCGACGTGCTTGACGATAGCCAGCCCGAGGCCCGTACCACCCGTGGCTCGGGAGCGGGCGGGGTCGACTCGGTAGAAGCGCTCGAAGACGCGCTCCTTGTCCTTCTCCGAGATGCCGATGCCCTGATCGGTCACGGCGATCTCGATGTGGGCGCCGCCGGACGCGGTCACCTTCCGGGCGGCGATACCGACGCGGGTGCGGGCGGGCGAGTAGTTGACGGCGTTCTCGACGAGGTTGCCGAGGGCGGCGGCGAGCTGGCCGCGGTTGCCCCACACATGCAGGTCGGCGGTGCCCGCCCGGCTCCCACCACCGTCCTCGGTCGAAGGCCCTCCGGGCCCCCCGATGGCGGCGGCCATGGTGATCTGCTTGGTGCCGGCCGCGTGCCGGCAGCGGTCGATGGCCTCGGCGACGAGTTCGTCGACGCGGACCGGCTCGGCGTCCTCCAGCGGGTTGTCGTTCTGGACCCGGGAGAGGTCGATCAGCTCCTGGACCAGGTTGGTCAGGCGGGTCGCCTCGATCTGCATACGGCCGGCGAAGCGCTCCACGGCCTCCGGGTCGTCCGAGGCGTCCATGACGGCCTCGGAGAGGAGGGAGAGAGCGCCCACCGGCGTCTTCAGCTCATGGCTGACGTTCGCGACGAAGTCGCGCCGTACCGCCTCGATGCGTCTGGCCTCGGTGAGGTCCTCGACCAGGAGCAGTACGAGGCGGGAGCCGAGCGGCGCCACGCGCGCGGAGACGGCGAGGGCCTCGCCCCGGCCGGTTCCCCTCCTCGGCAGGTCCAGCTCCACCTGCCGTATCTCTCCGTCGCGCCGGGTGTCGCGGGCCATCGTGAGCATCGGGTCGACGGCGAGCTTGCCGCCGCGGACCAGGCCCAGTGCGTACGCCGCCGAGCTGGCCTTGACCACGGCGTCCCCCTCGTCGAGGACGACGGCCGAGGAGCGCAGCACGGACAGCACCGTGTCCACGCCGGGCGGCAGGACGGGGTCGGTGTGCAGGGAGGTTCTCGTGGGCCGCTTCTGGTCGCGTTCGCTCCAGCGGAACGCCAGCATGGCGATGACACCGGTGAGCACACCGACGATCGCTGCCGCTGCGGCGACCGCCGCGTTCACGTCCATGCATCCAGGTTAGGCATGGGATAGTCCATGGCCACAGCCATCGGGGTGCGACCTCGAACACTCGTCGCCCAGAGTTCACGTCGGGGCTAGGGTTGGTTCATTTGGGGTGGCGAAAACGGACGCGTACGGGCCGGAACGTGGACACGTGGGGTGCGAAGCACCGGTTTCAGCAGGACCTGTGCACCGGGCCCGGCCCCCGGCAGCCACGGAAACAGACGTACGAGAGGAACCCTGATGCGGGACGCGTACCACGAGGAACTCGACTCGATCGGTGACGGTCTGGTCGAGATGGCCCGGCTGGTCGGATCAGCGATCGGGCGTGCCACGACGGCGATCCTCGACTCCGACCTGAAGCTTGCCGAGAGCGTCATCGAGGGCGACAAGAAGGTCGACGAACTCCAGCACGACCTGGAGGCCCGGGCCATAGCCCTGCTGGCACGGCAGCAGCCGGTGGCGACTGATCTGCGCATCGTCGTCACCTCGCTGCGGATGTCGGCCGACCTGGAGCGCTCGGGCGACCTGGCCCAGCACGTGGCCAAGCTGGCCCGGCTGCGCTTCCCGGAGCGGGCGGTCCCCCACGACCTGCACGCCACGATCCTGGAGATGGGCCAGCTCGCCCAGCGCCTGATGGCGAAGGCCGCCGAGGTCATCATCACCAAGGACGTCGACCTGGCGATGCAGCTCGAACAGGACGACGACGAGATGGACCTGCTGCACCGCACGCTCTTCCAGCACCTGCTGGACGACAAGTGGAAGCACGGCATCGAGACCGCCGTCGACGTCACCCTGCTCGGCCGCTACTACGAGCGCTACGCCGACCATGCCGTGGCGGTCGCCAAGCGCGTGGTGTTCCTGGTCACGGGCGAGCACGCGGACGAGCTGCAGCCCGACATCCAGCCCGAGATCCAGCCCGACATCACGCCGGCGCCTGGGACCGAGGGCGCCTGAGATCGCGTCGGGGGCGTGCCCAGAGCCTCTGTGCGCCGTTGATGCGACCGGCAGGGCGGGCATGGAATGGGCAAAGGCTCCAGCCTCTAGGAGGGACCATGGCCGAATCCCCCAGCACCTCCGGTACGACAACCGACCCCACCCAGGAACGTCCGACCGAGCAGCCCGCCGAGATCAAGAGCCTGACCTTGATCAGCGCGTGCGGATGTGGCTCGGGCTGCCAGTGCGGATGCCAGTCCGGCAATCCGTGCCAGTGCGGCTGACCGACCGTTCTTCTCAGGGGCCCCGGCTTCGCGCCGGGGCCCTTGTGTTGGTCCGTACGGCCGTACAGGCGCAGCATGGAGAGAGGGCAAGCGCAGCGGAGCGCACTGGCGAGAAGGAGGTGCGAGGCCATGGCTCAGTTCATGGACGTACACACCGGGATGAAGGGGATCACGGCCGAACAGCTCAGGGAGGCCCACGAAGCGGACCTCGCCATAGAGAAGGAAGAGGGCGTGCACTTCGAGCGGGCCTGGGCGGACCCGGAGTCCGGCATCGTCTACTGCCTCTCCGAGGCGCCTTCGGCCGAAGCGGTCCAGCGCATCCACGAGCGGACGGGCCACAAGGCCGACGAGGTCCACAAGGTCCCGCTGTCCATCTGACTGACGGTCACCGGCTCACCGCTCATCACGGCCGCTCATCACGCCACCACGGGACGCCGGGCGAGGGTATGGGGATGGCCTTCGCCCGGCTCACCATCTGCTGAAAATGCCCCTCATCCACGCCGTATGCGCAGCTCAGGGGCATGATCACAAACCCTACTTCTTCTTGCCCTGGGTGTTGTCGGGGATGTTGGTGAGCTGGGTTTTTGCTGGTGAGGGGCGGTGAGCTCGTGCGCCTGGTGGTCGTCATTGGCCACTGGTGAGCGTCCTCGGACGGCCCAGGGACGGCCCAGCTATGCCGCCTCCGGCTGACGGCCAGCACCTCGATGCGCCCCGTACGAACCTCAGCCGACGACAGTCAGCCACGACGGCGGGCGCGTCGACCGGCAGCGCGCGCGTGTGTCTCGCTGCACCCCCACCGGCCTCAGCCACGTTGTCCGGTGACGTCCGCCAGAGCACGCGGCGACGGTGGAACCGTGATGACGAAGCTTTGGGCACGGACGCTTCTTCGTCGCGCAGCAGCCGGAGGAGGGACCGCGCCACGGGCTGGTGTAGGTAGCCGGACCGAAGCAGTTGCTGGGGCGTTCGCCCCCGCGTCAGTCCCTTCTTGCGGCATCCTACGTATGCACGTAGACGCAGCACCGGAAGGCCCAGCACTGCGCCTTGGGGGAGCCATGGAAATCGTTGATCACTTCATTGCGCGCTACTCAAAGGAGTACGACTTTTACAGTCGGGCAGCGCACCTAGTTTCCCAAGCCCTAGAAAGGGATCTCAAAGAATCAGGCGTCCGCTGCATCGTCACCTACCGCGCGAAAGACATCAAGCGCCTGGAAGAGAAGTGCCGCCAACGCGCACCGAAAAAGAAATACAAGTCAGTAGAAGATATTTACGACGATATTGTCGATCTGGCAGGCGTGCGCATTGCTCTATATTTCCCGGGCGAGCAAGATCAGGTAGAAAAGGCCGTTAATCGCCTTTTCGACCTAACGGCGAAGAAAAGTTTCCCCGAGTCGAACGAGAGGCCACCCGGGAAAGAATTTTCTGGGTACTCGGCAACTCATTATCGGGTTCGACTCAAGGAGCGCGAGCTGATCGATCTGGATAAGCGATACGCCAAGGCGCGTGTCGAAGTACAGGTCGCATCGGTGCTTATGCATTCCTGGTCAGAGGTGGAGCATGATCTCGCCTACAAGCCACTATCGGGGGACCTGTCCGAGGCGGAAAAGCGATCCTGGACCAGCTCAATGGATTGGTTATCGCTGGCGAATTGTCGCTCAGGATGCTGCAAGAGGCGAGCGAGAATCGAGTCGCTAGGAACGGTCGATTCCTCAATCACTATGAACTCGCAGCTTACCTGCTGAACCAGGCAGGTAAGATCTTGAACGAGCCTGTCGGGGACTCAGGCCTAGGCCGCGTAGACCTCCTGTTCAATTTCTTGCGACATCTGAATAAAGAGGCACCCGCTGACCTGAACTCATATCTGGCATCATTGCACGACAATGTGGAGATGCGCCCCCTTGCTGAGCAGGTTATTGATGCTCTTCTCGCCGAAGACCCTTCGCGATACGAGAATTTCAACTTGGTTCAGGTTGACGCTGACGCCATTTCACTTGATCCCCGTTCGCAGAGCGCACGAATGCATCAACAGATCGGCCATTTCCTCACAAGCTGGGTAGACCTAGAAGAGTCACTACGAAATCTTGCCCCGAGGGAAGACGACGAGCGAATCGCCCTGCCGATCTTTCGGCTACTTGACCGCCTAACAATGCTGGACGCAGAGACTCGCCATGAGATCAATTTGTTGCGGCGAGTGCGTAACAGTGTGGTGCATGGAAGAGATGTTCCGCCCATCAGTTACCTGGCCGAGGCGACTGATCGAGTTCAAGAAATCACGGAAAGAGTACGCCGGATACTTCCTTGAACGAGTCGGGCAGTCAGTTGGCCTGCCTGTAAAGCGCGAGATGGGGCCACGATCTTCATGGCTCGCGCCAAGCGGCTGGCTAAAATCGCGAAGCCGACTGCCCCAGCCGAGAGGCACCCCTTCTCTGGCTTCGGAGGCTGATTGCTGTGAGCGCGGCACGGGCGCCGGCCGGGCTGGAGCGGGACGAAGGCAGGAGCGCAGGCCCGGCCGGGGGCCGGGCCGCGCGCGGGGAGCGAAGCGAGCCGCCTTGAACCAGTAGAGAAAGTTGTAACTCAGTCAGTCCGCTGTGGCGGCCGGGGCTTGAAGTCGTATGCGCAGGCTGGCAGTTCCGTGCCTTGACGGTCTGCGAGGGGCAGGAAGATCACTGGTCGGATCGTCCAGGTGATGCGAGTGGTGAAGAAGGTGACCGACACGGTGCAGGGCTCGGAGCGCAGGAGGGCTCGTCGTGTCTCTATGCGGCCGTCGTACAGCCACTGCCATGCCTGCTCGGATGCTTCCGGGTCGAACGCCGGTGAGATGGTACGCAGCGCGACGGCAACCCATCGGTCGGCCTGGGGTGCCGTGTAGGCGTCGAAGGATGCTCGGAGTATCAACGGGCCGTCTTCGGTGAGGTCTTCGGTCCAGCACTCGCACCAGTAGCCTCGGCGGGCTTCGCCCTTCAGCACAGGTGGTCTCCCGACCGGGGGGCGGTGAACAGTTCCGCGGTGACTGTGTAGCCGTCCTCACTGCCGTGGATGACGACTCGGTGGGCGAGTGCGGTGACCATGCCCAGGCCCCGGCCGTGTTCGGCTTCGTCGTCCTGGTGCTCGGCCTTGGGGGCCGTGCCGGTTCCTCCACCATCCGTCACCGACAGGGCGATCACCTGCCGGGTCACCGCGAGGGCCAGGTGGAAGCTGCCCGCTTCCATGCCGCTGGCCGTGTGGAGGATCGCGTTCGCGCTCAGCTCGCTCACGATCAGCTCGGCGTCGTCGGCCAGGGGAGATCCGCGCAGGATGTCACGGGTCCAGCGGCGGGCCCGGCTCACCTCTTCCGGAAATCCTGGGCAAGTGAGTCCCCAGACCCGGGCGGTGCTCGTATACTCGTGCATACAAGTTTCTTCGTGCTGGTAGGCCGCCATGTGCAGCGGGTTCGGGCTAGACGAGTTTCACGCCGTCGTGGGCGCGGATGGCCGGCGGGGATGCCGCGTCCAATGCGTCGGTGACGCGGATCGCGTATGCCTCGTCGGCAAGCTCGGTGACTTCTTCGTGGGTGGCCCAGCGCAGTGCGCGGGTCTCGTCGCCGGTGGTCGGTGTGCCGTCTGCCGCCTCGCAGCGGAAGACCAGAGAGACGATCAGGCCCGTCATGTTCTTGTAGACACCGGTCAGGGTCGCGGGAAGCGTGATCTTGATGCCGGTCTCTTCGAGAACCTCGCGCTGGAGGGCCTCGGGGACGGTTTCCTCGCGTTCGAGGACTCCGCCCGGGGGTTCCCACTTGCCGTTGTCACGGCGTTTGATCAAGAGGGCCCGGCCCTGGTCGTCGACGATGACACCGGCGACGCTCACGGAGTGCGGACGTTCGGTGCTCACGTTCCTGGGCCCTCTCGGCTGGCTAGGCTCTCCACCGTAGCAACAACAATCGCCCACTCGTCTAGATATCTAAAGGAGTACACGTGCCCTCTCTTCCTTCCGGCTTCCTCGGTGATCTCGACCCCACGAGTGATCGTGCGGTCTTTCGGCAGATCGCCGACCAGTTGCGCGAGGCCATCGACCGCGGGCGGTTCAAGGAGGGTGAAAAACTGCCCTCGGAAGCCGAGCTTGTTGACCACTACGGGGTATCCCGGATGACGGTCCGCAACTCCTTCTCCGTCCTCCAGGGCGAAGGGCTCGTGCACGCCGAGCACGGCAAGGGCGTCTTCGTCCGGCCCCGGCCGCCCGTGCGGCGGCTCGCCTCCGACCGGTTCGCCCGGCGCCATCGCGAGCAGGGCAAGGCGGCCTTCATCGTCGAAGCCAACGCCGCTGGCAGTCACCCCCAGGTCGACAGTCTTGAGGTGAAGGAAGAGAAGGCCAGTCAGGACGTCTCGGCCAGGCTCGGGTCCGTGCGGCGGGTTCTGGCTCGTCGTCGGCGCTATCTGCTCGACGGGCGGCCGGTCGAGTTCGCCACCTCGTATCTCCCACTCGACATCGCGCGCGGTACGCCGATTGCTGAGCCGAACCCCGGGCCCGGTGGCATCTACGCCCGGCTCGAAGAGCTGGGGCACCGCCTCGACCACTTCGAGGAGGAGATTCGCGCCCGGATGCCTTCGCCGGCCGAGGTGAAGACGCTGCGGCTGGCCTCCGGTGTGCCGGTGATCCACCTGATCCGTACCGCCTTCGACGCCGAAGGGCGGGCCGTGGAGGTCTGTGACACGGTCATGGCGGCGGACGCGTACGTGCTGTCGTATCAGCTTCCGGCGACGTGATGAGGTGATTTGCGGTGGTGCGCGGGGGACGCTTCTCCGACTCGTACACCCCAACAGGCATACTCACATAGACGAGTGGGCAAGTGGCGGGGCAGGGCGGTCCGCATGAGCCCGGAGATCGGGTTCGCAGCGCATTGTGTATAGACGAGTAGATGGGTGAACTGCCTTGCGTACCATTCGTGTTGAGACCTCGGCCGCCACGATCCTGCTGACCGAGAGGCTCCTGAGCCCAAGGTCCGGGACCGGCAGACGGGCGAGATCGCCAAGGACGCTTTCAGCGGGGAAGTGCTGATGACGATCGGCGTCGTCTACATCGAGAACGGGGAGTCGTCGCTGGTCAAGGTCACCGTGCCGGAAGGCGGTGTGGCTGAGAGGCTGATGCTGGGGGCGCCGGTCTCGCTACCGGGGCTGGTTGCCCGGCCGTGGGAGAGCGTGTTCAACGGGCAGCAGCGGCACGGCATCGCCTTCCCTGCCGCCATGAGGGCCACCGCCTGATGTCCGATCTGGTGACACTTCTGGAGGTGGGTGGTCCTGTCGCCGCACTCGGCGGCGGGGCCGCCTACACCCCGGCCAAGCACCCTCGCGTGTACTGGCCCTCGGTCGGTCTGCCGATAGCGACCGCCCGGCTGCTCGGCTCGTACGGCTCGGTCATGGAGGGGTGCGGGCTGACCGTGGCGCCGTCCCGGCTGCGGGTCCTCGCCGTCAAGGCCACCACTCGGCGGGAGCGACCTGATCAAGGAGCCGCATCATGCGCGCCCAACTGGCCCGTGTCGACGCGGTGCTCGTCCAGGCGCTCATCGCCGCCGCGCTGTCCTTCACCCACCTGCACGACATCGCCTCGGCCGCCGGACAGCACGGGTGGAAAGCGTGGGCCTACCCCGTCTCGGTCGACCTGCTGCTCGTCGCCGCCTGGCGCCGACGCGGAGTACCTCGGACACTCCGATCCGGGCCTGACGCTGAAGGTATACGCGCACCTCATGCCGAGTAGCCGGGACCGCGCCCGGAAGGCTCTCGGGCAGGCGCTCCGGCCTCAAGGCTCCGGGGACTGAGGGCCCACAGTGGGCCCAGGCCATGAAAATGCCCCTGATCTGCACTTCCCGTGCAGGTCAGGGGCATGATCACAAACCCTACTTCTTCTTGCCCTGGTTCTTGACCGCCTCAATGGCCGCCGCGGCCGCGTCCGGGTCCAGGTACGTGCCGCCCGGCGTCATCGGCTTGAAGTCGGCGTCCAGTTCGTAGGAGAGCGGGATGCCCGTGGGGATGTTGAGGCCGGCGATGTCGGCGTCGGAGATGTCGTCGAGGTGCTTGACGAGGGCGCGCAGGGAGTTGCCGTGGGCGGCGACGAGGACCGTGCGGCCAGCGAGGAGGTCGGGGACGATGCCGTCGTACCAGTACGGGAGCATGCGGAACACCACGTCCTTGAGGCACTCGGTGCGGGGGCGCAGCTCCGGGGGGATCGTCGCGTAGCGGGGGTCGTCCGACTGGGAGAACTCCGTGCCGTCCTCCAGCGGGGGCGGCGGAGTGTCGTAGGAGCGGCGCCACAGCATGAACTGCTCCTCGCCGAACTCGGCGAGGGTCTGGGCCTTGTCCTTGCCCTGGAGGGCGCCGTAGTGGCGCTCGTTGAGGCGCCATGAGCGGTGGACGGGGATCCAGTGGCGGTCGGCGGACTCCAGGGCGAGCTGGGCCGTGCGGATCGCGCGCTTCTGGAGCGACGTGTGGACCACGTCGGGGAGGAGGTCGGCGTCCTTCAGGAGCTCGCCGCCGCGGACCGCCTCCTTCTCGCCCTTCTCGTTGAGATTGACGTCCACCCAGCCGGTGAACAGGTTCTTCGCGTTCCATTCGCTCTCGCCGTGGCGGAGGAGGATCAGTTTGTACGGTGCGTCGGCCATGCGTCCGAGCGTAATCGACGGCTCTGATCGCTTGTACGGCCGCCCGCAGAGCGGACGGTTGACGGGATCCGTTAATTCAGTGGCCCCGGGCGACCGCGTCCTCGTAAGTTGTGCTCTCCGCTTGAGCCGCTTACAGCCAGCTGACTGCCGTGGGGGACCCGTATGTCGCTCGCCTCTCTGAGACGCGCCGCCCGAGAAACCGTATCCGGACTCCCCCGCGAGTTCTGGTGGCTGTGGACCAGCACCCTCGTCAACCGGCTCGGTGCCTTCGTCGCCACCTTCATGGCGCTGTACCTCACCCTCGACCGCGGCTACTCCGCCTCGTACGCCGGTCTGGTCGCCGCGCTCCACGGACTCGGCGGGGTCGTCTCCTCCGTCGGCGCGGGCGTGCTGACGGACCGGCTCGGGCGGCGGCCGACGCTGCTCGTGGCGCAGGCGTCCACGGCCGTGTCGGTCGCGCTGCTGGGCTTCATGCACCACCCCGTCGCCATCGCGGCCGTCGCGTTCCTCGTGGGGATGGCGAGCAACGCCTCCCGGCCCGCCGTGCAGGCGATGATGGCCGACATCGTCCGCCCGGAGGACCGGGTCCGCGCCTTCTCACTGAACTACTGGGCCATCAATCTCGGGTTCGCCGTCTCCTCCATGGCCGCCGGCTTCATCGCCGAGTTCAGCTATCTCGCCGGCTTCCTGATCGAGGCGGGGATGACGATGGTCTGCGCGATCGTCGTCTTCCTGAAGCTGCCCGAGTCCCGCCCCGAACGCACCGCGGCCGAGCGGGCGGCCGACGACACCGGGCTCGGCACGGTCCTGCGCGACGGCCGGTTCATGGGCGTCGTCGGCCTGTCCTTCCTGGTCGCCCTGATCTTCCAGCAGGGCATGGTGGGCCTGCCGGTGGCGATGGGCGAGGCCGGTTTCACCCCGGCCGACTACGGCCTGGCGATCGCCGTCAACGGCGTCCTGATCGTCGTCCTCCAGATCCCGGTCACCCGCTTCATCGAACACCGGGACCCGGGCCGTCTCCTCGTCCTCTCCTCCCTCCTCGCCGGCTACGGCTTCGGCCTCACCGCCTTCGCCGGCTCGGTCGGCGTCTTCGCCCTCACCGTCTGCGTCTGGACCCTCGCCGAGATCGTCAACGCCCCGACCCAGACCGGCCTGGTCGTCCGCCTGTCTCCGGTGCACGGGCGCGGGCGCTACCAGGGCATGTACACCATGTCCTGGGCGGTGGCCTCCCTCGTCGCCCCGCTGATGTCCGGTGTCGTCATCGACCGCTGGGGCGCCGAGTGGCTGTGGGGGCTGTGCGCGGTCGTCGGGACGGCGGCGGGGATCGGGTACGGCGTCCTGATGCGGCGGCATCCGGCGGGGGAGCCCACAGCGGGAGCGCCGCTCACGAAGGCAGAGGTCGGCAGCGCCTGACTCCGTCCCCCGCGAAAGCGGAGGGCGGCACGCCTGCTTCACGGATGCATCCGCGCCCCCTTCACCGCCTTGTCCACCGCGTTCCGCGGCCCGTACACCGCCAGACCCACCAGGTCCAGCTCCCCCGTCGGCACGGCGCGCACCGCTGCCCGGTTGTCGCGGTCGTGGCCGGTCGCGAAGAGGTCGGGGGTGAAGAGCGCGCGCGGGAGGGAACGGGAGAGCACGCGCGCGTGGGCTGCCGTCAGGGTCTCCTTGGTGGCCTCGAAGACCAGGACGGGCTGGCGGAACATCGGCAGGTACGGGACACCGTCCGCGTCCTCGTAGGGCTCGCCGATCACCTCGGGAAGCTGGGTGCCCAGGCCGCTGACCAGGAACGCGGTGACGTTCAGGCGCTGCCAGGGCTCCAGGTCGTCGCGCAGCAGGACGGCGATCTTCGTGTCGAATCGGAGGGGTTGCTCGCTCATGCGGTGAGACTGCCGATCGCCGTACGACGCCGTCTTGTACGTTCTTTGCATGGCCGGCCGGCGTGATGTCTCCGCCTGGCGCCCGCGCGTCCCGGGCGTCGTCGAGGTCTTCCACGCGCACTTCACCGAGTACGCCTATCCGATGCATGTCCACGAGGCCTGGACGCTGCTCATCGTGGACGACGGCGCCGTACGGTACGACCTCGACCGGCACGAGCACGGCACCCCGCACGACACGGTGTCCCTGCTGCCGCCGCACGTCCCGCACAACGGCTCCCCCGCCACCCCGCACGGATTCCGCAAGCGCGTCCTGTACCTGGACAGCACCCGGCTGGCCGAGGACCTGATCGGCCCGGCCGTGGACGCCCCCGACCTCCGGGATTCCGTGCTGCGCCGGCGCGTCGGCCAACTGCACTCGGCGCTCGCCCGTCCCGGCGACGAGTTGGAGGCGGAGAGCAGGCTGACGCTCGTAGGGGACCGGCTGCGGACCCATCTGCGGGCGCGGTCGGCCGTAGGGGAACGCCGTGATCCCGCCCTGGCCCGCGATCTCCGCGAACTCCTCGACGCGCGCGTCACCGAGGGCCTCACCCTCGACGAGGCGGGCCGGCTGCTGCACGCCCACCCCGCCCACCTGGTACGGGCGTTCAGCACCGCCTACGGCATCGCCCCGCACCAGTACCTCAACTCCCGCCGGGTCGACCGGGCCCGCGCCCTGCTGCTGCGCGGCGCGAGCCCGGCCGAGACGGCCACCGCGACCGGGTTCTACGACCAGGCCCATCTGACGCGGCACTTCCGGAAGTTGGTGGGCGTGCCCCCTGGGCGTTATGCCCGGACCGTTATGCCCGGACACGGCCCGGCTGAGCACCGTACGCTTCGTACATGGACTGGCATTCCTGGCACGACGCCTACGACAGCCCTGACTCCCACCTCGGACGACGCCTCAGCCTCGTCCAGCAGCGCATCCGCCTCGCCCTCGACACCGCTCCGCCGGGTCCCCTGACCGCCGTAAGCCTGTGTGCCGGGCAGGGGCGTGACCTGATCGGCGTGCTGTCCGGGCATCCGCGGCGGGACGACGTCCGGGCGCGGCTCGTCGAACTGGACGAGCGGAACGTGGCCGCCGCCAGGCGGACGGCGGACGCGGCGGGGCTGAAGCAGGTCGAGGTCGTCGCCGGGGATGCCGCGTCGACCGATCAGTACGCCGGGATGGTGCCCGCCGACCTGGTCCTGGTCTGCGGCACGCTCGGCAACGTCAGTGACGCGGACGTCGAGCGCATCCTGGACTACTGCACCCGGTTGTGCCGGACGGGCGGCACGCTCGTATGGACCCGCAATCGCAGGTCCCCCGATCTCGTTCCGCAGGTCTGTGCGTGGCTGGAGCAGCGAGGGTTCGAGCGGCTGTGGGTGGCCGACCCTTCGCTCACACAGGCCGTCGGGGCCCACCGGTTCACCGGCGAACCCCGCCCCCTCGTCCCCGGGCAGCGGATGTTCGACTTCGTCGGGTACGACGTGCTGCGGCGTTCCTGAGCGTCAGTCGGAGGGCCGCTCGATCAGGTGCGTGAACGCCTCCAGGTTCCGCGTGGACTCGCCCCGCGACACCCGCCACTCGTACTCCTTGCGGATCGCGGACGCGAAACCGAGTTCCAGGAGGGTGTTGAAGGAGCCGTCCGCCGCCTGAAGGACCTGGCCGAGCAGCCGGTCGATCTCGTCCGGGGTGACGGCGGAGAGGGGCAGCTTGGCGGTGACGTAGATGTCGCCGAGTGGGTCGACGGCGTAACTCACCCCGTAGAGCTTGAGGTTGCGCTCCAGGAGCCAGCGGTGGACTCCGGCCTCGTTCTCGTCGGGGTGGCGGACGACGAAGGCGTTCAGGGAGAGCGAGTGGCGGCCGAGGAGGACGGAGACCGTGGTGGAGAGTTTGCGGGTGCCGGGGAGCTTCACGACGTAGTGGCCGGGCTCGGGGCTCTCCCAGTCGAGTTCGGCGTCCTTGAGGAAGCTTTCGATGACCTGCGCTGCCGTCGGTGACTCAGCCATGGTGGGAGCGTACGCGACGGCGGTACGAGTGGGCCGCCGCCGTGTAGACGTCCGCCGTGGCGGCGGCCGCGGTGTCCCAGCCGAAGGACTGTGCGTGCCGGGCGGCTGCCGCGCCCATACGTCCCGACAGCGCGGGGTCGTCGGCGAAATCGCGCAGCACGCGCGCGTAGTCGGCGGGATTGTGCCCCTGGACGAGGAATCCGGTACGTCCGTCCTGTACCGCCACCGGCAGCCCGCCGACCGCCGCCGCGAGCACCGGTGTGCCCGCCGCCTGCGCCTCGATGGCGACCAGGCCGAAGGACTCGCTGTAGGAGGGCATGACCAGGACGGAGGCAGCCCGGAACCAGTCCGCGAGCTGGTCCTGGCCGACGGGCGGGCGGAACCGTACGACGTCCGCGACCCCGAGCCGGGCGGCCAGCTTCTGCAGGCCCTCCGGCTTGGCGAGGCCGCTGCCGCTGGGGCCGCCGACGACGGGGACCACGATGTTGCCGCGCAGCTCGGGGCGCTCGTCGAGGAGGACGGCCACCGCGCGCAGCAGCACGTCGGGCGCCTTCAGGGGCTGGATGCGGCCCGCGAAGAGCGGGATCAGGGCGTCCTGCGGGAGGCCGAGGCGGGCGCGGGCGGCGGCGCGGCCTTCGGCGGGGCTGAAGCGGTCGAGGTTGACGCCAGGGTGGACCACGGCGACCTTCTCGCGGTCGGCGACGTAGTGCCGTGCCAGCTCCTCGGCCTCCTCCGCGGTGTTGGCGATGAGCCGGTCGGCGGCGGCGACGATCTGGGTCTCGCCGATGACGCGGGCGGCGGGCTCGGGCGTGTCGCCGTCGGCCAGGTTGGCGTTCTT
Source organism: Streptomyces blattellae (assembly GCF_009709555.1). Lineage (GTDB taxonomy): Bacteria > Actinomycetota > Actinomycetes > Streptomycetales > Streptomycetaceae > Streptomyces > Streptomyces blattellae. Next base: position 7,311 of record NZ_WJBG01000182.1, on the reverse strand, counting down.
GACCTTGGCCATGGTGTGCATGGCGTGCACCAGGGGGACGCCCCAGCGCTGGGCGGCGAGCCAGCCGACGTGACCGGAGAGCCAGTAGTGCGAGTGCACGAGGTCGTAGTAGCCGGGGCGGTGACCGGCCCAGGCCTGCATGACGCCGTGGGTGAAGGCGCACAGCTGGGCCGGGAGGTCCTCCTTGGCGAGGCCCTCGTAGGGGCCCGCGTCGACGTGGCGGACGAGGACGCCGGGGACGAGTTCGACGGTCGGGGGGAGGGTGGCGGTGGTCGCCCGGGTGAAGATCTCCACCTCGATGTTGATGGCCGCGAGGCGCTGCGCCAGCTCCACGATGTAGACGTTCATGCCGCCGGCGTCACCGGTGCCCGGCTGGTGGAGGGGTGAGGTGTGCACGGAGAGCATCGCGACACGGCGGGGACGACGGTGCAGCCGCAGCCGCGGGTGCGCGGCCGGGGAGCGCCGTCCGAGCCTGCTGACGTACTGGCTCACGTGGCGTTCCTCCTTGGTCCGGGCATGCCTCGGGAGGACGTACGCGGCCCTCCAAGAGGGAGGAACACCGGAGGGTGGCGCTCCATTTCCAGTTTCGGGTTCTTTGCCGAATCATTACCGATTGTCGCTCAACCGTTCGATGATGAAGTGCGTTCGCCTACCCTCGTAGCCATGGCATCCCGCGCAGCGCCCCTCCCGCACTCTCGGTTTCGTTCGAGCGCGGGGGCCCCGGTCGTGGGAACGGTGACGCGCGGGACCACCAATCCGAACCGTCTCCGCCGCATGGACCGCTGGATCGCGGCCACGCACGGCGCCGAACTGCGCCGCGGCGCCGACCCCGTCGCGGTCGACCTCGGCTACGGCGCGGCCCCCTGGACGGCCGTCGAACTGCTCGGCCGCCTGCGCACGGTCGCGCCACGCGCGCGTGTCGTCGGCATCGAGATCGAACCGGCGAGGGTCGCGGCGGCACGGCCGTACGAGCGTGAGGGACTCGCGTTCCGGCACGGCGGCTTCGAGATCCCCATCCCCCAGCGGCCGTTGCTCGTCCGCGCCGCCAACGTCCTGCGGCAGTACGGCGAGGACGAGGTCGCCGCGGTCTGGCAGCGGCTGTGCGCCCGGCTCGCGCCCCGGGCGGACGGCTCCGGCGGCGGACTGCTCGTCGACGGCACCTGCGACGAGATCGGGCGGCGGCATGTGTGGGTGGCGCTCGGTCCGGAGGGGCCGCGCACGGTCACGTTCGCGACCCGGCTCGGCTCCCTTGAGCGGCCGTCGGACCTCGCCGAGCGGCTCCCGAAGGCACTCATCCACCGCAATGTCCCCGGCGAACCGGTACACGCCTTCCTGCGCGACTTCGACCGCGCCTGGGCGGCCGCCGCGCCCTACGCCTCCTACGGCGCCCGCCAGCGCTGGATGCGCGCGGCGCGGGACCTGACCGCCGACTGGCCGGTGACGGACGGTCCGGTCCGCTGGCGGCAGGGCGAAGTGACGGTGCGGTGGGGGGCGTTGGCGCCGAGGTTCTGACGGGGTGAGGGGAGCGCCTGACGGGGCGGGGGGAGGGCCTGACGGGGCGGGGTGTGCAGGGCTGCCTGGGGGGGGCAGGCCTGACGGGCGCGGGTGTGCAGGGCCTGAGGGCAGCGCCTGACGGGGCGGGGGTGTGCAGGACCTGGGGGCAGCGCCTGACGGGGCACCGGGCGTCCAGGGCCTGGGGGCAGCGCCTGACGGGCGCGGGGGTGTGCAGGACCTGGGGGCAGCGCCTGACGGGACGGGGGTGTGCAGGACCTGGGGGCAGCGCCTGACGGACACGGGTGCGCAGGGCCTGAGGGCAGGGCCTGACGGGACGGAGGGGCAGGGCCTGACGGGACGGAGGGGCAGGGCCCGGTGGCTTGGGGCGCAGGACCGACAGGTTTCCCTCTCGTTTCCCCGGGCGGCCGGACGACCGGGAACGATCTCTTGGAGTCGTTCGTCCCAAAGGCGGGGAGACCAAAGGCGGGGAGAGGATCGTAGCAGTAGCCGACGCAGTGACCGAATGGGGAGAGAGAGTCACTGCCTCTGTCGTTTTGTGCCATGTCGTGGCACGATCCCCCGGTGTCCGTAAGTTACTGACGGTAAATCAGTTTGGGGGCAGGGGTATGGGTACGGGCAAGCGGGGCCTGATCTCAGCGGCCGTGACCGTGGTCGGCGCGGTCACCGTGCTGGCGGCAGCACCCGGCATGGCATCCGCCGCACCGACCCCGACACCGGCCCCCTCGGCGTCCGCTTCCTCGACTCCGGCCACGAGCACCGACCTTGAGGCCGTCCGCGAGGAGATCGACAAGCTCTACCGCGAGGCCGCCGCCGCCACGGACGCGTACAACGCCGCCGAAGAGAAGGCCGAGCAGCAGTCCGCCGAGATCGTCGACCTGGCCAACAAGATCGTCCGGGGCCAGGCGAGGCTGGACGACCTCAAGGAGCGCGCCGGCGCGGCGGCCCGCGCCCAGTACCGCACCGGCGGACTGCCGGACGAGGCACAGTTGTTGCTCAGCGACGACCCTCAGCAGTTCCTCGACGGCGTGGGCCGCGTGCTCCAGGGTGAGCGCGCCATCGATGCCCTCATGCAGGAAATGACCCGCACCCAGGAGGACTTGGAGCGGTATGCCAAGGACGCCTCCGCCCAGTGGGAGAACCTGGAGGCCAACCGCAAGGCCAGGGCGACCGCCCAGAAGGAGATCGAGAAGCAGATCGCCGCGGCCGAGAAGCTGGAGTCCCAGCTGGAGAAAGAGGAGAAGGAGCGCCTCGCGGAGCTGGAGCGGCAGGCCGCGTCCGAGGCGCAGAACGCCTGGCTCGACACCGGCATACTCGACGACATCGAGGGCACGGCCACCGCGGCGGGCGAGAAGGCGGTCGAGTACGCGACGGCCCAGATCGGAAAGCCGTACGAATGGGGCGCCGAGGGCCCGGCGGCGTACGACTGCTCGGGCCTGACCTCACAGGCCTGGCTGGCGGCGGGGGCCGCGATTCCGCGCACCTCGCAGGAGCAGTGGAAGCAGCTGGAGCCGGTCGACATGGAGGACATGCGCCCCGGCGACCTCATCATCTACTTCGACGACGCCAGCCATGTCGCGATGTATATAGGCGACGGCGCGATCGTCCACTCCCCGCGCCCGGGGCGGACGGTGACGATCGCGGGGGCCGGATCGATGCCGATTCTCGGGGTGGTGCGTCCGGGGGCGGAGACGTCCGAGTGAAGGCCGCTGAGACGGGGTGACTGGGCCACTCAGACGGTGAGGCTGAGGCACTGAGACTGAGCCATTGGAGACGGTGGGACCGGGCCACTGGAGACGTGGGGCTGAGGCACTGGAGACGGTGAGACCGGGCCACTGGAGACGTGGGGCTGAGGCAGTGGAGACAGTGGGACCGGGCCACTGGAGACGTGGGGCTGAATCACTGAGGCGGCGTGACCGTTTCATCCATTTCGTGACCCGCACCACGTGACCTGGCCCACCTCCCCACGGGCGTTCAAACCTTCACGGACGTGACCTTCGTCATCCCCGCCTCGCGGTCGCCCTGTCCAACTGCGGTACGGAAAGCGGCATATGACAGTGGCCGAGTGCCGAGCGGCGTGCGTCACACCATTCCTTTACGGCGCCGACTACCGCTATGGTCCCGGTCGGTGGGAGGACTTCCTCGTCCCCCGGCCATGCCCTCGGGGGGAGGGAAGGAACCCAACACAATGCCCGTACCCGTACCGCGGCAGAGAGCGATCCCGGCCGTGGAGAGTGGTCAGGCGCCGGCCGCGTCCACAGTGCGCGGCCCCTCCAAGCCAGAGGCCCCGCGCACGGCAGAGCCGGTCGACAACCCGAGCGGCGCTGCCGCCACCAACCTGACCCTGCTGCTGATCGAGGACGACCCCGGCGGCTCGCCGATCGTGCCCGAACTGCTCGACGCCTCCGGCAAGCCGATCCGCATCCGCACGGCCCGCAACCTGACCGAGGCCGAGCGGCTGCTGACCGACGACGTCCACTGCATCCTGCTCGACCTCGCGCTGCCCGCGCCCGGCCGGACCGCCGACGACGACGAGCTGGCCGTACTCAAGCACGTCCTGAAGCTGGCGCCCCGGCACGCCGTTCTCGCGCTGACCGCGTCCGACGACACCGAGCGCGCCGCCGAGGCGGTCCGGGTAGGCGCCCAGGACTATCTCTTCCGGGATGAACTGGACGGCCGGCTGCTGAGCAGGGCGATCCGGTACGCGGTAGAGCGGAAACGTTCCGACACGGCCGAACGGCGGCTCGCCGAGGGCCGCATGCGGGCACAGGAGAACCGGCGCCTGGAACGCGGCCTGCTGCCGACCCCGCTGCTGGAGGGCTCCTCGCTGCGGTTCGCCGCGCGGTACCGGCCGGGACGGTCGCGTGCGCTGCTCGGCGGTGACTTCTACGACGTCGTCCGCACGCCCGACGGCACGGTGCACGCCATGATCGGTGACGTCTGCGGGCACGGCCCGGACGAGGCGGCGCTCGGTGTGGAGCTGCGTATCGCCTGGCGGGCGCTGACCCTGGCGGGACTGTGCGGGGACGAGCTGCTCGGCACGTTGCAGCAGGTGCTGGAGCATGAGCGCTCCGACGAGGAGATCTTCGCGACGCTGTGCACCGTGGACATCGCGCCGGACGGGCGGCGGGCGGGGCTGTGCCTTGCCGGGCACCCGGCGCCGCTCGTCGCGCGACCGGGCAGGCCCGCGCGGTTGTTGCCGTACGACAACAACGGGCCTGCGCTGGGTCTGCTGCCGGGGGCGCGGTGGCCTCGGCAGCAGGTGGAGCTGGGGCGGGAGTGGAGTCTGATGCTGTACACCGACGGGCTGATCGAGGGGCGCGTCGGTGAAGGGCGGGAGCGGCTCGGGCAGGACGGGATGGTGGAACTCATCCGTCGACAACTCGGGGAGGGCTTGCGCGGGGAGGCGTTGCTGACGGCCGCGGTCAATGAGGTGCGTCAGCTCAACGGTGGTGAGCTGACGGACGACGTTGCCGTGTTGCTGCTGGACCGGGCGGCCTGAGCGGGCACGGATGCGTCGTGGCTGGTCGCGCCCGCGCGGCGGAGCCACCGATTGATGCAGTCCCGCGCCCCTGTCGATCGGGGCTTCGCTCACCGTCCGCCGTTGTACGGGCCGTACGGGCCGTCGCTGCTCGACCCACGACGGGGACGGCCCCCTCCGGGCAGACTCCGGATCGCCGGGCGTACGTCGACCATGTACACGATCGTGGCGATGAGGCCGATGATCGGCAGGAACGACAGGATGTTGAAGATCAGGTTCACCACGAAGGCGATCCCGAGGATGATCAGCCAGAACGGCTTGGTCTGCTTGTCGGCCGCGCGGTAGGCATCCTCGCGGCGCACGGCGGCGTCGAAGAGAGCGAAGCCGCTGAAAAGGATCAGGGCCGTGCTCAGCAGCCACATGAACCCTGAGAACCCCTGCATCAGCACAACGTCCACCACCCGACTCGGTTAGTCCCTACGCGGTCACCGTACCCGTAACCGGAAAGCCGCTACCCGGAGAACGGGCCGAGCACTCCAGGAGTGCCCGACCCGTTATCGCACGGCGGTCAACGCACGGCGGTCAACGCACGGCGGTATGACCCGCCCGCCTCACCTGGCCGGCGGCGTCGTCTTCTTGGCCGTGGTCTTGCGGGCCGGAGCCTTCTTCGCGGCGGTCTTCTTCACCGGGGCGGGCTCGGCCTTGGCCTGGACGGGCTTCTCGTCGGCCTTGGCCTTCTCGGCCTCCTTGACCTCGACCGGCTCAGCCTTGGGCTCCGCCTTGGGCTCGACCGCGACGGCGAGCTCCTCGATCTCCTCGGCGGCCTCGCCGCGCCAGGTCCTCACGGCCTGCTCGCCGTGCTCGGCGACCTTCTCGTAGGTCTCGCGGGCCTTGACGGCGTACTCCGCGGCGACACCGACCGAGCGCAGCGCCATGTCCTGGGCGGTCTCGCCGAGCTTCTTCAGGTCGGCGTCGAGGGTGCTGCCGAGCTTCTTGATGTCGGCGTCCAGCGTGCCGATGAACTCGTTGACCTTGGTCTGGAAGTTCTCCTGCGTCCCCCTGACCCGGGCGCCGACCTCCTTGGCGCGGGCGGTGGCCTGCTCCTGGACGGCCTTGGGGTCGGTGTTGCGCACGGCGTCGATACGGGCTGGCGCCTCGGTGCGCAGCTGCTCCACCAGGGAGGGCACCTTCCTGGCCTGCTGGAGGGCCAGGTCGGCGGTGCCGGCGGCGAAGTAGAGCGGCGTCGGGTCGCTGAGGGTCTTGCGGAGGTCGTCGGTGATGGCCATGGTGATGGTCCTCCCGGGATCACTTGCGTTTGAGGGTTGTGGGTCCCGCGGGTCAGTCGGCGTGGTGCTGAGTCCCGTCAGCCTGCCGACTGCCGCGGGGCGGCGTCGCTGCCGCCGGCCTTGCGGGTGCCGCGTACGGCAGTGTCACTGCGTCGGGCGTCATCCTGAGCATCGTCGTCCGCTATGTGCTGAGGATCTGCGTCGGCCGCCTCGGCGCCGGTCTCGAACCCGTTCTCCTTGCGGAAGGACTCGTAGACCTGGAGCAGCACCTGCTTCTGCCGCTCGTTGAGCGTGGGATCGGCGAGTATGACGGCACGCGTCTCCACCTCGTCCCGGTCCCGTTCGGCGTCGAGGATCCCGGCCCGCACGTACAGCGTCTCGGCGGAGATCCGCAGCGCCTTGGCGACCTGCTGCAGCACCTCCGCGCTCGGCTTGCGCAGCCCGCGCTCGATCTGGCTCAGATACGGATTCGACACCCCGGCGGCATCGGCGAGCTGCCTGAGCGACAGCTGCGCATTGCGCCGCTGCTCGCGCAGGTATTCACCGAGATTGCCGACGTTGAGCGATGCCATACCTCCACCTTGCACCACCCCCGCTAACTTTTGCAAGCACCCGCTTGCAAAAGTGCGCCACACCACGCCCGATCGGCCCCTGTGACTGAGCACGTTGTCCGTTCCGTACAGATCGGGAACACGGCTGACCGTCCGAACAGGATGCGCAGGTATCCGTCGGACATGACGGACGAGGAGTGGGCGGTGGTGCGCGACGCGCTGCCCGTCCCGGCGTGGCTGGAGGGTCGGGGCGGACAGCCCGGGGGCTATTGCCACCGGCAGATGCTGGATGCGGTCTTCTATGTCACGGACAACGGGATCAAGTGGCGTGCGATGCCGGCCGACTTCCCTGCGTGGGACCGCGTGTATGCCTATTTCCGCAGGTGGCGGGATCAGGGCCTGGCCCAGGAGTTCCACGACCGGCTGCGCGGCAAGGTCCGTGAGAGCGAGGGCCGGGATGCGGAGCCGACCGCGGCTGTCA
>NZ_WJBG01000181.1 GCF_009709555.1 Streptomyces blattellae | reverse complement strand
CCGCCTCCGCCGACGTCCCGCCTTCGCCTCCGCCTCCGCCGACGTCCCGCCTCCGCCTCCGCCGACGTTCCGCCTTCGCCTTCGCCTTCGCCTTCGCCTTCGGATCAGACGCCCTCGGTCGTCGACGGCCGAGGAGTGGATGGCTGGTGTGTGCCGAGAAGCAGTGCGCGTCGCAATGCGTACCTCCCTGCTCACCATCCCCTGAGAGGACACCGTCGTGTCTGCCGCAAGACCGCTCACCGCCCTGCGCATCCTCGCCGCCATAGCCGCGCTTCCCCTCGTGCTCACCGCCTGCGGCTACGGTTCCGAGTCCACTGACGACGGCACGCGGGCCGAGGTCGCTGCGGGCGCCGAGAAGCTGTCCGCCGACGAGGTGAAGATCGGCTACTTCCCCAACCTCACCCACGCCACCGCTCTGGTGGGCGTCCAGGAGGGTCTGTTCCAGAAGGAACTCGGCGGCACCACGATCAAGTCCTCCACCTTCAACGCCGGCCCCTCCGAGATCGAGGCGTTGAACGCCGGGTCCATCGACATCGGCTGGATCGGCCCCTCCCCCGCCATCAACGGTTACACCAAGTCGAACGGCAAGAACCTGCGCATCATCGGCGGCTCCGCCTCCGGCGGCGTGAAGCTCGTCGTCAACCCGGACAAAATCAAGACCGTCGACGACGTCAAGGGCAAGAAGATCGCCACCCCGCAGCTCGGCAACACCCAGGACGTGGCGTTCCTCAACTGGATCGCGGACCAGGGCTGGAAGGTCGACGCCGAGAGCGGCAAGGGCGACGTCTCGGTGGTCCGCACCGACAACAAGATCACCCCGGACGCCTACAAGTCCGGCTCCATCGACGGCGCCTGGGTGCCGGAGCCGACCGCGTCCAAGCTGGTCGCCGAGGGCGCCGAGGTACTGCTCGACGAATCGACGCTGTGGCCGGACGACAAGTTCGTGATCACGAACATCATCGTGTCGCAGAAGTTCCTCAAGGAGCACCCGGACGTCGTCGAGGCCGTGCTGCGCGGCTCGGTGAAGACCAACGAGTGGATCAACGCCCACCCGGAGAAGGCGAAGGACGCCGCCAACACGGCGCTGAAGGAGCTGTCGGGCAAGGAGCTGCCCGCCGATGTCATCGACCCGGCCTGGAAGTCCATCACCTTCCTCGATGACCCGCTGGCCTCCACCCTCAACACCGAGGCGAAGCACGCGGTCAGGGCCGGTCTGCTGGAGGAGCCCGACTTGAAGGGCATCTACGACCTCGCACCGCTCAACAAGGTCCTCAAGGCCGAGGGCGAGGACGAGGTCGACGACGCCGGTCTCGGCGCCCAGTAGCCGAGCAACCCGCACAAAGCAACCCGACCCGATGAGTTCCCAGGAGGTGACGGCCATGGCCACCACTGCCGCCAAGACTGCCGAGGCTGCCGAGGACGCCACAGCGGTGACGCACGCCGCCCGTATCGAGCACGTCTCGAAGTCCTTCCCCGCGCCGGGCACGCCCGGCGGGCAGCAACTCGTGCTGGACGACATCACGCTCGATGTCGCACCCGGCGAGTTCGTCACCCTCCTGGGAGCCTCCGGCTGCGGCAAGTCCACCCTCCTCAACCTGGTCGCCGGACTGGACCGGCCGTCCAGCGGCTCCATCGGCACCGACGGCCGGCCCGCCCTGATGTTCCAGGAACACGCGCTGTTCCCATGGCTGACCGCGGGCAAGAACATCGAGCTCGCGCTGAAGCTGCGCGGGGTCCCGGGGCCGGAGCGCCGACCGGAGGCGGAACGGCTGTTGGACCTCGTACGGCTCCAGGGTGCGCACGGCAAGCGGGTGCACGAACTGTCGGGCGGCATGCGGCAACGCGTCGCGCTGGCTCGTGCGCTGGCCCAGGACAGCCGGCTGCTGCTGATGGACGAGCCGTTCGCCGCGCTGGACGCGATCACCCGTGACGTCCTGCACGACGAGCTGACCCGCATCTGGCAGGAGGCGGGACTCTCGGTGCTGTTCGTCACGCACAACGTGCGCGAGGCGGTGAAGCTGGCGCAGCGGGTGGTGCTGCTGTCCTCGCGGCCGGGGCGCATCGCCCGGGAATGGACCGTCGGCATCCCGCAGCCGCGCCGCATCGAGGACAGCGCGGTCGCCGAACTGTCCGTCGAGATCACCGAAGAACTGCGCAGGGAGATCCGCCGCCATGGCCAGCACTGACACCGGCGTCGACGCCAAGAAGGACGGCCCGTCCACAGCCGGGGAGCCCCGGGACCTGAACGACCTGGCGGGACTGGAGGCAGGGCTCGACGCGCTGGACTCGGTACAGGCCGGCCGTACGCCACTGCGCGAGACCCTGATACGCAAGGTGCTGCCGCCCATGTCCGCTGTCGCTCTGGTGCTGGTGGTCTGGCAGCTGCTGGTGTGGGCCGGGGCGGCCCCCGACTACAAGCTGCCCTCGCCCGGTGCCGTGTGGGACGAGGTGACCGACGCCTGGCTCCAGGGCACCCTTCTCGACTACATCTGGACCAGCGTCTCGCGCGGTCTGCTCGGCTTCCTGATGGCGCTGGCCATCGGTACGCCGCTGGGCCTGCTGGTCGCCCGGGTGAGGTTCGTCCGGGCGGCCATCGGCCCCATCCTGTCCGGCCTGCAGTCACTGCCGTCGGTCGCCTGGGTGCCGCCCGCCGTGATCTGGCTGGGCCTGAACGACTCGATGATGTACGCCGTGATCCTGCTCGGCGCGGTCCCGTCCATCGCCAACGGGCTCGTCGCGGGCGTCGATCAGATCCCGCCGCTGTACCTGCGCGCCGGACGCACACTGGGCGCGACCGGACTGCGCGGCGCCTGGCACATCGTGATGCCGGGGGCGCTGCCCGGCTATCTGGCGGGGCTGAAGCAGGGCTGGGCGTTTGCCTGGCGGTCGCTGATGGCCGCCGAGATCATCGCCTCCTCGCCCGATCTGGGCGTCGGTCTCGGCCAGTTGCTGGAGAACGGACGCAACAACTCCAGCATGTCGCAGGTCTTCTTCGCCATCTTCCTGATCCTGCTCGTCGGTATCGCCATCGATCTGCTGATCTTCAGCCCGCTGGAGCGGCGAGTGCTGCGCGGCCGGGGCCTGTTGGTCACCCGCTGAACGAACGGATCACCCTCGACACGGGTCTGAACGGGGCGCGTCAGGCAAAGGTGGCGTGGCTGGGCCCGGTCATTCGTCACCGAACGCGCACTCCCGCTCACGACCTCGTGCGCGAACAGCGGTCGTCGGGCACGTCCCTCCGCTACGGCGGCCGGCACGCCGAAACACACGCCGAGATGGTGCGCCTGTACGTCCGCGGGCAGCGCCCCATGGACGCGCTGTGCAACATTGGCCACAGACCGCGCCGCCTCCACCTCCACCTGCGCCTCCGCCGAACTCCGCACGTGAAACAGGGGGTGAGACCGTCTCCTCAGGGCGCGGAGTCCGGCCAGGCCCCGTCGTCCTCCATCAGCTCCAGGTCCGGCGGCACGAGCGTCGTCGACTCCACCAGCCCCTTGAGCAGATTGTGCAGCAAGGCGTTGCCGCAGCCCCGGCCCTGCGACTTGTCGTACAGCAGTGGGTAATGGAAGCCGGCGCGATCCAGACGGCGGCGTACGTCCTCGACCCGGCACTCGATACCGCGCTCGTTCCATCGTGCCTCCGGACGGAGGTGCGCGAGTTGCATGGCGGCCATGGCGTACGTCAAGGGCCGCGGGCTCTCCTCGTACAGCAGGTACCGCTGGCCGAGGACGACCAGCAGCAGCCGTTCGTCGTCGTCGAGCGGCCAGGTCACCGGCCGTACGGCTGCTCCGGCGTAGCGGTGCGACACCGGCCACGGGTCGTCGTGGCCCGTCACATACAACTCGACCAGGTGCTGGTGGGAGCCGCTGCCCATCACGAACGCGGGGGTGTAGCCGGTGGCGAGCGGGATCGGCTCCGTGCTGTGGTGCAGCATCCGGCCGCGGGGCAGCCGGACGGTCGTCGACCTCGGCAGCTCCGTGGTGAATGCGCGCGATGACAGCCCGGGAACGCTGGACAGCGCCCCCGTGCCGCCCGCCGCCCTGTCGCCTTCCACCTTGGTCAGCTGCTCCGAGGCGGGCGACCTGAAGGTGTGGCACCAGCCGCTCACCTGCACGGAACCATCGATGACGATCCTTGATGTGCCGCCGACCCGCGACGCTCCCGTGCCCGACGAGCTCATGTCCCAGCGGATGGCACTCGTCGGCGATGTCGGCTCGGCGCCGATAGCGCGGCTGTCGCCGAGAGGCGACGTGCTGGCCGTGGGATCGGCAGGACCCCTGGGTCTGATCACCCTTTACGACCTCACCACCCTCACCCTGTGCCCTTCATAGCCCGGCCCATGGGCCTGATGACCCATCAAGAACTGGCGCACGTGACCGCGGTGCTGGAGAACCCGGGGCTCGGCGAGGAGTCCCCTACGACGCTGACGCTGCTGAGGGCCTGCCTGGAGCACCGGTACCGGCACGACGTGGGCATCGGGGAGGCGGCGGGTACGGCGGTCGCGGGGAACTTCGAGATCGAGCTGGGCGAGGTGTAGGAGGCGGATGGTGCTCAGCACGGAAGGCGCCGCCCGGATGGTGCGGCGGGTGACGCGGCGGCGGGTGGACGGATCCCGGCGGCTCCGCACCCGGCGGGGGTGCGCGGAGGGTGATCCGGCCGCGCAGGAGGCGGTACGGGCCGTGGCCGCCCATCTGTCCGGGGCCGAGGCGCGGGAGCTGTCGGCTGCCGCACCGAAGGAGCCCGCCGACGCCGCCGCGCGCCCGGCCCTCATCGGGCAGGCGCCCGGAGCCGGGCGCTGGATCCGGAGGGGTCGCTGCCGGCCCTGGCCTCTCGGGCGGCGTCCGCGGACCTGCGGGAGCGGCTGAGTACGGCCATGGCCGCCGACGGTGACACCGACGTCATCCGAGTGGTGGCCACCGGCGACGGCCAACGCGAACGCATCGCCGGGATGTCGTACGACGAACTCGACCACCTCGGGCACCTCGGCCACCGAGGCATATGCGCCAGCCATTGAAGAGTGGCCGGTCGTCTGCCCCGGGTCATCCTCGGGTCGGCCCACGCATGCGCTGCTGTTCCGTGGCCACCTGCCTGCCGCTGCCCAGGCCCGTGCGGCAGTCGCGGCGAGGGCGCCGGGCCGCGCGATGGCACGCTCGCCCGTTGGCCTACAGCCCCGGGTCCCCGAAGGGCAGCGCGTCCAGGTCCCCGTCGAAGTCCCCTGCGTCCAGGAAGGCCAGGTCCAGGGGATGGGGCGGCGGCGGTTCCTTGCGGCTGTCGGGGCCCAGCAGGGCCTGTTCGGTCCAGATGCACTTTCCGGTCGGGGTGTAGCGCGTGCCCCAGCGCTGGGAGAGTGCCGTGACCAGTTGCAGGCCGCGGCCTCCCTCGTCGGTCTCCGTCGCGCGGCGGATGCGGGGCATCGTCAGGCTGCCGTCGAAGACCTCGCAGATCAGTTCGGCGCCGTGCAGCAGGCGCAGGCGGACCGGGCCCTTGGCGTGGCGTACGACATTGCCCACAAGTTCGCTGGCCAGGAGCTCCGTGGTGGGGGTCAGGCCGTCCAGTCCCCAGGCGGAGAGCTGCTCGCGGACATGGCGCCGGGCCTGGCCGGCCGCCTTCGGGTCCTCGGGGAGCGGCCAGGAGGCGATCCTGTCGCCGGTCAGGGCGTGCAGCCGGGCGATGAGGAACGCCGCGTCGTCGGCCGTCTGGTGCTCGGCGGGGAGCAGACCGTCCGTCAGGGTGTCGCACAGACGTTCCAGGTCCGCGCCGGTGCCGTCCTCGTGGGCGGTGCGCAGGAGCCGGGCCAGATCCGCCATGCCCTCGTCGATCTCGCGCTTCGCCGACTCGACCAGGCCGTCGGTGTAGAGCACGAGCAGGCTTCCCTCGGACACCGTCAGCTCGACCGTCTCGAACGGCGGCTCCGCCGCGCCCAGCGGCGGGTCGGCGGCCAGCTCGGGGAAGTGCACGGTGCCGTCGGGGCTGACCAGAGCGGGCGGCGGGTGCCCGGCGCGGGCGATGGAGCAGATCCGGGTGGTGGAGTCGTAGAGCGCGTACAGGCAGGTGACGTACGACTCCTCGCCCATGCCGCCGACGATGTCGTTGAGGTGGCTCATGATCTCGTCGGGGGGCAGTTCGAGGTCGGCCAGGGTGTGCACGGCGGTGCGCAGCCGGCCCATCGTGGCCGCCTCGGGCAGGCCGTGGCCCATGACGTCGCCGACGACGAGGGCGACCTGTCCGCCGGAGAGCGGGATGATGTCGTACCAGTCGCCGCCCACGTCCATGCCCTGCCCGGCGGGCAGGTAGCGGGCGGCGGCCGTGCAGGCGGGCAGGTCGGGCAGGCCACGGGGGAGCAGGCTGCGCTGGAGTGCGCGGGACCGGCCGTGCTCCTCGTCGTAGAGCCGGGCTCTTTCCAGGGCCTGCGCGACGAGCGCACTGATCGTGGTCAGCAGGGTGCGCTCCTCGTCGGTGAGGCGGCGCGGGCGGTCGAAGGAGAGCACGCAGATGCCGAAGGTGTGCCCGGACGCGGTCAGCGGCAGAAACGCCCAGGCCTGTTTGTCGGCGTGGCCGGGCAGGTCGGCCCGTCCGGGGTAGCGCGAGACGAACTCCTGCGGGGAGGAGAGGAACAGCGGCGTGTCGGCCAGGATCGCGTCCCAGATCGGGTTGGGCCGCGCCCGCTCCCGGCTGTCGAGCCGGTCGAGGAAGTCTTCCGGGTAGCCGACGGACCCGACGTTGTGCAGCCGGTCGCCCTCGCGGACCTGCACCACGAGTCCGGTGGCGGCGAACGGCGGCAGCACCCGTCGGGCGACCGCGTCCACCACGTCCCGTGAGGTCGTCGCCTTGGCGAGTGCCGTGGTCAGCTCCGCGATCCGGGCCGCCCGTTCGGACGCGGCGCGTTCGGCCGCCCGGTGCTCCTCCGCGAGGCGCCGCTTCTCGGTGACGTCGGTGAAGTAGAGGGTGCTGCCGTCGGGTCCCGGGACGAGCCGCACGTGGTAGCGGCGCTCGGTGCCCGGCATGTGTACGTCGAAGCCGGCGGGCTTCTCCTCGGCCGCGGCCCGTCGGCAGTTGCTCTCCAGGCCGGGGACCTGCCGTGCGCAGGGCAGGTCCCACAGCATGCGCCCGAACAACTCCTCCTCGGAGTAGCCGAGCATGCGTTCGGTCACCAGGTTGGCGAAAGTGATCCGCCACTCGTTGTCCACCGCGAGGAAGGCGTCGCTCATGTGGCGCAGGGCACGGCTGAGCGCGTCACGGGCGGTGCGGGGCTCGTTGCTGTCCCACCCGACGCCGATCATCCGGTGGGCTTCGCCCTGTTCGTCGTACGTCGCTCTGCCGCGGGCCTGGGTCCAGCCCCACGTACCGTCCAGTTTGCGCACCCGGTACTCGGCCTCGTACACGCCGTGGTCCCGGATCGCCCGCTGCGCCGCCGCCAGCGTGGGAGCGAGGTCGTCAGGGTGGACGATCCTCATCCAGTTCTGGATCTCGCCGGTGAAGTCCTCGGGTCTGGTGCCGTAGAGCTCCATGGCAGCCTCGTCCCATATCAGGTCGCCGGTCTGGATGTTCCAGTCCCACGAGCCGACGCTGACCTCCTTCATCGCCTGCCGAAGGCGCTCACCGCTCAGCTCCGTCTGCGAAGGCCCGGACGGCGGCGGCGCGTGAACGATGCGCTCCTCGGTCCAGGCGACGACGGCCCGCAGGAAGTCCCACTGCTCCGGGGTGGGCTCGCCGCCGTCGCCCATCACGAGGGTGAGTGCGCCGATGCTGCGGCCCCCGTTGGACACCGGCAGGGCGGCCAGGCCCGTGCCGAGCCACCTGCCGTGCGCCGCCTCCGCCGTTGGGGCGGCAGGATCAGGAGAGTCGGCGGCCTCGGTGGCTTCCATCGGCACCCACACGCCACTGCCCTGGTGCAGGGCACGGGCCGGGGCCAGCGGGCCCTCCTGGTCGATGATCTCCCAAGGGCGGGTGAGGGCGGCTGGAAACCCTGCCGCCGACACCAGACGCAACGCGGACATGGGGCCGCGCAGATGAACTGTTCCCCCCAGGGCACCCAACTCGCCGACCGCATGCTGGAGTGCCAGCCGGAAGATCTCGCTTTCCGTGACACCGGGGGCCACCGTGCTCAGCAGAGTCAGCCGTGCGTTCATGCCGGGGACCTTATCGTTCTCATCTCGATCAAAACATTGCTTCACGGGATTCTCTCGCTCAACTCCGGACCCTGCGGTGTAACGCGGGTAACGCCCGGGTTCCGTGTAACGCGCCTCCCCACGGGCAGCCTGGCGGCATGGATATCGGCGTCTTCATTCCCATCGGCAACAACGGCTGGCTCATCTCCAGGAGCTCCCCGCAATACATGCCCACTTTCGAACTGAACAAGGCCATCGTGCAGAAGGCCGAGGAACACGGGCTCGACTTCGCACTGTCCATGATCAAACTTAAGGGGTTCGGTGGCGAGACGGAGTTCTGGGACCACTGTCACGAGTCGTTCACCCTGATGGCGGGCCTGGCCGCCGTGACCGAGCGGATCAAACTCTATGCCTC
Organism: Streptomyces blattellae; assembly: GCF_009709555.1. Classification (GTDB taxonomy): domain Bacteria; phylum Actinomycetota; class Actinomycetes; order Streptomycetales; family Streptomycetaceae; genus Streptomyces; species Streptomyces blattellae. Next base: position 2,824 of record NZ_WJBG01000181.1, on the reverse strand, counting down.
GACACCCATACTCGTACTGCCGCCGGCGATCGTCGCACGCATGGCCGTGACGGTCGACTCGATCGCCCCCGGCCGGTTCGGCGTCAACATCGTCACCGGCTGGGCGCCGGGCGAGTACTCCCAGATGGGCCTGTGGCCCGGTGACGAGCACTTCACCAGCCGGTACGCGCGGGCCGTCGAGTACGTCACCGTGATGAAGGAGCTGTGGAGCGAGGGCGTCAGCAACTTCAAGGGCGAGTTCTACGAGATGGACGACTGCGTGCTGTCCCCCCGGCCGGCGAACGGGCACATTGACATCGTTGCCGCCGGTCAGAGCAACACCGGAATGAGGTTCGCCGCCGAGCACGCCGAGTACAACTTCATCCTGGGCAGCGGCGTCAACACCCCGCTCGCGCTCTCGGACAGCACGGCCACCCTCGTGGACGCGGCGCGGGAGACCGGCCGCGATGTCGGAGCGATGTCGCTGTTCATGGTCATCGCGGACGAGACCGACGAGGCCGCCCAGGCGAAGTGGAAGGACTACCACGACAACGCCGACCGGGCGGCGCTGGCGTACATGGCGGGGGAATCGGCCACGGACAAGACCACCGACGAGTCCTCGACCGCCCGGACCATCTCGCTGCCCGAGGGCGCCGTGAACTTCAACATGGGCACGCTCGTCGGCTCGTACGAGTCCGTCGCGAAGATGCTCGACGAGGTCGCCGGGGTTCCCGGCACCAAGGGGATCATGCTGGTGTTCGACGACTTCCTCGATGGCCTGGAGAACTTCGGCACGCGCATCCAGCCGCTGATGAAGTGCCGGTCGTGAGGGCCCGCTCATGACCGGTTCCGCGCAGGAGGACTACGAGCGTGCCGGGTTCGGCCGGCACCTCGACCCCGGCGCCTCCCCGGCCCTGGTCCTGGTCGACCCCGCCCGCGCCTACGTCGACCCGGACTGTCCCCTCTACGCCGGAGCCGGCGCCGAGGCGGCGGTCGAGCCGATGAAAGCCCTGCTGGCCGGCGCACGCCGGGCGGGTGTCCCGGTGGTCGTCACGCGGGTACGGCTGCGAGCCGACGGCAGCGACGGCGGGGTCTTCTTCCGCAAGGTGCCCACGCTGCGGGCCTTCACCGAGGGCAGCCCCTTCGGCGAGTTCATCGACGGACTGGCTCCCGCGCCGAACGAACTGACCGTGACGAAGCAGTATCCGAGCGCCTTCTTCGGTACCGCCCTCGCCGCCTTTCTCACCGCCGACAGGATCGACACCCTGATCATCGGCGGGCTGTCCACGAGCGGCTGTGTCCGCGCCACCGCCCTGGACGCCATGCAGCACGGGTTCATACCCGTCGTCGTCGAGGACGCGGTGGGCGACCGGGACCCGGACGTCCATGCGGCCAACCTCTTCGACATCAGCCACAAGATCGGCGAAGTCTGGCCGCTGGCGCGCGCCGCCGACTATCTCGCGGGGATCGGGGCAGGTGAACGGAGTTGAGATCTGCGGTGGTCGCGGGGAACCCGAAGAAGGGGTCGCGCACCCTGGACGCGGCGACGAGGCTCGCGCAGGAGATCACGGGGCGGGCGCCGGACACGGTCGTCGACGTGATCACCCTGGGTCCGGGACTGCTCGGCTGGGGCGATCAGGCGGTGTCCGACGCGGTGCGCGCCGTCGCCTCGGCGGACCTGGTCGTCGTGGCCAGCCCGACGTTCAAGGCGACCTACTCCGGCGTTCTCAAGCTGTTCCTCGACCAGTTCGCGACCGGCGACGGGCTGCGCGGGGTGGTGGCGGTACCCCTCATGCTCGGCGCCGGGCCCGCCCATGCGCTCGCCCCGGACGTGCTGCTCAAGCCGGTGCTCGTGGAACTGGGCGCCATCACCCCCGCGCCCGGCCTGTACCTTCGCGACAGCACCTATACGACCGACGGCGCAATCACCGGCTACACCGCCCGCTGGGCCCCCGTACTCACCGCCCTGTCGGGAACCCAGCGGGGAGAGACCTGACGGTCGGGCCCACGCCCCGGACGGAGGCCGCCCCACCTGCCGTTCAGCACCGCCGGTGATCGAAGCGAACCCCGGTCAGCGTGAGGCCGTGCAGGGCGTGGGCTACGCGGCGTCGGTGGGCGGGCGGACCGGGACCCTGGCTACTCGCCGCCGACACTGGCACGGACCCGGACCTGCGCCACACACCGCCGAAGGTGACGCAGACCGGGACCTGGACCACACACCGCCAAAGGCGACGCGGACCCGGACCTGCGCCCACACACCGCCGAAGGTGACGCGGACCCAGACCTGCGCCACACCGCCAACGGTGACGCAGACCGGGACCTGGACCACACACCGCCAAAGGCGACGCGGACCCAGACCTGCGCCACACACCTCCGGCACTGGCACGGACCCAGACCTGCGCCACACACCGCCGAAGGTGACGCAGACCAGGACCTGGACTACACACCGCCAACGGTGACGCGGACCGGGACCTGGACCACACGCCGTCGATGGTGACGCGGACCGGGGCCGGGGCCATGGCGGCCAAGGGTCTGCCCGCGCCCGTTCTTCGGCGCAGCAGCCGGTCGCGCTGGCTGCCGGCGACGCCGACCTGTCGATCGCCGACGGCAACGTCGAAGGAACGGCCCGCCACCTGATCGCCGACCGCCTCGACATCACCGGCACCGGCAGCCGAGGGAGCGTTCGCGGAGCCGGAGCCGTCCGCATGCGCTACGCCGTCGTCCGCACCGGCGCCTGCTCGGCCTGCGCCCCCGAGAGGGAAGGCGAGCGCCTGTCCCCCACCCCCCGACCAGGACCACGACGAGCTTCAGCCCTGACCGACGGTCTCACCGCAGGAAAGCCGGA
>NZ_WJBG01000180.1 GCF_009709555.1 Streptomyces blattellae | reverse complement strand
CGATGTGGGCGTGGCCGAGGAGTTCCTTGATCACGACGAGTTCGACGCCCTGTTCCAGGAGCAGGGTGGCGGTCGAGTGGCGGAGGTCGTGGAAGCGGATGCGGCGGAGGCTGGCCTTGCTGAGGAGTGTGGTGAAGGTGCGGGTGAGGTTGGTCGGGTCGATCGGCCTGCCCTGGGGCGTGGTGAAGACGTGCCCGTTGTGCTGCCACGTGGTGCCTGCTGCCTCGCGCTCACGCTGCTGCTGTTCGTGGTGGTGCTTCAGCGACTGGATGCAGCGGGTGGGGAGGGCGATGCGGCGTTCAGAGGCCCGGGTCTTGGTGGGCAGTGTGGTGAGCCCGCCTGCGCTGGTGCGCTGAAGGGTGCGGCGGATTGCGGCGGTGCCCGAGCCGAGGTCGAGGTCTTTCCAGTGCAGGCCGAGGAGTTCGCCCTTGCGGAGTCCGGTGTGGAGGGCGAGTTCGAACAGCGCGTGCAGCCGATGCCCCTGGGCCGTGGTGAGGAGTCGGCGGGCTTCGTCGGTGGTGAGGGGTTCGAAGCGTCGGGGCCGTGGGGTGCCGGTGCGGACGTTGCGGGCGACGTTGCGTGGGATCTCTTCCTCGCGGACGGCGTGCTCCAGGGCGGACTTGAGTACGGAGTGGATGTACGTCAGTGTCAGTGGGGAGAGCCGCTTGGAGCAGCATGCTCCGGCGGCGCAGCAGCGGGGCTGGTCGCGGTCGGCGTCGATGCCGCGTGCGCAGCACTGGCAGGTGGTGCGGAGCTGGTTGAGCCAGGTGCGGACGTCCTTGGCGGTGATCTTGGTGAGCCTCTTCTTGCCCAGGCCGGGGGTCAGGTACTGGTCGACGCAGGCGGCGTATCGCGTGTGGGTGTTCTCGCGGAGGTGGTGGACGGCGACGTTCTCCAGCCAGTACGTCAGGTACGCGGCCACGCTGCCCTGAGCGGAGGGGACGGGGAGGCCGCGGTTGCTGGCGGCGACCTTCTCGGTGAGCTTGGCCAGAGCTTCCTTGCGGGTGGTGCCGTATACGCGGATGCGCTTGCGGGTGTTGCCGGGGGCGAGGACGTATCCGGCGGCTTCCCAGCGGCTGTCCTTGCGCTGGTAGACGGTCCCGTCGCCGTTGGCGCGCACACGGCGGGAGGCGGGGGTGTCGCGGGGCGTGGTCATCAGGCGGCGGCTTCCTGTTCGAGTCGGGTGGTGATGAGGGAGTCGAGCGCGGGGGCGGGGATGCGGCGGGCGCGGCCGAGGGTGATGGAGGGGAGTTGCCGGGTGCGGATGAGGTCGTAGACGGCGGTGCGGCCGAGTTGGAGGCGTTCCATGACCTGGGGGACGGTGAGGAGTTCGGTGCCGGCGGTCACGCGAGGGCCCCCGTCCGGACAGTGCTGGTCAGCCGATGAGTGGAGTGACCGTCCGGGTGACCGGCGGACTGACCGGCGCGGTCACCGGAGCGCTTCGAGCGTCGGGTTCGGGTCGGTTGCTCGGGTCGGGTCTGCCGTTTTGCGGCCAGGAGGTCGGCGAGGTGTTCGAGTTCGGGCAGGAGGCCGGTTCCGGCGTACTGCCAGTGGGAGATGACCAGCGTCGTGTCCGAGTCCACGCGCTGACCGGCGATGTTGCGGTGACCGGGTCGGTGACCGGCGGCCAGGTCAGTGGGGTGTCCGGCGCCGTCGCTGACTTGACTGCCGTCCGTCTGGCCGGTCTGCGTCTCAGCCGACGCCGGGGTTGGGGTCTGGGTGTCGTGTTGGCGGGTTCGCCAGGCGGTGCGTTCGGCTCGCAGGTGGGCGAGGGTGGTGGAGTAGTGGCGGGTGCGGGTGGCGAAGTGGCCTCGGAAGCCGAGCATGTGGGCCCATTGGCGTAGGCGGAGGTGGGCGTGCCGGGGGCGGGTGGCGAGGTGCCAGGCGGTGTGGATCATGCGGCGGGCGTGGTCGGTGATGTCGTGGGTGGCGAGTTCGGCGAGGAAGCGGAGGCGGCGGTCGAGGGTGCCGGTGGTGGTCTCGGCTCCCTTGGTGGCGTACTTGGCGATGTAGGCGGCGACGTGCCGGTCGGTGACCGGGCCGCTGGTGAAGTCGGTGCCGCGGATCGCCCGGACGTCGATCTGCCGCCCGAACCGGATCACCAACCGCCCTGCCCGATCTGAGCCTTGGGGCGGGGATGTGGGGACGCGTCCGGCGGGCTGCGGTTGCTTCGGCGGTTCGCCGTGGTGGTGGACACGGGTGTGTGTGGCGGCGGCGTGGACGGCTTGGTCGAGGAGTTGGGTGGTGGCCCAGGCGGGTGGGGTGCTGGTGGGGCCGGTGGGTCCGTCGAGGCGGATGACGGCGTGGAAGTGGACCTGGCCCCGTTTCTGGTACTCGGCGACCTTGGCGTACGAGAGGGTGGCGTGGTCCCGCAGGGTCCGTTGCGTGAGCCCGGCGGCCTTGGCGATCTCCCGACGTAGGTGGGTGGTGAAGCGGGCCCACAGGGTGGGGGCGTGCGCGTTCCACAGGACCGCGCCGGTGTAGTCGTAGCGGTCGGGGTCGAGCGGGGTGCCGAGGAGCGGGTCGTCGTCGGGGTGGACCTGACTGCAGAGGCAGCGGCCGGCGTCGGGCTGGTTGTGGACGGGCCCGAAGCCGGGGGCGGTGAGCGTGGCGAACACGCGCGGGTGCGCGGCCACGCTTGCCGGGACGGTCTTGCCGCCGCGTAGTCCGGCTGCGATGAGTTGGTAGGTGTCGTAGCGGTAGACGGTGGAGCAGGCGGGGCAGCGGGTGGCGCGGCGGTTGCCGCAGCGGACCAGCAGTTCGCCTGCCGGGAGCCGGCCGGAGTCGAAGTGGTCGAGGACCTCACCGGTCGCGGTGTCCAGGCGGGTGCGGTGCCCGGTGAGGCGGATCGGGTGCGCGCATCCGCCGAGTCCGGCTATCTGTCGTGCGAGGGGTGCGAGTTGGCCGGTGGCGGCGAGCTTGGCCAGCTTTGCGGTGAGCCTGGCGCGGCGCTCCAGCGCCGATCGCCCTGCTGTCGGCGAGACAGTGGCGTCCGCCGGGCAGGTCGGTGCCGTGAACGGCGACGACGGACGCGAGGCGGCTGGAACGGTCGTGGAGTACGGGAGTTGGGGCTGTGCGGGCATGCGAGAAGAGGCCTTTCGGCGAGTGCGCGGAAGCGGTACGGCGCGGGGTGGCGTGGGCAGGCCGAAGTGATCGGCTCACAGAGGAACGGGGCGCCTCGGAGTTGGGCGCGGGGGCCGGACCAGAGGGGCGTGGTCGGCGGGGCGCGGCGGTGATCACCGGCGGGTGCGTGACGTTAGCATCGTCTCATGGGCGCATTCAAGTGCATCCCTCCTCATTCCTTTCTGTGAGTGGTGGGACGCGGGTAGTGTGAGGGCGGTTCCCCGGTTTGGACGGGCCGGATTGTGCTGGTAGAGGGCGTGGAAAGCGGGGGTGACCGGGCGTGGTGGTGGGGCGGCGCGGGCGGAGGCCGGCGGGCAGCGGGGTGCAGCTGACGTTCGAGGTCATTGCCGAGACCCTGCGTGAGCGGATCCGCTCCGGTGGGCTGCGGCCGGGGGACGCGTTGCCGACGCAGGCCATGCTGATGCAGGAGTTCGGGGCGTCGAGCCTGACTGTGCAGAAGGCCATGGCCCTGTTGAAGCAGGACGGGTGGGCGGTCTCCCGTCCCGGCAAGGGTGCCTTCGTCGCACACCGCGACAACGGCGTAGACGATGCTGATGACCTCGACAGTCCGGAGGCGACCGCACTCGTCAGCGGGGTGGCGGCCCGCGTCGAGGCGTTGGAACGGGCACTGGCCGACGCCGTCGAGCAGATCGCCGACCTTCGTGGCCGCGTCGAAGCCCTGGAGACGCGCAGCGGCGGGCGCGGCCGCTGACCGGCCGTGCCGGGCGGCCCGGGACACACCGGGCCGCCAGGGGTGTGCGTTCAGATTTTCTCTTCGAGGTTCAAGGCGGGCCCCGCCCGCATTGGCTGGCCGCCGTCGCTGACAAACCCGCCGTTCAATCGGGAGGCCGACTACGCCGCAGGTGGCGAGCCGCCCCGGCAGTCGGGGGTGATCCGGGGCTGTCAGAGCGGCAATCTGCCTGGTCACCGGGCTGACCGTAACGGGGCCCTGGCAGAGCAAGTTGTCGCCCACGACCGTCCTACGGCCGGATCGCAGGCACAGGGCCGGCCAGGGGGCCGACCCTTCATATCCGTCACCGGGCTCACCGAGGGCGGTGACGGACGTCGTCTCCAGCGGGGAGCGAAGCTCCCAGCGCCCTACCATCAGCCGGTCCCTCTCCGACCCGCCTTCGGAACATGCACTCGGCCGTTCGCCGGGCTGGCGTCGGCTTCCTGCGCGTACCCGCCCCCCGGGCAGGCCACCAGCCCAAGATCCCGACAATGCCTGCGAGGATCGGCGCACGCGCGTTCGGAGATCGGCTCCGTGGGGTGAAGCCCGGTGCCAGCACGGGTCGGCCCCCGTATGCTGACTTTGGTAGTCACATCCCGTCCCTGGTGGAGGTCCCCGATGAGCACACCCGACGCGGAGTACTCCGGCTACCCACCGCTTCGGCCTCGCGTTTCGGTCGAGGAACTGCTGGCCGCGAAGAACACCCAGCCGATCCGGTCCCTGGACGACCTCGCCGCCGACACCTTCGAGTCGGACGAGGAACTGGAGGAGTTCCTGGCCTTCACGTACGCCGAGCGCCACCGCGACGTCGCCTGAGCCGCCGCCGTGCAACCCGTCATCCTCGACACCGACGTCGCCTCGCTGTCCCACAAGCGCAAGCTCACCGGCCCGCTCGCCACCAGGCTGATCGGCCGCAAGCCGCTGATCACCTTCGTGACCTTCGGCGAACTGACCAAGTGGACCGAGATCCGCCACTGGGGCACCCGCAGCCGCCAGGAACTCGCCGACTGGCTCTCCGGCATCCCGATCCTGCCCGGCGACGAAGCCGTCGCCGCAACCTGGGGCCGCCTGTCAGCCGCAGGCATCCAGCGCGGACGACCACGCCCGATCAACGACATGTGGATCGCGGCCTGCGCCCTCACCTACGACCTGCCGCTGGCCACGCTCAACCTCAAGGACTACGAGGACTTCCGAACCCACCACGGTCTGCGCATCCTCGGCACGGAGTAGCCGTCGGCGCAGCCGGACCGGGCTCCCGGACGAGGCAGCGGCCCGTAACCAGGTTGACAAGAAACGGGCTGTCGGCGTGTCGCCTCCGACGGGGAATGAATCCAGCCCCTCCGAGCGGCGAGCCCGCTTGCCCCGGCCCCCACTGCCGGACCGGCGGACGGCCGAGCCACCGCGAGGCCCCAGCCCTGCCTGAGGGGTCAAGACCCTTGACGGCAGTAGTGACGGCAACAAACACGAACAACCCCGGCCGACCCCGCACCTCAGCGAACTGCCGAATATCACTTGACCTGTGAAAACGCAGGTGGGGAGGGGTCGCTTAGCACACGTACTATGTGCTGGCGGGGGCCACGCCGGTTCTCGTTCACAACAGCAACTGTGACCTTCCGGAGGGGTATACCTCTTCCCCTGCGCTCAAGGGTGACCCCTACCATCCGGACTCGGTGGCTGAGCGCAGTCGGCAGAACCGAGAGCTGTACGCCGGGACCGTGGCCGATCGGGCAGGTGCACTTGGGTACAGGACAAGAATTCCCGCGCAGAAGGCACCGTTCAATTCGCATGGCCAGGTCGTCTTTTCCAACGGAAAGAACTACATTACGCCTGATGTCGATGGCCATAACGTGACGGACGGCTGGAAGATGTTCAACCGCAGAGGGCAACGGATCGGAACCTATGACCCAGATCTCAACTACCTCAAGGAATGATGGATTCTCAATCGAGGTGATCGACGATCCGGTTTCGGAGGGTGCGACCCCGTCATCCTCCGATGCTGTCGCCAGGATCAGAGTCGGCAGCTTCGCGGAGACGTTCCGGATGGATCTGAGCTTCTGGTCGGTGGATGAATACCGCCGAAGCTGGGAGAGTGCCCTGAGGGAAATTGAATGCTCCGAGAAGGTGACCTCTTGTCTCATTGCTTCGATCACTGATCCGGAAGCCAGTAATTTCATCTCATGTTGGCCTATGTATCGAGACGGGGATGTGGTCCACGTCCAGAATTCGCTCATCTTCCTGGATGAGCTCGACGAACCGTTCGACCCGCAAGAGCCGTGGCGGTACGTAGAGCCTCACCGTGAAGTCGACGAGGACGGGAATCGCATCTCCGAGTGGGTGACGAGCGCGTCCGAAGTGCGGCAGTTCCGCGAGTCCGCCTGGGGCTTGTGAGAGCACGCAAGCGCAAATATGAAGCCCCGCCAGATCGTTTCTGGCGGGGCTTCTGCACGTCGTGACGGCAGTAGTTGACGGCAACGTCAGTGGACGGTGGCTCCGCACGGCGGCGGGTCATCGCCGTCGTCGCGGGTCGACTCGTCGTTGGCGGGGCCGTCAAGGGCGGTGCTGAGGGTGTTG